>CALITO010000030.1 GCA_938041455.1 uncultured bacterium | reverse complement strand
GAAGGTGGAGAAGGGGGGATTGAGCGTGCAGACTACCCAAACTTGATAACCTGTGGGGGGAGAGGAGCAAACATCATAGGGGGGTGAACTGTAAGTCGTCGTGCTCAATGGACCATCGGAGTGATAATGCTGGGGCTCGTGAACATTTGTCTGCTCCGTTATGTCAACTGAGTCAACTGTGAATCCCGTTACGGGGGAACTGAAATTGGCGATGATATGGAACTCTACCCCTCCAGCAACTGTTCCACCTTTGACGCACGGCCAGTATTGGGGAAAAGCAGTTAAGTCGGGACACCCGCGAGCATGTAACTCCACCAGGATGGGGTCCGCCCAGGAGAGGGAGACCCCCAGTGCCAAGGTCAATAGGAGGCTACAATACTCCCTCCGAGAGAGAGTAGCCTCTCCAACAACACCGATAGCCACTTCCTTAGCATATAAATCCCTCCTTCTTTATTTTTAACCCACCCAAGAGGGGAGGTTTTGCAATTATAATGATAACATAATATTTAAAATTGTGCAAGTATTTTTAAGGTTGTTTTGTTTGAATAATTTAGAAAAGGGGTTACTTTCCCTTTTTCCCTTATTTAACAAAAGGTAAATCTCTTGAAATTGGTAAAGTGGGGTAGTAAAATTTCAGAGGAGGTCGATATGGTGGTTTTGGAGAAGATCAAACTTGAGAAACATGAGTTCGTTGCTTTCGGTTGGAAGGACAAAGTGAGGGCAATAATAGCCATCCATAGCACGAAGCTGGGCCCCGCTTGTGGCGGAATAAGGATGTGGAACTACTCCTCCGAAGAGGAAGCGCTTGAGGATGCCCTACGCCTCTCCTTAGCTATGAGCTTGAAGAGCGCCGCCGCTGGCCTGAATCTTGGTGGGGGAAAATGCGTCGTGATAGGAGATCCCAATAAGGATAAATCCGAAGAACTCCTCTTAGCCCTCGGCGATTTCGTCCAATCACTGGGGGGCACTTACATAACTGCTGAGGATATCGGCATAACATCCCAGGATTTAGCAGTGATAGCCCAGCGAACGAGGTATGTCGTCGGTCTACCCGAATATATGGGAGGAATGGGAGATTGCTCCCCTTATACCGCTTTAGGTGTTTTCTATTCCATCCAAACTGCCCTTGAATTCCTCTACGGCTCCCCATCCCTTTTGGGTAAAACGGTAGCCATTCAAGGCTTGGGTAAGGTTGGGGGAAACCTTGCTGAACTGCTACTTTCAAAAGGAGCAAGAGTCCTGGGAAGCGATACTATAGAGGAAAGATGCGAATGGGCGAGAAGTAGGGGCGTGGAAATCTTCCCTCCCCAAGAAATCCTCTTCCAACCCTGTGATGTCCTTTCCCCTTGCGCCCTGGGAGGGGTAATCAACGAGGGAACTATACCCCAACTGAGATGCAAAATAATCTGCGGAGGGGCAAATAATCAATTAGAAAAGGACGAGGATGTCTATCTCCTGGAGAAAATGGGCATCCTATATATCCCCGACTTCATAGCCAATGCGGGAGGTATAATAAGCCTCTCCGTGGAAATGGAGGGAAATTTCACCCTTGAAAGAGCGAAGGAAAGGGTAAAGGGAATTAAGGAAAGGGTGGGGGAGCTTCTGAGAATTCATAAGGAAGAGGGAGCGAACACGCTCGAGGCGGGCTTGCGGATGGCTTACGCTCGCCTGGAAGGTGATTGAATGCGTCTTCCCCACCTTGAGAAGGGGATTTTCCTCCGCAGATTGAATAGGTTCGTGGGGGAGGTGGAAGTCGAAGGGAGAAGAGAACTGGCGCATATCGCAAACACGGGAAGGTTGAGCAACCTTTTGATAGAGGGAAACATCGCCTATCTTTTGCCCGTTAACCGCAAACTGGGCTATAGGTTGTTCGGGATAGAAGACAGAGGATATATGGTTGTGGTAGATTCGTTCGTGGGAGAAAGGCTTTTAGAAGAGGAGTGGAGAAAGGGAGGGGGTTTCCCTTTTATGGGAAGGGTTAAAAGTTGGACGAGGGCGCCGATTTGGAAAACAGGGAATGCTAAGGGGGTGCGGTTGGATTATATGGTGGAGGCGGAGAGGGGGGTCTTCCTGGTGGAGCAGAAAAGTAGCACGCTTTTGGAGGGGGATACCTCCTATTTCCCTGACGCGCCAACGAAAAGGGGTTATCACCAACTACTCGCTCTTTTTGAGGCGGAATCAAGGGGATTTATCCCTATGCTCATAATGATAATAAAACATCCCCTCGCTCGTTCATTTTCCTTTGCCCATCATATAGATGAAAAATTCTCCCGAAAGGCGGAGGAGTTCGCAAGAAAATACCCCTTCTGGAAACTCAAATTGGTTATAGAAGGGGAGGAATTATACCTCTTGCCCTTTGGATAACCTTCTCCTCACCAATGATTTTCTAACGAAATCCCATTCCTCAAGATGAAGAAGGGAGCAGAGGAGGAGGTAAAGTGGGGTGATGCAGAGGAGGATGATTGCTATCTCCGTGACCGCTCCTCGCATTCCTCTCCCGAAGGGGTTATGGGAAAAAAGGAAATAGAAGGGGAGGGAAACGGCGAGGCAGAGTAGCGTTACTTTTAGGAAGGAGGCGAGGAGTTTTCTTCCCTCTACACTATGTAGGCGCGGTCTGAGGAAAAAGAGAAGGAGGAGGGTGTTGAAGTAAGCGGATATGGAGGAGGCGAGAGCTAACCCTTTAACCCCGAGAGGTCCTACGAAGAGCACATTCAAAATAGCACAGAGGACAACAGAGGCTACGCCGGAGAGAAGGGGAGTAATAGAATCTTGAAGGGAATAGAATGTGCGATTAGCGATTTGATTGGCGGAAAGAGCGGGAAGCCCTATGGCATAGAAGGCAAGGATTGGGGCTGTCATAAGGGTATCTTGATAGGTGAAGACTCCCCTTTGATAGACGAATTGCACAATTGATATGCCGAAAAGTAAGAAGAAGATGGCGGAAGGGACATTGAGGAAGAAAAGGGTCCTTATGGCGAGGGAGGATGTTCGCCTCAACTCCTCCAACTTCCCCTCCGCTGCGAGGGCGGAGAGTGTGGGGAAGACTGCTATCCCCAATGCCTGTCCAAAAATCCCCAGGGGGAATTGGGTGAGCCTATTAGCATAGTTGAGCCCCGCTATTGCTCCCGCCCCCAAACCAGAGGCTAAGACCCTGTTTATCACAACCGTCACCTGGGAAACGGAAAGGCTGAAAATTATGGGAAACATCAGGAGGAATACCTTCACCACCCCCGGGTGGCGATAATCCAAAAGGAAGGAAGGCCTCACACCTATTCGTAGAATATGCCAAATTTGTATAAGGAAATTACCAATGAAAGAGCCCAGCACCACGCCAACGGAGAGCCCCGTCACCTTCAAGGTGGGACCGAGTAAGAGCCCTCCCATAATGATGAAAAGGTTGTATATTACTCCGCTCATCGCAGGGATGAAAAATCGTTGATGACAATAGGCTGCTCCTGTAAAGATCCCCCCCAGCACGAAGAACATAACGGAAGGGAGCATAAGGCGGGTGAGGAATACGCAATAGGCAAGGTCGGAGGGGGGAAAACGAGGGACCACCATCCTCACCAGGGGGTAGGCGAAAATTTCGGCGATCCCTATCATAAAAAGGAGGGAAAGGAAAAGGAGGGAAAGAAGGCTGGAAAGAATCCTTTTCGCTTCTTCTCCTTTACCCTCGGCTAGGTATTGAGTATACACGGGGACAAAGGCGGAGGAGAGAGCACCTCCCGAGAGGAGGAAGAAGAGGATGTCCGGGATGGTGAAGGCAGCGACATAGATATCCACCAACCTCGTTGCCCCGAATAACTTCGCTATTACTACCTCTCGGAGGAAGCCCAGTATTCGGGCAAGGAGTAAGAGGGCAGTAGTTGTGAGAGCAGCTTTAGCCACTCTCACAGTCCTTTCCCTCGCTTTTTCCCCTTCCCTTTCTCCCTTATTCAACAAAATCGGTTTCTTTCATTCCTCTTTTGGGTTACCAGCAGCGGGAGCCTCTCTTATCCTGCGAGCCTCCTCCGCTAAACCGCCACGCTTGCTCATCCAAACCGCTACAACTAAAGCCAAAACGGCCACAATAGCAACTCCCGCTCTCAACCCCACAGGGAGCTCCTTTATAACGATGGGCGCCATCAATATACCCACCAGATTCATAACCTTTATCAAAGGATTGATGGCGGGACCAGCGGTATCCTTAAGGGGATCCCCTACTGTATCCCCTATAACGGCGGATTTATGATATTCCGTTCCCTTCCCTCCTAAATACCCATCCTCTATCTTCTTCTTGGCGTTGTCCCAAATCGCCCCCGTGTTAGCCATATACACCGCCAGAAGTTGACCAGTCAATATCGCCCCAGCGAGATATCCGCCCAGTGCACCAGCTCCCAGGCTGAAGCCAACGAATATCGGTGTCGCTATTGCTAAAATGGCGGGACCGAGCAACTCCTTTTGTGCTTCCGCAGTAACTATGTCAACGCATCGCCCATACTCGGGTCTTGCCTTCCCCTCCATCAAGCCGGGAATGCTCCTGAATTGCCTCCTAACCTCCTCCACTATCTTGAAAGCAGCTCTCCCCACCGCCTTTATTGCGAAGGAGGAGAAGAGGAAAGGAACAGCTCCCCCGATGAGTAGTCCGACGAACACCGCGGGTATATTCACCTGGATTCCCACTTCCAATAGGTGAGCCTCCTCTGTGAAGGAGCGGAAGAGCGATATCGCCGCTATCACAGCGGTTGCTATAGCCAATCCCTTGGTAAGAGCCTTGGTGGTATTTCCTATAGCGTCCAGCCAGGCGATGAACCTATCCGCCTGAGAACCCTCGGGAGGGCGGACTCCGGACATCTCGAATATGCCGTGAGCGTTATCCGTTATCGGTCCATAGGTATCCATAGCGAGGATGAACCCCGTGGTTGTTAAAAGTCCCAGACCAGCGAGGGCTATGCCGTAGGCGCCAAGGGCGATGCTCTCTGGGAAGATCACCATAGAAAGGATTATCGTGGCGCAGATGGAGAGGATTGCCCAGACGGAGCTCTCTATCCCGCTTGCCATCCCCGTGAGGAGCATAGTTGCCGCCCCTGTGCGCGTGGAGTAAGCGGTCTCCGTCGTGGGGTTCTTATCGGGGTGGGTGAAATAGTTTGTGAGCGCCATTGAGGCGAGGGCGAGGAGTATGCCCACCGTTGAGGCTATGGCGAAGCGGATATCGTGGAGGTAGAAATGGGAGAGGAGGAAGAAGCCGAGGACGGAAACGAGTGCGGAAGTCCAGTAACCTATGGATATGGGACGCATAGGGTCCCCTATCGCCTCATCCCTTCCCCGCACAGACCATGTGCCGATGATTGAGGAGAAGACGCCGACAGCCCTCACCATAAGGGCGAAGAGGACGAGTTGGAGGGCGAAAAGAGTGGGGTTTGCGTAATGCTGGCGGAAGGCGGGGTCGGCAAGACAGCCAACGGCGAGGATGATCGCCGCTACAAGAGTGACCTCGTAGGACTCAAAAACATCCGCAGCCATACCAGCGCAGTCTCCCACATTATCGCCCACATTATCGGCGATTACCGCCGCATTGCGGGGGTCATCCTCGGGGATTCCCGCCTCAACTTTCCCCACAAGATCCGCCCCCACATCGGCCGCCTTCGTGTATATTCCACCCCCCACTCTCATAAATAGGGCTACAAGACAACCGCCAAACCCGAACCCCACCAATACCTTCATCGCATTCTCCTTGAAGATGAGGAAAATCAAAGTCGCTCCTAAAAGCCCCAAGCCCACGGTGAACATTCCCGATACAGTCCCCGCCTGAAAAGCGAGTTCCAAAGCCTTTTTGAAGGAGTGAAGTGCAGCATTCGCCACCCTTACATTCCCTTGCACAGCCAAGGTCATACCTACATAGCCAGCACTGAAAGAAGCGAGGGAACCCAAAAGGAAGGCGAGCGCTATGCCTATGGGAATAAAGATGTTGTCGGAATAGACGGGACGGTAGACGAAGAAGAGCCCCACTGTTATCACTATGATGAAGATGACGAGGGCCTTGAACTGGCGGGAGAGGTAAGCCCTTGCCCCCTCCTGGATAGCGGAGGAAACATCGATCATCTCCTCCGCTCCCGCTTCCTGCCTTAACACCTTTGCCCTTAGGTAGGCACCATACAAAAGGGCTATGATGGCGGAGGCAAGCACTACATAAAGAATGGCGAGATGTTGCCCGCTCATAGGAGGAAGCTCAACCGCTTCCCCCTGCGCCATAGCAAGGCCGGAAATAAGACCTAACCAACTGAGGAACTTAGCTTTAGATAGCAAATCTCATCACCTCCAAATATCTTGGCTCCTGCAAAACAATCAAATAGGAATTATACACCCCTTGGGGGGAAAAGCAAGGAAACTTATGATCGAGAATATTATTTCCTTACCATTTACCCTTTAATCCAAAATGCTTAAAATAGTGGAAAAGGAGGGATGCGTAATGGCAGTGGGCAGATTCCAAGTTATGGCGCTTCTTCAGGCGGCAAGGGCGCACATCTTGGGCTTACCGTTGGAGTCCGCTTACAGTTGGGGTCTCAATAGGGCAATATTTTACGCTGCTGCTAAAAAGGGCTTCAAAAAAGCCTTACCCCCTCCCCGCTTGGAAGAACTCTTCCCTTATAAAAGAAGGGAGGAGTTAGAGGAAATGAGGAAAACCTTCGGTGTTTATCATCTGGGAGATGAGATGGCTTACAGTGTGGAGGTGGAAGGTAAATTGTTGTTCACCATCGGCAAGGAGATACAAGATGAGAGAGCTTTCCAGAAGCAGATAGCCTCTCGCTTCGGCGAACTATTCTCCCAAGCTTGGGAAGAAGCCCTCAATATATGTAGACAATACGATAAGGGTGTCCTCCTATCCCAAAGATACTTTTACGAGACCATCTATAAACCTCGCAGGGACGAATTAGCGAAGAAATGGACCGAACTTGTATCTGGAAAACATTCCAGCCAAAGTTCTTAAGCCTTTAACTTTCGCCAGTTTTCCGTTGCCATAGGGGCTTCCTTCCCCACCAAATAGGGAGAGGCAAGATTCTTAAGCACTATACCCTCGCTCCCTCCTTCCACCGCTTCCCTTAGATGAATTATGAGGTTCTCCACAGGCTTATAGGGAAGGATGAGAAAGGGAGGAGTTATATCAAGGGAGAGGAGGATATCCTTTCTTTTACTCAAGGGCAAATCGCCGAGAAAATCTCCCTTTAGAAAAACTACATCAAAGAGGAGAACTTGTGCCTCCTTTGCTCCCTTTTGTGTGAAGAGGGAGGGGATATATCTTCTCCCAGCTGGATGGGCAAGCTCGCTATCGAGGAGGGTGCCAGGGGGGAGGAGTTTCTCCGCCATTTGGGCGATATAGGGGAGGCGAGGCGTCCAATCGGGATGACGCTCCAATCTCCTCCCCCAAATCTCCACCTTTCCATCCTCATATTTTATCACCTGCATCCGCCAGCCATCCACCTTCGGTTCCCAAATCCATTCCCCCTCTAATTCCTCACCGAAATAGGGAATCGGTTGCATCAGCCAAATTGGTCCCCTGAGGCGCACCTGGTTTCTATTTCCCTAATAATCCCCGCCGATGCATCTCCTCCGCTATCTGCACGGCGTTGAGCGCCGCCCCTTTGCGGAGGTTATCCGCTACTATCCAAAGGTGTAGCCCCCTCTCAACAAAGGGGTCCTCCCTTATTCTCCCCACGAATACCTCGTCCCTGCCATCTGCATCGATCGGCATAGGATAACTCCTCCCGGAAAGGGGGGAAGGCTCGTCTATCACCTTAATGCCGGGGGCTCTCCGGAGAATCTCCCTCGCCTCCTCAGCGGTTATCTTCTCCTCCGTCTCTATGTAAACCGCCTCACTATGGCAGTTGAAAACTGGAACACGCACACAGGTCGCTGTTATCTTTATCTCGGGGTCGTGAAGTATTTTATGCGTCTCTTGAACCATCTTCATTTCCTCGCTTGTATATCCCAAATCGTTGAAGGAACCTATCTGGGGAATGAGGTTGAAGGCGATGCGGTAGGGATAGGCATAGGTCATCTTCACTTCCTCAGAATGCACCAACTGTAAGAGGGACTGCTGGCGAAGTTCCGCTATGGCGTCCCTTCCCGTGCCCGAGACAGCCTGATAAGTGGCGGCGAAGATTCTCCTTATGCGGGAGCGGTCGTAGAGGGGCTTTAAAGCCACAACCATCTGAATTGTGGAGCAATTGGGATTCGCGATCAGTCCCTTATGCCAATCCAAATCCTCGGGGTTCACCTCGGGGACCACCAAGGGGACATCCCTTTCTAAGCGAAAAGTCGCCGAGTTATCTATAACTATAGCCCCCCTCTTCACAGCCTCTTTTGCGAAGAGCTCGCTCGCCCTCTCCGTTCCCGCAAAAAGGGCTATGTCCACACCATCAAATTCCTCCGGCTTTGTCTCCCTGACCGAGTAGGTTCTCCCCTCCACTTCTACCTCGCGGCTTGCGCGGGCGAGCACCTTTATATCGTTTATTGGCAGAGAGGTTTGTGAGAGGACACGCAGTAGTTCCTCTCCCACAGCGCCCACACCAACTACAGCTATGTTATAGCCCTTCATATTCCTCATCTCCTTCTACAATCCGAGTAATTTGTCCAAGCCGACGATGACTTCCTTTAACCCCACTGCCTTCCTTATCGCCGTTATAACGCCCGGCATATAGCACTCACGGGAGGGAGCATCGTGGCGAATGGTTAGGGTTTCCCCTTGACCGCCGAAGATTATCTCCTGATGCGCTACTAAGCCGGGAAGACGCACGCTATGGATTCTTATCCCCCACCTTGTATCTCCCCTTGAAGGTTGCCCCTCTTCAAGAGAGGGCATCACCTCTCCCTCGCTTAGGAGCTGGGCAGTTCTTATAGCGGTTCCCGAGGGGGCGTCCAATTTCTTATCGTGATGGAGTTCTATGATCTCCACCGCCTTAAAGTATTTGCCAATTTGCTTCGCCACCTGCATCATAAGGTTGGCGCCGAGGGAGAAATTAGGGGCGATGAAAGCACCAACGCCCAATTCCTCTGCCCATCTTTTTATATCCTCAATATCCTCGTTCTTCAAACCAGTTGTCCCCACAACAGGCACAACCCTGTTCTCCATAGCTTTCCTGATGTTATTTTTGACGCTGGCGGGTGTTGTGAAGTCAACCATCACATCCGGTGAAGCACGCTTGAGCACCTCTTCCAAGTCATCCTCGATAACTACACCTATGCTCCCTATACCTGCGAGCTCGCCAGCGTCCTTCCCTATATCTCTAATATCTACCGCTCCCACCAGGGTCAAGCCCTCTTCCCTCGCTACGGCCTTCACCACTTCCCGCCCCATTCTTCCCGAGGCGCCACAAACGAGGACCTTTATCATATCATTTCTTCCTCCTTTTCGCTGTTTTTTATCTATTTTACCCAGATTAGAGGCAAAGGGCAAAAAATCGTTTGCTTTCCCCTTCTTTTCTCTTATACTTTTTCCTATGAGATTGAAACTCATCGCCTGTGAAGTTTTGGCAAGGGAGTTCTATCTCCTCGCCTCTCATTCCCCTCATACCATTGATATAGAACTCGTTACCAAGGACCTTCACGATTATCCCGACCTCCTTCGCCGTGAACTTCAGGAAAGAGTGGATGCGGTAAGCGACGGTTACACTTACATTCTCCTCGGCTACGGTTTATGTGGGAACGCTACCGCCAACCTCTCCGCTCCCTCCATTCCCCTCGTTATACCCCGCGCCCACGACTGCATCACCCTCTACCTCGGCTCAAAGAAACGCTACCTTGAACAGTTCTTCTCTCAACCGGGAACATACTACTATTCTCGGGGTTGGTTGGAAAGAAGGGGGCAAAAGCAACGCAAGGATAGCATCCAAGATGCCTCCCTTAAGGAACTGGAATACAGAGCTCTGGTGGAGAAGTATGGAGAGGATAACGCAAGGTATATTATGGAGGTTATGGGAGAGTGGCAGAGAAGATATAATAGGGCTGTTTTCATCTCTATGGGTCTTGAGGATGAAAAGGAATATGAGGAGTATGTTGCTTCCCTTGCTAAGCAAAACCAATGGCAATATGAAAATCTGCTGGGAAGTTGGGCTTTATTAGAGAGATTCTCTAATTTTGATTTAGACGAGGAGGCTTTCCTTATCGTCCCTCCCGGCGCTACAATCGTCCCAACTTATGATGAATCCGTGATGACATATAGGAAATAAGGGTCAAGATATGTCCATCCAAATGCTCCTCCTTTCCCTCGTTATAGGTTGGCTCCGTAAAGGGAGGATAAGGAATTCCCTCCATCTCCACCTCCGTGGCTTTTACCTCCTCTACATAGCCTTCTTTCTCCAACTCTCTGCTTTTATCCTTCATTATAGTTGGGAAAGGGGCGATGTATTCCTCGTCCCTTTCCTTTATACTATTTCCTTCGTTCCTCTATTCCTCTGGCCCATTTTCAACTGCCATTATTGGGAGATGTCCCTTGTTGCTTTGGGGCTTTTCCTGAATTTTTTAGTCATAGGGGTTAACGGGGGCAAGATGCCGATTTATCGTCCTGCCCTCCGCTATATTATGGCGGAGGAAAAGTTCCTCAATGCTATGGAGCGAGGGGGATACTACCGCTATAAACTATCCGAGGGTGGCGATCCCCTCTTCTTCCTCTCCGATTATATCCCCTGGCCACCCCGCTTCATCTTGGAAAACATAGACCTCTACATACTTCCCCGCAGGAATGTATTCAGCCCGGGAGACTTGATTATGAGCCTTGGCATATGCTTTCTGATCCAGAGAGGGATGCTGGCGAAGGATGAGGAGAAAACTTGAATTTTCCCCCTGGGGAGCGGTCTTACTCGCCCTTCTCCTCCGCCTCATTGGGATAAAATGGGGCTTACCCAATCAGTGGCACTACTTTTCCTACCATCCTGATGAAATATTGATAATCGGCGCCGCACAAAATGTTGACATCTTCCGCCTCCAATTAGATACAAAGTTCTACAACTACGGCAGTCTCTATATCTTCCTGGTGTCTTTCCTCAACACGCTGGGAATATTATGGGGATTCATAGCGGGGGGAGCAATTTACGAGGAACTGGCGAAGATGATCCTTCTTGGACGGATAGCCTCGGCACTTATGGGAGCGGGGACGGTCTGGATTATCTACCAAATTGGGAGGCGGATTTACGACGAAGATGTGGCAAGGGCGGGCGCCTATCTTTTAGCCATTGCTCCCCTCCCTATGGTCCACTCCCACTATACCGCTGTGGATGTGCCCACCACCTTCTTCCTCTCCCTTTCTCTACTTTTCTCCGCTCTGCTTTTGAACAAAGCGAAGGACACCTACTTCCTTTGGGGAGGCTTCTTCTGCGGTCTGGCCACCGCTACTAAATATAATGCCCTCCTCGCAGTCGTTCCCTTCTTCTTCCTGCTCCTCAAGGGGGGATTCTCCTCTAAAAGACTGGCTTTCCTCACCTTTGGGGTCATCCTCGGCTTTCTCCTCGGCTGCCCCGGAAGCATTATGAACTTCCCCAAGTTCAGACAGGATTTCCTCTACGAACTTAAGCATACTCGCTTAGGGCATGGTGACCTCTTCCTGAACACCGGTCCGGGTTGGCTCTATAACCTCCGCACGCTCCTCTTCACCCTCGGCATCCCCCTCTTCTTCGCCCTGCTCATCGGCACCCTTTGGGCGCTCATCAGGCATTCCCCACCCGATTTACTCCTTTTATCATTCGTCATCCCCTATTACTTACTCATCAGCTTTTCCAATGTCCGCTTCGCTCGCTATCTCATACCCCTCCTTCCCTTCCTGCTCCTTCTCTCCGCTCGCCCCTTCTTCCCTCCCCGGAAGCACCTTTTGAGGCAAATCTGCCTTTTCATCTTTATCCTCCTTTTCCTTTACACCTTCCTCCTATCGCTCGCCTACCTTGGCAGTCTATTGGGGGAGGATCCGAGGGATAGCGGGGGAAGATGGTTGAGGGAGAATCTTAAGCAGGGCGATAAGGTGGGCTTACTTCAAACCCCCTGGTTCTATACGCCCGCCTTCATCCCCTATAATGGAGGGACAATGAGCAAGGGCGATTTCCTAAACTGGGCTGAGAGAGCCCCCTGGCGGGTGAGCATCATAGGATGGGACAGGGAGAAACTTCTTGATCTTTCTCCTCAATATTTCATCGTCTCAAACTTGGAATACATCCATCCCTTGAGGTTGAAACGCCCTTCAGCGGTGGAATTCTGGCAAACTTTGGAGCAGAGATACAAACTTGAGCGGGTCTTCAAACGAGAACTTCGCTTTTTGGGTCTATCCTTCCCCTTCCTCCCCAAGGTCGTCCCGGAGGATATCCTCTATACCTTCCCTGAGATAAGGATTTATAAATTGAAAGCTAACCCTGCTATTTCCAGCAGGTGACGATATGTTTTAGCCCCACTCTATCCCTTATCTGTTGAAAGGCGGACTCGATCTCCTGGGGAGGATGGATATGCTCCTCACTTAAGACCAAGTCATCTGCCTTGATTAGTTCCCTTTTAAGGAGGTCTATCGCCTTCTTGAAGTAATATTGGATGGGCTTTGGCCTGTGGGGAGGTGTAGTGGAGTATATACAGGCGCCCTTTATCTCCAGTTGTTTCTCGTAGATTTCAAATGGCTCCACTTCTCCCATTGCTCCCATTGGTGAGACGCCGAAGACGAGGATTTTCCCTCCCTTTCTCGCTATTCTTATCCCGAAGCCCAAGGCCGCAGGAGCCCCAGCCGTTTCTATCACGCATTCTATCCCCTCTCCCTTAGTTAGTTCCCATATCTTCCCTTCGCCCTCTTTTTGAGAATTCACATAGGCATCACCTATTCCCAGTTCCCTTGCGGTTTTTAATCGCCCATCGTCTACATCAACAATTATCACTTGGGAGGGGAGGTATAACCTCATAAGGCGGGCGAAGAGGCTACCTATTGGTCCCGCACCGATTATTGCCACCGACATTCCCGGTTGAGGTTGAAGCCTTTCCGCACCCCAAAGTATGCAGGCAAGTGGCTCGGCGAAGTATCCCCTTCGGGACCAAAATTTCTTATCCCTATCGGGGAGCTTCACAACTTGTTCAGCGGGAAGCTTGCAGTATTGGGCGAAACCGCCGTTGAAGTGGACGCCTATATGCTGGACTCTTTCGCAGAGTGCGGAGACGAACTGCTCGCAGAAGGAACAGGTTCCCCCTTCCCTACGCCAACTACGAGCTTCACCGTGAAGACAAACGATATTGGGGTCAACTACAACTAAATCCCCCTTCTCCACAGGCTCCATTCCTAATCTCTCCCTTCTTTCGTTGCAGGTGCTTGTTACCTCCGCTATTTCACCCCAGAACTCGTGCCCCAAGATGACGGACTCAGGAATATATCTTGGGTCTCGGAAACGCCCCGCTGAAACCGTTAGGTCCGTCTGACAGATTCCGCAAGACTCCACCCTGATCAGAATTTCTCCCCTATTTGGGAGAGGAATGGGCACCTCCTCGGTAGTGGGTAGCCACTTCCCATCCTCCGTTTTATGAAATACCACCGCTTTCATCTGCTTTTCCCTATCCTTTCTCCGTATTCCTCGCACTCCTTGAGAAGGTTCTCATCCGGCACGCCAACGGAGAGTGGTCCTTCCTCCACTTCCATACCGTGAATTTCAAGGGCTACACTCAGGGCCAAAAGGGCATCCTTACCGTCCTTCAGTGTAGCGGAGGAGGCAAAGCACCCTCCCTTCTTCCCCTTCAAGGAGTTGTAGAATTCCACGGATTCATCTATGAACTTCTTCATCTGCCAGGACATATTGGCGAAATAGCAGGGAGAGCCAAGGATTATCACATCCGCCTCCAGCATCTCCTTGGGACTTGCTTCCTCAAGGCTCTTCACCACCACTTCTCCGTTCTTCTCCGCTCCCTTTGCTATCGCCATTGCCATTCTTTCGCAGATTCCCTCAGGGGAGTGATAAACTATCAAAGTTCTCATAGAGTTCACCCCTTCTCTAAAGAAGATTGGCTAATTGACGGAAATGTCCCTTCAAGGAAATGTAGAGCTCCCGATAGAGCTTGTAGAGTTTATCGTAGACCTCCACCTCCTCTGGGACTGGTTTGGTCTCATCTTTAAGGAATATGGTGGCCTCACAGGCTTCTTCAACGGAGGAATAGAAGCCCACTCCCACGCTGGCAAGAAGTGCGACGCCGAAGGAAGGTCCCTCCTCAAGGTTAAGGGTATAGTTGGGCATATTGAATATGCTGGCAGTTATCCTCCTCCAGAGGGGGCTCCTCGCTCCCCCGCCTATCATCCTTATCTCCTCAACGGGGATGTTCATCTCCTTCATAATCTCGTAGGAATCCCGCAGACCGAAGGAGACGCCCTCCATAACCGCTCTGGCAAGATAGCCCTTCGTGCATCTATAGGTTAAGCCGAAGAAGACGCCTCTGGCGTAGGGGTCAGCGTGGGGGGTTCTCTCCCCTGTCAGATAGGGGAGGAATATCAATCCCTCACAGCCGGGAGGTGCTTTTTCCGCCTCCCTATTGATTAACTCGTATTCATCGACCTCTATCAGCCTGGCAACGGTTCTTTCCGGCTCGCCGAGTGCATCCCTGAACCAGCGATAGGAACCACCCGCGGAGAGCATTACTCCCATAACATGCCATTTGCCGGGAACCGCATGGCAAAATGTATGGAGGCGAAGCCCCTTATCAATTACGGGCTCCTCCGTGAAGGCGAAAACGACGCCCGATGTCCCCAAACTGACGAATATTTTCCCCTTCTCAACCACTCCTGCTCCCACCCCCCCAGCTGCTTGGTCTCCCCCTCCTCCCACAACGGGTATACCCTGGGGGAGACCTGTCTCCTCCGAGGCAATCTTGGAGATGTATCCCGTGATCTGGGGGGATTCGTAGACGGTGGGGAGGATATCCATAGATAGTCCAATTCCCTCCACCATTTCCTTGGACCACCTGCGTCTTTTAACATCAAAAAGGCTTGTGCCCGAGGCATCCGAGACCTCGCTGGCATATTCCCCCGTGAGGCGGTAGCGGATGTAATCTTTGGGGAGGAGAACCTTGGCTAATTTCTCAAAATTTAGGGGTTCTCTATCCCTGAGCCAGATTATCTTTGGGGCGGTGAAGCCGGTTAGGACAGGATTGGAAGTATATTCCACTACCTTCTCCTTGCCCACTTTATCGGTTATCCACTCGCATTGCTCAGCAGTTCGCTGGTCACACCAAAGGATGGCGGGGCGGATGACCTTGCCATTCCTATCCAGAAAGACCGAGCCATGCATCTGCCCGGAAAGTCCTATCCCTCTCACCTCTTTGGGGTCAAGCCCCCGGGAAATCGCTTCCCTTATCCCTTCAACAGTTGCCCGCCACCAATCCTCGGGGTCCTGTTCCGCCCAGCCAGGCTGGGGCGTGAGCATAGGATATTCCTTGGAGAGGCTCGCCTTTATCTCTCCCTTCTCGTTTATGGCAAGGACACGGGTGGAAGTAGTGCCAACATCAATTCCTAAGAACAAGGGCATAAATTAACCCCCTTCCGCAAACTTTTCTCAGCACAATTATACCAAATGAATAGGATAGTTCAATATAAAATGTTACGGCGGAGGGAAAAACCTCCGCCGTAACATCCTTGTTCCCTATGTAGGGGATACCTTTTCTTTAAGCATCCCAAACGGTTTTTATTCCCACCTTGCTGGCTATGTAGGGGTCGAAGGCTCTCAAATGCTTTTCCTTAACCTCCTTTAACTTATGGACATCCTCTAGACCGCATATACCAGCGATCATTTTCACCTCTTCGGTTAAGGCTTTAAGATAATTGGCAACTTTCTGAGCGGCTTCTTCAACATCTAATTGCTTTATCTTCTTCTCCTCCCTTACCTTGGGGTCCTCTATCTGGCTGGCGATTCCGACCGGGCACTCCCCAAGGTGACATCTCTGACAATAGGAACAACCCATAGCGATCATCAGGGGAAGTCCCAGGAAAACAGCGTCAGCGCCCAGAGCCAGGGCAGCAGCTACTTCTTCCCCAAGATTGAATCCGCCAGCAATCCAGAGTTCGGGTTTCCTAACCCCTAACTCCTCCCAGTTTACTCCATCAAGGAATCTCCTCGCCCTAACTAAAGCCGGAAAAGCGGGAATCCCTACCCCATCTATCATTACCCGTGGGGAAGCAGCGGTTGCCCCTTCTCGACCATCAATGGCTATTACATCAGGGTCTACCTTGAGAGCATAAGCAAGGTCTGTTTCAATATCCCCTGCACCAAGTTTTATAATAATGGGTTTTCCATCGGTAAGCTCCCTCAGCCACTCTACCCTTTCTTTCAAATCCTCAATTGTAGCGATGTCGGGGTGATAGGCGGGCGAGTGAAGGGTGTGGCCAGGCAAAACCTCTTTTTCCGGTGTGCTTCTCGTTCTGGCAATGGACTCGGTAACCTTTGCCGCCGGTAAAAGTCCACCCTGACCGGGCTTCGCCCCCTGCCCAATTTTTATTTCAATTGCGTCGCCAGCTTTTAGATACTCCTCAGTCACCCCAAATCTCGCGGTAGAATATTGGACGATCAAAATCTTGGCGAGCTCGCGCTCCTCGGGATACATTCCTCCCTCCCCCGTATTATCCGCAGTCCCCGCTAAAGCAGTTCCCTTGCTAATGGCCTTCTTCGCCTCCAGAGAAAGAGCACCATAACTCATACCCGCAGCAAGGACAGGGAGCTCCAATGTGATGGGATGCCTGCTATATTTCCCCACCACTGTCTTAGAATTAATCTTGTGACATATCCCCTCAGCTTCATCAAAGCCTTCGAAATAATCTATAGGTCTTCCTTCCAACCCTTTAGCGACAAAAGTGAACACCCTGTTCTGCTCTACAGCCCTTCCGCTACTAACAACAGGTCTACCTGTGTTAGCCATCTCCTGAATTATTCTTAGAGCTTCTCGCGTGTGCATAGGCTCTTCTCCTTTCAGAAGTTTTTCTCCTTTGTTCAAGCCTCTTGGGGTGGAGACTGTCCAAGAGTAAGACAGCTGGTTTAATTTATTAATTGTAACCACCTTACCCCCTTTCGTCAACTTTCTCTCGAAGATCTTGATAAAAATTTGGTCTTGTTGAATAATGGATAAATGGAGGTGGTCAAAGTGAAGTTCTCTCGCCTATTTTATAAACTCGCCAGGATGGCTAACGATTTTGAAACTCTTGCCTCGGGCAACCCTCAAAGAATTGTCCGCCGGGGCATCAACAAACTGATCGGGAGGAGTATAGGGAAAACATATACCTCAGGGGAAGCGGTAGTAGGAGAAGGAAGAGATTGTTCTGAACTCGGGATAATTTAGGGAGAATGGCAAGACGGAGGTGATGGACTATGGAAAAGTTCCACGGGTTTCTCCTGTCTTTTCTCGTTGTGTTGCTTCTCCTCCTATGCTTAGGAGAAACATTTGCCCAACCTTGGAAGAGGGATATCATTTCCCTTTATGTCTCACCCTCCGGCGACGATTCCTGGTCGGGTAGGCTATCCCTTCCCAATCCTTCTAAGACGGATGGTCCATTCGCAACGCTTGAGAGGGCAAGGGATGAAATTCGCAAATTGAAGAGAGAGAATCGCCTTCCCAAGGGAGGGGTTATCGTTGAGGTATGTGGGGGAACCTATCTCCTCTCCCGCCCCCTTGAACTGAAGGGCGAGGATTCGGGAAAACCGGGTGCTCCCATAATCTACCAAGCCCGCAAGGGGGAGAGCGTCCGCATAGTGGGCGGTAAAGAGGTGAAGAACTGGGAAGAAGTTAATGACCCCGCTATACTTTCTCGGCTTCCCGAGAAGGTTAGGGGAAAGGTTTGGCAGGCGAACTTAAAGGAGATGGGCATAACCGATTTCGGCTCACCTCAGGGAGGCGGTTTGGAACTCTTCTTCAATGACAGGGTTATGACCCTCGCACGCTACCCTAACGAGGGCTTCATCCATATAGCGGATGTCTTGGGGGAAGGTAGATTCAAATATGAGGGAACTCGTCCTGATAGATGGATTGATGAAAAAGACGGCTGGTTGGAAGGCTATTGGTATTGGGACTGGTCAGACCAGCGCCATAAAATCAAATCCATTGATGCTCAAAATCATATTATAGAAGTGGAACCCCCTTACCATTATTATGGCTATCGGAAGGGACAGTGGTTCTATGGCTACAATCTCCTCTGCGAGATCGATGCTCCGGGAGAGTGGTATCTTGATAGGGAGAGAGGCATCCTCTATTTCTATCCCCCCTCGCCGGTGAAAAGGGGGAGGGCTTTCGTTTCCCTCATTCCCAATCTGGTGGTTATGGAGGATGTCTCTTATGTGCAATTCAAGGGGTTCACCTTTGAGGTAGCGAGAGGAGATGCCATAAGGATAAGGAGAGGGGAAGCTGTGACGATTTCCGATAGTTTGCTACGCAATGTCTTTGGCTGGGCGGTGGTTGTGGAAGGTGGCAAGGAGCATAAGGTTGTGAACTGCGAGATTTATGCGACGGGTTGCGGAGGGATCGCCCTCGATGGTGGTGAGCGCAACACGCTAACCCCCGCCAAACATCTTGCGGAAAACAACCATATCCATCATTATGCCCGCTGGCATAGGATGTATACTCCCGCCATATCCCTCAACGGCGTGGGGAATATAGCCCGCCACAATCTCATCCACCACGCTCCCCATCAAGCCTTCGCTTTCAGCGGAAACGACCACATAATGGAATTCAACGATATATATATGGTCTGCCTGGAATCTAATGATGCGGGAGCGATTTACGCGGGACGAGATTGGACCTGGCGAGGGAATATCATCCGCTACAATTCCTTCAGGGACATAAACGGCTTTCAGGGGAGGGGCTGTATGGGCGTCTATCTGGACGATATGCTCTGCGGGACACTCGTTTACGGCAATATCTTCCGGAGAGTGACGAGGGCGGCGTTCATCGGAGGGGGAAGGGATAACATAGTAGAGAATAACATATTCATAGATTGCGAGCCTGCTGTGGCCATAGATGCGAGGGCGATGGGCTGGGCAAGTTATCATGTGGATACGACGATGAAGGAGCGCCTTTTACAAGTGCCCTATAAGCAACCTCCCTGGAGCGAGCGCTATCCCGAGTTGGTGAACATCCTGGAGGATGAGCCATCAGCACCTAAGGGCAATGTCGTCATTCGCAACATATGTGTGGGGGGAAGATGGATGGATATAGAGGATAAGGCAAGACCCTATACGAGGATAGAGGACAACCTCATAGGCGTTGACCCTCTCTTCCTGAACTTGAAGAAGGGGGATTTCCGCCTCCGCCCAGATTCCCCCGCCCTCAAAATGGGCTTCAAGCCCATACCCTTTGAGAAGATAGGCCGGCTTTAAGGCTCTATCTTGCTCCCCAATAACTGGAGGAATTTGCTCATCCACTCGGGATGGGCGGGCCAGGCGGGCGCGGTAACGAGGTTGCCATCAACACAAGCATTGGTGAATGTTTCGTTCGGCTCAACCCACCTCGCCCCGCTGTTCTCCACCTCCGGCCTTATCGCGGGATAAGCACAGCAGAGTTTGCCCTCCAAAACGCCGGCAGCAGCGAGCACCTGGGGACCGTGACAGATAGCAGCGATGGGCTTGTTCGCCTTAGCGAAGTGGCGCACTATGTTTATCACCTTCTCGTTCAGGCGGATATACTCGGGAGCCCTTCCACCCGGAATGACCAATGCGTCGTAATCCTCAGGATTCACACCGGCGAAGGTGGCGTTCAGGCGAAAATTATGCCCCCTCTTCTCGCTATAGGTCTGCTCACCTTCAAAGTCGTGGACCGCGGTGGCAACGATGTCGCCCGCCTTCTTATCCGGGCAGACGGCGTGGACTATGTGCCCCACCATCGTCAGCATCTGGAAGGGCACCATCGCCTCGTAATCCTCAACGAAATCTCCCACGAGCATAAGTATCTTCTTCGCAGGCATTTCTTCACCTCCTTGGTTAAATTATAGAATATCTCACTGCTTCTGGGCAATCTTGCTGGGAATTTTTCCTTGCTTGGGAGCGCATCCGGATTTAAAATTTTCTCGCTATGCCCAAGATAATCTCTGTGGGGGAGATACTGGTTGAGATTATGCGGAAGGAAGTAGGAGTCCCCCTTGGTGTTCCCGGGGAATTCGTTGGTCCCTTTCCTTCTGGCGCTCCCGCCATATTCGCCGATGCGGTTGCCCGCCTTGGTGGAGATGTGGGCTTCATCGGGGCAGTGGGCGCTGACCCCTTCGGACATCTCTGCCATAACCGCCTCAGAGAAGACGGCGTCGATACATCCCACTTAAAGATAGTCAAGGGCAAGACCACTGCCTGCGCCTTCATCTCCTACGCCCCCGATGGCTCAAGGGATTTCGTCTTCCACCTCAAAGATACTGCTGCGGATACCCTGAAGCCCGAGGAGTTGGAGGAGGAGTATCTGCGCGATACCAAAATCATCCACATCTGTGGCTCCGCTCTCTCCGTCAGCGAGAATATGCGAAATACCTGCATCAAAGCAGCAAGTATAGTCAAGGGGAGAGGTGGAAAGGTCTTCTTTGACCCCAACATCCGCCCCCAACTTCTATCCCTTGAGGAGATCCGCCGAATCGTGGCTCCCATAATGGAAATATGCGATGTCTTCCTCCCTTCGGGAGAGGAAGCGGGGATGATAACGGGCATATCCGACCCCCTCAAAGCCTGCCAATCCCTTTCCCAGCGGATGATGGTGGTTCTCAAAGAGGGTGAGAGGGGTTGCACCGCCTTTACAAGGGAGGAGACTCTTCACAGCCCGGCGATAAGGGTGGAAGTGGTTGACCCCACGGGAGCGGGGGATTGCTTCGCCGGCGCATTGGCAGTAGGAATGCTTGAGGGAATGCCCCTCGGGAGGCTCCTTCAATTCGCTAATGTAGTCGCGGGGTTATCCCTCACCAAGAAAGGTCCTATGGAGGGAGCTCCCCGCCGAGAAATAGTGGCTGAACTTATGGGATTATAGATTTAAAGGAGGTGTTTTAAATGAAGATGGAAGAGAGAATCGAGAGGTTAGAAGGGGAGAATAGAAGGCTGAAGTTTTTTATGCTTTCCCTATCCCTTCTTCTTATCTCTGCCTTCCTTTTTGGAGTAACGATGAGGGAAAACCCTTCCATTCCCGAGGAAATCAGGGCGAAGAAATTCACGCTGGTAGACCAGGAAGGAAAAGAGAGGATAGTGTTAGACGCTATGCTCGGCGAACCCGAATTGACGATGTATGACGCTGAAGGTAAACCGAAACTGATATTGAGCCTAAGGGAGGGTGAGTCTTATATAAGTTCTTACGATACTCAAGGTAAACCAAGGATGGTGTTAAGCCTAAGGGAGGATGAGCCGAGTTTGCTTTTTTGGGATGCCAAAGGGAAAACTAGGATGGGATTAACTCTTATGGAAGGCGAGCCTTCTTTGGGTTTTTACGATGCTGAGGAGAAACTGAGGACGGTGTTAAGCCTTAGGGAGGATGGAGCAGGTTTGGCTTTTTGTGATGCGGAAGGCAATGTGAGGACGGGGTTAGGAGTGGTGAAAGGCGAGCCCGGTTTGTGGTTCTACGATGCTGAAGGAAATAAAAAAGCGGCAATCGGCGCCCCTGAGGGAGAGGGATACCTCAAACTATATGACAAGGAAGGAAATTTGAAATTTGAAAAATAGAATTCGGGATTAAAAAGACTCGCCTTATAAAGGGGGGTGTCTTCCCCCTCTTTCTCTTTTCCTTTATAATTTTCCTAAAGGCTATGGAAAGGGATAATGCGCTGGAAAAATTCCAGAATTTATTGAGGGAACTATTCCAGTTCTCCGCCTCCGACCTCGACTTCGGGATCTACCGCATCCTCAACTATAAGCGCCAACAAATAGAGGAGTTCATAAAGGATAAACTGAAAGAAAGGGTGGAATCCGCCTTCTCTAAATATAAAAAGCAAAAATTGGAGGAGGTGGAGGAAAACCTCCAGAAGGTAAAAGATAAAATCAAGGATACCCTCGGCTCGGACGCCCTCACTCCCTATGGCGAACTCAAGGAAGAGTTCCACCAAACGCCCATAGGTAAGCAATATATGGAACTTATGGAGCGAAGGAAGGATATAGAAAATATAGAAGAAATACAAACCCAAGTCTTCAACGACCTCTACAGTTTCTTCTCCCGCTATTACGAGGAAGGGGATTTCCTTCCTCAGCCCCGTTATTCAATAAAGACCCATAAATACGCCATCCCCTATAACGGCGAGGAAATCAAACTCCACTGGGTAAATAGGGACCAATATTATGTTAAGACGGGCATCCTCTTCCGAGATTACACATTCCTCCTCGATGGAGGAAAGGTCCTCTTCCGCACCGTTGCAGCAAGGGAGGAACTCGCCTCCAATAAAGCGACAAAAGAGCGCTTCTTCGTCCTGGACGATGAGAAACCCCGGGAAACAAATGATGGAGAACTAATCATCCGCTTCCAGTATAGGGAACTAACGGAGGAGGAAGTGAGCCGCTTCCAAGTAGAGGGAGGAAGCAACACCGCAAAACAGGAAAGGATAAACGAAATCATCTCCCAGGAGATCCTTGCTGAACTTCCCCCTCATTGGAAAATGGCTCTCGCTCGGCAATTTAGGGAAAAGACTTTGCTCCTCCATCACATATCCCGCTTCACCGCGAAGAACACGAGGGATTACTTCGTCCATAAAAACCTGAGGGGTTTCCTCACCGAGCAACTGGACTACTTCATCAAAGCGGAGGTCCTGGACATAGGAATTTTAGAAGGAGAGAAATTTTTGGATAGGCATATAACGAGGGCGAATGTGGTGAGGGAGGTAGCCTCCGCAATCATAGACTTCCTCGCCCAAATAGAGGATTTCCAGAAGAGGCTCTGGGAGAAGAAGAAGTTCGTCCTCAAAACGGATTATGTGATCACTTTGGATAAAATTAGGGAGTATGGGGGCGAGGAATTCCTCGAGGAAAGAATGGGGGAGATTTTGGGGAATGAGAAGCAGGTAAAGGAATGGGAGGAACTTTTCGGCATCAAGGTAGAAAGGGAGGGCGATTTGATAGAGAGGGAGACTTTGGAGGGAAGGGAATGGAAGTCGCTTCCCTTGGATACGGGATATTTTAGTGAGGATTTCAAGTTAAGGCTTTTGGAAGTTCTTAGCGGGGAGAGGGATTTAGAGGATATATTGGATGGGCTCTTGGTGAAGAGCGAGAATTGGCAGGCTTTGAACTTGCTTCTGAATAAATACAGGGAGAAGGTGCAGACGATTTACATAGATCCTCCCTTCAACAAGGAGCAGGATGCGGACTATCTTTACAATGTTAAGTATAAGGATTCCACTTGGATTAGCATGCTTTATGATAGGTTGGATTTGGCGAAGAGACTTTTGAGTGAGCGGGGCTCCATCTTCGTCCGATGCGACTACAACGGCAACTGGCT
>CALITO010000029.1 GCA_938041455.1 uncultured bacterium | reverse complement strand
TCCAAACAATCGGCAGATTTTCTCGGACGGATTGCTTTATCCAATCTCAGTCTTTCTCCCTCCTTTTCTTCCACTCCCCAAATGTGGATGTAATATTTTACATCCCTGTGTATCTTGCCCCGAGCCTTTAACATCACATAGAGATTCTCCTCGTCTCTGCAAAGGAAAACACTGGTTATGTCGGCGGAGGCTTCTAATCTGCGTAAGAGGGTATCACTTTGAGGGTCAATGATGAAAGGTGGGATACCCGTCCAATCTTCAGCCACTCCATCTATTCTTATCCTGCCCTTATTAACCAATGGTACCGGCAAAGCCTCTTTCTCTTCGGCGAAAAGCTCGTTCTTACGAGCGAAAGAGAGGAGAAACACTTTCATTCCGGGGAGTAACTGGCTTTTGTATTGGTTAATTGCTTCATATTTCTTCTGTATTACATCCTGAGAAAGAGGCAGACTTCTCCATTGACTCCCTATGCCCAAAAGGGCGGGGGGAGGGGTTATTGGCTCAGCAAGATTTAATCCCCGAGGGGAAGGAAATTTACCCCTATGGACGAGGTATGTGTAGACTTTGGGCGAGAAACCCGATTTTTTTAATTCCTCCAAAGCCATAATACAGAAGGAGTTAACTGTCCAGTGGGTAGGGTGGGCATCCTCGGCGGAGGGGATAAATATATCGGTGGGATTATATCTTTTGAGCAAATTTTTTATATCCTCTAATAGGGAAGCACCACAGTAGGGCGCATTTTTGTGAAAGATGTTCTGAAAAGGGGAAAAACGGGTGTTGAGTAAACTATGGTTGTAAAGTTGATTGTAGCTCCAATACTTCTCCCAAAGCAGGTGGAGGTCGCTATCGGGATAACCAAGAAATACCACATCTTCTTTTCGCACCCCTAAAAGCTCCATAGCGGAGAGGGTTTCGTTTTGTCTTCTTTCTCCATATTTTATATAGTAGGGGGGTGGCAACACAATTTTCTTGTATTGAATATGGGCAGAATAGGAGAAACTTTCACCGTTAGTCACCACTACGACTTTTACTGGTATATCCCTTTTTCTCGCCTCTCCTATCAACCCACCACAAGCAAGTGTTTCATCGTCGGGATGGGGAGCAAATACCATTATCCTCCTCATTTCCGAAAGAGAAGGCATAGGGCGCAAGGGATATAGTTCCTCTCCAATAGAGGAAGAATGGTCACGAAATATGAACAAATAAAAGAGGGGCAAGGTGAAAAAAACAAATCTCTTTAGATGTTTCATAGCGGTGTTAGAACGAGGAGAAGGTTCCTGTTTTTCCTAAATTCCTCTATTGCAAATCCTGCTTCCTGTGATATTTGGACGAGTTCTTCCTCCGTAAAGGCGTGATAATAGCGGGGAGCTTTCTCCCATCCGAAGGGAATGAAGATATCGCCTTTCTCGTCTATATTGTCCCTGTGTTTTTTTTCTTTCCAGAGGTTCCAAACTGTAAGCATCAATTTCCCTCCCTTGCCAAGCAGTTTCTTCACCTTACCGAGAAAATGTAGTCGTGCTCTTTTTGTGGGAAGATGATGAAAAACCGCTATTGCGAATACGAAGTCATAATCCTTGCTCAGTTTGGCATAAGGAAGGGAGAGAAAATCACCTGTTATGAACCTTTTCCCCGGATAGGACTTCCTTGCTTCTCTCACTAATTTGGCGCTCAAATCTACACCGAGATATTGGATATCCCCGGGTAGCACTTGGAGGAGCCTTCCATTTCCACAACCTATGTCGAGCACTCTTGCCCCCTCTCCTACCTTGCTTGCCAAATACTCCATTTCCTCCCATACTTTTTTCCTCGTTTGGGAGAATTCCTCTGCTATTTTATTGTATGTTTCTTTGAGTTGTGCTTTTATCTTGGAATAGGTAAGTTTTGCCATAATTTTTGAATAATAAAGATAAAAGTTGAAAATCGCCTTGTCAAGTAATTTCCAAAATGACTAACCTGGGGGAATTGGCCCTCTACCGCAGGTTTTCAAATAGGAAAACAATTGTTAAAATATAAAGGTGTGAATGTCAAGTTAAGAGAGGAAATTCTTGAAGGAATAGTCTGCGAGGCGATAGGGCTTTCTGATGATATAGAGGGATTTCAGCGCCTATTGAAGGAAAGGATAAGCCAGCACAAGTTACCTTTTCCTTCAAAAGTTGATCTCCTCGCCCTTTATCGCAAACTTACAAATGAGGGTAGATGCGAGCGAAAGCAATTCCTTGAGGGTTACCTCCTCAAGAAGGAGATGCGCACTCTCTCGGGAGTGGCTCCCGTGGCTGTATTCACTAAGCCTTTCCCTTGTCGGGGTCAGTGCGTCTACTGCCCTTCAGAGAAAGGCATACCCAAGAGCTATATCCATAATGAGCCAGCAGTGATGAGGGCAGAGGATAATCGCTATGACCCTTATAAGCAGGTGGAGGCGAGGTTGAGGCACTATAGGGAGATGGGGCATCCCACGAGCAAGGTGGAGTTGATAATTATGGGAGGGACTTTCTCCTATCTCCCCAGAAGATACCAAAGTTGGTTTGTGAAAAGATGTTTTGATGCATTAAATCAAGAGACCGCCAGGAGCTTAGAAGAAGCACAAAAATGGAACGAGGGAGCGGAAAATCGCTGTGTAGGGCTCACAATAGAAACCCGCCCAGATTTGATTGACGCGAGAGAGTTGGAAAGGTTCAGGAAATTGGGGATCACGAGGGTTGAGATAGGGGTGCAATCACTCTACGACGATGTTCTTCTCTTGAACAAGCGAGGACATAAAACGAAAGAGGTAAGGGAAGCAACTAAGCTTCTCAAGAACGCAGGTTTCAAGGTGACCTATCATATAATGCTGAACCTTCTGGGGAGCGACAAAAGAAGGGATTATGAGCAGTTTGAAATTCTTTTCAATGACCCTGCATATCGTCCTGACCAGTTGAAGATTTACCCTTGCGTCGTCACACCATACTCAGAACTATACGAGATTTGGAAGAGGGGAGGATATACTCCCTATACGGACGAGGAACTGATTGAACTTTTGGCAAGGATAAAGGCGATAGTCCCTATATATGTGCGGATCATAAGGGTAATAAGGGATATACCTGCTGACCAGATTTCAGCGGGTAGCAAGATGTCAAACATGAGACAAGTTCTTCAAAAGTTGGTGAAGTGCCGGTGTATAAGATGTAGGCAAGCCACCACGGCACCTATGGACTGGGACGATGTAGAGCTCTTCCGCTTTGATTATGAGGCTTCGGATGGACAAGAGATATTTCTATCGTTCGAATCTAAAGATAGGGAAATCCTTTATGCTTTTTTGCGATTGCGAAAGATAGAGGAAGGGTTGGTGAAGGAATGGACAGATGCGGGGGCGGTTATCAGGGAGATACACGCTTACGGACCACTCGTTCCCCTTCATAAAAGGGATACTTTAGCTGTTCAGCACTTCGGCCTGGGGAAGAAACTCCTAAGAGAAGCAGAGAGGATAGCGAAAGAGGAATGGAGAGTGAAAAAGATAGCAGTTATAGCAGGAATAGGTGCAAGGGAATATTTTGAAAAGAAGGGATACAAGCTCCAACGCACCTATATGGTAAACACTCTGTAAAGCTTTTACGATAGCACCGAGAATAATTACTTTGGGGTGGGCTTTGGCCTGCCCCAAAGTCTATCTTCACCACTTAACGGGAATCCCTAGCTCCTCCAGCTTCTTGCGGTATTCATCTATATTATCCTTAGTCACAATGTCAACTCCGGTATCTATCTTCTTGTCCTTAGGTATCATCATCAATGCCTTTTCCTTTCCTGCCCTTGCTATGTTGTTCAATAGCATCACGCTCAAATAGCCCATCATATATGGCCTCTGCCCTATTGTAGCGGTTATAACCCCCTTCTTAATGTATTCCATATGCTCGGGAGTTGTATCAAAGCAAACGATCTTAATTTTTCCTGCTTTGTTTGCTCTTTCTACCGCCAAAGCAGCAGCTGGACCATCAAAGGCATATACGCCGTAAAAGGCAGAGAGGTCGGGATGAGCAGAAAGAGCCGCCTCAGCATTAGCCACTGCCTTTGATTGGTCTTCATAGTCGCAAACGGTATCCACTATCTTTATCCCAGGATATTTTGAGACCGCGTCTTTGAAACCCTGCATTCTTTCTAAGGAATTAAGAGCGGTAAGAGAGCCAGTGAGGATTATCACCTTGCCTTTACCACCAAGCACCTTAGCCAAAGTCTCGCCTGCTATCTTACCTGCTTCGTAATTACCCGTTCCTAGGTAAGCAAGTCTTTCAGATTTGGGAGCATCTGTATCAATAGCTACGCAGGGAATGCCCATATCCATCGCTTTTTTAATCGTATCCGCTATGGCATCGGGGTCGGAAGCTCCAAAGGATATACCGCTCACTTTTGAGGAGATATAGCTTTCCAACTGGGATATCTGAGCCCGCACATCCTCTTTGGAAGGGGCATAGAAGTAAACCTTCACGCCCAAATCTTTACCTGCTGCCTCCGCTCCCATCCTAACTTCATCCCAATAAGGATGGATAGATTTTCCCAGAACCGCAAATTCCAGTTCCTTTGGGGGTTGAACTACCCCTACCTCTCTCTTCTTCACTCGTTCCCCACAGGCGGATAAGAGGAGAATTAAAACGGGTATAACTAACAAAATGCGCTTGTTCTTCATTTCTTCTAACCTCCTTTCATCTGTTAATCAATTTATATAGCAAATTTCCAAGATTCGCAAG
>CALITO010000028.1 GCA_938041455.1 uncultured bacterium | reverse complement strand
TTTGAAAGCTGCTGAGACTTTCAAGGGGGTAGCGGAGCGGTATCCTGGTAGCGAGTCCGCCAAGGAGGCGCTGCTTCGGGCGGGGGATATGTTCTCAAAAGCGGGAAAGCACGATGAAGCGATAAAGGCTTACCAGGAGTTTGCCCAAAAGTATCCCCAGGAGGAGGATGTCCAGAAAGCGCTTCTGGACATTGCCTGGCGCTACAGGGCGATATACCTTGAGACGGGGGATGAGAACGCCAAGAAACAGAAGGAAACTATGCTTTTGGAAATTGCCAATCGCTTCCCTGATACGGAAATCGGCTACTTCGCCCTTGGCCTATATTATGAAGATAGGGGAGAATACAATAAAGCAATTGAATCCTACAAGAAATGTGCCGAGAAGAACGGCACCCAGAAGGATGTTGCCCTCTTCGGCGTAGCCACCTGCTACTATGACATCACTATGATTAAGGAGGCACACGAATACTACGCCAAGTTGGTTGAGGAGTGCCCCGATTCCCCCATCCTCCCCAATGCCACCTTTTTACGAGGGCAAACGAGATCCGACCTGGGCGACTACAAGAAAGCGATAGAGGATTACAAGGAGGTCAAGGAGAAGTATCCTGAGAGTTATTATGCTCCCATTGCCTCCGCCTTCATCGCCACTGCCTACGAACACCTCTATGATTATCAATCCGCCCTTAAGGAATATCTTGAATTCAGCGATGTTTTAAAGAAGGCGGAGGAACTACCTCCCCACCTCCGCCATCTCGCATCAATGCGTGGCGTTGTCCTCTTGCGCATCGGTGCCTGTCATCTCAATATCGGCGAAATAGATAAGGCTGAGGAGGTTTGGAAGAACATAAAGAAGGAGTTTCCCGATTTGAAATGGGTGGGATTGGTAGGGGATAGGCTGGTGGAGAGTCTGGCTAAGATAAGGAAAGCCTATGGTGGTGAACTTCCCAAGATTACCCCTCCTCAATACACCCCTCCCGAGAATAGGCGCACCCCTATCGCGGGAATAATCACTCCCAGAAATTTGGGATTAACTATGGGATTAGAGGGAAGGCACATATTCGTCTATGGGACGCAGGGCTCACAAGAGGAGAAAGAAGCTGCACTATCAGTTGCGAAATCTCTCCAAAATATGGAGATAAAGAGCTCCCGCCTAAAGCCGGATATGAAGGCGGACACAGAGGTCACCGATAAGGATATTCAAAACAGACCCCTTATACTTATAGGAACGCCCGGCTCAAACAAGATAATAGAGGAAATAAAGGATAAGCTCCCTCTAAAGGTGGAAAGGGAAAAGGTAGTGGTGGGGAACAGGGTTTATAAGGGTAAGGATGTAGGAGTATTTATGCTTGCTCCAAATCCCCTCAATTTAGAGCAATATATTGTGGTGATAGAGGGGTTAACGCCTGAAGCATTGAGATATGCGGTTAACATCCACTATGATACGGACCCCAATCCCCTCTTAATACAGAGCGATTATTTGGTTTATGACTCCAAATCGGGAGGGCCAGAGAAGCCCGTGCTTGAGGAAGGCTTCTTCATAAAAGAGAGTGTGGACAACTGGCATCCTCTTTAATGCGGGATTATTTTGTCCCCAGCCAGGGGTAGGCTATTACTGCGAAGACAGGCGTGGCATCAAAGTAATCGTAGGCGAATGGCTTATCGGCGAACTCCCCGAGGTATCTTCGCCAATTTTCCTTCTTGAACCTGTGAATAGATATTATGTCCGCATAATCGTAAGCCCTCTGGGTGCTCTTCTCGTAATATCTCCACCATTTCTCCTTTTCCAGGACATTCCAAAGATTATATATGTCCTCCTTGGGAAGCCACCATAGGGGGATAAAAGAAAACCAGGTATACATAGTGTAATCCCAGGGGATCTCTATTTTGGTCTTGAGGCTATCCCATCTTATCTCAGATACGATGTCCTCGCTTCCGTAGGCTGGTTTATGCCTATAAAGATTCATAGCTTGAAAGGCGAAGGCTGCTCTTGCTTCTAACTCGGGGGTTATATCCCTCCTTCCCGCCATATCAAAGATATGATAGAGGCTGGCGTAAGCGAGATATCCTCCCACGGTTGATTCTACTATTATGTGGAAATAATCGGGACCGGGAAAGGCATAGGCTGAACCAGTCCAATCGTAGGCGGTGGGTAGGCTTTGGAGCAAAAGCTTCGCCTTATCAACTATGGAGTTTATATATCTTTCGTCCACGAGTTTTCCGTAAGCGGCGGTGGGATAGAGGAGGGTGGAAGTTATCTCGGGGTAATCCACCTGAGGAAGTGAAGGAGGTGGTTCAGGGAACCAGTAGATGTTTGTTTTCTCGTCCCTTTCCAACTTTCCCCACCAATGGTCAAGGCATCTTTTAACGGCGAGGGCGACCTCCTCCTTTAAAGGGGAGGACAAGATGGGGTAAAGCTGGACGAGGGCAGAGGCGGTCAAGCCATCGTAGAAGGGGCGCCCCCGAGAGAAGGCGAAAGTCCCCTCCCCCTTCTGCTGAGCCAATATGTCCCGCAGGTGCTTCTCCACAATCTCCCTCCATTCAGGAGGAAGGGGGGCGAAGTCCTCCTTGAGGTTGTGAAGATTGGGGGGAGTGGGGAGGGAGAACTTCAAGTCATCACCCTCCACATAACCAACATCGCCCAAGAGAGAAGGGATCGAAAAGGAAGGCTCCGCTAAATGGGAAAGCGTGGGAGGAACGGCGATGAGCTTCAGAGAAGTTAAGTTGACCTGGCGTGGCTCTTCCTTAAATGTCAGACGATATTCAATAAAGGGTCCCTTATCGTCCTTCCCATAAAATGTTTCTATCTTATCCGGTGGAGCGCAACAGCTTCGCCATAGTTTCTCCAAGATTTCCTCTTCTACATTCTCCAAGGGAAGGGGCAAGACCGCGTAGTAGAGGGGAGGAAGGGTGTATTTTTCGCCCGGCTCAAGCGCATCCGCGAAGGATATCCTTATCTCACCCTCGTTTTTATATATGAAACGAGGAATTTGGGTGAAGAAGAAGGCGAAAGTTAGGGGCTCTTGGGAGCGGAAAAGCACATAGCCTTTGCCCAATCTCTCATCCGGAGCGAGGATATAACCCTCCTTGATTCCTTTCTCGTCTTTAAAAGGGAGCTTCCAAAGGGAGGGAGCGGTCATATCCGCCCAGGGATAGCCGGTGAGGACATATTGCACCTTCAATTCCTTCTTTGGCTCTATCTCCACCCAGAATCGAAGGTAGGGATAACCTATCCATACCTCGCAGAAGGTTTTAAGTGAATAGTCATCGTTGGAGGTGCTCTTTGCTATAATTATGTGGTTATCCTCGCTTCTCACTATTTCCGTCCCCTCCTTGGGGTCGGGAAACTGGTTGAAAAGATACTGGTCATCTATGAGGAGGGTAAGGAAACCAGCGTAAAGGGATTTGCCGAACTGCTCACCCTCTTTCTTGGGAAGGATGGCGAAGACCTTGAAACCTCTTTCAACATAAACCCCATAGTGTAGATTCCAGATAAACCCCTCCCTCTGTGAGAGGGGTTGGGAAAACCTTCCCAACCTCACCTCTCCCCTGCCGAGAGAACTAAGAAGCAAGGGGAAAACGCAAAGAGAGATAATCTTTATTTTCATAATTTTTATTATGAAAAACTTTCAAGCCTGTGGCAAACGGGGACTCCTCTAATGTTTGTTCAATAAAACCAATGCCACAAAAATACTTGCACAATTTTAAATATTATGTTATTACTATAATTACAAAACCTCCCTTCTTGGGTGGGTTAAAAATAAAGAAGGAGGGATTAATATGCTAAGGAAGTGGCTATCTGTGTTGTTGGAGAGACTACTCTCTCTCTCTGAGGGAGTATTGTAGCCTCCTATTGAGCTTGGCAGTGGGGGTCTCCCTTTCCTGGGCGGACCCCATCCTGGTGGATTTGCACGCTCGCTGGTGTCCCGACTTAACCGCTTCCTCCCCACAGTGGCAGTGCGTCAAAGGCGGAACAGTTGCGGGAGGAGTAGAGTTCCATATCATCGCCAATTTCAGTTCCCCTGTAACGGGATTCACGGTTGACTCAGTTGACATAACGGAGCAGACAAATGTTCACGAGCCCCAGCATTATCACTCCGATGGTCCATTAAGCACGACAACTTACAGTTCACCTCCTTATAATGTTTGCTCCTTTCCCCCCACAGGTTATCAGGTTTGGGTAGTCTGCACGCTTAACCCTCCCTTCTCCACCTTCTCCTATCACAACACACCTTATCTCGTATCCGTCAATTATCACTATATGATAATGGGGGGTCCCTTTCGTCCACCCTCAAGGGTAGATGGCAACCTGAGCATAACCGTCAACTTCCAGAACCTCACAGTTGAGGCTCAGCCGGAGTATCTAATTAACGATCCTGGGGAGGGACACCACAATACCGCCATCACCTACCAGTTGAACTCCGCCCAGAAGAAATACTGCTCAGCCACTATCTCCATCTACTCCTCCGAGGGTCAGCTTGTGAAGCGGGAGACGATAAACAACCTCCTTTGCCCGGGCACCCCTACCTATCACTGGGATGGAAAAATAACCCAGGGAACTCCCCCCACCAATAAAGTAGCACCAGGGGGAATATATTGCTACGACATAGAAGTAGTGGGCGCTTGTCCCTACGATGTTGATTTCCGCTGTAGCAGGAACTTGAAGATAACACAGACGAAGTCAGAAATCGTGGGATATGA
>CALITO010000027.1 GCA_938041455.1 uncultured bacterium | reverse complement strand
TCGACTGCAGTGAGAACGAAAAAGATTAAACAAAATAAATAACCTAAAAACGCTAAATCCAAAAATAAACCCCCATAAACCCTGTATAATCCCCTGAAATATAAAATATCCCTTTATAAACGCTAAAAAGCCAAAATTTCTGCTTGACAAATTTTGATTTAAAAAACATAGTGTTACCACAAAGGGGGCGATCGACTGCAAATTCATTAGTAAAGCCTCTCAAAAAGAGCCTTCGCTACCCCTATAACCTCACGCTCCATAAGCTCCTTGCGGGGTAACTTGTAAATATATATGCAGTCCCGCTCCCTATCTATTATCTTCTTCAAACCATCCTTTATCTTCTCTAATTTCGCCTCCGTTACCTCCCCCTCAAATGCGGAGTTCTGCACCCAGTGTAAACGCCTCCGTAAAAACGACCGCACTTTGTTCAACCTCTCTACCTCTATATCATAAACTACTATTATATACATAATTCCTCACCACCATATCTTGAACGATTTATACTCCTCCATACCGCTCAAATGGCGGATAAGCTTGTAACACTCTAACCTTAGCAGTTGCCTGTAGGAAACATACCTCTTCAATTGCCTGTGCTTCACCGTCTGATTCAGTAGTTCATCAAATGCCTTGACGAATTTCTTCCGCCCTCCCTCGTTTAAATATGTCAAACCTACTTCCTCCAAAAAATCTTTCTTCTCTATCATCCCTTTGTTTATCAGGCGGAAAATTAACCTGTCAACTAAAAGGGGCTTGAAAACCTCGCTTATATCCAGAGCAAGGGAAAATCTCCTTTGGAATGGCTCGTGAAGATAACTTATGGTAGGATTAAGCGCAGTAATATATATCTCGCTGAGCGTGGCGGAGTAAAGAAGAGAATTGCCATAAGAAATTAAGGCGTTCAACATATTGTCGGGAGGTCGCCTTACCCTTTTGAAATCCCCTACCTCTATTTTCAATATATCGTCAAATATAGAATAATACTTGTCTCTTATCCTTCCCTCTATCCCCATCAATTCCTCTATGTTGTTCGCCTCATTTATTTTTTCCCTCTCTATATCTATCTCTCTCACCACATCCTTGAGCCTCTCTCGCTTCTTAGCATAGTAGGATATGTTGTGCCTTATATTGAATGATGCTCCCGCTACAATTTCCCTCGCTATCTTTAACCTTTTTCCCTTCTCAAGGTAATGTTGAACCTGCTGGACCAAAAGGTAGCCGGATACCTGGGGTTGGCGGGGTATGAAGGAACCACTGTAAAACCCATAGTAATTGAATATATGAAGGAGAACACCATTTTGGGCGAGGAAATTCAGAAGTTTACAATTTAAATCCACTTCCGAGAAAATGTAAATCTCCTTTACATCCTCAACCGGTATGAATGTCTTCTCCTCTTCCCTCTCTAAATAGAGAGTGTTCTCCTTTCTTCGCAACCTTCCTGGGCTAAATATATAGTAAGGACGAGTCATTGTGGTTTCACCCCCAGCATAGCTCATAATAACTGCAACTTTTACAAATCCTCCCCCTCTCCGCCTCTGGAGGGCTTTCCCTCCTCACTACCTCCCAGACTTTCCTTAAGCAATCTTCCACCAGTTCCTCCATATCCTCGTTAAGTTCTACTGTCTCTTTCCTTCTCTCCTTAGGGAACCTTAGTTCCCCTTTCAGTATCACGCCCCTTTTCTTGAGAAAATAAAGATAATAGGCGAGTTGCGCTTTGCTTGCGGAAAGCATTTTTGATGAGTATTTCACCTCTGTGATCTTTTCCTCCCCTAAAATCACATCCACTTTTATGATGTTCTCAATCATCAACTCCCTTGCTGAAAATTGCTCGTAACTTGAGCGATGGAGAAAATAGCCCAATTCTACTCTCTCCGAGGTGTGCTCCGTTCTTATCCCCCTGCTGTAAAGCCAGAGCTTGCGGGGGCAGATCAGGAGATAGTTCAACATCAAACCGCCTACCTTCAGTTCTTCAAATTCTTCCAGGGTTAATCCCTTCCCCCTCAATCTATTATTACACCCCCCTGGGAGGGGGAAATCTCCCCAAGTTTTTCCTCTTCAAAGCCTATTTCCTCCGTGTAGGGAAGCCTGCAAATAAGGAAATGTAATCTCCTAACCGGGTAGGGGTAGAAGAGGTCCTTCTTCTCTTTCTGGGAATAAACTACCCACCATAGGGGGACGGGCGTAAGATAGCGTAGGAGAGCGTGGATATTCTTCTCTTTTAGTTGAGCGAGGATGTCGAAGGGAATTACATCTATGGTGGGGCACTCTATATCCCTTGTGCGGAAGGCTTTGCCCTCCTCTTCGCTGAACCTCATTTCCTCCGGGCTGTGTCCGAACACGACGGTTTGCCTAAAGAACTGGGGGAGTTTGGAAGGTTTCTTCAGCTCCGTTCCTTCATAAGTTGAGGATACGAGTTCCACTAAATCACCCTGGGAGAAGGCTCTCTCCTCCAAGAGTTCCCAACCCTTATCAATTATCTCCTTCTTTTCCCTATAGGGGTCGTATTCGGTAGGGCGGAAGAGGTAGAGTTTATATTCTCCTTGGGATGCATATCTGTTAAGTCTTCCCGCTCGCTGGACAATGGCATCAAGGGGGGCGAGCTCGGTATAAAGGGTATGGGAGGAGATGTCCAAACTTACCTCTATGACTTGAGTAGCAACGAGGATGAAGGGCTCCCTCTTCTGGAGGGCTTCCATAGCGAGGCGTTCTTTCTTCCGCCTATGCTCGTAAGCGAAGCGGGAATGGAGGAGAAGGGCGGGAAGCCCTCTTTCCTTTATTTGGCGGTAAACCCTCTGGGCTTTCCTAACGGTGTTAAGGATGAGGAACTGTTTTTCCCCTTTTTCATACCTTATCTCCAGTTCATTAAGGAGTTCTTCCGGGAGTTCTCCATTCTCTTTAAGGAGGGGTTCCTCCCTTTTCTTGAGGGAAAAACGCACTATTTTATCGCCTTCGTGGTCTTTGATGAGGGGATAGTGGGTGATTCTGAGTTCTGTGAGAAGGAAGCGAGGGAAGGTGGCGCTCATAAGGAGGTGGGGTATCTTCATCTCTCTGAGCAGTTTGAAGGCTTCACGGAGGTTGGAGAGCATAAGGTCGTCATAGGCGTGAACCTCATCGAACACGATTGCGGATGTTTGGAGGTTGCCGAAGGCGAAATCCGCTTGGGGAAAGCCGTGGAGGAAGGAGAAGAGGATATGGTCAACTGTGGTTACCACAACGGGCTTAGCCATCACCTCGCCCCAAAGGTTCTCTTCTCTTAAAAGGGGCAGGAGATCCTCCTCTTCATATTCTTCCCCTGTTTCTATTTGGAGCTTCTTAATTTCCACTTGTTCAAGTAGGCTTCTTCCGTGGTAAAGGGCTACATTCTCCTCTCCGAAGAGTTCAGCCAGCCTATTTCTCATAGCGTTTGAGGTGACTTGGGTAGGCATAGCAAATATCAAGCGCTCAGCCTCGCCCCTTTCCCAAAGGTTGAGGAACCAGAGGATGGCTCCCTCCGTTTTGCCCCTGCCGCAAGGGGCGGTGAGGAGGAGCCAGGGGTGGGTTGAGGAGGAAAGTTCTTTTTGGAAGGGGTATAGAGCCTTTCCTTTAAGTATCTCTTCTTTGGGTGGAGGGGAGAAGGTGGGGATTTGGAGTTCTGTGCGTTCGTTAAAGGATTTGCTCGCCAGCCAATCGGAGAGTTTGATTAGGGAGAGGAAGTAGGTGAAGATGCTTTTAACTCTCACTATTTCTTCCTCGGGGAGCTTATCGAATTTGTCTTTTAAGTTTTCAACCATTATTTTCGCTTCTTTTATTTCTATTTTGAGATTTTTGATTGAGGGGAAGAGTTGGCGGATGGCGGGGTGAAGTTGAACGGTGCCGAGGATTTCTGACTGCTGGAAGATTTGGGAGTGGAGGGAGGAGTGATGGGCGAGGATAAGGGCGAGGATGAGCACTTGCTCATCCTCGCCCAATATGTCCTTTATCCCTTCCTCCTTCAAAATGTCGTAGGCTATGGGAAGGGCGAGCAGGCGATGGGAGATATTGGACTTCTTATTCTCCCTTATTGCCCTTTGGAAATCCACACTGGCTTTCCCCACATCGTGGAGGCGCACCGCCCAGCGGAGATTTTCCCTCGCCTGCTGGATGTCTACATTCCAGCGTCCGCAGAACTCCGCAAAAACCCGGCTCTGGAGGAGGAATTCCAATATCCTTTGGCAGTCCGCAATATGCTCCGCCAAAGTTTGGAAGGTGTCATCCTCCCGCCGTTTGGCGAGAAGTTCTTCCATTTCCCCTAAACTCAGCCTAACTTTTCCCTATTGTAAAGCGGGACTCCTTCTTCTCCGAAAAGGAATAGTTCCTCCTCGAAATTGAGTTTGAAGGGGAAGTGGGGAGGCAGGGAGAAGATGGGAGGTTTTTCCCTCTCCCAATGGGTGAGCGGGAGGGCGATGTATTCGCACCCCTCATATACTCCGTGGATAAGCCCCCATATCTCATCTCCCTTCCCCTTGCGAACCTCTCCCTCCCATACTATATCCACTACCACCATATCGTCGGACTGCCCTATGTAAAGGGAGCGGGAGGGATAGCGTAGAGAATGAAGGATGTCTTGGAGATAATCCTCCTCTTCACTTGCGATGTAGAGGAGATAGGAGGGACGGACGAGGAAGTAGCGATAGATGGGGGAGGAGGGGAAGGCGGTGATTCGCCCTGTGGCTCTTTCTTCCCCTCTCTTCAATTTGAGGAGCCTTGCCACTTCCCTTTGGGACTTGTCCAGTTCTATGGGGCGTATGTTCATCAGGAGTCTGCGCTCCGCTTCTTCAAAGAAGGGGGAATAATTATCCCAGTGAACTCCCTTGGCGTTGGCGAACATCCCTATCAAGGTGGTGAAGGGGGGAACGGGATGGGTGATGACGAGGGAGGTTGACCTGGGGGGGCGGAAGCAGGCGAAGTAGGGGATGGATAACTCTATCTTAGCGCCCAGCATCCTATAGGAGGAATTCCCTCAGGCTCTCCAATGCCTGGCGAGGGGTATCCTTAAGTTCCACTCCCTCCTCCACGAGGACCTTCTTCACTTCCTCGCTATTGCTTATCACCCCTTCAAGAAGAGCGGCGAAAAGTTTCAAGCTTTCCTTCTTCACCTCGGAGATTATTTGTCTGAGCAGTTCTATATTGACTTGGCAATCTTCTTTTAGAGCGAGGGCTTTCTGAAGGCGATGGGAATAGTTGTTCTGGGCGGAGGCTATGAGTATGTCGGGGGTAAAATCGGTGAGCAAGCGGGCTTGCTTGGAATAGTCGGAGAAGTCCCCAATCGCCCCTAAAAGGAGGGAAAGCCTCCTTTCCCTCTCCTTTTCATCCACAACTTCGGCGAAAATCACCCTGTTTATGCCATTTTCTTTCTCCAGTTTCTCCTCTCTTCCCAATCTGAGTAGGTCCAAGCAGATCCCCGCTTTGTAAATGTTGACGGCCAATTCCACATTCACGATGTCGCCCTCGAGCCTTCCCTCTTCCAGCCTATGTCGGCGGGTGAGGAAGTCAACCACAGCGTTCTCGTCGTAGGGGAGGAGCCCCATAGCGGGGGAAACCTTGAGAGGGGAGAGGCGAATGTTCGCCCCACCTGCTTCTCCCTCCCTCCTCTCTATAACGCCCATATAGCCGAAGAGGTCGCAGAGGACGCAATCCTTGGGATTTCCGCAGGTTTCTCCCCTCTCATTAGGTATGCAGGCCTCTTGGGGGGAGAGTTCTCGCCTTATCGCTTCCTTGAGATAGAAGCGCATAGCCTGCCCGCTTATATAGGGGTATTCCTTCCCCTGCCAGCGATACTTCTTAATATCAACCAGTTGGCTACCTCCCTCGCCCGAGTTGAGATTGGTCAACCCGGTCTTAGAGAGCCAGACGAGGCTTATCGCCTTCAAATCTTTTCTCATTTTTCTGACCTCCTTTCTCTTATTCTTCTCTTGGCATACTCCACGCTTATGAAGATGCCGAGAGTGTCCCTTACCTCGGGGAAGGGGCGTTCCTTGTGGTGGAGCAGTTTAAGGAGTTGCTCCAGGGAATCGGGTGAGAGGTATTGGGCATCAGGTTCAGCGAAATCTATGCCCACGAGCAGATGTCCTATCTCCTTCAGAGCGGAGAGCATATCGGAGGGGGTTCTCACCCTGTCAAGCAGATTGTAAAGCACGGAGGGCTTTTGGCGGAGGTCGCTGACAAGGGCAATTGTCCGCGCCGCCTTCTGCAAGACCTCCAAGTCTCCTTCTACAAGCATACCTTTACACCTCCATATTTTTATTAAATTGAAGAGTTTACCCTCCACATTTGAGGGAAGGTTGATTATCCAACGGGGGTGGATCTGGAAACAGCGAGCGAAGGAATGGTAATCGTCCTGGAGGAAGGCACGAGATAGTTCCTCCCGCAAGCGGTCGGTGCGCCTCCTCTCCTCGTTTCTATCCCTCCGCTCACTATCCTGGCGAACCTCTATCAGCCCGAGAAGTTCTCCATAAATCTTGCCTTGAGGTAGATACTCTTGGAGGACTTCCTTTATCCTCTGGGGGAGAGAAAAGGCACCGAGGTCCACATTCTTCATTCCTCGCCCTTCGGGAACGCGGAGAAACCACCATTCCTCAGGGATGATGAGGATGAGTTCCCTGAGGCTTTTCTTCTCCTTTTCCGCTACCTGAAGGAGCAAACTCTCAAGGGAGGCTAAGAGAAGGGAGAAACGAGATGGGGGATATGATGGATAGGGGAGTCCTAAGGGAACATTTGAGATTTCCTCTTGGAGTTTAAGTGTGGATAGAAGGGGACGCTTCAATTCATCTAACTTTTGGAGAGAGGAGGAGTAGGGAAGCCAGATGAAGGAAACGGACTGGCGTGGCGCTATTTCCACCTTACTGCGATAGGGGAGAGCGGGGTCCAGCCAGCCCAGGCTCGCTACGAGATAACATAAAGGACAGACGCGGTAATAATAGCGCTGGGTGGAGCGGTGGATGAGATGCTCAGTGGTAGTGAGGGAGGCAATTTTCGTAACAAGGGGGTAAACGCCTTGGGTCAGTTCCTCCGAGGCGGGGAACTTCTCACAGAGAAAGCAGATGCTCTTCTTGGTTTTTGGCATCTCTTCGGGGAAAGCGGATTCCAGAAGTTCTCTACGGGTCTCCTCCTTATAGATTTTGGGATACTGAGAGGGTTTATTAGTGACGAAGGGAGGGAAATGTTTCCAAGCGCTATAAGATGTGCCGTCTCTCCTCTTGCTGGAAAACCTAAGGTTGGTCTCTATCTCGTCTTTGATCTTCTCCTCCAATACATCCAGGAATTTCTTCCTGTTGATAACCTTTATCCACAAACCGTTTGGTGACAATTGGCAATCTAAGACCTCGGGAAACTGCTCTTTAAGCTCCCGGAGCATTCTGGAAAAGGATTGAAGGGCATTGTCAAGGTAAGGGTCATTATGTTTAGGGAGGGTTATTTCCAAAACGATTCACCTCCATTACATTTGATTTGTTTTCTATATTATATATAACCCTACAAAGTTATTTCCAAAACGATTCACCTCCATTACATATGTTTTTTAAGGGCGAGCATACCGAATCCGCAGGCGTTGTGTTCTCCCAAACCTATCTCATAAGCGAGGCGGATGAGGTGGGGATCGCCCTTGAGCACTAAATTCATATCCCAGCCTCGCACATCTATTCCCCTTATTTTGAAGAGCCGGGAGCGAAAAGGTGGCTCAACTTGGATCTCCAACTCGCCCTGGGGAAGCCATAATGCGGATGCCTTGCGGAGAAGATTCTCTTTGAGAAGAAGGGGAAATAATTCCTCTTCTGGGGATAGGAACTGCTTGCGGAGCTTCTCTCCTTCCTTTATGCCGGTGGATACCGAGATAGGGGAGAGGGTGGTGAAATGGGAGGGGGAGGTGAATGATGGGGTTTTGAAGGAGATGACTTTCAGCACCTCCATTTTATATGGTCCGAGACGAATAGGTGGGCGAAGGAGTTCTTGGGCAAAGAGTTGGCAGATGAGGGGGATGGGAGAGGAGATGAACCAGTGGACTTCCCCTTGGATGAGGAGGCCGTTTTTGCGGACTCGCTTTTGGGAGGGGTAAAGGAGGGAGAAAGTGAAGGGTTTGTAGCGTTTATTATCCTCAACAGTGCCCTCTTGATGGAGCCATTGAGCTAAATCCTCGCTCTGCCTGCGAAGGAGGGAATAAAGAAGCCCCCTCAACCAGTCCAAGTAATTCCAGGGGAGGAAAATTTCCCCCGGCGCTGTCAATATCACCTCAAGGCGCATTTTT
>CALITO010000026.1 GCA_938041455.1 uncultured bacterium | reverse complement strand
TAAGGAGGGAGGAAAAGTTTATCTATCTTTGGAGGCTGTAGCAAAGATAGGGGGCTACTCAGTTAAATATGTTCCCAAGGAGAGGACGATTTATTTAAAAAAGGTAGATGAGAAGAAGGAGAAAACGCAGGGTGCTATAGGTGGAGGGCTCTCCCTCTCCGCCTTGAGTTATGCTATTTGGAAGTTTCTGAAGTTCTTGTCTTAAAAATTGGGGCGGGGGGCGAAGAAATTCGCCCCCTGTTAAGAAACATCTTTTCTCCACCATTCCTTCAAAAGGGGAAGTAAAATTCATTGAATTATTCAACAAAATTTTTTTATAATTAATCATATGGTCTACTCTGCTGAGTTCCTCCTGAGGACTAAGGATAGAATAGAACTGGTTGATATAACCTCCCAAGTGAGAGAGCTCATAGCAAAAAGCGGAATAAAGGAAGGGATGGTTCTCGTCTTCGTTCCCCACGCAACCGCCGCTTTGTATCTTAACGAGCATGAAGGGGGACTTATGAGCGATGTGCTATCTTTCGTCAAGGAGGTAATCCCTGGCAATCGTCCCTATCTCCACAACCGCATTGACGATAACGCCACTGCTCACCTGGGGTCAATACTCTTCAAACCGTTCGTAGCAATGCCCCTTACCGCTGGTAGACTGGATGTCGGCACCTGGCAAAACATCTTCCTCTTAGAAATGGACGGTCCTCGGACCAGGCGAGTGATAGTGAAGATAGTAGGGGAATGAAGAATCTCTTTGACTTTACGAAACGCCTTTAAAGTTTATAATTCTATAAAGAATCCCAAGGGAGGTGTTCTCTTTGTTCAAGACGAGATTATTTATCCCGGGTCCTACTCCTCTAACACCGGAGGTTCAAAAGGCGCTTTCCAGCCCGATGATAAACCATCGGGGACCGGAGTATGAAGCTTTGCAGAAGGAGGTATTGGAGAACCTCCGGAAAGTGTTTAAGACATCTAATCGGGTTGTAATTTTTCCCTCCGCAGGAACGGGAGGTATGGAAGCAGCTATAGTGAATTTTCTTTCACCCGGGGACAAAGTGATTTGTGCCAGTATAGGAGTGTTTGGGGATAGATTCGCTTCTATTGCCAAAACTTATGGGGCGGATTTGATAAAATTGGACTTCCCCTTGGGAAAAGCGATAGACCCTGAAGAACTCAAAGCCTGCTTAGATGCTCATCCAGACGCCAAGGCGCTCCTTATGACTCATAATGAGACCTCTACCGGAGTTACAAACGATCTCTGGGCGATAAAGGAGGTCATTGGGGATAGGGATATCTTGTGGATAGTGGATGCGATAAGCTCCTTAGTAGCGATTGATTTGCCAACAGACGAGTTGGGAGTTGATGTGGTGGTAGGGGGTTCGCAGAAGGCGTTTATGATACCGCCAGGGCTTTCCTTTATAAGCGTGAGTGAAAAAGCCTTAGAGAACAGCGAAAGGGCTAAAATGCCCCGTTTTTACTTTGATGTGAGGTCAATGCTTAAGTCAATGGAACGGAATCAAACCCCCTATACGCCTGCTTTACCTCAACTTTTCGCCCTTCGGGAAGCTCTCCGCCAAATACTGGAGGAGGGTTTGGAGAATGTGCAGAGGCGCCATAGAATGGTGGCTGAGACGATAAGAAGGGGTGTCAAAGCTATAGGGTTGAATATATTCGGGGAGGAGAGGTTCGCTTCCAACACCGTAACAGCCATCTATAATCCCGAGGGAGTGGATGTTAGAAAACTCCGCGCTTTTTTGAGGGAAAAGTTTGGGGTTGTTCTCGCTGGTGGGCAAGGGGCTATTCAGAACACCATCTTCAGAATAGGGCATCTTGGTTATGTGGATGTTATGGACGCTTTGACCGTCCTTTCTGCCCTCGAGATAGGGTTGAAGAAACAGGGTTTCCCTTTGGAATTGGGGCAAGCGGTGAGGGCGGGCGAGGAATACATCGCTGAGGAGGTGCAATAAGTTGGCTAAGATACTCGTTTCTGACCAGATATCGGAGAAGGGGTTGGAACTCCTTCGCAAGGAGATGGAGGTTGACTATTCACCCGGGCTTCCAAAAGAGGATATCCTGCAGAGGATAGCGGAATACGAAGCTTTAATGGTGCGAAGTGGAACGAAGGTCACAAGGGATATAATAGAGAAAGGAACGAATCTCAAGATAATAGGGAGAGCAGGGGTGGGGGTTGATAATATAGATGTGGAGTCTGCTACGGAGAGGGGGATAGTGGTGGTTAACTCTCCGGGAGGAAATACGAGGGCGGCAGCGGAGCACACAATTGCCTTAATGTTGGCTCTTGCCAGGAACATACCCCAAGCTCATAGGATGTTGAAACAGGGACAATGGCAAAGAAGCAAGTTTATGGGGGTGGAAGTCTATGGCAAGAAATTGGGGATAATTGGACTGGGGAGAATTGGAAGGGAAGTAGCCAAAAGGGCAAAGGGGTTGGGGATGGAAGTAATCGCTTGTGACCCCTACATCTCGGAGGAATGGGCAGAAAGGATCGGCGTCCAGTTAGTGGACCTTCCGACCTTGTTAAGCGAAGCGGATATCGTGACCATCCATACCCCTCTAACAAAGGAGACGCGGCACCTATTAGGGGAAAAGGAACTAAGGATGATGAAGAAGGGAGCGAGGATAATTAACACAGCCAGGGGAGGCATCGTTGACGAGTATGCTCTTGCTAAAGCAATAGGAGAGGGAATTATAAGTGGAGCGGCAATAGATGTCTTTGAACAAGAACCTCCCCCTCCTGATCATCCCTTACTCCAACTCGAGCAGGTCATCGTTACCCCACATTTAGGTGCATCTACAGTTGAAGCTCAGGAGTATGTGGCGATTGATGTGGCAGAGCAGATTGTGAATTTCTTCAAAGGGATACCCCCATCCAGCCCCGTTAACTTGCCAGTCCTCCCTCCAGAAGTCCTTCCCTTACTCCAGCCCCATATCCAGTTGATGGAGAGGATAGGCAAGCTCCTTGCGGGTATAGGAGGTAAAAGGATTAAAAAAGTGGAGATAACTTATTATGGAGATATAACCGATACGGAAACGAGCGTCCTTACCCGTTCGCTTCTGAAGGGGCTTCTTGAACCCGTCCTTTCCCTTCCCATAAATATAGTGAACGCACCCCTTATAGCGGAGAGTAGGGGTATAGGTGTCTCCGAAACGAAAAGCAGTGCCCCCATTGATTACGCCAACCTATCAATGGTGAAGCTCTATAGCGAGGAGGGGATAAGAACAGTAGGGGGAACGGTGGTAGGTAAAGGGGAGCCTCGCATCGTCTCCATAGATGGCTATAGAGTGGATTTCGTTCCCGAGGGGATAGTCCTCGTCACTTCTCACATAGATAAGCCGGGAATGATCGGGAAGGTGGGAACCATTTTAGGGAAGAACGATATCAATATAGCGGGAATGAATGTGGGAAGGATGGAGAGGAGAGGGAAAGCGGTGATGGTGCTGAGCGTTGATGAGAACATCCCTCTCAGTGTTCTCCAGGAGATAGAGGGGATAGAGGGGATTGAGAGGGCTTGGGTAGTGGAATTTTAAGGAGGTTAAGTTGCCCATAATATTGACTAATGACGATGGACTTTACTCCCCTACCCTTCTGCCTCTATTTGAAGCTTTGAGTTGCCTGGAGGAAGTGGCTATAGTGGTGCCCCATCAAGAGAGGAGTGCTTCCTCTCACTCTGTTACCCTTCATCAGCCGCTGGTTGTAAGGGAGAAAACCTTGTCAGGTAAGGTAAAGGTCTTTGCGGTGGAGGGCACTCCCGCTGACTGCGTGATGCTTTCCGCGAGGGCGCTCTTTAAGGATATAAAACTTGTCGTTTCGGGGATAAACATGGGGCCGAATCTCGGTTGGGATATCTTCTATTCGGGAACCGTTGGGGCAGCTCGGGAGGGAGCTATGCAAGGTCTCACCGCCTTCTCCATCTCCCTTAACTGCGATGGGGGAGAGAAGCACTTGGAGACCGCTATCCTCGTTGCCAAGAGGGCAGCAGATTTGCTCCTCCGCAATCCCCTTCCTCCCCACATATTTCTCAACATCAATGTGCCCAACCTTCCCAAAGAGAAATTAAAAGGGATAGAAGTCACCCGCTTGGGCAAGAGGATTTACCCCTCTCCTATTCAGGAGATATTCACTGAAGGCGAAAAAAGGGTATACTGGATTGGTGGGGAAACGCCCATAGATGAGATGGAAGAAGGAACGGATACCTGTGCCCTATCCCAGGGCAAGATCTCGATTACACCTCTTGGGTTGGATTTAACGGATTCAAAAACCTTAAACATCCTGCGAAGGGAACAATGGGAGGAGATAATCCTTTAAAAACTTCTTATCCATCCTATATTGCCCTTTTTGAAAGTGGCGAGTTGGACGAGAGGGTAGAGAAAGCCTATGCCCTGCTGGAAAGTTGCAGTCTTTGCCCCCGTAAGTGCGGGGTTAACCGATTGAAGAACGAGAAGGGGTTTTGCCAATTGGGAAGGAAAGCGATGGTTTCCTCTTACGGACCACATTTTGGGGAGGAAGCTCCCCTTGTTGGGCGGGGTGGCTCGGGCACAATTTTCATCACCAGTTGTAATCTCGGCTGCCTATTCTGTCAAAACTACGAGATAAGCCATTGGAGGGTAGGAGAGGAGGTAAATGATGAGGAATTTGCCCAAATGATGCTTTACCTGCAATCAATAGGTTGCCATAACATAAACATAGTAACTCCCAGCCATATCGTTCCCCAACTTCTCTCTGCTTTGAAAATCGCCATCCCAAGGGGAATGAGATTGCCCCTCGTCTATAATACGGGCTCTTATGATTCAATTGAAACATTGAAGCTTCTGGAGGGGGTGGTTGACATATATATGCCGGATACCAAGTTTGCTGAGGGGGAGGTCTCAAAGGAGTTTTGCAATGCTCCGGATTACCCGGAGGTTATGAAGAAGGCGATTAAGGAAATGCACAGGCAGGTGGGGGATTTGGTAATAAATGAAGAAGGTATCGCTGTAAGGGGGTTATTGGTCAGGCATCTTGTGATGCCGGAGGGGTTAGCGGGGACGGAGGAAATATGCAGATTTTTGGCGGAGGAGGTATCTCCTGATACTTATATAAACATAATGGCTCAGTATCGCCCCTGCTACAGGGCAGTAGGGCATCCTAAAATAGGGAGGAGGATAACGAGAGGGGAGTTTGAAAAAGCTTTGGAGGTGGCGAGGAAAGCGGGATTACATAGATTTGATGCACCTCGTTGGTTTCTCTTTTAGGGAGAGGGTATAATTAAAGAGGGAGGGGTGTCCGAGTGGTTGAAGGAGGCGGTCTTGAAAACCGCTAGGAGTTAAAAGCTCCTCGTGGGTTCGAATCCCACCCCCTCCGCCATAATTCCTCCTCTATGAGCGAGCTTCCCTTCTTGAAAACCACAACAAATGAGGTATCATCTTTAAAAATGCTGGAAGCCTCCAACATCCTTGGACTACTTGCTTTCTCCTTCTCTGGTGCGGTGAAGGGCATCAACCGAGGGCTGGACATCTTCGGTATAACGGTTTTAGGGCTCGCAACAGCACTTGGTGGAGGTGTTATCAGAGACTTTATGGTTACAAGAACACCCATAATGCTCACTGACCCCTCCTATATAGGTTTTTCCCTTATTGGTGTCCTCTTAGCCCTTCTAACAAGGCGCTGGAGTAATATCATAATAACGGACTGGGGCTTCCTATTTTCAGATGCCATAGGGCTCTCCGCCTTCACGGTGAGCGGGGCACTCGTAGCTCAGCAATACCAGTTGGGAATCATCGGGGTTATTGTTCTGGGGCTTTCCACAGCTGTTGGGGGAGGAGTGGTCAGGGATATCTTAGCAGGTGAGGTGCCCTTGATTCTACATCGGGAAGTTTATGCTAGTTGTTCCATCCTCGGCGGTTTTATATTCTGGCTTATCTCGTCCTTAGATGGTGGAAGAACGCTCGCTTCTACTGCGGGTATGCTGACAACCCTTTTACTTCGCGTTTTAGCGATAAAAAGGCAGTGGAACCTTCCCCGTTTTATCCCCTGAAGGAGTGGCGTCCTCTCGCCCACTCTTCAAATAGGCTATAGAGGGCGGGGACAACGAGCAAAGTTAGAAAAGTGGAGGTGGAAAGCCCCCCGAGCACGGCAATAGCCAGTGGCTTGAACATCTCTGAGCCTTCCCTTATCGCCAGAGCCATAGGAATCATTGCGAATATCGTGCTCAAGGCGGTCATAAGAATGGGTCGGAGCCGGATAGTTCCCGCCCTCATTATCGCTTCACTTATCTCCAAGCCTCGCTCTTTCTGAAGGTTTATAAACTGAACTAAGAGCACGGAGTTGCTTATTACTATTCCCGTCAGCATCAATATACCTAACATAGAGAGGACACTGATTGTCTGCCCTCCCAACAGTAATCCCAGCATAACGCCTATCAGAGCCATTGGTATGGCTGTCATAACCACGAGGGGATAAATAAGAGATTCAAACTGGGAAGCCAAGATTATATAGATGAGGAAAACAGCTGCTATTAAGGCGATGAAGAGTCCACTAAACGCTTCCCGTCTGGTCTCCTCAGCTCCCCTGATGCTCGTTGTGTAGCCAGCAGGGAATTTCATCGCTTGGAGTTCTTTGTGTATATCTCTGACTATATCTCCTAATGCTCTGTTCCCTTTTGAGGCTGTGATATCTATTGTGCGTTGGAGTTGTCTACGAGTTATTAAGGAAGGGCCAGTTGCCAATTTGACCTGGGCGACCATCTCAAGGGGGATAGCGGATTTTGTGACTGGAGAGTATATCGGCATTCTCCTCAGGGTCGCCTCCCATTCCCTTTGGGAAGGGGGAGCTTGGACATTTATGTCATATTCCTTTCCCCTTTCTTTATATTTCGTCACCTGCTGACCACCCAATAAAGTATAGAGGGCAGAACCTATCTGTCCCGCGGTAATGCCGAAGGTCCTTGCTTTCTCCCTATCAATCATAACCTGATACTCGGGGGCGCCGGCGGTCCAGCTAAGGTCTACATCGTAAACGCCGGGTATTTTCTTCATCCTATCGGCTAACTGGTTGCCCAAATCTGCGAGCGTGGATAAGTCCTCCCCCCTTATCTCTATATCTATATCCGCTGCCCCTCTTCCTCCGGTTATAGCGGAGGTCATCTCCATAAAGCTGAATTTGGCCCTTGGTATCTTATAAATCCTTTCCCTGAGCCAATTTTTTATTTCTCCCACAGACCTTTTCAATTCTCTCATAGGCTTAAGCATCCCCATAACTCTACCGCTTTGATTAGGATTTACACCCCCCATCGCCATAGAGACAGCTCTACCTCCCGGTCCTCCACCTCCACAAAAGGCGGAATATCTTTCAAATTCCGGAACCTCGGCGAAGTATTTCTCAACCTCCCTTATTGTGCGGTTTGTTTCCTCCAAACTCGTTCCCACAGGTGTTTTTACTACGACGGTTATGAGGTTGGTGAGGGCGGGTATATACTCCAGACCGATGACGGGGATGAGGAAAAGGCTGATAATAAAGGTAGATATCCCGATACCAACCGTTGTTCTCCTATGTCGCAGAACCCAGCTTAACATCCCCTTGTATATTTCTTCAACAGCGCTATAGCCCCTTTGGAAGCTATCAACTACCTTATCCACAATATTCTTTTTCCTTTGGCTTTCTTCTCCCAGAGGACGCAGCAAGCGGGATGCGAACATAGGCACGGCGAAGAAAGCGACGAACATAGATGTCAACAGGGCGACGGAGAAAACGAGGACCATCTGGGAAAACAACTGTTGGGTAATGCCGGTGATGAAGAGGATGGGGAAGAAGGCAGCTACGGTGGTTAAGGTAGAGGCAACAATGGGCATCGCTATCTCCTTCACCGCCTCTACCGCAGCGGTTTTGGGAGGTTCCCCCCTCTCCATATGTCTATATATATTCTCCAGCGCCACGATGGAATCGTCTATTATCCTCCCAATGGCAATCACCAATCCACCCATAGTCACGATGTTCAGGGTAGTTCCGCTGAAGAACATATATATGAAAGCTACGAATATAGAGAGGGGAATGGAAAGGGCGATGACGAAAGCGCCCCGCAAAGTGGTGAGGAAAAGGAAGATTATCACAACAGCGAGGAAAGCCCCTTCCAGCGCTACATCTTCCAAGTTCTTTATCGATTTTCGGATGTAATCAGCTTGGTCCATCACCACTTCCATTGAAACGCCAGGGGGAAGTTCCCTTTCTATTTCCTTCATAGCCTTTTGCACCCTATCGGAAACATCCACTGTATTAGCCCCCGATTGCTTATAAACCATCACTAAGGCTGCGGGTTTCCCCTTAACTCTAGCATAGCTCGTGGGTTCTTTAGTGGTATCTTTTATATCTGCTACATCTTTCAGAAGGACGGGGACACCGTTTTTAAAGTCTAAGGTTATATTTCCTAATTCCTCGGGTTTTCTCACTTCTCCAACCACCCTCACAAGATATTCGTTCTTTTGTCCCTTGATATAACCGGTGGGCAAGTTGCGGTTCTCCGCTGACAAAGCCTGAACTACCTGCTCTATAGCAAGTCCATAGGCTTTCAACCTGCTTGGGTTTACTTCCACCCTTATCTCCCTTTCAAGTCCCCCCATAGGTGTAGCTGTTGCTACTCCGCTCACCCTTTCCAAATCGCGCTTGACCACATCTTCTGCCAAATCTCCCAAAGTTTGGAGGTCCGTGCCCGTTATGGCAATAGCCACTACGGGCATCATAGCGGATATATCCATCTTGGTTATCACGGGACGGTGCGCCTCGGAAGGCAAGGTATCTACAATTGGGTCTATTTTTTCCTTCAGCTCCATAGCCCCATAATCTATGTTCGTTCCCCACTTAAAACGGACAATCACGCTGGAGACACCTTCCATAGAGAAGGAGGAAATTTCCTCTAAATTCTTGACTAACCCAGCAGCTTCTTCTATTGGCTTTGTAATGAAGGATTCCACCTCTTCTGGTCCTGCGCCAGGGTAGACAGTGGTCACGGTGACCACGGGGAGGGTGATGTCGGGTAGGAAGTCTATATTGAGGCGGGTTAGGGTAACAAAGCCGAGGAGGAAGACCGCCATTATCACCATCAGGACGGTTATTGGTCTTCTGACACTGAATTCAGCGATATTCATACAAGTTCGCCTCGCTAAAATTATGACAATATGGAAATATAAGTCAAGTAGAAAATGCTTGATTTATTTGAAAAATATGATACTATAAGGTTTAAAATTGAAAGGGAGTGATTAGCAATGGAGAGAATGCCCTTTGAGGAGCACGAAGAATTGATCAGGAAAAGTTTTGTTGGCTCGGTAACGGTGGGGGAGCGGGGGCAGGTGGTCATTCCTATAGAAGCGAGGCGGAGGCTGGAACTTCGGGCGGGCGATAAACTCCTTGCCTTTGTAAACCCTTTTAACAATTGTATCTTCCTCGTCCGCCCCTCCGCTCTTGAAGCCCTCCTGAGGCTCACCGACCTCTTGAGGGAGTTGATGGAGGAATGAAAAAGATAAGGCAAATCCTCCTTCTTCTCTCCTATTTAGTTGTTCTGCCCAACCCTCTTACCATAGATGAGGCTGTCAGGATAGCCCTCCAGAACAATAAACAGATAAGGGTTGGGGAGGAGAAATTGTTGAGCGCTAAAAGCAACCTGGAAATGATAAAGGCAGGGGAGAAAATTCACAGCTCCCTTAGCGCTTCCGCCCTCCGCATAGACAAGAAGACCACGATAAAGGTGCCCTCTTTTATTCCCGGTATGCCCCCAATGGAGATGACCATAGGGGAACTTTACTCCTACAAGGCTTCTCTGGGCCTCTTATATCCCTTGGATATTAGCAAGAAGCTCTCCCTAAGTGAGAAGCTTGCCCTATTGGGGTTGGAGCAAGCGGAAGTGGAATTAAACAGGACTAAGGAGGATGTTATTACTTCTACTAAGAGGGCTTTTCTACAGGCCCTTCAGGCGAAGAGAAGCATAGTGATATTTTCCACCACTCTGAAGGCAGCGGAGGAAGCCTTGCGGGTGGCTAAAGCCAATTATGAGGCGGGAACCGTTCCCCATTTTGATGTCCTCCGAGCGGAGGTAAATCTCGCCAATGTTCGCCAATCGCTTTTAAGCGTTCAGAATGCCTATGAAATGTCCAAATCCGCGCTCCTAACCACGATGGGTATAGACCCCACAACGCCCACGGAATTGCAAGAGGAGGTACCTGCTCCCCAGTTCCAACTCCTTCCTCTTGAAGAGTATTTGAATAAGGCTCTGAGGAACCGAAAGGAAGTAGCGATTTTAAAATTGGGGATAGATATAGCGGAGGCGAACCTCGCCTTAACCAAAAGGGAGAACTACCCAGATTTAGCATTGGGCTTTTTCTACAATTGGCAGCGCCCCACTACAACTTTCTCCCCCCGAGAAACGAACTGGAACGCGGTTCTTTCCCTAACCTTTACTCCCTTTGATAGTGGCTTAAATAAGGCAAAGCAGAGGAGCGTCCAAGCGACCATAGAGACTTTGAAGGCTAACCTTGCTCAGTTGGAGGATGGAATAAAATTGGAGGTGAAAAACGCCTATACGAGTTTGGAGAATGCCAGGGCTAAATTAGAGGTAGCGGGGAAGGTCCTTGAACAGGCGAGGGAAGCTTACCGCCTCGCTGAAGCAAGATACCAGGCGGGGGTTTCCACTTCGGTGGAACTCCTCGATACACAATCTGCCCTCACCCAGGCGGAGGTCAACTATGTGAACGCTCTTTTTGATTTTCATATAGCTAAAATTAACCTTGACAAGGCAATTGGAGAAGTAAGGGAGGAATGATAAGATGAGAGGTCTTAAGAGAGTAATTCTAATAATTGTTATCCTGCTTGCTTTGGCTGTTATTGGAGCTGTCCTGCGCCGTGTGGTGATAATGAGAGCACAGCAGGCAAGGGAAATGGTTAGGGGCGTGGAAGAATATCCTGTGGATGTTTATATTGCAAAGGTTATGGAGGTTAAAGATATCGTCAACTTGCCGGGTTCCGTTTCCTCTATACTTCAGACGAAAGTCTCCAGCAAGGTTGGGGGTAGGGTGAGCAGGGTGTTGGTGAAGGAGGGTGATTATGTAAAGAGAGGAGAATTGCTGGCGCAGATAGATACCTCTGATATTATGCATCAAGTCAATCAAGCCAAAGCACTGTTGGAAAGCGCCCAAACCCGCTACCAGCAAGCTAAAACTGCTTATGAGTTGCAGAAGCAGCAGGTTCAGTATTCCCTCCAACAGGCGGAGGCCACCCTTAACGCCGCGAAGGAGAACCTCTTGATGCTCAAAACCGGAGCTCGCCCCCAGGAGGTAAAGCAGGTGGAGGCCCTGCTCGCTCAGGCGGAGGCTAACTTGCGTAATGCGGAAAGCAACTATCAAAGGGTGCAGATGCTCTTCTCCCAGGGTGCTGTCTCAAGGCAGACTTTTGACCTTGCCCAGATGCAATACGATGTGGCGAAGGCACAGGTTGAATCCGCTAAGCAACAAGTAGAACTGGTTAAGATAGGTCCAAGGGAAGAACAAATAAGGATAGCGGAACAGAATGTAAGACAAGCGGAAGCGATGTATGAATTGGCTAAAGCTTCCGAGCAACAGGTGAGGATACGCCAGCAGGATATGGAGTCAGCGCTTGCGGGGGTGGAACAAGCAAAAGCAGCTTATAATCTCGCCCTTAACAGTTTGAAGGAAGCGAGTATCTCTTCTCCTATAAATGGCTATGTGCTCACCAAGTTGGTGGATGTGGGGGAAGTGGTAGCGCCAGGGATGCCCCTTTTCGTTCTGGTGGATATAGGTTCCCTTTATGTTGATTGTCTGGCTTCTGAACTGGATGTTGCGCGGTTGAAGGTAGGGCAAACGGTTGACTTGATCTTTGATGCGATGCCAGGTCAGGTATTCAAGCAGAGGATAGGTATGATTTCCCCTGCCGGCGACCCTCATAGCAGGTCATTCCTCGTAAGGGTAACCTTACCTCAACCCTCTTTTATGCTTAAACCGGGTATGTTCGCAAGGGCGAGGGTAATCGTGGGGCAGAGGAGAGGCGTCTTTCTCCCCCGCTCCTGCGTATATTTGGAGGGAGGAAATAACTATGTCTCAGTTGTGGAAGGAAATAAGGCGGTTAAGAGGAAGGTCAAGATAGGAGCGGTCATAGGGGATTTAATGGAGGTAGTGGAGGGTATAAATGAAGGTGAGCAAGTGATAGAGAGGGGTGATGCGGTGCCTGAGGGAGCAAAGGTCAGCGTAAGTCAGACGAAGGAGGCGAGCCTTTCTGAGGAGGCTTATACCATAGCTCCCTGATTTTATAAGAGGAGCACCTTCAATAGCGCCTAAGCCTTTTCGCCGCTTCCCTCAAAAGTGCAACAGCCCTTCCATCGTAAAGCTTTCCCACCGTCTCCTCCATCATCCTCAATGCTCTGGCGGGAGCAATCCTTTCCCGCCAAGATTTATAGCAGGTCATATCATCAAAATCGCAGCAAGCACCAATGACATATGCCCAAAACGGCACCTCCTTGCCCTTTCTCCCCTCCGGGTATCCGCTCCCATCGGGACGCTCGTGATGATAACGAACATAATAAGCTAACTCTTTGAGTTGGGGGAACGCCTCCAATATTTCGGCGCTCCTTATAACATGATGTTTAAATTCCTCCGATTGCTCACCCTTAGGAGTAGGGTGGTTGAGGAGCTCGTAGGGGGTATCAACTACCCCTATATCGTGGAGTATCGCTGTCAAAATCAATCGTTCCCTTTCCTCATAGGGGAGGTCCAAAATCTTCGTTATCTCCTCCACTAACATTCCCACTCTTTTACCGTGCTCCTGCATTCCCATCCATCTTCCCTCCACTATCTCGGAGAAAGCCTCGAAAATCCCTCTCCTACCAAGCCTGTTCATCTCCGCGGAACGGATGATGTAGATGACAAGTGAAAGGTAAAAGCCCATTAAAATAAAGTAGGGAAGCTGAAAAGTTGTGCTGTAAGCTGCGGCGAGGAGCATCGCTCCTATTAGGAAAAGGAGATAACGCAAATGGCTTTCCTCCCATCTGCTTATCCAAAAATTTCTCTTGAACAATCTCCCCTCCCTCAAAGCGACCTCGATCCCCACCATAACCCTCTCGCAGACATAATAGACTATTCCAACGAGGAGGGCATACAAAACCCTAATCTCAAAGGTCTCGGCTTTCCCTCCCACCGCCTGAAAGAGAAGGTTGGGGAAGTAGAGGGGGACGACCTTGAGGGAACTCTCAGTTAGTGAACCCCACAAGTTCTCCCTCTGAGATATAATCGGGATTAGAAAAGCCATAAACCAGAGGAGCCATATCGTTGTGGGGAAGCCCAAACCGATGAGGAGGACGAGTAGGAAGGGATAACTTGCAGTTATGAAATCGCCTTCCCTTGCAGGGATATAGTTCAGCTCGGCGAGGAGAAGCAAGAAGCCGAGGAGAGCCAGGGCTTCCCACTGCTGATAGTCATAACTCACCAAGCTTTCCCCTAATTGGGGGGCACTCTTAAAAAGCAGAAAAAAGGCGAAGACGATTACCGCTGTCTGGTAGAGACGCCAGAGTATACTACCCCTCATTCAGCATTCTCCTCCGCTCCTCATCGCGTCGGATAACAGCCCTCAGGGCATTCAAGACCTTCTCATCCCATTTTCCCTTCTCCGCTTCCTGATAAAGAATATCCATCGCTTCCTCTAATGTATAAGTAGGGCGCCCCTTGCGGTAGGGACGAGGTGAAGTAAGGGCGTGGACGGCATCAACTACTCCCAATATCCTCGCTTCCAATGGCGTCTCCTCCCCTAACCTTCCCCAATAGCCCGAGCCATCCATCTTCTCGTGATGGAGAAGTATCCAATAGGCAATCTGGCGGAGATAGGGGACCTTTCTCATAGCCTGATAAGGAACCAATGTATGCCTGCGTATTTCTTCCCTCTCCCGAGGGGTGAGGGGCTCAGAACCCTCTATTATTCTCTCGTCTACTGCTATCTTCCCCACATCGTGCAATCTCGCCGCGTAAGCGAGTTGTTCCCTTCTCCAAAAGGGAATGTTCATCGCCCTTCCCATAGCACTCGCCAACCTACCCACCATCTCGCAATGCTCCTTAGTGGGTAGGTCCAATTTCTCCAGTTGTTCGTGGAGCGTCCTTAGGAAAAGGCTGAGGATTTCTTCCCTCTCTATATGGACGAGGTAGCCCAAGCGAAGCACGGCGAGGAAGGAGAAACCCAACAAAAGCAGAGGGATTCCCCCCACATAGTAAATGAGGACATAAAGCACGCCCAACCCTATCTCCAAAAAGGCGAAGAAAATGTTCCAGGAACGATTGGCGAGCCAAATTCTCCAAAAGGGAGCACCTTCCCAAAGAGCTCCCCCTATAGAGGAGAATAGCCCGTCCGCAACTATATATGCCATCCCCATAAGGAAAAGAGCGAGGATGTGGCGATAGCACTCGTGGGGAGGGGCAAAATGACTGGCATAAACCCAAGCCACTCCCGCTACCCCTGCTGAGTAATTGAAGCACCCTATGTTGAGAAGAAGGATGGGGAGATAGAAAAGGGCTTTGTTCAAATCCTTTGTGAGGATGTCCTTCCTTTTTTTCTTGTCCAGTAAAGAAGAAAGAAAGAAGGAGAAGGAGTCGAGCCAGGCACCCGCTGCGGGACCATAGAGGATTATGGAAGCGGTGACGAGGGGGAATAAGGGAATTTCCTCTATACTTCCCTTGGGGAGGGAAACGCCGAAGAGGGAAAGAATAGTGGCGGCGACAAGAAGGACGAGGAAGGGCAATTTGAGAGGGGAGAAGGGGAAATAAAAGGAGAGGAAGAGGAGGAAGAGGAGGGAGCTCCCTCCCACGCTCAGGGCGTATATCTTGAGTTTTAATGGCATTCGCTCCACTTTTTCCTTTCCCCCCTACTCTCCCTGCTCACCTCGGCCAAAAAACGCTCTGCGCTCCGCCGAGCAGGAGAAAACCCAGGGCGGCTGCGATGAGCTTATATAACCTCGCCATAGTTATGCACCTCCCCGTTTTTCATCTTCACCCCTTCCCGCTAAGGGGTGAGAATCTCGCTCCCGCTCAGCTTTACATTTTCCCTTTCGCTCCACTTCGCAGGGAGGTAGGGGGTTTTTATTCTTTTTTCGCGCTCGCTTCGCTCAAATATAAGCCAAGGCGTCTGTTTATGGCGTTGAGGGTTGCCAAAACGGTCGCCTTGCCGATGTCCTGCTTGACCAAGGCGGCGCCCGCAAGCGGCTCCTCTCCGTTCATAGTAACCAACTCAACGAGCACGACGACCGTCTCCCTTCCCTTAGAATCCGTTATTATTAAATCGTTAAGGGAGAAGGAGACCTCCTCAGGAAGGCATTTCTCCACCGCTTTGAGGGTTGCCTGGGAGAAGAGATAAGGAATGTTGTGAGTGCTTGCCGGTCCAGTTGCCTCTCCCTCTAATGTTTCTTCTCCTCTCTTCAATCGGACTACTGCTTTCGCCCTTATGGCGGATATGGAGAGCGATATATCAACCAACTTCAGGCGGGTTTGGACTATATGCGGTTCTTCTCCTAACTGGGCAACGCTTATCTTGCGGTGGTCAACGCTCAATCCTAACTTCGCCAAAAGGACGGATTCTATGTCCCTCACGACCTGCTTAGGCGAACGATTAGCCTCGACCACCACATGGATTTCCTCAATTCTGCCCTCTTCATCGGCCACGACCCTGACCCCGCTGATGCCTCGCACACCGGCAATTGCCTCCTCCACTTTCTTCAGGGACACATCGTTCATTCTCTTATCTTTGCCTCCAGTTTTTCCTTTAAAACCTCCTTTATCTCTTTTACTAAAGAATCTACCTCCTCCGAGGGGAGCGTTCTCTCTTTCGCCCGGAAGGAAAGGGAGAAGGCGAGGCTCCTCTCCCCCTCCGGCACGGGCTTCCCCTCATAAACATCAAACAGAAATATATCCTCCAACAGGTCTCCGCTAATTTCTTTAATTATATTGGTTATCGTTTCAGCGGTCAATGTTTTTTTCACGATCAAGGAGATATCCCTTCGCACTGAGGGAAATTTGGGCAAGGGGGTGAACATTTTCTCCTTTTTACTTTCCTCCCTCAGTGTATCCACGCTGAGTTCCCCCAGATAGAGGGGCTTTTCTATATCGTAGAATCGTCCTAACTCCTCCCCTACAGCCCCTATGAAACCTATCTCCCTGCCATTGGCAAGTATCTTGGCTGTGCAAAGGGGATGGAGAAGGGGATGTTGGACGGGCTGGAAATAACCCTCCAATCCCAGAGCCTCCAAAACTCCCTCCACTATGCCCTTCAGGTAGAAGAAATCGTTCTCCAATCCTTCTTTACCCATCCGCCAGTTTATCTCCCTCCTACCAGCAACGGCTATTCCCAAAACCTTTTCCTCTCCTTCCCTTTTATATACCTTGCCCAACTCAAAGATAGATAGATCCTCAACGCCGTAGGAGAAGTTATGGGAAGCAACTTTAGCCAGTGAAATGAAAATGGAAGGTCTGAGGAAGGAGTATTCCTCGCTGAGGGCGTTACGCACGCCCACCACCTCTAAATGGGGGAAGAATTTCTCCCTCTCTACCTTGCTGATGAGGCTGTGAGATGTTATCTCCCACAACCCAAGGCGGAGGAGTATTTCCTTCAACTCCTCATCAAAGGCAAGCCCCTCCGCTTTACAGCCGATGCTAACCCTGGTAAGGGGAAGGGTAGTAGGGATTTTTTCGTAGCCATAAAGACGAGCAATTTCCTCCACCAAATCCGCCGGCTCCTTAAGGTCGGGACGATATGTGGGACACACTACCACCAGATTTTCCCCTTCCTCCCTAACATCTAAGTGGAGGTTGCGCAGATAGTAGATAATCCTCTCTTTGGTGAGATTGGTGCCGAGGAGGTGATTGGTCAGTTTATAGGGAAACTCTATTATATGAGGGAATATTTTCTTGGGGAAGGCATCTATGATGCCCTTGGCTAATTCCCCACCCGCCAAGCTTTTAATAAGGGATGCGCAATAGGTAGCGGCTATGGGGGGTAAATAGGGGTCAACATATCTTTCAAAGCGGTAGGAGGCATCGGTTGACATCTGGAGCTTGCGAGCGGTTTTCCTTATTGAGCCGGCGTTGAAGTGAGCTGCTTCTATGAGCACATTTTCCGTGCCCAAAGTCACCTCCGTGTTCTGCCCGCCCATAACCCCGGCGATGGCGATCGCCCTTTGAGCGTCCCCGATGACCAACATATCTGAGGAAAGAGTTCTCTCTACCCCATCTAAGGTCGTCAACCTTTCCCCTTCTTTTGCCCTGCGGACGATTATTTTCTTTCCTCTAAGGAGGTCATAATCAAAGGCGTGGATGGGCTGACCGGTTAGGAGCATTGTGTAATTAGTGGCATCAACGATGTTATTTATCGTCCTTACACCTGCCCTCGTGAGCCTTTCCCGAAGCCATTGAGGGCTATCCTTGACCTCAACTCCAAGAACGATGCGAGCGCAGTAGCGGGGGCAGAGTTCAGGGTCCCAAATCTCCACCTCTGCAAGTTCCTCCACTTTCTTATCCCCCTCCTCAAGGGGGAAAGTCGGGAGATTCAAAGGGAGGTCGAGCTTGGCGGAAAGTTCCCTGGCTATTCCTATGATGGAGAGGCAATCGCCCCTGTTAGAGGTCACTTTTACATTAAGGACGGGGATCTCCCCTTCCTCTATATTCTCAACCTCCAAACCGAGCATCGTTAAGATATCGGCGATATCCTCTGCTGGGAGTTCTATATTCAGGATCTCCCTAAGCCAATCCAAAGGGACCAACATTTGAAATCCATTATAGGGGAAAGTATTGGAAGATGCAATGTTTTATTGCGATTCTCTTGTAGGTGTAGGTGAGATGAAGCAAACCGTCCCTCCCTTTGAGAAGGCAGGGATAGGAGAATTCCCCCTCTTCTTTCTCCACATCCAATAGCACCTCCCAGTTTTCCCCCTTATCTTTTGAATAGGCGAGGCTGAGGGGAGTCCTCCAGCGGGGGGAATTATTGAAGGCGAGGAGGACACCCCCAGCAATTTCTATGGCGTCTATCCCGCTATTCGGATTGGGCAAGGATGTAGGGTGGGGAGGCGTCCAATTTCGCCCTCCATCCTTGGACACCGTTCTCCAGATATTCCCTCCGCTTCCCCCACACCTCATAAAGGCTATCAAATCTCCTTCCTGCTCAACCAAAGCCGGCTGAATAAGTCCTATGGGTGCGGATAACTTTGGTGTTGGTTTCCAGTTCATTCCTTCGTCCTCCGAAATGAGGAAGAAGGAAGTCCAATCCCTCTCATCATACATAGGGAGGATGATATCGCCCTTAGAGATTATCAGGGGCTTATTTCGGGTCATCCAGCCCAGTTCCTCTTTTAGGACAATCGGCTCCTCCCAACTTTCCCCTCCATCAAAGGAGCGCTGATACTTTACCTTACAGGTTTCCCAACCTCTCCCGAACATTGTGACGAAGAACAGCCAAAGGGTGTTTTTCAAATCGAGGAAAAGCACGGGATTGCCCTCGGGTAGGCCTGGTGTATCCGCTATTACTTTGGGAGATGTCCATCTTTTCTCCCCTTTAATATACTTGGTTGATAGGATGGCGCTATCGGGGCTTCCCTCGTATGCGCCCGCATACCAGGCGCAGATGATATTGCCATCGGGGAGTTCTGCCAGAGTTGAGGCGTGGCAGGAGGGGAAATCTGGAGTGGCTTGGAAAGGGAAGTTCTCTTCTAATAGCGATAGTTTCACAGGGTCCTTTCCCCTACGGTTTATAGGAAACCTCATACCAGAGGGTTTGCCACTGGGGACCGATTTCTATCACCGCCATCCCTTTTTCGTCGCTCCTCACCCCAATTTTCTCTTTTCTCAGCCCTTTCTCATCCAGTGCCCAAGCCTCCACTTTTTCTGCTGGATAGGGAAGTGTTATCCTTGCCGGTATCCCCTCCACCAAGGAGGGTGGTTTTCCCCAATCCCTCCCAACGCTTGATTTCTCAGGGTTCTTCCATTTCATATCCGTATTCTCGGCGTATCCTGTTGCGGTTATCAAGATACTCGCCGCTCCCTTTCCTTCCATATCTCCCTCCAAAGCGGTCAAGGTTATGGCGCTCCAGCCATTCTGCAATGTTTCTCCTGGCTCAAGGAGCACATTGCCTAACTTTATTCTTTTACCAGCGGAGAATCCTATGACCGCTTTGCTCTTTGGGGTGTTGAGGGTGAGGAGCCCTCGTCCGGCTTCGCTCAAATCCCATATCAACTCGCCCGTGTCGGAGAGGAAACGATTTCCCTCGATTTTCAATTTATCCGGCGTCAATGTCCCTTCCGGCACCCTTCTTCCCTGGACCGCTATGGCCACCCTATGTATGAGACTTGCTTCTCCAGGGACACCCATAAATCCTGCGTCAACAAGCCACCAAGCATAACTTCTCTTAAGAATCTCTATTTCTTTATTCTTATCTATAGAGACGACCACCTGTTTTTGCGCTGGCTTAACATCGCCCCGGACGAACATAGCTACGCTGGGGATGAGGGTTACCATCTTTGTGGGGTGCTGGTCTATATCAAAGAAATTGGGAATCCTTTTGATGTCCCAATCGTCTTGTCTATGGGAGTAGGAGAAGGCGTAGATTGCGTCCCAATCCTGGAGCCCCGCGTAGGCTGAGAGGAGCAGGAATCCCTCGCTTGAGTAGGTATTGGGAGCAGGATGATTGTATTCGCTGACGCTATGTGGTTTTCCCACAACCCGTTTCAAAGCCAATCCGGGCAAGGTCCCGCCCCTTTCGTTTACCATCGTCCGGTTGGGGACGAGCCAGTTCTCGGGGTCCCAGGGTCTTCCCGGGAATATGGGGTGTTGCCAATAGGAGTGGGTATCTACGCAGTCGAGTTTGGACATAAGGTTGGGCGTGCTACAGCCCACTATTGTGCCCATAACTAGCGCCTTAACGCCGAGGTCCTTTTTTAGATAGTTATACATCGTCTGCCAGTAGTCATTCTCCTTTTCCCAGAGGAACTCCATCCAGTCGTCCTGCGCGGGTGGGGTCCGCTCACCGAAGCGGGAGTGGAGCAGGATGGGCACGCTTCCATCCTCCAACTTCTCTTCTTCCTTCAGACCCACCAAGCCCCCCGGGCGAAGTGATATGCCCGTTAGCCAGAAGGTTGCTCCCTCCTGAGCGAGGCTTGTGAAGCAGAGGCGAGCGTCGGGGTCTCCCTGCCTCAATTGGAAAGTATAGGAAAAATGCTCCCAGGTCTCGTTAAGGGTGGGAGACACCGCAAAGCCGAGGTTCTCCCACGGTTGATGAGCTTGGGAGACAACGAGGGTTACCTCCCTTTTTCTATCCGCCTTCCCCCAAAAACTGACGGTGTAGGGTTTGCCAGCCTGTAGGTTGAGTCCCGGTTGATGAAACTGGACATGCCAGCGGGTATCACTTCCCTTTTCTATCTTTAGGCTGAGAGATCTGCCTTTGAAGGAGGCGGGCACATCGCTTGTGAAATTGGCAGTGGCTCGGGCTTCTCCGTGCTGTTCAAGGACCCAGTTTTCCAGGCCTTGGGAGAAATCGGCATTGCGGAGGATTTCCCCTCCCAGAGGTTCCTCCCTCACTTTCCAAGCCTTTTTCAAGTTCTCCGTGGTTTTGTATTTCTTTTTGAGGTAATCGTTCCATTGTCTTTGGAGGTCTTGTAGGAAGACCTTGGGAAGCCCATCAATTTCCCCTCCCAGCCAGGTATGTATCAAGCCGTTTTCGTTGTTTATTTCGATGAAAGCGACGCAGGGGTCCTCAGCATAGGTCATTTGGGTGTAGGCATTTTTGTGGGTGAGGAGCTCTCTGGCATATTCTTTTTGGAGTTGGATTAATGGTTCGTAGAAGAAGCCCACACTGTGGCGGAGTTTCCAGTCAAGGTTTTCTATCTCGGCGGGCAAACCATCGTTGCGGTTGAAGGGACGGGAGACCAAGAGGTTCAAGTTTATATAAATGCCGTTTCTCTTAAGTTGGTAAACGAGGTAGTCAAGGCGGTCCAGGGATTCGGGGTCCAAGCCACGGGTATCAGCCCTATCTCGGGAGCGGATACCCCAGGGGAATGTCCCCGAATCCATATGGTGGAAGCGCACGATGTTTATGCCGAACTTCGCCATCCGTTTTGCTATCTGCTCCGCATCTTCCTTCCGGGGAAAAGCTGCCCCAAAGCAGAGGTTGACGCCGAAGAAGCGAATCCTCTTATCGCCAGCATAGAGGTGCCCATCCTTCCCCACTTTTATATAACCGAACTTCCCCGCCGGCTTGTGGAGCCAATCGCTGATATTGGTGAAACTTGGGGAAGAATCATCCCAAGGAAGGACAAAGGGAAAGAGCCCCACTCCCTCACTACAAGAGCCCAATATCAGCCCTATGCTACTTATAAATAAGCCGGTCATAAATAAACGCATTCTCTTCTTTCCTCCTTTCGTCCCGCTTTTGCGCTGGATAGCCTCTAAGAGAATATTTTAAAGTAATTTCTCTTTTTTAAAACTTCTTTAAACAAAGGATGTCTTATTGGGAAAAGACGATTTCCCACTGGGAAATTCCTCCCATAAAGAAGCGGGCAATCTCGCCTGCCAATTTATCCGTTTCCTTTCTCCCTAAACCTATAACCTGGGGATACCACTGCCCTCCATCATATATCTTCTGGGGCTCTGACCAACCGAGGGGATTAGAGAGCTCCTCGTTGAAACTGATATATATTCCTTCCTGCTTCCAGCCTTGTCCTTTAGCTCTGTTAAGTAGCATAACATAACAGTCGAGATAGGTATTATAGTGTATGGAAGGACCCCAAAAAGCTTCGCAGTCCTCTCTTTGCCAAGCCGTTGTTACGGGGAAAATTGGGGTTGTTTTACCCATTATACCTGGTTCATTCCATTTACCTTGGTGCCATTTCCAAACTTTGCCCATTGGATTATCCCTTTCTATCCAAAGCATTTTGGCAACGCAGACACCTTGCTCCTGGGGTTCTCCTCCGTAGTTACCGAAGAAGAAATAGAGCCATTCCGCTTTATGGTCTAACATCACGCAGAAATCTCCCTGGCCGCCTGCGAAATAGCCGTTTTGAGCTGAGCAATCAGTGGAGTCTTCTGGGGCTTTTAATACGATACCCAGATCCTCCCAGGTGGCGCCGTTATCAAAGGAGCGCACTGCCCCAATTTGGGGAGCGGTAAGATTTGTTCCCGGGCATATGCCATAGGGTTCAAGGTGATACCAGCCATAAAGGGAACCATCTTCCGCTACCCAGGTGGACTCTATCCATCTTCCTCCCCTTACCTCGTTATTGAATCTACAGGGTTGAGTTTCGCCCAGGGAGAACAAGTCCTCCCCCCTACTGAGATATGGATGTCCAACTGATGTGAATACATAAAGGGTCTCTCCAACCCAGTGGGCGGGACTATTACAATCAACAGTCCCAGGAAGTCTTAGCAAAGAAACGGGATGTAAACGAACCTTATAAGGCATTTTTAAATCACCTCCTGAAATTATAGAACAATTACCTGGGTAATTCTATAAATTTATCCCTTTGAGGAAGGAATTTCGGATGCATTTGACAATTGCTCTTTAACTTGTTAATGTTTAATAAAGAAAATAGTTGGAGGTGAAAGTGCTGAGATGCCGCTTTCCAAGGAAGAAAAGGAAAAGATAATAAGCGAATTCGCTCGCCAGGAGAATGACACCGGTTCGGTAGAGGTGCAAATTGCCCTTCTTACCAGAAGAATAAACAAACTATCCCAGCATCTAAGGGAGCATCACAAGGACCACCATTCCCGTCGTGGACTGCTTATGATGGTGGGTCATAGGAGGAGACTTCTTCACTGGCTTGCCAGAGAGGATCCGGAAAAATACAGGGAAATTTTGAGGAAATTGGGACTCAGAGGTTAAAATGGAGAAAACAAAAGCGGAAAAAGAAATAGGTGGGAGACCACTGATAATAGAGACGGGTTGGTTAGCGGGGCAGGCAAACGCCTCCGTTTTGGTAAGGGAGGGGGACAGCCTGGTTCTGGTAACGGTCTGTTCTTCCCCCGAGACGAGGGAGGACATAGATTTCCTACCTCTTACCTGTGAGTTTGAGGAGAGGTTATACGCGGTTGGCAAGATTCCCGGGGGATTCTTCAAAAGAGAGGGGAGACCTTCCGAGCGGGCTATCACCTACGCTCGGATGATGGACCGTCCTCTTCGTCCCTTATTTCCCCAGGGATTGAGGAACGAGGTTCAGGTAATAGCCCTTCCCCTTTGTGCCGACCCTCTCAATCCCCCCGATGTGCTCGCCGTTATAGGTGCTTCTGCTGCCCTCACCCTGTCCGATATTCCTTTCAACGGTCCCATAGGTGCTCTCAGGGTTAGCAAGGAGAATGGAGAATTTATAATAAATCCTCCCTCTCTCGCCGTTCTGGAGAAGAAGTTCAACCTGGTTATTGCGGGAACGAGGGAGAGGATTGTTATGCTGGATTTCGAGGGGAGCGAGGCGAGTGAGGAGGAAATAGTCTCCGCTATTGAATTCGCATACCCTTATATACAGGCCCTTATCGATATGCAGTTGGAGCTCAAGGAGAAATTTGGTAAGGAGAAGAGGAATGACTACGCTATTCTATCCTATCCGGAGGAGATGAAGGAAGTTGTCCTCCAGCACAGGGAGGAGTTGGCATCCGCTATTCTCATTGAGGATAAGAAGGGACGAGAAGAGGCGATGAAAGAGGTTGAGGGGAGGCTGTTCGAGAAACTGAATGGGCTTTATCCGGAGCGAGGCAAGGAGATAGCCCTTGCCATAGAGGCGGTGGAGGAGGAGATAGTGAGGGAGGAGATAATGGAGAGGGGGAGACGGCCGGATGGGAGAACTCCGGAGGAGATAAGGGAGATAGAATGTCAAGTGGGGCTTCTTCCTCGCGTCCATGGTTCAGGGCTTTTCCGCCGAGGGCAGACGCAGGTTCTCACCACCGCTACTTTGGGCGCTTTAGAGGAAGTGCAGAGGTTGGAAGGGATATTGGAGGAAGAGAGCAAGAGGTTTATGCATCAATATAACTTTCCCCCCTTTTCCACAGGAGAGGTTAAACCACTTAGGGGACCGACGAGGAGGGAGATAGGGCATGGTTTTCTCGCTGAGAGAGCCCTTGAACAAGTTATTCCCCCCGAGAAGGAATTCCCTTATGCCATTCGCTTGGTATCGGAGGTTTTGGAATCAAACGGTTCCACATCTATGGCTTCCGTCTGCGCCTCTTCCCTCGCCCTTATGGATGCTGGTGTGCCGGTCAGAAAAGCGGTCGCGGGTATATCAATTGGGATGGTGAGCAAGGGGGAAAGGTTCACCCTTTTGACCGATATTCAAGGGATAGAGGACAGGTTTGGCGATATGGACTTCAAGGTGGCGGGAACGAGGGAGGGGATAACCGCAATTCAACTGGATGTGAAAAACAACGGTCTGACGGAGGAGATGATTTCCTCTGCACTTCAAAGGGCTAAGGAAGTGCGTTATGTAATCTTGGATAAAATGGAGGAGGTCATATCCGCTCCCCGAGAGAGTATTTCTCCTTATGCCCCCCTCGTTTTTAGCATCACTATACCTCCCAATAAGATACCCTTGGTGATAGGCTCGGGTGGGCAGACCATTCGGAAAATAGTGGCGGAAACAGACGTCAAGATAGACATCCAAGAGGATGGGACGGTATATATAACCGCCCCGAGCGTTGAGAAGGGGGAAGCAGCTCGGGATAGAATATTGGGGATAGCCACTGAGGTGAAGCCAGGGGATGTATATACTGGAAAGGTGAAGAGCATATCCCCCACGGGCGCTATTGTGCAGATACTCCCAGGAAAGGAAGGTTTCCTCCCCATTTCGGAGATTTCCACTCGCCCCATAAACAAAGTGGAGGAAGTCCTACAGGTAGGCGATGAAGTTCTGGTGAGGGTTGAAAGTGTGGAACCATCGGGAAGGGTAACCCTGACGAGGAAGAAACTATTCTCCCCTATCTTGCAGAGGACAGGTGGAAGAGGGTCCCAAAGAGGTAATACTGGACAACGGGGTAAGGGTAGCAGTAGAAAGTAACCCTTCCTGCTACACCGTTTCCCTGGGTATTCTCCTAAAGGTGGGAGCGAAAGACGAGGGGGAGAAGGCGGGAATAGCCCATCTACTTGAACATATGCTCTTCAAGGGGAGTCGGCGCTATGATAGGAAAGAGATAGCCCGCATAACTGATATGTTGGGAGGGGATTTCAACGGCTTAACCCATAAGGATTACACCCTCTATTACATCAGGGTTCCCTATAAGGAATTAAAAGTGGCTATGGATATTCTGGTTGATATATTCAAAAATCCCCTTCTTTCTTCTGAGGAATTGGAGAAGGAGAAACTGGTGATACTTGAGGAGATGAGGGAAAGGGATAATAATCCGGAGGAGGTGGCTAAGGAGCAAATCCTCTCCCTTGCCTGGGATGGACATCCCTTGGGGCGCTCTATACTTGGCTCCGAGGAGACGCTCCTTTCCATAAGTAGGGAGGACTTGCGAGGATTCCTTTCTCTATATCATCATCCCGAGGCGGTAATCGTCTCAGCTGCGGGAAGGCTAGAGGTGCCAACTTTTTTGAAGCAATTGGAGGGGCTACTTGGCAGGCTCAACGGCTTGAAAAAAGGGGGTAGCCCACCGCCTGAATTTCAGCCGGGGGAGAGGGAGATGGTGTATTCCACTACCCAAGTGCACACCTGTATTGCTATGGAGAGCTCAAGAGTGGATGATGAATCCCATTACGCTTACGGGGTTCTGGCAACTCTTTTGGGAGGGGGAAGCGCTGCTCGCTTGTTCCAAAAATTAAGGGAGGAAAGAGGTTTATGCTATGATGTTGAAGTGGACGATTTGGCTTTGGAGGATGGTGGGCTTCTCACCATCTACTCCGCTTCCCATCCCAGCAACAAGGGAATATTAGGGGAACTAATAGAGGAAGAACTTATATCGTTAAGGGATAAAGGGGTTGAAGAGGAAGAGTTGAGGAGGGCAAAGGAGCAGTTAAAGAACGCCATATTCTTGGCTCTTGAATCTTCTCTTCAGAGGATGATGCGCCTTGCCCTATCCCTTCATTATAAGGGGAGAATTGTTCCTTTGGAAGAGACGCTGGAGAAGATAGAGAGGATAAAGGGGGAGGATATTCAGGAGGCGATTTCCCGTTCCCTATCTAAAGGTCTCGCTACTTTCTGTCTTTGCCCCTCCATAGGTGAGCAAAGAGGGAATAAGGTAAGCACTCGCGATTGATTAGAGAGCAAGAATGTGTAAATAATATACTTTAAGTGAGAAATGAGGACGACCCATAAGATAATTATCGGCGATGCGAGATGGATGAAGGAGATACCGGATGAATCAATTCATCTTATTGTCACCTCTCCCCCCTATTGGCAACTCAAAGATTATGGAGCCCCAGGGCAGATCGGTTTTAACGATACTTATGAAGAATATATAAATAACCTAAATTTGGTGTGGAAGGAATGCCACCGTATTTTACATAAAGGTTGTAGGCTATGTATTAACATTGGTGATCAGTTCGCCCGCTCTGTCTATTATGGGAGATAAAAAGTCATTCCGATAAGAACAGAAATCATTAAATTCTGTGAAACCATCGGCTTTGATTATATGGGAGCGATTATTTGGCAGAAAGTCACTACTTGTCACACCACGGGTGGAGCCACAGTAATGGGTTCTTATCCTTATCCCAGAAATGGCATCATTAAATTGGATTACGAATTCATCTTAATTTTTAAGAAACCTGGCAAGCCACCCAAGGTTAGTAAGGAAATAAAAGAAGCCTCAAAACTGACCGATGAAGAATGGAATCAATATTTTAGCGGTCACTGGAATTTCCCTGGGGAAAAGCAGGACAAACACTTAGCGATGTTCCCCGAGGAATTGCCAAAGCGTCTTATCAAAATGTTCAGTTTCGCCTATGAGACAGTTGTCGACCCCTTTCTTGGTAGTGGCACAACAACCCTTGCAGCTGTGAAATTAAAAAGGAATTCCATAGGCTATGGTTTTGTTGAATAATTAAGCCAAAGAGCTTACGATAAGTATTGATGGAATATGAAAATAGGTTTTGTTGAATAATTAAGCCAAAGAGCTTAGGATATGCGTCGATGGGATATTGCAAATTAGGAGGTAAGGTGGTTATAATTTTTAAATGAAAATGTTTGTTCAACAAAACAAAATACTACCAAAAGGGAGGTGTTTTTTTGGTCCGTTTAAACGGCAAAGAGTTTAGCGGAGGGAGGTCGTTTGCCCTCTGGGGCAGTGTGTTGGCGATAGGGTTGCTCCTTTCCACTCTCCTCCCCGGCTGTGGCGGAGGTGGCGGAGCGGTAACCCGCATTGTGAGTGGCGTGTTGAGGGATGCAGTTACAGGTCAACCAATAGATGGAGCGACGGTAAAGTTATATCAAGTTACCAAAGGGGGTAGCCGCTTGCTTATTTTTTTAGGGCAAGATACCACCAAGAACGGCGGAAAATACGGTATCCCCATCGGACTCTCGGTTATATTTGTTGGGCTTTTGGCAGTCGAGCCACCTGAGGGTAGCGATTACGAACCAGTTGAGATACAGACCAACCTTGACGCAAGCCAGGATATAGATTTAGATGTAGTGATAATTGCTAAACCCCACAAACCTACAACTCTAACTATCATCCCTCCAGAAGGACCCTACATAGCGGGGCAGACCTACCAGTTCGGTTACGAGGCTCGCGACCAGAGCGGGCAGATAATCCCGCTCAAGGGGATTAACTGGTATGCGCAAGGAGACCTTGCTACCATAGATTCTCAAGGTAACTTCATAGCGAGGAGCTCTGATACCTGTATTATCGGTCTCATCCTCAGCAAAGATTGTGAAACCCATATCTCTATCCCCATAATTGCTCCTCCCCAACTAATCCTTGTTGGAAGTTCCGCTTCCCAACCCTTAAGAGCCCTTTTGGAGTCCGCCGGCTTCAATGTTCAGATGCAATCAACAGTGCCCACTAACATTGGCGATGCCAAGGCTCTCGTCATAGATGATACCGCCAAGCTCACAACCTCCGATGCGGGGAAAGTGGAGAATATCCTGAACAAAGGCGGTAACATCGTCCTCATCGGCGATGCACCCGCTATGCTGGCTACAGGAAAGCCCCTACCACCCAATAACCCCTATAACCAGAACTGGACACCGACCGATATTTCTCCCATTGGTGGTTGGTTTGGTGGAGCAGGAAAGATGCTCCATGTCTACGATATCAATGTCCACGCCCTCTCTGGAGGAGATGTTCCACTTACCCCCGGGATCAGCCCGGATGATATCCTTGAATGTATGGAGGTTGCCTGCGTCCTTACACCCCTTTACCAATATCCCCATGTCTCGGTGATAGCCGCGACAATGTATTGGCTTACAAGCCCCAATTTCCCTAATACGGAAAACGACCATATGGTCTTTGCCTTCGCTCAAGAGGGAGTGGATGGCATGGGGCGTCTCTACTGGCAGTGGGATTACATAGCCTCTTCACAGTGGGAACAGTATCAGCCGGGCTCGGATGCCAAAATCAAAAAGCTCTTCCTCAGCGGCGTCAAGTGGGCAGCCAGATTGGGCGGGCCACAGCCATAGTGAGCCTCGACTCCGCTTCCTAACATCGGGGGTTCCCATAACCTCACTCTCAATCTAAAACAAGCTCACCTAACCTGGAGAGCTCGTGGAAATTGGGGACGAAATTGGGGCTCCAGGAAAGGAGTTCTCGCAGGCGGAATTCGTCAAGGCTGAAGGAAGCACGATAAATGTTGATGAAAAGCCTGCCCCCTTTCCCAAGCCTTGCGGTTATGCTTTTTAGGGGGAGGGAAATAAGAACTATCCATCGGTCGGGGAATACCTTGGAAATCACCTTCGCTCCACTTTCCCATCTTTCCATCCCTTCTCGCGGCTTCTTATAACTTAAGGTAAGGAATCTACCATCTGGCGCTATCCCTATCTGATAGTAGGGGGCATGCCTCTCTTCCGCTAAGAAGATTTCCCAATCATCTCCGCTCCATATATCTTCCCTGTTTTGCAACCTCTCCGTTGGCAAGAGTTCCTCCAACCTCACATAGAGATAATCTCCATCATAAGAGAGCCTCGCCTCAAGCTTCCGCTCCGTGGGATAACCCTCGACTTCAAACCAATTATCCAAAACCACTGCCTTATCCCAATCCACTTTTTCAGGGTCTCCCTCCCGAGAAGTTGTGATGTGAAGAGAAATTTGTGGCGGTGGCTGAGCCCTTAGCCTCTCCCTTTCCGGTGCAAGAGCCCTCTTCTTTTCCTCTATTGCTTTCTTTTTAAGATACATCTCTCTTCCCTCAACCATATACTGCCAAATTCCTTTCTCAAACAGGCCCACTCGCCGCTTCTCCAGTTCTGTTTTCGCCATTTGTTTAGCCTTCTCCATTAACTTTCCCAGTTCTCTCATCCTCTCCTCCGTTCCCAAGTAGCCCCATGCTATTTCTTCCGTCTGGTGAAAATGGCGTTTCTCCTTCTGAACAGATTGGGGATAGTTCTTCGGATTGCTGTAAATCTTCTCTATGTAAAGATAGATATCCTTCATTGGCTCGCCTGCAGAGCCGTAATAGCGGGAAAAGAACTCATGCAAAAGCTTATCCACATCTACTTGAGGATTGTCGAGGAGCTTTAAGGTCACATAAGTATCCACCTGCTCACCTAAGCCGTTGAGGAATACTCCCCTTATTCCATCCCTGGCAAACATCTTGAAAGCTTCTGCTATGGTGTGGGCGAAGAAGCCGGGGAAGCAGTGCCATCCTCCATTCATTGCTATCTCCTCGGGAAAACAATAATAAAGCCAGAGATAGAACCTCCTTCCCTTATCCCTCGTCACCCATTCTTTATAGAAGTAGAGGTCGTTATCCCTCATTGCTGGTGCCCACCAGTTGCGGATATGGAGACACATCTGGAGGGAGACATTGGGGAGGAGCTTTATCTTCTCTGGATAATAGGCGTATTCCCAATAGGCGAGGGTGGAGATGAACTTATCGGGGTGAGATTTCTTTATTTCCCTGGCCACCTTGTTAACGAAATTGAAGAAGTAATCGCTGGCATAGCCGTTGGAGAAGAAATCGTTTCTCCTTTTGGGATCGAGTTGTTTTTGGCATTCCTCACACCTACACCAGAGGTTGTTATCCATTGGAACGAGGGCGAAGTAATCTCCCGCCGCAACTGCTCCTGGGGGGAGGCCTTTCCCATCAAAATAATCCCTTGCATCTTGTATAATTCGGGAGATGAAGCCCGGATTGGAATAGCACATTTGAGGAGGCTGTCCTTCATAGCCCTTGGCGAAGAATTCCGGATGCGTATTAAGGAAGCGGTCGTAGTAGCCGTAGAAGGAATGGTTGCAGTTATATCTTTCTCCGCCTACCTTATGCCTCGCCCAAAAGAGCGCCATTTCTTTTCTGCTGGGATGGTCCCAGAGGGTTTCCACTATTCCGAAGGCGAAGGGGGGCCAGAGCCCACGATAAAGGAATGTTGGTCTTCTTTGAATATTCTTTTGTTTCACTGCGAGAGTTGACTTTTGAGGATACCACATCATATCTTCCTTGGGACCGAACCAGCGAACATCGCAGAACTGTTCAAGAAAATCGTGCACAGCGTAGGAGGTGCCTTGTCCGGAGAACATATCAGGAGGGCTTATGGGACGCTCCAGCCGGACCCCCCTCACATCCCTTGGTACCCCTTGACCTTCATCAAGATGGAGAAGTAGAAGGGTGTGCTCATCAACATTATAGGGGTTAGAGGGCAGGGAAGGGGGGCGGATGACATCGGAAATTCTAAGTTCGTCTACCATCCCCCGGAGGGCGTTCCCTACCCTGTTCTGTCCCACACCTGGAAGCCCGCCTATGAGGAGAGTTGCCCCTTCGCAGGTTGTCTTCTTATAAAGCGTCGTCCCCTGGCTGATGCCATCTATGAACAGTTCCATCTTCCCTGTAGAGGCGCTGTATGTGGCGAGAACATAATGCCAACCTGGGGAAAGCTCGTCTGAGGTCAAACTATGTCCCTCCGCACCATCGTAAGTCGCATACCTGATGCGATTACCTATTTTGCTCACTATGTGATAAGTCCAAGGATTCGCTCCGTCTAAGCGGAAGATGTGCCCCTCTCCCCCTTGAGGTTCTTGCTCCATATATACCCAGGCTTCCAGTGAACCCTCTTCATCCGAGAAATTGAAGTCATCGACGAAGACCGTCCCCTTGCCCAAGAAGGATAATCCTTTGCCGAATCGCCCCTCGGACCAGCCGACCTCTCCGAAGATGCGGATGTTATCAGAGAAGGGAACGGGGTCATCCTTACCGAGTAGGACCAGGGTGTTTGGATAAAAGCGGATGATATATTCCTGGTCCTTCAAATTCTCCGTTTTTATCCCGAGCTTCCTTGTGGCTTTGCTCTCTCCCACTAAAATGCGATTGCCCTTGATCTCCTCATCGTCGTAAGCGATGGGTAGCAGGACGCCGGTGATTTTCTGGATATGATAGCGGAGTTCCCAAACGGCGAAGGCAGTGGCGTGGCTCATATCCCTTGAAACGACGATTGTTGCGACGGGCTTTTTATCCTTGATTATGAGGTAATCTGCAGAAAAAAGGTTTAAGGAGGAAAGAAGCAAGGAGAAACAGAGAAGTTTATAAAACTGGTTCATAAACTACCTCCTTATAAGTTAGAATTTCTATCAATTTTAAACAATTCTCGTTTTTTTGAGAATTCCTTTGAGTTATAATTAATTGAGGAGTCTTAAGGAGGTGTTCTTAGATGAGAAGTTCTCTTTTAGCCTTCCTTCTCCTTATCCCAATGGGAGCAGTGCTATCCTTTGTCTTTCCCGTTGATTTTTCTCTGGAGGAAAATCTCGGTTATGCAATCTGCGTTAGTGAAAAAACCTACGAGGATGAGCAATGGAGGGAAGTAGTTAGGGCTTTAGAAGAGAAATGGAAAAACCGCTTTAATATAAAGATTTTCACCTATGAAGATGTTAAAGGACTAAAGGGGGAGCTATCCCGCTTCGCTCCCCGCTATGTCTGCTTTGTAATGTCTGCGGAAGAACTTGCCTTGGGGAAAGATTTCGTTCCCCAGGTTAACCAGATGCTTCGCCAACTGGACGATGACCCCTATGGCGATGCGGTGTGGGGAATAATAACGGGCTATGATGTCAAGGACGCTTTAAGACTCGCAAGATTTCCCGGTCCCATCCGATTGAGGACTATCCTTTCAGGCTGTGGCGCCACATATATGGAGCATTTCTGTAGGGGTAAGGGGTTTGACGAAGGGAAGCAGGGGGTTGGCTATATAAAGAGTGTGGGGGGAACGATTGAGGAATGCGAGGTGCCAGCAGATGCCACTAAAGAGATAGTGGATGAGTTGAACAGGAACATATATGATTTCGTAGTCACGAGTGGGCATGCCACGGAGCACGATTGGCAGATAGGCTATACATTCAAGAGCGGTCAACTTCGCCATGAAAAGGGACAGTTATACGGCTTGGATACTAAGGGCAATAGATATTACATTAACTCCTTCAACCCCAAGGTCTACCTTCCCGCCGGCAACTGCCTCATCGCCCATATAGAAGGGAAGGATTGTATGGCGACCTCCTGGATTCACTCGGGAGGCGTCTACCAGATGTTCGGCTATACCGTGCCAACCTGGTATGGTTTTGGAGGCTGGAATGTTATGTGGTTCGTTGCGGGAGGGGGAGATTATCTAACCTTCGCGGAGGGGGTTTTCTTCACCAACCAAGTTCTTCTTATGCACCTTGAGGAAAAGGTGCCGGAGGTTGTGAAAGATGAAAGGCATCTAAGGGGACATCTCTATGATAGGGATGTCTGCGTTCTTTATGGTGACCCTGCTCTGGAGGTTAGGATGAACAGGATGTGTAATATCCCCGCGGTCTCCCTTGGACTGGGCGTTAGACCGATCGGCACTAACCTCTATAAGATAACCTTCAGGGCATTCGCAAGGCGGGACATCTCCTTTGACCCAACTAAAGCGGATGCGGTTGCTACATTCCTCCCCTTTAGGATAAAGAATGTAAGGGATGTGAAGGCTGATGAGGGAATAAAACCGATAATAACCGATGATTTCGTCCTCCTTCAAATTAAAGGAGAACTTAAAAGGGGCGAATCAAAAAGCGTTACATTCATAGCGAGCAGAAAACCGGCAAGATGATGAAAGCACTTTGCTTT
>CALITO010000025.1 GCA_938041455.1 uncultured bacterium | reverse complement strand
AAAAAGTGAAAAGAAACCATCTTTTATTAGCCGTTTAACTTGAGAATCTCCTTCTAAAAATTTCTAAATGCTATATTTCTACAAACTTCGTCATCCCTTCAAGGTGGAAGTTGAACGTTCTTTGAATTATTCAACAAAACTAACCTCGTTAAAAATTTGATTTAGTGGATTTTGTTGATATAATAAAGTATTAGGGGCGAGTGGCGGAATTGGTAGACGCGTCGGACTTAGGATCCGATGGGTTCTTGCCTGTGGGAGTTCAACTCTCCCCTCGCCCACCAAATAGCGGGCGTAGCTCACCGGGTAGAGCGTCAGCCTTCCAAGCTGAAGGTCGCGGGTTCAAGTCCCGTCGCCCGCTCCAGAAAATAAAGCCCCGTAAGGGGCTTTATTATTACTTAATCGTAAGGAGGAGAAAAGGATGGAAATTTCTTTAGCGAAGATGGCTCCCTGCTTTCTATCCCTCGATATAAAGGTTGAAAAGGAGAAAGTGGAGGAAACACTAAAGAAGGCACTCGCTCAGCTTTCCAAAAGGGTGGAGGTTCCCGGTTTCCGTAAAGGCAAGGCTCCTACAGCCCTTGTGCGTAGATACATTGGAGATGAGCGTCTGAAAGAAGAGGCTGGTCGCATATTGGCGGAAGAAACCCTCAGGAAAGCTATAGAGGGAAAGGACATCAAACTTTATACCACTCCCAATGTGGAGATAGAGAAACTAGAGGAGGGTGAGGAAGCGATAATCAAGGCAACCTTTTACACGCAACCTGAGGTCGTTCTGCCTCCCTATGAATCTATCGAGGTGGGTTATAGGGAAATAAAGGTGAGGGAAGAAGATGTGATGGAGCGATTGAAGATGCTTCGCTATCGCTTCGCACAATCGGAGCCAGTGAAGCGAAAAATCGTAAAGAGAGGAGATCTGGTAGATATAAGCCTCAAGGTCTATGTGGATGGTCAACCCTATGGGGAGGAGAAAGGGGATAGTATAATCGTAGGTGATGAGGAGCTCGTTCCTCCCATAGATGTTTATCTGGAAGGGATGAAACTGGGGGAGGAGAAGGAGATAGAGGTGCATTATCCACCTGATTTCAACAATCCCGAGTTAGCGAACAGGGATGCAGTCTTAAGGGTGAAGGTGGAGGGTATAAGGAAGCGCGTTTTGCCTAAGTTAGATGATGAGTTTGCTCGCCAGGCAAGCGAGTTCAACACATTAAAGGAGTTAAAAGAAAGCATAAGAAGGGAGTTGGAAAAGGAGGCGAGAAAGGCGGAGGAGGAACAATTGGAGAGGGAGATTTTATCACGCCTCATTTCCCTTTCTCAGGTGGAGTTTCCAGAGCCTATGCTGGAGGAAGAAACGAGGGAGCGGTTCAGGCTGTTTATTGCCTCTTTGGAGAAGCAAGGCTATAACCTTGATAGATACCTTTCTGAGAAGAACATCACCTTGGAGCAGGTGCAGATGGCCTTGGAAAGGGAGGCAAAGGATATACTGGTGAGGCGCTTGATACTGCAGGAGATTGGGAGGAGGGAAGGTTTGGGAGTGAAAGAGGAAGAGGTGGAAGAGAGGTTGGAAGAGCTTGCTAAGGCGAATAATGTGCCGAAGGAGACGATGAGAAGAGTTTTTGAAGAGACGGGAAGAATGGAGAGGTTGATAGGTGATATATACCTTGGCAAAGTGCTTGAATTCCTCAAAAAATCGGTTAAAATTAGAAAGGAGGAAGAACTATGAGCCTGGTGCCAATAGTTATAAAACAATCCCCGCGGGGAGAACGAGCTTACGATATATTCTCTCGTCTATTAGAGGATAGGATAATCTTCATAGGAACTCCCATAAACAGCGAGATAGCTAATTTGGTTATCGCTCAGCTCCTCTATCTGGAGAGGGAGGACAAGGAGAAAGACATTGACCTTTACATCAATTCTCCCGGAGGCGAGGTGACGAGCGGGTTAGCGATATACGATACGATGCAGTTCATAAAGCCCGATGTCTCCACTATTTGCATTGGGCAGGCTGCCTCTATCGCTGCTGTATTGCTGGCGGGGGGAGCAAAAGGTAAGAGATTTGCCCTACCCTATTCTCGTATATTGATTCATCAACCTTGGGGACAAGTTTATGGGCAGGCTACAGATATAAAGATACAGGCTGAGGAGATATTGAGGATAAAGCAGATAATCCACGAAATTCTTGCCAAGCACACGGGGCAGACTGTGGAGAGAATAGAGAGGGATACGGAAAGGGATTATTATATGTCCGCTGAGGAGGCAAAGGAATACGGGCTAATAGATAATATCATATTCCCCCGTGACAAGACAAAGGAGTTGCAGGTAGCGAAATGAACAGGTTAGAGGAGAGAAGATGTTCCTTCTGTGGTAGGTCGGAAAGCGTGGTAGGTAGGTTGGTAATTGGGGAAAAGGGGGCTATATGCGCGGATTGTGTTGAAATAGCAAGCGAGCTTTTGAGGAAGGAAGGCGTTAAGCCCAGGAGGGGGGGATATGGGGGAAGATTGCCCAAACCACAGGAGATATATGATTATCTCAATGAATATGTTGTAGGTCAAGAGAGGGCAAAGAAGATACTCTCCGTTGCGGTATATAATCACTATAAGCGGATATCCTCAACGGAGAAGGGCGATGTTGAACTAAAAAAGAGCAATATACTTCTAATAGGTCCGACGGGGGTGGGCAAGACTCTCCTTGCGGAAACGCTTGCCCGGCGCCTTGATGTTCCCTTTGCCATAGCCGACGCTACAACTTTGACTGAGGCGGGATATGTGGGCGAAGATGTGGAAAACATCCTCCTAAGGCTCATTCAGGCGGCGGATTGGGACCTCGAGGCTGCGAAGAAAGGAATCGTCTATATAGATGAAATAGACAAGATAGCGCGCAAATCGGAGAATCCTTCAATAACAAGGGATGTCTCAGGGGAGGGGGTCCAGCAGGCGCTTTTGAAGATTTTAGAGGGGACTATAGCCAATGTCCCTCCTCAGGGTGGTAGGAAGCATCCCTATCAGGAATTCATCCCCCTTGACACCACGGATATCCTCTTCATCTGTGGTGGGACATTTGAGGGTTTGGAAAAGATAATAGAAAATAGAACCAAACATTCCCCCATAGGCTTCAGGGCGGGGGAAGAGGAGAAGGAAGAGGAAATAATGCACAAGGTTTTGCCCGAGGACCTTCATAGATTCGGGCTCATTCCCGAGCTCATCGGGCGTTTGCCCGTCATCGCTGTCCTGGACCCCCTGGGAATAGAGGAACTTAAGAGAATCCTCAGGGAGCCCCGGAATGCCCTCTTGAAGCAGTATCAATTTCTCTTCCAAATGGAGGGGGTGGAGTTAGTCGTGGAGGAGGAAGCGATCGAAGAGATAGGTAGGGAAGCACTAAGGAGGGGAACGGGGGCAAGGGCATTAAGGGGGATCTTGGAGGAGATAATGTTAGATGTTATGTTTAAGCTCCCCTCCTTAAAAGGGGCAAGGCGTTGCATCATTACTCGTGAAGCTGTAACGGGGTTAACTGCCCCTCTTATCGAGTTCGGGGATGAAACAGCCGTATCCTAAGGGGTGAATATATAAAATGCTTGAAAGGAAAGAGGAGAATATTTCTTTACCACAAGAGTTGCCTCTCATTCCTCTCCGCAGGGGCACTGTTATATTCCCCAATATATTGGCGCCCTTAGAGATAGGGCGTCCTCGCTCCTACAAAGCAGTAGAGGAAGCTATGAACAAGGATAAGTTGGTTGTCCTTGTGGCGCAGAAGGACCCCGAGCAGGACGACCCTCAGCCTGAGGACCTCTATGCTATAGGGGCGGTAGGGGAGATAGTGAGAATGCTACCTTTGCCCAACAATGTTATAAGGGTGCTTATTGGGGGGGTAAAAAGGGTCAAGATAAAGGAATTTCTCCAGACTGACCCCTTCTTCCTTGTGAGGATAGAGGAATTACCAGAGATAGTGGAAGATACCCCTGAGGTAGAGGCTAATAGGCGATTGGTTATTTCTCTCTTCGAACAGCTTTGGCGGGCAAGCAGGGTAATATCCCCCGCTGCGGATAACATACCACCGGAACTTGTGGGTGAGGTAAAAACTATTACGGACCCCCGAAGGGTCGCTGATATAATCGCCTATTACCTTGGTCCCCCTTATTCTGTCTCCCTTGAAGAGAAACAAAGCCTCCTCTCCACTCCCTCGGTTAAGGAGAGATTGGAGAAGCTCGCCACCATTTTGAGAAGGGAATTGGAGGTGCTGGAGATAGAGGGGAGGATAAAGAGCAAAGTGGAGAAGGAGATAGGGGAATCGCAGAGGGAGTTCATTTTGCGGGAACGTCTTAAAGCTCTTCAGGAGGAGTTAGGGATGAAGGAGGAGGGCGTCTCCGAGTGGGAGGAATATAAGAGGAAGATAGAGGCGGCGGGAATGCCCGAGGAAGCTAAGGAAAAGGCTATGAAGGAACTGGAGAGGTTGACAAAGATGCCCAGTATTGCTCCCGAGGCAGCTGTGATAAGAACTTGGCTCGATTGGCTGGTTGAGCTACCCTGGAGCAAGCGCACGGAGGATAACCTTGATATAGAGTGGGCAAGGAAAGTTTTAGATGAGGATCACTACGGCTTAAAGAAGGTAAAGGAAAGGGTTCTGGAGTTCTTAGCGGTGAGAAAATTAAAGGACAAGACGAGGGGCCCTATTCTTGCCTTCATTGGTCCGCCTGGGGTGGGCAAGACATCCATTGGGCGCTCCATAGCCCGGGCGATGGGTAGGAAATTCATAAGAATTTCCCTGGGAGGAGTGCGGGATGAAGCTGAGATAAGAGGACACAGGAGAACCTATGTGGGTGCCCTGCCGGGGCGGATAATCCAGGGGATGAGGACAGTGGGGAGCAAGAACCCCGTGTTTATGCTTGACGAGATAGACAAATTGGGCATAGATTTCCGGGGCGACCCTTCCTCGGCTCTCCTTGAGGCGCTCGACCCCGAGCAAAATTATGCCTTTTCAGATCATTACCTTGAGGTGCCCTTCGACCTTTCCGAAGTGATGTTCATCTGCACGGGCAATGTCCTCGACACCGTCCCACCTGCCCTGCGAGATAGAATGGAGGTCATAGAGTTCCCCGGCTATACCGAGGAGGAGAAACTAAACATAGCCAAGTATTTCCTCTTTCCTAAACAGGTTAAAGAACACGGTTTAAGCAATGAACTTATAGAGATAACAGATGCCGCCCTGATGCGGATAATCCGGGAATATACAAGGGAAGCAGGGGTGAGGAATCTGGAGAGGGAGATAGCTAATATCTGTAGGAAGGTAGCGGTGAAAGTGGCGGAGGGCAAAACCGAGAAAACTGTTGTAAACGGAGATACCATTCCCGACTACCTCGGCGCTCCTCGCTTTCGCTACGGCGTGGCGGAGAAGGAGGACGAGATCGGCGTTGCTACCGCTTTAGTGTGGACACCCGTGGGAGGCGATACCACATCTGTGGAGGTGGCTGTTCTAAAGGGGAAGGGGCAACTCATCTTGACGGGGCGCTTGGGGGAAGTGATGAGGGAGTCAGCCCAAGCAGCTCTAAGCTACATCCGCTCCCGAGCAAAACGTTTAGGAATAGAGGAGAAGTTTCAGGATAAAGTGGACATCCATATCCATGTTCCCGAGGGCTCCATACCAAAGGACGGACCCTCTGCAGGAATAACCATGGCCTGCGCCCTCGCATCTGCCCTAAGTGGGATCCCCGTGCGTAAGGATGTGGCAATGACAGGAGAAATAACACTCCGAGGCAAGGTTCTCCCCATAGGTGGGGTGAAAGAGAAGGTGCTCGCCGCCCATAGAGCGGGAATAAAGAAGGTCATACTCCCTCTGGAGAACAAAAAAGACCTCTCGGAGGTAAGCCCACAGGTGCTTCAGGAGTTGGAATTCGTCTTCGTTGAGCATATGGACGAAGTGCTGCAAGTTGCCCTTGCAAAGGATAAAGCAAAGGCAAAAGTCCTAACTAAGGTGGGTGAAGGTGAGGAAAAATGAGCATCCCGCCCCGTTATGACCCCTTCTCAATAGAGGAAAAATGGTATAAATACTGGGAAGAAAAGGGGTTATTTTCTCCCTCAGAGGAAGGGAGAAAGTTCAGTATAACTATTCCTCCTCCTAATATAACCGGCTCTCTTCATATGGGGCACGCTCTCAATTATACCCTACAGGACATAATCACCAGATATAAGAGAATGCGGGGATACTCCACTCTCTGCTTGCCCGGTACGGACCACGCTGGGATAGCTACCCAATATGTCGTGGAGCGGGAACTGGCAAGGCAGAGGAAAACGAGGTTCGACATAGGCAGGGAAGCTTTCCTCCATTTGGTTTGGGAATGGAAGGACAAGTATGGAGATACAATTATCAAGCAATTTAAGAGGATGGGCTATTCCTTTGATTGGAGCAGGCTCCGCTTTACCTTAGACGAGGATTATTCCAGGGCTGTTTTAACTGCTTTCATCCGCCTATATGAGAAAGGGTGGATATACAAGGGATTGAGGATGGTTAACTGGTGCCCTCGTTGTCAAACCTCCCTCTCCGATTTGGAGGTCGAAATTAGGGAAAAAGAAACCATTCTTTATTATATAAAATATCCCTCGGATAACGGTGCCTTCTTCCTCACGGTCGCTACAACAAGACCTGAGACGATGCTTGGTGATGTCGCCCTCGCCGTGCACCCCGAGGACGAGAGATATAAGGAATGGATAGGTAAGATGTTCGTCCTCCCTTTCACGGGGAGGGAAATTCCCCTTATAGCGGATCCCTTTGTTGATCCTCAGTTTGGCACCGGGGTGGTGAAAATAACCCCAGCCCACGATATGAATGACTACGAGGTGGTGCAAAGGCACAAAGAGGAACTCGAGGCGAAGTTGGAACAAAGTATGGAGCCCGAGAACATAATTAAGAGATATGTGATAATGGATAAAAGGGGTAAGATGGTGAAGGTGAAATACTTTGAGGGATTGGACAGGTTCATGGCGAGGGAAAGGATAGTTAGGGAATTAGAGAAAGTCGCCCTTTTGGAGAAAAGTGAGCCCTACACTACCACAATAGGGCATTGCTATAGATGCGGAAGCGTTATAGAGCCCTATCTCTCTGAACAATGGTTTTTGAAAATGGATGAATTGGTCAAGCCTGCGATAAAGGTGTTGGAAGAGGGGAAGATAAGGATAATCCCCGAGAGGTTCACCGCCTTGCTTTTAGATTGGCTTCGCAACATAAAAGATTGGTGTGTTTCCAGGCAGATATGGTGGGGACATCAAATTCCCCTTTATAAGTGTAGCTTCTGTAACAAATATTTCGCCTCAATGGAGAGGATTACCAAATGTCCCGAGTGCCAAAGGAGGGTTAAACAAGAGGAGAGCGTATTGGACACCTGGTTTTCTTCCGCCCTTTGGCCTTTCGCTACACTTGGCTGGCCCGAGAATAGGGAGGATTTGAGGAAATACTATCCCACAGATGTCCTCTTTACTGCTCGAGACATACTCTATTTGTGGGTGGGAAGGATGATAATAATGGGTATGGAATTTATGGGGGATATACCGTTTGAGAAGGTTTATGTTCACCCCACTGTGTTGACGGAAGAGGGAAAGCGAATGAGCAAGTCTTTAGGCACGGGGGTGGACCCCCTTGAACTTGTGAATAAATATGGAGCGGATTCGGTGAGATTTGGGCTCGCTGTCCAATCCTCAACAGGACAGGACTTGCGCTTCTCTACAAATAGGATAGAAATGGCAAGGGCATTCTGTAACAAGATATGGAATGCTACACGATTTGTCCTTCTCAATCTCCCAAAGGAAGTCAAGCCCATAGGGAAGCCGGAAAATGTTTTTGATAAATGGATACTAAGTAGGCTTCACAGGACGATAAAGGATGTTACAAGGCACCTCGAAAACTATGATTTCGATTCCGCCACCCTTGCCATCTACAATTTCTTCTGGGACGATTTCTGCGACTGGTATATAGAGATATCGAAACAGAGGATGCACGAGGATACAGTGCACTCTATACTTTGGGAAGTTTTGGATTTCTCCCTCCGCTTGCTCCACCCCTTTATGCCATTTTTAACGGAGGAGCTCTGGCAGAAGCTACCCAATAAGGGGGAGAGTATCTCCCTCGCTCAGTGGCCCGACCCGGGAAGATTTGCTCTGAATGAGGAAGCGGAGAAGAAGGTGGAGTTCTTCCAGGGGGTAGTAAAGGAAACAAGAAATATGAGGAAAATTTTGGGTCTCTCACCTCTCTCCAAACCCGAACTTCTCCTCTACTACAATGAACCCCAGAGTCCTTCCTTTGGCGAGAGTGAAAGGGAGATAATGAAGAGCCTCTGTGGCTTAAGCGATGTCAAGGTCTTGGAGGAATTACCCCAAAAGGGGAAGTTCTTGAAATCTAAAGTAGGTGGTGTGGATTTGCTCTTGGAGGTGAGGAGAACGGAGAAGTTGGGGGAGGAACTGGAAAGGATGAGAAAGGAATTGGGGAAAATAAGCGAACAATTAGAGAAAATAGAGGAAACGCTGAGCAATGAGGAATTTCGCGCTCGTGCCCCTCAGGCGATTTGGGAGAAGCAGGAGGCGATCAAGCAAGAGCTTTTGGAAAAGAAAAGAGTTCTGGAAGAGCGTCTCTTGCTCCTCCAGGAGCTTGAAGAGGATTAGAACATACCCCCACCCTTTCACTTGATTCGTTTATATTTCTCATATCTTCTTTCAACCAGCTCCTCTGGAGGCACTCTTTTTAGTTCCTCAAGATTTCTCAAGATAGCTTCTTTAAGAAGGCGGGCACTTTCCCACCAATTGCGATGTGCTCCACCTTCAGGCTCAGGAACTATCTCATCGCATACTCCCAATTCTTTCAAATCCTGGGCGCACAACTTGAGAGCCTCAGCGGCTTCCGCTGCTCGTTTAGAATCCCGCCAAATAATCGCCGCGCAGGATTCGGGAGAGATAACAGAGTAATAGGAGTTCTCCTGCATAAGGAGTTTATCGCCGAGTCCGATACCTATCGCGCCTCCGGAACCTCCTTCCCCTATGACGGAGACGATGATAGGGGTTCTCAGTTTGGACATCTCCAGGAGATTTCGGGCTATAGCGTAGGCGATTCCTCTTTCCTCCGCTTCTGTAAGGCAGGCGGCGCCCGGCGTATCAAGGAATGTCAAGATGGGAAAACCGAACTTCTCCCCCATCTTCATCAACCGCAAAGCTTTGTGATAACCCTCGGGACGAGCTGAACCAAAATTGCGCCAGCGTCTCTCCTTTGTTGTTCTTCCCTTTTGATGTCCGATGAAAATGACAGTCTCGCCGTTCAGGCTTGCCAATCCCCCTACTATCGCCGGATCATCTCCCATCAGACGATCTCCATGAAGTTCCAAGAAATCATCAAAGATCATCTCCGCATAATCAAGGGTATAAGGACGAAGAGGATGGCGGGCTACCTGGACCCTCTGCCAGCGGGTCAAATTACGATACACCCTGCGGGTCAGCTCTTCCGCCCTCCTCTTTAGCCCCTCTATCTCCTCTACCCTGTCCAATTTTTCCTCCTGAGCGAGCTTCTCCAATTTCTCCAATCTCAAAATCACTTCCGCTATAGGGCGTTCGAACTCGGGAAGAAGGGGAACATCCTCAGGAGATAGAGAAGGAGGTGAAAGAGGTAGCTTCTCCCGAGGTTCGTTCTTGCCGAGAAAGAAACGCAGGAGCCTGACAAGTGTTCCTCGTAGTTCCTTGCGGGGAACTACCATGTCCAGGAAACCGTGTTCTAATTGAAATTCGGAGGATTGGAAATCGGGGGGCAGTTTTATCTTCAATGTCTGCTCTATGACTCTTGGACCGGTGAAACCGATGAGCGCTCCAGGCTCGGCTATGTTGACATCCCCCAGGGAAGCGAAGGAAGCGAGTACCCCCGCCATAGTGGGATTGGTTAGGACAGCGATATAAGGGAGCCCCGCGGAGTGTAGTCTCCCCACCGCTGAAGCTGTCTTCGCCATTTGCATAAGGGAGATAATCCCCTCTTGCATCCTTGCTCCCCCACCGGAGCCGGAAACCATCACCACGGGAAGCCTCCTCTCAATAGCCAACTCCATTGCCCGCTTCACCTTCTCCCCCATAACCCAGCCCATACTACCCCCCATAAAGGAGAAATCGGTTATTATCAAAATACAAGGTAAGGAACCAATGGAGGCTGTGCCGTAAATGATGGCATCGTTTAAGCCAGTCTTTTCCCTCCCCGCTTTGAGTTTCTCTTTGTATTGGGGAAAGGAGAGGGGGTCAAGCGAGGAAAATTCGGCATCGTATTCCTCAAAGCTCCCCTCATCTACCAGATAGTGGAGCCTTTCCCTATGAGAAAGAAGGAAATGATAATTACAGAAAGGGCAGACTTGGAAAGTTTTCTCCAATTCTTTGGCTACAAGTATTCTCCTACACTTAGGGCATTTGAGGAAAAGGTCGGCGGGAATGTGCTCAAATTTCCTTGACATCCTTCTCACCTCTTTCTAAAATATCGCCGATGGAGAAGAAGATAGAAGAACTCAGGGAAAAAATAGACCAGATAGATGAGAAGATAGTGGAACTTCTCTCCCAGCGGGCGCGCCTCGCGAAGGAAGTGGCGAGCCACAAGGGAGAAAGGGTCTTTGACGCCAGCAGGGAGGAAATGGTTATAAGGCACATACTCTCCCTTAACAAGGGACCCATCTCCGATGAGGAATTGGCATATTTATTCAGGGAAATTATATCAATTTGTCGCCGTCTGGAAAAGCCTTTGAAAGTAGCTTACTTAGGTCCCGAGGGGACATTTACTCATCTCGCCGCTTTAAAGCGATTCGGCAAATCCTGCCAGTATATAGGTTGTGAGAGGTTGGAAGCTGTGTTTGAGGAGGTTCTTCAGGAAAGGGCGGATGTGGGCGTCGTGCCAGTGGAGAACTCAGCGGAAGGAGTAGTAGCAAGGACCCTCGACCTATTTCAGGAGATGGAGGGCTTGAAGATATGTGGAGAGTTGGTCCTCCCAATAAGGCATATGCTTCTATCCTCTGCGGATACACTGGATAAGGTTAAAAGGGTATACTCCGCTCCTCAAGCCTTGGGACAGTGTCGAAGATGGTTGCAAGAAAATTTGCCCCACATAGAGATAATAGAGACGGCTACTACCGCAAAGGCTGCGCTTATGTGTGGGAAAGACCCCGAGGGCGCAGCTATAGGGAGTGAGGCAGCCAAGGAGATATACCACTTGAATGTGCTTGTGGAGGGGATAGAAGATTTGCCGGGCAATAGCACAAGGTTCTTAGTAATTGGAAAGGAAGAATCTGCCCCTACGGGAAAAGATAAGACAACGATCATCTTCACTGTTAAGCACAGGGCTGGCGCACTATATAGGGCGCTTTCCGCCTTCGATAAATACGATGTTAATCTAACGATGCTCGAATCCCGTCCCTCCCGGCGAACTCCCTGGGAATATGTTTTCTTCGCCGACTTTCAGGGACATATTCAAGAAGAGAGAGTGAGAAAAGCATTGGAAAAGCTTTCCGAGGAAGCCCTTTTCATCAAGATACTCGGTTCCTATCCTGAAGCTGATAAGGGTTGAATCACAAGAAGGAGGCGTTATTTATGAACTTTATAGTGATCGTGTCCGATACCTTCAGAAAGGATAACATCTCTTTCTATGGTAACCAATCTCTAAAAACTCTGACTCCTAACCTTGAGAGACTGGCGAGGGAATCCGTTGTCTTTATGAACCACTATACCGCTTCCTTTCCCACAATCCCCAATCGCCGGGACCTATTTACTGGTAGATTCACCTTCACCTACACCGACTGGGCTCCTCTTTCCCCCGAGGAGGTTGTTCTTTCCCAACTCCTCACCTCCGTTGGCTATACTACGATGTTCATTGCCGATACACCCCACCTTATGAACGAAGGCTACAATTACGCCCGAGGATTCTCCGCCTGGGTTTGGATAAGAGGGCAGGAAAATGATAGATACCGCACCGCCCCCAAGGAAGTCAAGTTCCCCTGCTCCCCTGAGAAACTGCGGGAGACCACAGGGACAGTCACTCAGTATCTCCGCAATGTCCACCATCGCAAATATGAGGAGGATTACTTCTGCGCTCAAACGATGAGGGAAGCTATCCACTGGCTTGAGGAGAATTATAAGGACAAATTCTTCCTCTATGTTGATACCTTCGACCCTCACGAGCCCTGGGACCCCCCTGAATGGTTCGTTGACCTTTACGACCCAGGGTATGAAGGTGAGAAAGTAATCTATCCCGTATATGGTCCAGCTGACTACCTAACAAAGGAAGAACTCAAACATATGAGGGCTTTGTATGCGGGGGAGGCGACCCTGGTTGATAAATGGATAGGAAAACTCCTCGCCAAAGTCGAGGATTTGGGACTTCTGGACAACACGGTGATAATCTTCACCACTGACCACGGCTTCTATCTCGGGGAACATAATCTTGTAGGTAAGATAACGAAGATTTTCCCTGAGGTGAGCCACATCCCCCTCTTTATCCGCTTCCCTCGGGGAAAACATCTCACTGTTAATGCTCTTACCCAACCTCCCGATGTTATGCCCACCATCTTGGAACTCGCCGGTGTGGAGATTCCTCCAACCGTTCAAGGAGAATCGCTTATCCCCGTTATGGAAGGGGGGAAAGGGGGAAGGGAGATAGCGGTATCCTCCTGGGCGATTATCCACAAGCCCGCATCGGAAGAGCGGGTCTCACTCAATCCCTATAACTGGGCACAATACGCCTGGCGGTTGAAGCCCAGCACAATCACGGATGGGGAATGGCTACTCATAGTTGGAGCGGGAGATATGCATCCCGAACTCTATTATCTCCCCTCCGACCCTCAAGGGGAGATAAATGTAATAGAAGAGAATAAACAAAAGGCGCAGGAATTATTCGAAACCTATATCTCCTATCTACGCAGATGGAATACGAGAGAGGAATACATCCAACAAAGGAGGTTATGATGAGGGCGGAGATAGTATCCGTCGGAAGCGAGCTACTTTGGGGGAAAACAATAGATACTAATTCCTCATATTTGGGAAGAATACTGCAGGAATGTGGAATTGAGCTCCTTCGCAAAAGCACCGTTGCTGATAGGTTGGAGGAAATCGTCCAGGCTTTGAGGGAAAGCGTTTCCCGTGCCGATATAGTGATAACAGTGGGTGGGTTGGGACCAACCAGCGACGACTTAACTAGGGAAGCAATAAGTTCCGCTACGGGGAATCCCCTCATTTTTAAGGAGGAGTTGGCGGAGAGGATAAGGGAACATTTCAGAAAAAGGGGAGTAGAAATGCCCGAGGTAAACCTAAAGCAAGCATATTTACCAGAGGGGGCTTTGGCGATAGACAATAGGGTAGGGACAGCTCCTGGCTTCATCTTAGAGAAGGAAAGTAAATGCATCATAGCCCTCCCGGGACCCCCTTCCGAACTCATCCCTATGGTGGAGGAAGTGGTGAAACCCTACTTAGAGGAGAAGAATCCTGAGGAGGTCATAATTCAGAGGACCTTGAAGGTGGTGGGGAAGGGAGAATCATGGGTTGAGGAGGCCATCCAGGATTTGATGGCCCCTCAAGGCAACCCCTCTCTTGCGCCCTTCGCCAAGCCAGCAGAAGTGCATTTGGTGATAACAGCCAGGGGAAAGAAGGAAATCGTGAAGAAGATGATCGAGGAGGTGGAGACGAAGGTGAGGGAGAGGTTAGGAGAGGATATATTCGGGGTAGATGAGGAGGAACTCGAGGGAGTGGTAGGGGAAATGTTGAGGGACAGAGGTTTAACCTTGGCGGTGGCCGAATCCTGCACGGGAGGGCTTCTCGGCTATAGGATAACCAAGATACCGGGAAGCTCGGATTATTTTCTGGGAGGCGTGATTTCCTACGCCAACGAGGTAAAGAGGGATATCTTGGGGGTGAATGGAGAAGATTTAAGGAGATATGGAGCGGTTAGTGAGGAGGTAGCGAGGCAGATGGCGGAGGGGGTGAGGAAGCTTATAAGGGCTGATTTGGGGGTAGGAATAACGGGAATAGCCGGTCCAACGGGTGGGACCTCCGAGAAGCCGGTGGGACTGGTCTACATAGCACTCGCTACTCCTGAGGAAACGATTTGCCAGAGGAATGTCTTCCCCGGAGACAGGGAGATAGTGCGCTGGCGTTCCTCCCAAACTGCCCTTGATATGGTGAGAAGATGGCTGATAAAACATCCCAAAGAATGAGGTGTTTCATCGCTATCCTTGTTCCCGAGGAAATAAAGGAGAAGGCTGTGGAGATTCAGAACAAACTGAGAAAAGCAAACGCTGATGTGAAGTGGGTGGAGAAGGAAAATCTTCACATAACCTTGAGATTCCTGGGAGAGATAGAGGAGCACTTAGTGGAAAGGATAAAGGGGATAATGGAGGAGGTGGGGGGGAAGTTCCCGTCTCCTCTTTTGAGTTTCAAAGGGGTGGGAGCATTTCCTGATTTAAGGCGTCCCAAGGTCATCTGGATAGGTGGGGAAGCTCCACTTCTCGGTGAACTGGCTAAGGAATTAGAAGAGAGGATAAGGAATTTAGGGATACCTCCTGAGAAGGAGTTTTCCTTTCATTTAACCTTGGGGAGGGTGCGTTCCGGGAAAAATATCCAAGCCCTCGTCAAAGCGATGCAGGAAATGGGTGAGGTTTATTTAGGCGAGATGCGGGCGGATTCGCTCTCCCTTATGCACAGCATACTTTTTCCCCGAGGTCCCCAATACTCCCTCCTCTATCAGGTCCATTTTCAAGGGAATCCTTCATATTGACAACCTGATAGACAGGCTATAATCTATTATTTGAAAACCAAAAGGGAAGTGAGAGAAATGGACAAAGAAAAGGCTTTGGAGCTGGCGCTTTCTCAGGTTGAGAAGCAATTCGGAAAGGGAGCGATAATGCGTCTTGGGGAAGCCACTCGCCTTGCAGTGGATGTTATCCCCACAGGCTCCCTTGCCTTAGACATAGCCCTCGGCATTGGGGGAATTCCTCGGGGAAGGGTGACGGAAATATTCGGGCAGGAAGCTTCGGGCAAAACGACCCTCGCCCTCCACATTATTGCGGAGGCTCAGAAGATGGGGGGAACCGCCGCCTTCCTGGACGCTGAGCATGCCCTCGACCCCTTCTACGCACAAAAACTAGGCATAGACATAGATAACCTCCTCCTTTCTCAACCCGATACAGGAGAACAAGCTCTGGAGATAGTGGATGTTTTGGTGAGAAGCGGAGCAATAGATGTGGTGGTGATAGATTCTGTAGCTGCCCTCGTCCCTCGGGCGGAGATAGAGGGCGAGATGGGCGATGCCCATATGGGCTTGCAAGCAAGGCTTATGTCCCAGGCGCTGAGGAAAATAAGTGGTTCCGTGAGCAAATCCCGCACTGCTTGTATATTCATAAATCAGGTGAGGGAGAAAATAGGTATAATTTTCGGAAGCCCCGAAACTACTCCCGGGGGAAGAGCACTTAAGTTCTGGGCATCCGTCAGGATAGATACGAGAAAGGTGGATAATATAAAACGGGGAGCGGAAAATGTGGGGATAAGGGTAAGGGCAAAGGTAGTGAAGAATAAACTCGCTCCCCCCTTCCGAACTGCTGAGTTCGACATCCTCTTCGGCACAGGAATAGACAAGGTAGGGGATATTTTGGAGACAGCGGTTGTCACAGGTTGCATAACCAAGAGCGGTAGTTGGTATACCATTGGAGAGCAGAGGATAGGTCAAGGAAAGGAAGCGGCGAAAAACTATCTCCTTGAGCATCCCGACCTCCTACAATCACTGGAGCAGAGAATTAGGAAGGAACTGACTGAGGGAAAGCTCCAGCCAAAGTGGTTGATTGGCGAGGGAACTTTGCCCTTCTGGGGCGAGCAAGAAGCTGGTGAATAAAGGAGCAGTCTCTCCCCGAGAAAATATCCTCTCCTTCTTTAAAGTAAAGCAGGCGGGCTCCGACCTCCGCACGGAGATAATAGCGGGGCTCACCACCTTTATGACGATGTCCTACATCGTCTTCGCTAATCCCTCTATCCTCCAAAATGCTGGGCTACCCCTAACCGCTACTATTGGAATGACAGCTTTAGCAGCCGCCATCCCCACCCTCCTGATGGGGCTCTGGGCTAACTATCCCTTTGCTTTGGCACCTGGTATGGGTTTGAATGCCTTCCTCACCTTTGAAGTCTGTCAAAAGATGGGGTATAGCTGGCAAACGGGGATGGGGGTGATATTTATAGAAGGTTTCCTCATCACGCTCTTCGTGCTCACGGGTGTGAGGGAAACGGTTATGTATGCCATACCTCTGTCCTTGAAGAGAGCTATAAGTGTGGGAATAGGACTTCTCATCGCTTTCATCGGTCTCAAGGATGCCAATCTCGTGGTCGCCTCCCCAGCAACATTCGTCACCTTCGGAAGTATAAGAACAAAGGAAACCATTTTAGCCCTTTTCGGACTGTTCCTCACTGCCTTTATGATGGCGAGGGGAATAAAGGGGGCGATCCTACTGGGTATAATAATCTGCACACTTATCGCCATTCCCCTGGGCTTAGCAAAGTTCCCTCAAGGGGTCTTCTCCCTCCCCAGTTTGGAAACTTTCGGCAAGCTTGATATCCTCTCTGCCCTACAGCTACCACTTGTTCCCATAATCTTCGCCTTTCTGGTAACCGATTTCTTTGATACTATGGGAACGGTTATAGGAGTGGGAGGGCAGGGAGGTTTCCTCACACCTGAGGGAAGGCTACCCCGCTTGAACAGGGTCTTGCTCGTTGATTCTTTCGCTGCGATGTGGGGAGGAATATGTAGTGCTTCCTCTACAACAACCTACATAGAATCCGCAGCTGGAGTAGGTGCAGGGGGAAGGACGGGATTAGTCTCGGTCATTGTAGCTATCCTTTTCTTGATAACTGCCTTTTTCTCACCCCTTCTCTCCATCGTTCCCCCCGTAGCTGTGGCTCCCGCCCTTATCATAGTGGGTTTCCTTATGATGTCTGTGGTCAAGGATATATCCTGGGATGATGTTGAAGAAGCTTTCCCTGCCTTCGTTATCCTCCTCACCATCCCCCTAACCTACAGCATATCTCACGGCATAGGCTACGGCTTCATAGCCTATTCATTGATAAAACTGCTCTTAGGTAAAGCGAGGGAAGTTCACCCCCTTATGTTCGTTATTTCCCTCGTCTTTGTCTTTTCCTTCATCATTTATTAGCATTGTCGAGCGAACTTGAGGGGACGCTTTTTAACCCAGCATCTCCCCTTCCTTAACTCTATATCCCCGCGCGAATTCCCCCCCACTTATCCTCCTCTTTCCCTCCTTCTGGAGAGAAGTTATTAGGAGAGAACCTGCTCCACAACAGACGAGTAATCCCTCTTTCTCCAATCCTATTATCTCTCCTGGCTTCCCTACCTCTTCTTCTCTGGGGACGCATTCCCATATCTTAAGCCTTTGCTTTCTAAAGAATGTGAAGGCTCCCGGGGTAGGGTTGCCCGCCCTCACGAGCCTCTCTATCACTTTGGCTGGTGATTGCCAGTCTATCTTGAAAGCCTGTGTTTCAAGGGGGGAGGCGTATGTTGCTTTCTCTTCGTCTTGGGGATGGCGAGGTGCTTTGCCTTCCTTAATTAAGCCGATAGCCTCAAGTAGAAGGGAAGTTCCCTCTCGGAATAGCCGTTCTCCCAGCGTCCCATATGTATCAGTGGGTAGGACGGGGAATTCCCTTTGGAGGATTATATCTCCCGCGTCCATCTTCTCACTGGCATAGTGGATGGTTACCCCTGTTTTTTCATCTCCCGAGAGGATTGCCCATCTTACGGGGTCTGCGCCTCGCCAGCGGGGGAGGAGACTGGGATGAAGATTGATGAAGCCGAGAGGCGGAATGGCAAGGATCTCTCGCGGTATATACTTGCCATAGGCGCATATCACAGAGAGGTCAGGGGCAAGAGATTTTAACTCTTCCTGGAAGGAGGGATCCCTTAAATTATCCGGTTGGAGAACCGTTATACCTTGAGAAAGAGCGAACTCCTTAGTAGGGGGGTGCTGGAGGGCAAGTCCCCTTCCCGCCGGTTTATCCGGTTGACAGACAACGGCGACTACCTCTTCGGTCTCCTTGAGAGCCCTTAGGGGATAGAGTGCCCAATTTGGGGTGCCCCAGAATATTATACGCATTTACCCAGCTTTGCTCTCGCTTTTTTCCCCTGGTTGGACCCAGTGAAGAGTTTCAGGGTAAGCTTTGTCTATAAAGAGTATACCATCAAGGTGGTCTATCTCATGGCAGAGCGTCCTCGCTAATAACCCCTCTGCTTCTATATTTATTCGTTTTCCCTTAGGATCCGAACCCACAACTTTGACATAAGAGGGACGGGGAACGATTGCGTAAAGATTGGGAATGCTAAGGCATCCTTCCTCGGATTCATCCAATCCTTCCTCCTGCACTATTGAGGGGTTAACGAGGGCAAGGGGCTTATCATCTTGTAAAACTATTATCACTCTTCGGGAAACACCTATTTGGGGAGCAGCTAAGCCTATACCTTTTGCTGATTTCATCGTCTCAATCATATCATCTATGAGCCTCTGTAAAGCGGCATCGTATTTATGCACGGGCACAGCCTTCTCCCTCAATATAGGGGCTCCGAGTTTTAAAATCTCTCTAACCATAACTACAATAATTCTATTTCCCAAACTGCCATTCGTCCATAAAAACAAATCGCTGAAGAATTCGGGATTTGCCTATATAATAAGGGTATGGGAAAGGCTATAATGAATGTTCGTCTCTTGGATTCTACCCCCAATGCGCTGGCGGTGATTTACGCAGCGGGGAAGCAATGTTACTCGGATAGATTCGCTATGGAGTTCAAGGGGGAAACAGACGAGGAAAAGATGGCAGATTTCGTAAGGCGATTGATTCGTTCTGGGCATGAGAGCCCTTTAGAACACATAAAGTTCACATTCGCCATTGAGGGTGTTTCCCGAGTCCTAACTCACCAGTTGGTGAGGCATAGGATAGCATCCTATTCCCAGCAAAGCCAGAGATATGTTAAATTGGACGATTTCAATTTCGTTATTCCTCCCTCCATTGAGGAGGACGGAGAAGCAAGGGAAGAGTTCTTCCGATTGATGGAGGAGATAAGGAGAGGATATGTTAAGCTAAGGAAACGTTTGGAAGAGTTAAGGGGAAGTGAGGGGAGGGAGGACGCCCGTTTCGTTCTCCCTCAAGCGGTGGAAACAAAGATAGTGGTGACGATGAACGCAAGGGAACTTCTCCACTTCTTCAGGGAAAGATGCTGTGCGAGGGCGCAATGGGAGATAAGGGAATTAGCCAACAAGATGCTCGCTATATGTAAGGAGAAACTGCCGGCTGTCTTCGAAAAAGGAGGAGCAAAATGCGAATACCTCGGCTACTGCCCTGAGGGAAGAAAATTCACCTGCGGTAAATATCCCCTCAAAGAGGACATATTAAAAATAGTCCCTAAAGGAGAGAGCAGAGGGTCTTCCTAAGGCTTTCTAATTTCTATTACCACCACTTCGTGGATATTATGCGTTTGAAGTCGAAGTATTTTTCCTTTCTGCGATAATTTAGACTGTGGTCCCACAGAATATGCAGAGGTAAACGGTATATTTAGGGTTATCTCCGCCTCGTAAGGTGAGCAGAACTCCATAAGGGTTGGCAGAACTTTTCTACCTTCGGGGAAGGGCACAGCGGCTGATGTCGGTGTTCCGCAGAAGCAGATGAAATGGATTATCAGGCGATTTTTCTCCTCGTCCTTGCTCAGGACGCTTTCCACATTGGGTGGAGCTTCTATTATCACTGGTGGATTGGGGTTAAGGAAGCGGACAATGTTGCGGATGAGGTTGCGATGCTCGGGCATCCTGTAATTACCAACGAAAGCAGAGTCTATGGAAAAGGGGAGATAGACAATTTTCCCTTTCCCATATTCCCTCACGAGAACAGCAGGCCCCACCACTTTCTCGGGAGACATATGGTTCATCCAAAGATTATCTTGGGAACGATAGGCGGTTAATAGTTCTCCAAAAGCCTTTGCCTCTTGCGGTTTAAAGATGGCGAGGGGTCCATAAATCAAGATGAACCAATCCCCGCCTACATCCTGGAGGAGGAATTTGCCCTCTCCTTCCTCCAAATCCTTCGGCAGACGGAGGAAGTTATCGCTATGAGAAGTGAAAAGACGGAGTAGTTTTGCCCCGATGAGTTCTTCCAGAGAACTTCTCTCCATAGGATTGCCATATTCATCGTAGCAACCCGTCAAGCCGGTCACCAAAATCTTGCCACCATTTTGTAGATATTCTTTGAAGATGGCTATTTCTTTTTCCCTTAATATGGCGGTGTTGGGAAGGTAGAGGACGGGGTATTGGGAGAGTTTCTCCAAGGAAAGATCCTCGTCCATCAGGAAAGCCATAGGGATGTGAACCTCTTTGAGAGCCTTATGGGCACCCATAACTGCTGAGAAATAGGGTGAGGGGTTCTCCCTTCCAAACCAGTCCCTTGTGCGAAGGGAGAAGTAGATAGCGACCTCGGGAAGGGGTCTATGCCCGAAATACTCCCTTTTTGCAAGTGCCTCTTCCATTACCTCTCCTATTCTTTCATAAGCAACAGGGTTTAATGCTCCCTCATAATAGGCTTTATCAACTATTGTGCAGAGGGAGCCGTGAGCGAGATAGGTAAATATTTCCCACTTTAACTCAGCTGTGGGGCGGAGCGTGAAGTCGTGGTAGTCGTAGACGCCAACCGATGTAACGCCTTGGGTTCTACCATCACCGCGAGCTCCTTTCATAAATAGAGCGAGGAAACTGGGATTGGTATGCCCGAAAACGAAGGGCAACCCTTCAGCGGTAAGGAAATCACCATCACTTGCCTTTCCCACAGGTTTCTGCCCCGTCCACCAAGAGAAAGGAGGGTAGCCGTGATAGTTGAAATCAACAGATAGTTCTGGTCGTTTGGATTTGACGAAGGCTTGGAGCTGTTGGCAGAAGCGGACAGCGGAATCGTAGCGGAACTCCAAAACTTTCTCCCAATCCTTATTCCAATTCATCTCTTTTGGCATCTCCATCCCGTATTCCTTTTCAAATGCCTCCTCACATCTCTCGCACCAGCATCCGTGAGGTGGGAAGAAACCCCAGTCAAGCATATCTATGTGGAAACCCGCGATGTCATATTGCATAAGTTCTTCAAGAATAGACTTGATGAACTCTATGTAGCCGGAGTTGTAGCAGAGGCGTCCCATTATATCTTTACCATCCCAATCCTTCATCCGCCACTCAGGATGAAGGAGCCAGGAAGATGTATCATACTGCACCTGCACATAGGCAATCACGGGTATGTTGTATTTATTTGCTTCCTCTATGACTTCTTTTAATAAATCCCTATCTTTTAACTGGGGACACTTACGGGCTACTTTGGAGTTGTAGTAGGCAAAGTTTTGGTCCTTCATAAATATGACGAGATATTCAGCCTTCGCCTTAAGAATTTTCTCGAGGATGTCCCTTCCATTTGCCTTGCTCATATATATCTCGTCCCTATCATTAGCACCCGTTGGTCCTACCTCAATCCCCACCAATAATCGGTCATACCAGGGTTTGCCTTTGGAGGAAGTCTCATTAAGAGGCATAACCATCGCTCCTTGTAACAATCCTAATATAAGCACAAGGCGATGGGGACTCATTTTAGCCCACCGCCCAAGATTTCGTAAACCTTGGAGTTTATCTTCCTTGCGGATATGAGGAGTTCCCAATAGGGATAATCAACCACTGATAAAAATCCTATGTTGTAGTTCTCTCCGTCAAAGCGTCCCGTCAATGGCTCATCTACATATTGGAACCAATGACAGCCCACGAATGCGGGAAGCTTCCAGACGCTCTTCACATAACCCTCGTAAGCCTTCCCCCGTTCCTCTTGATCCGCCACCCCTACTAAGCCTGTGTGGAACATTCCCCTATCAAGGGAACCGAAGTGGAACTCCCCAATGAGGCAGGGCTTTCCCAAGGTATTGGTGAACGCCCACTCATTCTCGCTCACTTCCCTGCTGTATATATTGAAGCTGACTACATCACAGTATTCAGCGGATACCTTGACTACTTCCATTGGACGTGAGGCAAATCGGCAACCGAGGTAGAGTTGGTGGGGAGCATATTTCTTGAGCGTTTCCCTGACAACTTGGAAGTATCTTCTCGCGAAGTGGATGAGGAGCTCGCTCAAATCAGTTATACAGGATTGGCTTAACTGGGTTGGCAAGTTCAAGGGTTTTTCTAAGAGGTTTTCCCAGGAATCCACATTTATGCCCCAGGCTCTGTTAAGGTTTTCTATACTGCTATATTTCTCCTGCAGAACCCTTACGAATTCCCTCTTCGTGGAGAGTTTGCCATTGCTTGCGAGAGCCTTTATGGGTAGTTCATAGCGGGAACGGGGGTCACCTCCCCATCCTCCCCAGGGTAATTCGTTGTCCACAAAATAGCCCAGGCACCAAGGGTCATCTTTCCACTGTTTGGTTGCATCGGCTATAGAGTCTTCTACCGCTTTGGGGAAGCGTTCGTCGAAGACATCTGGAGCGGGAAAGCGGGCAAAGTCACCTCCATAATGTATACCAACAGTGTAGGGGACTCGGCGGGGGGAGAAGACCTCCTGGGAGGACCAGTTGCCTATTGTATTGAAGCCCCAAGCGAGCAATCGTCTCAAGGTTATATCGGTCCAAATTTCCTGCCATTTATCCCCGTATTTTCTCTTTAAGTTCATAGCATAGAAATTTATCTTATCGTCTTGGTAGAACTCCGAAAGGGGGTCAGAAGGTGATGGTAGCCAAGTGAACATATACTCCCGCCCCTTAATTGGTGATACCTCCCAGTGCCCAACGCAGTCTATGCCTAGGGAAAAGAAGAGGTGGCCGCTCGGCGTAACCAGCCACCAGCGTCCCCCGCTCTCTTTCAAATCAGCGGGAGGTGTGGTTTCCTTGCCCTCAACCACATAAGCTGTGCGGAAAAAGCCAGTAGCTTCGAGTTTAGGTCCATTCTTCCAGCCACCATATTCGTCCCTATCAGGGGGAGGGGGGTTCCGCTTGAGCCACTCCTCCTCTTCCTCCCATTGCTTTTTGAGGTCGTTATCGCTATGCACCTTTCCCTTCCAGTCCGCCCCAGTGTATTGACCATAGCGGTCAACTATCCCTTCCCAGTCCCTTGTAGGTAAAGGAATAAGGCGAATGTTATCAATTAGAAGGGTTATGGACTTTGGGGGTTGAGCGAGGAAGATTTGGAAGGCAACAATGTGGGTCCAGTCAAGTTCTGGGCCAGAGACGCCCATCATCGTGGCGCCGGGTAGAAGAGGTGGCCCTCCTCGCATCCCCGGAGGAACAGCGGATTTAAGAGGCATAATGATTGTAGCCTTTTGCCTCGGTTGAAGAGAAATATAACCAGTTCGGCAGTGCTTGATGCCATCAGCTGAGAAATCGTCGTCAACCCTTATATAGAGAGAAATAGTTTCATTGTTAGGATTTTCTACATCAACTGCCAGTCCACCAAAACCGCTCCAATTCCCCTGGCTAAAAGCTTTATCTATGCGGAAGTAGATATTTGGCCAGTTGGAGGGCTTGAATTCTGCTTTCAAAGCATAGCGCCCCTCCGTAGCTCCTGCCCTTGTTTGGGTTATTTCCACATCGTTGCAGATGACCTTCTCTAAATCCACCGCCCTCTCAAAAGAGGTTATGTCCAAAGGCTGAAAACCAATTCCTGCAAGCATTCCTATAAAAATAAGCATAATCATCACTCCTTTCAAAGTTCTTGACCTCCACTATTAACCCTCTTTTGGGGAATCAGGCAAAAAATCTTCCCCACGATAAAAAGGGATAGGACTATCAGGAGCCCCGAGATTAAAGAGAGGACTATATCACGGGCGGAAAGGAATTTTAAAAATTGGGAGATCAAAGCGGAGATTGTCACCAACAGCATAAAGACCGCAGGGAGGAGGGTGTAAATGGTGGACTTTTTCTTAAGCAACAGCCACATAGAGACTACTAATAGAGCCACAGCTGCTACCAACTGATTGGAAGCTCCGAAAACTTGCCAAATCTTCTGCCAGGGTCCGAGGGCGAGATATGTTGCAAATCCAATGACCACAGCGGTGTTCAGAAACATATTTTTCATAAATCTGAGGGGAGGATAAAGGGGGAATAACTCTTCTCCTATGTAGCGGGCTATTCTGGTAGCGGTATCAAGAGTGGTTACGATGAAAGTCTTCAACATAGTGATGCCTATGAACATCCCCAAAGTGCCCAGTAAAGGCTTTGTAATTTCCGCGTAGCCCTTCCCGAACGCCGCAATCCACTTGCCTTCCTTTACCAGTTCCGGATAAACCATTCCCTCTGGTCCACCCCACCAATATAATCCCCCGCAGACCGCTATAACCGCCAAGAGAGCTAAGGCACCCTCGGTTAACATCGCTCCATAAGCTATTTTCTTTGCATCTCTCTCGTTATCTAACTGCTTAGCAGTGGTTCCACTTGCCACCAAGGCGTGGAACCCGGATATCGCTCCGCAGGCAATAGTGACGAACATCATCGGCCAAAGGGAACCCTGGGCACTACGGAAGCTCACGAGAAGGGGAGTGCGGATGGAAGGGTGGGTTAAGAGCATCCCAAGATAGCCGATTATAAGCCCGAAAAAGAGGACGAAAACGGAAAGGTAATCCCTTGGCTGAAGGATTATGTTAACGGGCATAAGGGAAGCGCTGTAGGCATAGAGAAGTAAAAGGGTAAGGAGCCAGCCTTGGTAGCTCCATCTAATGGGGAAATGCCAACCAAGGATTATGAGGAGAAAGAGCATGCTAACGCCCAGGATGGTGGAGACGAGGGTGTCCATTCTCCAGCGGTATAGCATCAACCCCACGAGAATAGCGGTGGGGATTATGCCGAATGTCGGGATGACGATTTCCGGCGTAGTTTCCAATGTTTTAGCGGCGGAGGCGGCGAAAACCGCTATCACCAGGATGAGCGATAACCAGAGGAAAAGGGAGAAGACAAACTTTACAACGAAGTCAAGGACCTTCTCTGTAGTATCGCCGATTGAATGTCCGCCACCACGTATAGAGACCATAAGGTTTGCGAAATCGTGAACACCACCTATGAATATTGAGCCGAAGACAATCCAGAGGATTGCTGGTCCCCATCCCCAAAGGGCGCAGGCTATCGCGGGTCCGAGAATGGGGCCAGCTCCCGCAATGGAGGAGAAATGGTGACCGAAAAGCACAATCCAATGCTTAGCGGGAACATAATCTACCCCATCATAGTTATAGTGAGCGGGGGTAGGATTTCCGCCCTCTACATCAAATAGATTCTCTAAGACCCTACCATAATAATGATAGGAAAAAACGAAAAGGAGAATGCCAATACCAGCTATAAGAATCGCGGGCATCCTAAAACAAAAGACTACACATCTTCCCCGCATCCTTCAAGAAAAAAATGGCCCTTCCAGTTTCGTTGAATAATTGAAAGGGCACTTATGGAGTTTTAGTTTTTAGGGCAATGGATATCCTTTGCCAACCGTTCATCTTTTCTTTTATACTAATTAATTGTGGAGAAGGTAACTCCCAGAGCGCTGATAATAGGAGCTGTTTGCGTTGTCATCCTCTCCTTCGCGGTTCCTTACTCCGACCTGCTTCTACATGGCACCTGGATAGCTTGCTCCCACCTCGCTATCGGCCCCATCATACTCTTCTTTCCCCTCGTCGCCTTCCTCAACTTCATCCTCCGCAGATACGCTCCCCTCACTGGCGTCCTCATCCTCTCCTTCTTCGGTGTTATGGGGGTAGTTCTCTGTTTCCTTCTCCTTCGCCACCTCGCCGTTTTGGGGACGATTATCTCCGCCTTCCTCTTCCTTCTCCTTTTATTCTGGTCTTTTCACAAAGTCGCTACTGGTAAAGGCATCCTTCCCCTCTCTCAGTCAGAACTCATCCTCGTCTATGCTATGATGCTGGTAGGAACGGGTATTCCTTCCTTCGGGCTTACTGCATATCTCGTGCCTACCCTCATTGGGGGCAACTACTTCGCCACTCCGGAGAATAAATGGCGTGAACTTTTCTACGAATACACGCCTAAATGGATAGTCCCCTGGGACCCTTTGGGCAAGGAGAAACAACCTGTTTCGGTAGCATTTTATGAGGGCTTGCACTATGGCGAGCCCATCCCCTGGCGGGAATGGATAATTCCCCTCTTAGCCTGGACGCTCTTCGCCCTCCTCCTCTTCTTTATGATGATTTGCCTCGCCTCTATTCTCCGTAGACAGTGGGTAGAGGGGGAAAAGCTCATCTTCCCCCTTGTCCAGGTTCCCCTGGAGATGGCGAGGGAGGACGGGGGATTGGTCAATCCCTTCTTCCGAAACAAACTTATGTGGTTGGGCTTTGCCATTCCTTTCGTCATCCACACAATCAATGCCTTCCACTATTATTTCCCCTACATCCCCAGCCTAACCCTCCAGGTAAATCTGAACCAATACCTTCCCAATCCTCCCTGGAATCAAATAGGGATATTTGAGATATGGGTTCACTTCTCGGTGATCGGTCTTTCCTTTATAATCGCTTCCGACCTCGCCTTCAGCCTCTGGTTTTTCTTCCTCCTCTTCAAAATTGAAGCGGCTATAGCCGCCTCCTTTGGGATGAGGATGGACTATGTGTTCACCTATCCTGTGCAGGTGTTCGCCGCCTACCAGATGTTGGGTGCATTTATCATCCTTACCTTCTATATGCTCTGGACCGCTCGTCATTATATAAGGGGGGTCTTATTAAAGGCTTTCACTAACAAGAGTCCGTTGGACGATAGTAGGGAGCCTCTGCCTTATAGGGTAGCGGTTTGGGGATTTTTGCTTGCCGGAACTATGCTGGTAGCTTGGTGTGGATATGCGGGGATGAACATACTTGTGGCAAGCGTTGTCCTTATCCTCTTTGTCCTCTTCATAATGTTGCCCCTTACTCGCTTCGTATCGGAGGGTGGACTCCTCTTCATTCAAGCTCCTTTTCAACCAACGGAGATGATCAATTCCTTCGCTCACTCGGACATCTTGGGAGGTAAAAATCTCACAATACTTGCCTATATCCAGCGCATATTTATGTTTGACCTGAGAGCATCCCTTCTCCCCAGCCTTATGGATGCCTTTAAAATTTCCGATAGCACCCGCTACAAAAAGCGCCATTTCCTTTGGGGGTTGATATTAGCGATTCTCCTATCTATAGGGAGCTCTTACATAAGCGAGTTATGGATGATATATCGGCGTGGGGGAGTGAGTATGTCCCCTTGGTTTCTCATAGCTGCTCCCCAACAACCATTCCAATTCCTCGCCTCTGCCCTGCAAAACCCCGCTTCTCCCGATTGGCGGGCGGGCACCTTTTTGGGCGTAGGATTGGCAATCGCTGTATTCCTCACCCAGATGAGACTGCGCTTTACTTGGTGGCCGCTCCATCCTCTCGGTTACGCAATGGGACCCTCCTGGCCGATGATACAACTGTGGTTCTCTATAATGGTTGGCTGGTTTATAAAGGTTTTCATCCTCAAGGCTGGTGGGATGAAAGCATTTAACCGAGCTCGTCCCTTCTTCTTGGGTATGATACTCGGGGAGTTTTTGGTAGGGGGGATATGGATAATAATAGATGGAATCACAGGAATGCAAGGGCACAGAATATTCCTCACATAACTCCAAAAGGGAGGTGAGCCCGTTTTGAAGGAATTTAACCGCAACAAACTGTTTTTTCTCGCTTTACTCTGGCTTCTCCCCAACTTACCTGCCCAAGAATTGATGCAACCCAATTCCTGGCAGGCGATGAGAGACTGGCTGGGAAATCCCGCTCAGGATTACGCAGTGGCAAAATTGGGAGACGGAACTTTGGATTTCTTCGTCCGGGAAGCAGGCAAGGGGATGAAATGGAAAAGGAATCTTTATTTGGATATATCAACCTACCGCTGGCTCATAGTGGAATATCGCTGTATAAACTATAATCCCCAAGCAAGCGACTATATCCTTTGGCTAAACGACGGCTACTCGGACGGTATCCGCTTCCCTCCCAACGATATATTCAAGGCAGATGGAGAATGGCATACCGCAACCATCGACCTCTATGACTACTGCCGAGGTCCTTACATATATCAGATAGCTTTGCAAACCCAAGCTAAAGAAGCGGATGCCCATCTCCTCATCAGAAAACTTCTCTTCACTGAAGAACCGCCGGAGGAGAAGGTGAGTAAATTGAAGGAAATCAAAATGGTCTCGCTAAATATAAAGGCCGAGCTCTGGCAGGCTCATAGCGATTGGCTCGCTAACCCCGCAAAGGAGTATCGTGTCCTAAATAGAGAAGGCAAGTTCTTCTATGTCGGCGAAGCTGGGAGGGGGATGAAGTGGTCATTGGAACTTCCTCAGAGCTTGAAGGGTTTTCGCTGGGTAGTGGTGCGATATAGGGCGAAGAACATCAATCCCATTAATGATTATTTCCTCTACATAGCAAGCGCTCCCGGCGGTAAAGCCCCTCAGGAGGATTACACCATTCTCCTTTCCTCCCTTGATGCGGATGGGGAATGGCACACCCATATAGCTCCTTGTAAGATAGAAGAGGTAACCACCCTCGCCATCCAACTACAGGCGAGTTCCCAACCAGCGGAGGTGGAGATCGCCCAAATCTCCTTCAGCGACGAAAAACCCGCTCTCCAGTTGGAAGATATCCTTTCCTATGTAGAAGCAAGGAATATGGATAGCGGGTTGACCGCTATCCCTCTCCCCCCTGGCAAGGTGAGCATAGGGGAAATACAAGGCAGGTTTTCCTTTGACGGTTGGTTTAAAAGCGATGTCATAGCCGTGCGAGGAATAACCTTCTCTCTACAAGGCAGGACCTCTTTCCCCACTGCAAAGCATAAAGGCGAAATGAAAATCCCCATAAAATCTATGGGAGAATGTAGAGAACTTTACCTTCTACTGGTGAGCGATCTGCCCAAGTGGGAGGAGCCGAGCTTCGGCGGCGGGGAGATGAGAAAGATAGAGGAGATAGAAAGATTGAGGGTAAGGCTGATGTATGAGGACGGAGACTGGGATGAGCAATTTCCCCTCCGCCTTGCAGGGGAGAGATTTGAAGTGGTCAGGGGGATAGATGCCTACGCGATAGCGGTCAAGAAGAAGCCCAAGGAACTACAACTTGTTAACGGTATGAGTAACGCCACCTTCGTTATCCTCGCTCTTACTGCCTCCCTCAAACCTGGCCCAGCGAGCTTGGCGACCATCCCAAAAGCTCCCCCCACCCCTAAGATGAAACCTTCCCTTCCCTTCCGCCCCACCTCCCTCAAAATAAAGGGAGATTCCCTCTCCATAGAAATGAAGGAAGGAAGCCTCTCAGTGGATTTAGAAAGAGGTATCAGGGTTAAAAGCATTAAAAATCACTGGCTGTTCAGGGAGATGGAAATTGCCGACTCGCCCCTTTTTTCTCTCATAATGGGGGATAGAAGGATAACTTCTGAAGAATTTAAAGTTTTGGAGAAGAAAAAGCGAGGCAACCGCCTCCAAGTAGTGGGAGAGTTCAGGGAAGGGAACATCCTCTTAGGATGTTCTTTAGAACTTATGCCAAACAAGGAGGGGGAGATAGCCCTTTCTTTGTCTTTTACCAATAAAGGGAGTGAAGATATAAAGGTTTCCTACTCCTTCCCCATTCTAAAAGAAATACACCTCAGCACCTCGCCAGAGGATACCTACTATTTCTATCCCTGCAGAGCCGGGGCAATTAATAACAAGGATTGGAACTCCCGTTCCTATTACAGTGGAACTTTCCCCCTCCAAATTATGGGGCTTTTTTCCCATCAGAACGGTGGAGGCATCTACCTAAGGACGGAGGATTTATCCGTGACACCGAGATGGTATATCCTTAATAAGAGGGGTTCAAAAGGGGATATGGAGATAGAGTATCTTCAGGTTGAACTTCCAGCGGGTGGAACGCTCTCCCTTCCCAGAAGCATCATAGGTTTCAGCCGAGGGGATTGGCGAAGCCAGTTAGAGGCTTATCTTGAATGGAAAAACAACTGGTATAAACCAGCGGTGCCTCGCAAGCAGTGGTTCAGGGAGGTCTTCAATTTCCGTCAGCAATTTCTCTTCTTTGAGATGCCCACTAAGAGCTCCATTTTTGACCCTCAAGGGAAGAAATTCCACATAAAGGAAACCCTTGATAGGGATAAGGAACTTTTTGGTGGAGTGGACTATCTCCACATATTTGATTGGGCATATACTCCTCAATATGGGAGGGTAGGGGATTACGACCACTGGGAAGAGTTGGGAGGGGCGGAGAATTTTAGAAGAGCAATAGAAGAAACGCAAGCTATGGGCATCCCGGTGGGCTTATATATAGAGGGCTATCTCGTTGACCCTCCCTCAAATCTTGGCAAGGCTAAGGGTAAGGAATGGCAGATTTTAGATAAGGAGGGCAACCCTGTGCCATTCTTTGCCCCAAGTTATAATATGTGTCCCTGCCTTCCTGCCTGGCGGGATTACCTCGCTAAAACATATGCCAGGGTCAAAGGGGAAACAAAAGCAAAGGGCTATTATATAGACGAATATGGCTTCGCTATGGAGGCGAGGAACTGCTGGAATAAATCCCATAACCATCCCACTCCCTGTGCTCCTGTGCGGGGTGAGTTCCTTACTACCAAAGCAGTGAGGGAAGCCCTCGGCGACGATGTAGTCATATATACCGAGGAAAGCCCTGCTGATGTTATAAGCCAGTATCAGGATGGTAGTTTTACCTACGCTATTTCCTCTATAAGCGACGAGTTATCGCCCTCCCATATCAACCTCTATCGCTTCGTATTTCCTGACTTCAAAACATTTGAGATAATAGTCTGTGACCAACCCCTCGGCTCAAATGTTCAAGCAGTGAAGAGGATCCTGTTTAACGGAGAGGGAATTTGGCTGGAGGGGATGAAAGAGTGGTTCAGCGAGGATCTCCTCTCCTATATCAGGAAATATCACAACATTATGAAGGAAAACGCCGATTGCTTCACTACCTTATATCCTGAGCCCCTTGTTCCCACACTCGTAGAAGGTGTTTATGCCAACAAGTTCCCTTCTCGGAAGGATGGGAGGGTGATCTGGACGATTTACAACACGAACCCCTTTACCGTGGAGGGAGAAGTTATAGCGGTTGAGTATGTGGAGGGCGCTCGTTTCACGGATATTTGGAATAAGGTGGAAATAGAGCACAGGATAAAGGGGAATAGGGCATATCTATCCCTCAAAATCCCACCCCAGGAGGTGATAGTCATAAGTAGGGAGGGATAGATTAAGGGACTTCCATTTGGAGGGTATCGGGCAGGGAGAAAAAGGCGACGATGCCCAAAACCTCTCCCACGAAACTAACCAAAACCCCTATGAAGATCAGGGTTAACACAGCACCCCAGAAAAGCAGTTGTCCCGAGGTCGCGAACATTCTCTCGTTGGTAACTTCAGCGATAGTTGTAAAGCTCCGCCTTATATAATGGTATCCCATAATGGATATGATAATCCCTATTATCACAGGAAGTATAAATCCAGCGGCCCCGAGAACTTGAGCGGACCTTCCATAAGGAGGCTCGGTGAACGCACCAAATATCCCCCAAAAACTAACAAATGCGAGAATGGTCGCTATGATGTTAAACACGAAGACAAAGACGAATCCTGTGAGGTAGTCATAGAAGATGGATTTTCTTTGTGTCTCCTCAGCGAGGGTCTTAAGCGCTATAAAGAGAAGCACTAATCCCGCAATCCAGCCGACGCCAAGATTCAGAAACAGCAATAACATCCCTATCCCTCCTAAAAGTTTGACTTTTCTCAATTGTATTTCCCTCCTCGCTTCTTCCATTATCTCTCCCTCCTTATAAAGTGTCTTTATACTTTATTATTGGGGGGTTAAATTACTTGTCAATTCCTCCTTAAGAGCCCAGGTTTTCTCTAATCAACCTCGCTCTTTCTTTATCTCTTTCTTCTATTTTCATCTTCCTTCCCTTGAGGAACTGGAGGGTGGTAGGGCGGATGAGGAAAAGAAGGGCGTCTATCTTCTCCAAAGATATGGGGATTATCCCTCTTGCTGAGGCAAGTCGCAGGAGGGAAAGGAGTTGGGTAGCGGAGTAAGTGGAGAGGGAGGTAGTGGAACGAAGGTGGGCGTAAGCATCCTCTATCTTCTCAATAATGGCATCTCCTTTGAAAAGGCTATCTCTTTCCTCCATTTCCCTCTCCTCCAGTATTCGCATAGCGGAGTTTATTTCCTCCAGGCTCTCTAACTCGCTAATCCCCAGCGTTTTCCTCGTTGATATCTGGAAGAAAAAGCCGAGGGGTGTGCTCCCCTCGCCCAATAGTCCCCTTATCTCCATATTGGGAAGCAACTGTTTCTCTATGAAATCCCTGCCCTTCCTCAGGTTTAAAGCGGGTAGATGAGCGATAAAGGAGAGACGCAACCCGGTGCCGGAGTTGCTTGGGCTTGCGGTGACGAATCCTGTCTCGGGGGAGTGAGCGAATTTTATATCTTCCCTCCAACTCCCTTCAAGTTTATAAGCTCTCCTCATTGCCCGTTCCAATTCCTTGCCCTTCTCCAAAGCGGATATCCTTATGTGGTCCTCTTCATTGAGCATAACGCTGAGGGAGGCATCGGGGGAAATAAGCAGGGCTCTTCCCTCCGTTCCCGCTCGGGCAAATTCCCTACTTATAAGGTGTAGTTCGGCGAAGAGATTCTTCTCCAAAGGGGAAAGCATCATTAAGGGGAAAAATAAGAGATAGGGAAAATTGTTTTTTTGCCACACTTTCTCAACTACTCCTATGGCCTCGGACAAAATATTCGGGGCAGATAAATGGGGAAATGGTAAACCTGCTATATTTCTCGCTATGCGAGCACGAGAGGAGAGAAAAACAGGGTTGCTTTCCTCCTTTAACCAGAGGAGGGGAGCAACATCCTTGACATATATAAGGGAGTAAAACTCGGCGTCATTTATAGACCTCTTCCCCCTCCTGCTTTACATAATTGTGGAAGTCTTCCATCAAAAGGAGGGTTATCTCCCCGGGCACTCCTTTCCCTATTTTCCTCCCATCCACCTCTACCACGGGAACGATTTCCGCCGCCGTTCCCGTCAGGAAGCACTCGTCCGCCGTGTAGACCTCGTAAAGGGTGAAGGGCTTTTCCTCCGTTGGGATTCCCCTTTTCTCAGCCAACTCCTTCGCGATCTGGCGGGTTATACCCGGTAGAGCGCCAAGATAAAGGGGAGGGGTGATAAGGGTCTTGTTTTTCACTATGAAGATGTTATCCCCAGTGGCTTCCGCCACATAACCATCTATGGAAAGCATAATAGCCTCGGGCACATTTGCCCTGTTAGCCTCTATCTTTGCCAATATGTTATTAAGATAATTTAAGGATTTGATATTGGGATTGAGAGCTTGAGGAGAATTACGCCTTACGGAGACGGTGACGATTTTCATCCCCCTTTTGTAAACCTCTGGGGGGTAAATCTCAATCCTGTCCGCTATTATCACTACATTGGGGTTGGGGCATTTTCGGGGGTCAAGCCCTAAATCCCCTTCCCCTCGGGAGATGACGACCCTTATATAGCCCTCTGTGAGGTTATTCACTCTAACAGTCTCCAGTGTTGCTTCCACCAGTTCCTCCTCTGTTAAGGGGGGCTGGAGGGCGATTGCCTTAGCGGAGTCAAAGAGACGCTTTATATGCTCCCTCAGCTTGAAAACCCGGCGGTTATAAATCCTTATCCCCTCAAAAACACCATCCCCATAGAGAAAACCATGGTCGAAGACGGAAATTTTTGCTTCTTCCTTAGGAACGAATTTTCCGTTTAGATAGATGAGCATTTTCACTTCCCCCTCTACGGCTTTCTATTTTTCTCAAGCAGGGAAAGGATATACTGTATGCCCTCTCGTAGCTCGGTATGAGTAATGCTTCCCCCTTTGAAATCAACTTGAAGAAGCTTGTTCATTTCTTGGAGCATTTCCATTCTCGTTCTTCCACTGGCAAACCACTGGTCTATATTGCTTTTTAGTTTTGCCAATCTTATTTTGGGTATTCTCATTACTTTCTCCTCTAACCACTGGATGACCTCTTCAAGGGAGCTCGTCCGCAAATCCTCTTCTGGCTGTTGTCCGAGGGCTTCAAATCTGTCAAGCACGGGGCGATAATAGACGCTCAGCTGGTTAGTAGAGCCTCCCGGCGTTTCGTAGACGAGGGAGAAGACATAAGTGGAATCCTCACCCTCGCCCCATAAATGGGCCCCCCAGCGGAGGTTGCCATAGGTTACCATTCCTTGGAAAGGGCTCAATTTTTCTTTGATCGCTTTAAGAAATTCGTCCCATTGCATACTTCGTTAAGTTTAATTTTAAAACCCGATAAGGGGAAGGTCAACCGAAAAATGAAATGGGAAGTTGTTAAAAACCCAAAGGCAAGGGCTCTGCCCTTGCCTTTGGGGGAACTCCTTTTTGATTCATCTTGGGCGAGGGGATGCACGCATCCCCTCGCCCAATGGTTTCCTTATCCTCCAGGCGGAGCCGGCGCAGTGGGTTGACCAGCTGGGCCCTTTGCACCCGGCGGCGTTGGTCCTGTTGGTCCAGTGGGCATATTCGGCATAAACTTCTTCATCATCTCTCCGGGAGGGGGAGTTACGACTTTCTTATGGGATGCCTTCCAGTAGATGAAGAAGATGATGGCCAACACCACGATGATGATTATCACCGCTAGCGCCGGACTCACACCTCTCTTGCCTGCAGACATTTAATTTACCTCCTTTCTTATCTGCCCATTTCACTTATAAACTCTCCAGAGGTAGAAGGGGTCACCAGGCTTATAGTTATAGGTCGTCTGGAGCCACTTGACATGTCCATCTACGAAGAGGACCACGCCACCATCGCTATGCCGTTTGAAGCCCTTTAATATTTGGTTTCCCTGGGGATAAGCACATCCACACCATCCCCTGCCCGAGTCCTCGGGGTCGAAGCATTGTCCCGGTGTGGGAGCGGTTGAAGCAGGGTTAGGCCAGCAGGGCAACCTTCCCACGACCACGCAATTGCTGTCCATAACCGCTATTGTCTCTGCTGGAACCATTATGGCTGCGAGCTTGGTGTTGCTCCCCAACTCCCCTCGGTCGCCAGGGCCAAAACAACCCCTCGTTCCTCCCGCATTCTGGGATGAGAAGGCGGTCCAGTTCATTCCATAGCCTCCCCAGAAGCGGTGGTAGGAGTTGGCGAGGTCCGCACACATAGCAAATGGTCCTTCGCCAGAGTTGGGGTTACCCCAAACAGCATAGCCACGCCAACCAGCGATGTTGCTGGGGCATTTGAACATCTGGAGGTTCTTTACATAGGGTTGGATGAGCCACATCCACCAATCACGCCCCCATTGACCTTGATACCAACTCGGGGTCCACATCGGCACCCATGTCTCGTCCCAATCTTGGGCATACATATTCATAGCCGTTCCTATTTGCTTCAGGTTGGATATACAAGCTGCTTTCCTTGCTGCTTCTCTCGCCCTACTGAAAACAGGGAAGAGAATGGCGGCGAGAATGGCAATGATAGCTATCACCACCAACAATTCTATCAGCGTAAACCCTTTTCGCCTCATTTTTCTCACCTCCTTTCCTTTGAACTTATTTTAATACTTGAACTTATTTTAATACATCCTTCGATCTCGTCAAGAGATTTTTAAAAAAATTTATCCTTCGGAGAACAAATCCCCCTTGGGAAGGTTTAATAGTTTTTGAACTGCGGAGTGTTCGCCCTCTTCTTCGAGCCACTGTCTTATCTCCTGCAAAGCTTTCTCTTTTACCTCTACCCTTACCCCCTTATCCCCCCTGCGAAGGAAAAGGGCGAGCCGGCGAGAGGGAACTATTTCTATATTCCCCTTGCCAAAGGTGCAGCCGGTGGAAAGCTGGATACCATCCACCATACATCTTTCCGGCGGTTCAATCGGGGAGAACACCGTTGCCTTCAGCCCAAAATACTTCGTTCCCCCCAGCTTGGCCAGGGCTTCTTCCCCAAGGCGTATGCCCAGCACTAAAAAGGGCCCCAAATGACCGTGAAATTCCTTCGCTCTCTCTAAGTCCATATTATTCATTATATATTTTATTCACTCTCATAAAAGGTGAATTTTTCTTGACAGAGGGGGATTTCACTGTAAACTATTATAAGTTAAACCGGATAAACCATAAAGAAGGGAGCGATTCACCTATGCGGGCAGGCATCCAACCAATCACTTGGGGCGATGTTCCCTTTGAAGAAATCGCTAAAGAGATTAAGGAGGCAGGATTTGAGGGAGTGGAGGCTCCCCTCGCTAATTATTTGGGGGCACTGGAGGAGCTTAAGCGAATTCTCGAGGTGAACCAGCTGGTTGTGACATCGACTTATCTGGGATTGAACTTGCTTGAAGAAGATAAACAGGAAGAGGAGATAAAGAGGGCGGTGGAGATGGCAAGGATTCTCAAGGAGGAGTTTTCCTGCGATGTGCTCGTGGTGGCAGCGAGTGGGGTGAAAAAGCCCGTCCCCAGAGAGGTTTATAAGCTTTTCGCCAGAGGATGCGACGAGATTGGGAAAAGGTGTAAGGAGCTCGGAGTGGATGTAGCCTTCCACAACCATGCTTGGACACTCATAGAGACGAAAGAAGAGATAGACTTCCTAGCCCAAAATACTTCCCCTCATTCCTTTTACTTTGCCTTTGATACTGGTCATCTGGCGTTGATGGGAATGGACCCGGGAATGGTTATGGAGGAGTATAAGGAGAGGATAAGATACCTTCATCTAAAGGACACCAAGGACAACGATTTCACAGAGTTGGGGGAGGGAATTGTGGACTTCACGAAGGTGAAGGTGGTGTTAGAGGAGATAAAGTTCGCTGGCTGGCTGGTGGCGGAATTGGATAGGAGCAAGAACCTTCCCCTAATAAGTGCCAAGATGCAAAGGCGGTTCATCAAGGAGTTCTTCGGGATATGAAAGGACAACCTTTCAACGCGGAACAACTTTTCGAGATTTTGAAGGCGGTTATAAGTGCTGTTGAGGAGGCGGAGGGCTATGCTCCGGGACATTCTCTAAGGGTATTGGAATATGCTCAGGCGATAGCGAAGCACTTAGAGCCACCTTATGAGGATGCGGACTTGTCTTTGGCTTGCCTCCTCCATGACATCGGTATGTTGGGTGTTCCCCCGGAGATAACGCAAAAACAGGGGAGGTTAACTACTGATGAGAGAAGCATAATGGAAAAACATCCCCTTTTCAGCGTCCAGATGCTCCAGCATATCCCCGGCTTGGAAGGTGTTTTGAAGATAATCAAGCATCATCACGAGGCATACGATGGGAATGGTTATCCCGATGGCATAGCGAGGGAGGAGATACCTTTAGGGGCGAGGATTCTCGCCTGTGCGGATGCGTTTGAAGCGATGACTTGTAAGCGTCCCCACCGCTGGTCTCTCCCTGTAACAGAAGCCCTTATGGAAATAAGAAGAAACAGTGGGAGGGCTTTCGACCCCAGGGTAGTGGAGGCACTCTTTAAAGCCTACCAGGCAAGGGAACTCCCTCGGTTTAAAAATATTTGACTTCCTCTTAAGGGGAATATAACATTTTAGAGGAAGATGAAACGAATAAATCATCTGGAGATAATCCTTACAGATGGTGACATAACGGATATAGAGTGTGATGCCATAGTTAATGCGGCTAACAACCGCCTTTGGATGGGGGGAGGAGTAGCGGGTGCAATTAAGAGTAAGGGAGGCACAAGTATTGAGAGAGAGGCGGTGGCGAAAGGCCCGATAGAAATAGGGGAGGCTATTCACACATCCGCTGGAGCTCTTAAGGCTAAATATGTTATCCACGCGGCGGTTATGGGAGATGATAGGAGAACGGACGCAGAAAAAATCTATAAAGCGACGAGAAGTGCCCTTCTCCTCGCTGAGCAGTTGGGATTGGGGAAGGTGGCTTTACCTGCCTTGGGAACGGGCGTGGGCGGATTCCCTTATAAGGAAAGCGCCCGAGCGATGTTGAAAGCAATTGAGGAAATCGCCCCCTCTTTAAAGAATCTGCGAGAAATAATCCTCGTCCTTTGGGGCAAGGAAGCCTTTTACTCCTTCAAGGAGGTGATAGAAGGATGAGAGGGAGGCACCCCCTCTTCCTTTTCCTCCTCCTCTCAGCCCTCGCTTTTACTTCTCCTGTGGAGGAGTATTTCTCCCTCCTCAAAAGGGGCGGGTATCTGGAGTTCCGGGGGGAGATAATAGGCTTCATAAAAAGCAAAAATTCCCTTACCCTTATCCTTAGGGAGAATGGCACAACCTGTATCAGGTTTAGGGAATTCCCTTCCCCCATAAATATAGGGAAGGAGGTAAGGATTTTGACCAAGCCCCCTAATGAGGAAGGGATATATGAGTTTGTCCTGATGGTTAGTGAAGGGGAAGCGAGGGCAAGGGAGGAAAGGGAAAAAAAGAATAACGAGCAGGTTTTCTACTATCCCATTTCTTCATCACCGGGCAATCTAACGAGCCGAGGAGGTCTCCCCTTTATCATCCCTGAGGAGATAATAGAGGCTTATAAGAAAGCGGTGCTCTATTTCAATCCCCGTATGGATGATGCCTCAGCGAGATTGATAGCTCAGGCTATTCTTTACTTCAGTGTTGCAAACAACTTGGACCCTCGCTTGGTCGTGGCGGTGATAGCGGTTGAATCGGGCTTCGACCCAAAGGCGGTTTCCCCCAAGGGGGCGATGGGCCTCGGTCAACTGATGCCCCAAACGGCGGCGGGAATGGGGGTGAAGAACCCCTTTGACCCCTTGGAAAACATTTCCGCCTCCATTCGGCTCATTCGGGGGCACCTTGAGAAGTTCGAAGGGGACCCCTACCAGCTCGCCCTTGCCCTTGCTTGTTATAATGCAGGTTCGGGCGCGGTGAGGAAGTATAGGGGCATTCCCCCTTATAAGGAAACGCAATCTTATATACAAAAGGTTGTCTCCTTGTATAGAAAGATATGCGGATACTGAGACGATGGGCGAGGTAAAGCGAGAACAATTAAGGCTTCTGTGGCAATTAGAAGAGATAGATGATGATTTACAAGCGATAAGGAATAAGTTAGCAAGTTTGGATGACGGGAGCAATTTAAAACAAAGGGTGGATGTATTAAGGGTGGAATTAGAGAGGTTGAGGAGGGAACTGAGGGAGATGAGAAGGGAGATGGAGGATAAAGAGCTGGAGGCAAGGGGCATTGAAGATAGGAGACGTTCTATGGAGAACAGGATATATGGGGGCTTTGTCACCAACCCAAAGGAATTGGAGGCTATGGAGAAAGAAGCGGAGATGTTGAGGCGCACCCAAGATAGGTTGGAGGAAAGGGTCTTGGAGTTGATGTATGCAATAGAGGACAAAAATGTCCAAATCAGGGAGATAGAGGCACAACTAAAAAAAGAGGAGAGAGAATACGAGGGGGTTCGCCAGGCTTACGAGAAAGAATATAAAGAACTTTCGGAAAGGATAGTTTTCCTGGAGGGAAAACGCGAGGAGCTCCTGCCCCGCATAGAGCCCTACTTGCTGGAGCGCTACCAGGAGATAAGGGCGCGGGAGGGAGGGGGGATAGCGAAGGTGGAAAAGGGAGTTTGTAGCGGTTGCGGGTTCAGCGTTAGCCAAAGGCTCCTTTCTCGCCTCAGAGAGGAGGAGACGCTTATCTACTGTGAGAATTGCGGACGCATACTCTTCTGGGAAGAATAAATTGTCCATAGGTAAGGAGGGAATCTGCACAATAGATGGAGCGGTGGAGGGAAACCCCGGGAGGGGTGGGATAGGAGTTATCCTTGAAGAGAAAAAGGGGGGAAAAACAACATTTATAGTAAGCAAAGGAGTGGTGGGCAATATAACAAACAATGAGGCGGAATGGCTCGCCCTCCTTGAAGCTCTCCGCCTTGCTAAAAGGAAAGGATTCTCCAAGTTGGAAGTTATTACTGATAGTCAACTACTTTTCAAACAATGGGAGGGCTCGTATAAAGTAAGGGCTCCCCACCTTCGGAAGCTCTATGAAAGGGCAAAGAATTTGGGTAGGGTATTTGAGGAGTTGAAAATCGTCAAAGCTTCCAGGAAAGAGACCAAGGAAGCGCATCTTCTGGCTAATAAGGCTATAGAGAAGGGGGAAAGAAAATGAATCCTGAGAGAGAAGAAATCGCCCTTCCGCCCCCTATTTTGAAGGGGAGAATGAGCTTGGAGGAAGCGATAGAGAGACGAAGGTCCGTTAGGAGGTTCTCCCCTTCCCCCCTTTCCTGGGAGGTGATAAGCCAAATCCTCTGGGCTGGGCAGGGCATAACGGAAAAGGGCAGGGGTTTTCGCACCGTCCCATCAGCGGGCGCTCTCTTCCCCTGTCATCTCTATGCTCTCCTCCCCCAAGGGGGATATAAATACCATCCTCTTCAGCACAAACTGATAAGTTGGCTGAAAGAGGATAGGCGCTCCGCCATCGCCGAGGCTTCCCTTAACCAAATGTTTATAGAGCAAGCCCCCCTTGTCATCGTCATTACTGCGGAGATTTCAAGGACTATGAGCCGTTATGGGTTGAGGGCTCCGAGATATGTTTATATGGAAATCGGTCACATAGGTCAAAATATACAATTACAGGCTGTTGCTCTGGGGCTGGACTCAGTTTGTGTGGGCGCCTTTGAGGACAGAGAAGTTAAGTACCTCCTTGCCCTTCCCCCACAAGAAGACCCCTACTACATAATACCTGTGGGAAAGCGGGGATGAGGAAATTAATAGGAGTAATCGGCGCTTCTCAACCTCCTGAGGAACTGTCGCCCCTCGCCGAGAAGGTGGGAGAGGAAATAGCCAAAAGAGGAGGTATCCTCATATGTGGGGGGATGGGCGGAATAATGGAATGGGCTTGTAAGGGGGCTAAAAAGTGGGGTGGAGTTACCGTGGGAATCCTCCCCACTATGACCAGGGAAAGCGCTAACCCCTATGTTGATATACCTATAGTCACGGGAGTAGGTTATGCGAGAAACATGATCGTCGTCCTCTCTTCCCAGGCTATAATCGCAATAGGTGGAGCTTACGGCACCTTAACGGAAATTGCCTTCGCACTCCATTTCAACATCCCTTTAGTGGGCATCCGAACCTGGCGCTTGGAAAGCGAGTATACAGGGGTAGCGGGGATAACCTATGTCGATGACCCTGAGGAAGCGGTGAGAATAGCTATGGAGGAGGATGTAGAGAAATGCCCTTGAGGAGAGCTCGTATAGAGCTATTCGGTAGGGTGCAAGGGGTGGGCTTCCGTTTCTTCGCTCAAGAAATGGCATTAAGATATCGTATAGATGGCTATGTCCAGAATACCTTTTCCGGCAGTGTGGAGGTTGTCGCTGAGGGGGAGGAGGATGCCCTTGCCAAATTCATAGAGGAATTAAAGAAGGGACCACCTGGGGCAAGGGTGCAGAATGTGAGAATAGTCTGGGGCGAAGCTAAAGGTGACATAAGGGGTTTCCGAGTAGTCTATTGAGGTGCGGGAAATCCTTGTCCTAATAGACGAACTTCTGAGGGGGAGATACTCTAAACCCCAAGAAAAATTAGAGGAACCCCTGGATGTCCTGATAAGAACCATACTTTCCCAAAACACAACGGATAGAAACTCCCATAGAGCCTTTGCTAACCTGAAAAGAAAGTTTCCCTTATGGGAGGCCGTCCTCAACGGTTCCGAGAAGGAAATAGAGGCGGAAATAAGGTGTGGTGGATTATCCTGGATAAAGGCAAGAAGAATAAAGGAAGTTCTGGGAAGGATTAAAAAGGATAGTGGTGCCCTCTCCCTCGATTTCCTCGGGAAAATTTCCTTGAAGGAAGCGAGGGATTACCTTCTCTCACTTCCGGGGGTGGGAGACAAAACCGCTTCTTGCGTTCTACTCTTTTCCTTTGCCCAACCCGTCTTTCCCGTTGATACCCACATACATCGCATCATCAACAAACTGGGCTTGTGGGCAAATCGCCTCACTCCCAAGAGGATAGAGGAGATTGTGGAAGCTTGCCTACCCCGGGAACGTTTCTTATCACTCCATCTCAATCTCATCCGCTTGGGGAGGGAAATCTGTAAATCTCGTAACCCCCTTTGCCCCCACTGTCCCTTAAAGGAGATGTGCAAATATTATGCGCTTCGGTTTCCAGGTGAAAGTAGATAGGGGCTTTGAAGAAGCATTATGCTATGCGATAGAGTTGGGATGTGAGACCATACAAACGCTCATTACCAGTCCATTAAGTTGGAGAATAAGTAAAAATCCCCAGGGGTTGAAATGGTATGTAAAGGAACTCAAGGATAACGATATTTATCCCGTAGCCATTCATTCCCCTTACCTGCTCAACCTGGCTTCACCCCAGGAAGAAGTTTTCAGGAAGTCCTTGGTGATCTTAGGGGAACATCTGTGGTATGCTGATGAGGCGGAAGCAGATTTTGTAATCGTTCACGCAGGGAGCCATAAAGGTGCGGGGTTTTCTGTGGGGATGGAAAGGTTAACCTCTGCTCTTCAAAGGCTCGCTGAGGCACACAAGGGAAGGACGATGATTTTGGTGGAAAATACCCCCGGCGGAGGAGGGGGAATGTGCTCGTCTTTAAAAGAGATGGAAACATTGCTTAAGAAGGTGGATAGTGATAAAATAGGTATATGTCTTGATACCTGCCACCTTTTTGCCGCTGGTTACGACCTAACTTCAGAGGAAAGAGTAAATGAATTCAGCAAAGAGGCGAAAAGTAAACTGGGAGAAAGGTTGAAACTTTTACACTTAAATGATTGCAAAACACCCCTGGGAAGTAAACTGGACCGCCACGAAAGCTTGGGCAAAGGAGGGATAGGTTTGAAGGGCATAAGGGCTATAATTAAAGACCCTTATTTGGGGGTTCTCCCCGCTATAATGGAAACGCCCTATGACCCGGAGGAGGACAGGTATAACATCTTCATAGCAAAGAACTTAAGGGGTGAGGAGTAACTTATGGAGAGCAAAAGATGTCTAAAATTGATGAGGATGAGGTGTGTTAATTGGCGGATTTAAATTGGGAGGAGATAATCGCCAAGGCTAAAGAAGGGGAGGAGTGGGCTTGGGAAGAGATATTCCTCAATTATAAAGATATGATATTTAATGTTTGTTATAGGATAAGTGGAAGAAGGGAAGATGCAGAGGACTGGACGCAGGAAACATTCCTGCGAGCTTTCTCCTCTATCAGAGGATTTCGAGGAGAGAGTAGCCTCTCCACCTGGCTATATAGGATAGCGGTAAATGTCTGTCTGGGCAACTTGAGGAGGAAGCCTACGACCTCCTTGGATGGTTTGGAGTATAAGTTGGGGAATGAAGAAAGGGATGACGACCTGGTGGAAGAGGTGCAGAGGGTGCTCTCGCAGATGCCGCCAGTCTATAGGACATTATTGATACTAAGGCATTTTGAAGAGCTCTCTTATAGCGAGATAGCGGAGATTATGAACATATCCATAGGTGGTGTTAAGATTGGTCTTCACCGAGCTAGGAAGAAATTCAAGGAAAAAATGGAGGATTTAGAAAGATGAAAAAGCTGAATTGTGAGAAAATAGAAGACAAACTCCCTCTCTATTTAGAGAGGGAGTTGAGCCAAGGGGAAGCAAGGGAGATAGAAGAACATCTCCTTGCTTGTGCTAAATGCCGGGCTCTTCTTAAGGAATGGGAGAGGTGCTTCTTTCTTCTCGGGAATGTTCCTCGTTTGGAGGCACCTCTTCACCTTTGGCAAAGTATAAGGGCACATCTACCAAGGAGAGTAAAGCGAAAAGTGTTCTTATCCCGCAGATGGGTATTGGTGCCCGTGGTTGCCCTTCTCCTGATAGTGGTGGAGTTAGCCATCCTCCACCATTTTCGTTTGCTCTTTGCTCCCCCTATAGCTGAGCGGTCAACCGCTATTATGTTTTCCCCTCCCTCCAAAGAGCCCACTGCCCCCCTACTTCCAAAACCGATGCCCCAGCCCACGAGACCCACCCCTCAACCTTCAAGACCAAAAATCTCTCCCCCCTCCATAGCGGGGTCCTCTGTCGCCAAAGCTCAACCTCTTCCCTCTACAACTACTCCTGAGGGAAGCGGTGTGGAGGAAATGATAGTAAAGAGGCTACAGATGGCGCTCCTGAGCGCCCAATCGGCGGAGAACAGCCTGGAAAGAGTTTTTAAAACCCTTGAGGGAGAAAGGGAATTTTGAAAGGAGGCGATTGTTATGAGGAAATCTTTCCTCACTTTGCTATTAGTGTCCATTTTCTCCTTTGCCTTAGATATCCAGCTTCCCCCCTATCTCAAAGTTTTGGAGAGCACGGTCTTGCCTCCTTTTATAATCCAGACCCTTTTTGGAGAATACAGTAAACAGATAGAAAAGTTGGAAATACTCGTCGCTGAAGGTGACAAGATGGAAGCGCTGAGATTCTGGCAGCAGACCCTCCCCTCAAAGGGTTGGCAAGTTCTCCTCACTACCCCTGCTGTGGAGGAGCAGATGAGTTATGTGTATAGGAGAGGGGAAGATATCTTCCTCATAGCTCCGGGCACCAACCCCCGCCAGTTATTAATTGTGGAAGCTAAGGGGGTTAGGGATGTGGGGATTCTTTTAGGTATGATTATGAAGGGCTTGACCGATATCGCCGCTTCCCTCGCTGAGGAGAAGGGGAAGGAGATACAGTTCCCCCAAATTCCCCCCTTCCCTCAAGCTAAACTCATACTTGAAGCTCGTATACCCGGCAAGATAATAAGCGAGAAAATAACAAAGAAGGAAACAACGAAAGGTGCCCCAGCCGCAATGGCAGGCGGAGCACCCGCTTCGCCCCCCACTATGCTTCAATCCATTATCGCCAATGTCAGAGAGATACATTTCAGGGAGTTCCAACTCCCCTCCAAAGTTCGTCCCCAAGAGGTGATAAATTACTACGAGGAAAAGATGAGAGAAGGGGGATGGAAGATGGTGGTCAAAAATATAGAACCAAAACCTTCATTCCCCTTTGTCCTCATCTGTGCCCTTAAGGAGGACTACACGATAATAAGCCTTATTCCCCAATACCCCTCAAAGGCGTTTCACACTCTTGACGAGATAATCCTTCTTGGAGAGAAGCAAAAGTGATGGCTAAAGTTCCAAGATGACGGCTTCTTCCTTACAATCGGGGAAGAGGGGGCATTTTATACATTCACCCCATACCTTGCGGGGCAAATTTTCCTTATCTATTGGCTTGAAGCCGAGCTTTTCAAAGAAAGTCGGCCTGAATGTCAGGGCGAAAACCTTTCTTATCCCCAGTTCCCTTGCTTCTTCCAAACAGGCGTTAACAAGCATCCTCCCTATCCCTTTCCCTTGATGGGTTTCCTCCACCGCCAGGGATTTAACCTCCCCTAAATCGTCCCAAAGGATATGGAGGGCGCAGCAGCCGATAACTTTCCCCTCCTCCACGACGAAGAAATCCCTTAAATTCTCGTAGAGTTCGCTTTGGGAACGGGGGAGCATCTCGCCCCTCTGAGCGAAACGGTTCACCAAGTTGTAAATCTCCTTCACATCCTTTGTCCTCGCCTTGCGCAAAATCATAAAGATAATTATAACAGGTTCAAAGAAATTATAAATCTTCAGTTTTGTTGAATAATTAAAATGTTGGCGAAAAGGGGCAGGGCACTTATAATTCTTAAATGAAAAATGTTATTCAACAAAACCTAGTAGATGTTTATAAGGATGGAACCATATGTCGCAGTCTCTTCGCCGAGGTGTTTCGCTATGATTTAAATACTGGTGAAGTTCTCCAACTTACATTTCCCCCAGAGGAGAATGTTGAAAGAGCCTCCTTTTTTGCTAATGGGAGTAAGATATGGTATTGGAACTCGCAAGGCGACGATTTATATGTGATGGATATAGATGGTTCAAATAAGCAAAAAATAGACCTTTTCCAGTGGCTACCAGAGGGTTTATGTCTTCCCGTGTTCACTAGCCCTTCCGCTGCGCTTTCGCCCGATGGTCAGAAGATAGCCTTCATCGGGGGAGACGAGTCCGCCGACTATAACATCTACCTCATCAATCCGGATGGCACCGGCTTAGAGCAGATAACTTTCTTCACCGGCTTTTGGGCTAAGAGTG
>CALITO010000024.1 GCA_938041455.1 uncultured bacterium | reverse complement strand
TCATATCCCACGATTTCTGACTTCGTCTGTGTTATCTTCAAGTTCCTGCTACAGCGGAAATCAACATCGTAGGGACAAGCGCCCACTACTTCTATGTCGTAGCAATATATTCCCCCTGGTGCTACTTTATTGGTGGGGGGAAAGGAGCAAACATCATAAGGAGGTGAACTGTAAGTTGTCGTGCTTAATGGACCATCGGAGTGATAATGCTGGGGCTCGTGGACATTTGTCTGCTCCGTTATGTGAACTGAGTCCACGGTGAATCCCGTTACGGGGGAACTGAAATTGGCGATGATATGGAACCCTACTCCTCCCGCAACTGTTCCACTTTTGACGCACTGCCACTGTTGGGGAGAAGCAGTTAAGTCGGGACACCAGCGAGCGTGCAAATCCACCGCAATAGGGTCCGCCCAGGAGAGACCCCCAGTGCCAAGGTCAATAAGAGGCTACAATACTCCCTGCGAGAGAGTAGCCTCTCCAACAACACAGATAGCCACTTCCTTAGCATATTAATCCCTCCTCTTTATTTTTAACCCACCCAAGAAGGGAGGTTTTGTAATTATAATGGTAACATAATATTTAAAATTGTGCAAAGTATTTTTGTAGCATTGGTTTTGTTGAATAAACATTCTCGTTTAAAAATTATAACTACCTTCTCCTTTGTGAAGTCAAATTTCGTGTTATAAGTGTTTGGCTTAATTATTCAACAGGACCTCCTATTTCATCTTGCTTTGGGCTGTCTCCAAAATCTCCTTTATGCTAAAACCCAGGGGTTGCCCTTTCTCTATTTTCTCCTTCGCTGAGCGTATCGCCTCCTCCGCTCCCTGGGGAACTAAGCCTAACCAAGGTGCTCCCTTTTGCGTCCCCCACCAATCCATCCTCTCACTGTAGCACCATACATATTCATCTGTAGTGTAAAGGGAATAGTAAACATTATGCTCGAACCAACGAGCTCTTCCCTCAGGGTCTAAGTAATGGCTCAGACGCCCCCATTCGTATTCTTGGGGTATCAGTCCGAAGTAAAAATCCATATATAGGGCGAAGCCCGCCTGCACTTGTGTTGCGTATTTCCTTCTGTTTTCTGGAGCTATGAGGGATAGCGCCCGCTGACGCATCAGTTGATAGGCGCGAAGGTAATCCGTTGAGTCCCTGTAATAATAGGCGGGTTCGTTTCCGTCTATGATTATCGCCTGGGGATTAATCGCATCCAAGATCCCGTTGAGAAAAGCGGGAAGAAGGCCATAACCGTGCTGAGAGAGTTTTTCCATCCGCTCTTTCGGGTTGGGTATATCCACGATATCGGGTAGAATGCTTATCTGGAAAAAAGTGAGGATGCGCACATTGGGGAACTCCGCTTGAATAGCACGGATGAAGCGAGCTCCACATTCCCGCACTCGCTTCCAGTAGTCCTCAAAGGATTTCGCATTAGCATTGAGAAGACTTGGGTAATACCAGGGATTACCATTATAGGGCTCCGGGTCAAAGCAGATACCGGCTAAGCCGCCCGATTTAGCTACCGAGGCTATAAGGCGAATATTCTGCTCGGCCGCCTTCCAATCCCCCTCATTGAACCAATCCCAGTCCTTCTCTTTTGTCCCCCAAACCAAGACGAAATTATCGGTGAACTTGTTAAACCTCGTCGCCTTAAGATTGGCTAAGTCCTCCTCGTATTCCTTGGGGTCGGCAACGCTCTTGCGGAAAATATGGGCAGGGGAGGATTTCCAGCCACCCTTGAAGCGAAGGACTATGCCATCGAAGGAAAACTTCTCCATTTGCCGAATGTGCCTCCGAACGAAATCCGTGTAGGGGACATCCCAGCCATACTCTATGAGTTTCTTCCTCGGGCGCTCATATTGCGCCATCGCCAAGAGGCTTATCAAGAGAAAACATATGATAAATAGTAAACGCATAATGTGTTTCACCCCTTTTGGAAAAATTTGGTTTTGTTGAATAAACATTTTCTTTTAAAAATTGTAAGCGCCTTACCTTTTTTCTCGCTAAATAGCATTTCTTCATTTAGAAGTGTTAAGTTAGCCCGATTTTTTTCAATGCCTCCCAAGCCTCCCAGCGCACAAAGGGCTTCTCATCCCCTAACCTTTCTACCAAAGGTTCTACCGCACGAGGGTCTCTTATCCAGCCCAATGCCCGACAAGCCTCTTCGCGCACATAGATATTACTATCCTCTAATATTTTCATTAAAGGCTCCAGTGCCCGAGGCTCTCCTATCTTGCCCAGTATCCAACGAACCAATTTGCGCACATCCGAATTCTCGTCCTTTAACCTTCCCATCAAAGGCTCTATTCCTCCTTTTTAAACTCCTTGGAAGAGGCAATACCACTTATTATACATATCGTAAATTTTTTGGCTTAATTGGTCAACACGACAAAAGATTTTTAAAAAACTTGCTTATTTTGTCAAAATAAAGATAACATCTATTGGAAACTCCCCAATAGAAAGGAGGTAGAAAGATGGCCAAATGGAAGGTATTCGTCACGAGGGTAATCCCCGAGGAAGGCTTAAGGCTCGTCTTGGATAACTGTGATGCGGAGGTTTGGCAGGAAGAGACGCCCCCTCCCCCGGAGGTGCTCATTGAGAAGATAAGGGATTGCGAGGGAGTGCTCACGCTCTTAAGCGACAAGATAGATGCAAAGGTTATGGATTCCGCTCCAAAATTGAGGGTCATCTCAAATTACGCTGTGGGCTACGACAACATAGATGTCCCCGAAGCTACGAAGAGGGGAATAATGGTGACGAATACTCCCGGTGTCCTCACAGAGACGACCGCCGACCTCGCTTTCGCCCTAATTTTGGCTACCGCAAGGCGGATAGTTGAGGCGGATAAATACACGAGGAGGGGCATATGGAAGACCTGGGGCCCTATGCTACTCCTGGGGCGAGATGTATACGGCGCCACATTGGGAATAATAGGCTTCGGACGAATCGGGCAGGCAGTGGCGAGGAGGGCAAAAGGATTTAATATGAGAATACTCTATTACGATATAAAAAGGGACGAGAAGGGGGAGAAGGAACTTGGAGCGGAGTATAGGGATTTGCATTCCCTTCTCAAAGAGGCTGACATCGTGACCATCCACACTCCCTTAACTTCTCAGACATATCATATGATGGGAGAGAAGGAACTCTCCCTTATGAAGCCTACAGCCATTTTAGTGAACACCGCAAGGGGAGCTGTGGTTGACCAGAGGGCGCTATACAAGGTGCTCAAGGAGAAGCGGATCTTCGGAGCGGGATTAGATGTTTATGAAAAGGAGCCAATAGATAAGGATGACCCCCTCATAGAACTGGATAATGTGGTTCTTCTACCCCATATAGGCTCGGCTTCAGTGGAGACAAGAACGAAAATGGCGATTATAGCGGCGGAAAACCTCCTCCTCGCACTAAGAGGTGAGAGACCACACTACCTGGTTAATCCCGAAGTATTGCAGAAGTAATTTTTGGGGGAGGCGAGTTAACTCGCCTCCCCTCCATTCCCTACTGCGATAAGTCAGGTCCACATATGCGCAAAGTCCCGCCCCATGCTTTTGGCTTTGCCTGTTCGCCCTTATACCATTTCGCGTGCCCGTCGGCGAAGACGAAGGTAGCGCCACCTGTGTGGCGAGCGTGTCTATCAAGTGCTATCCCTATAGGCACGGTCAGTCTCCCAGGACAGCCACAAGCGATGTCTCCGCCCCAGTTATAGTTGGCGAAGGCAATCCTCGGATTTATCCACTCAGGCTCTATTCTTGCCCAGGGGCTGATGAGGTTGTTCCAGTTATCGGCAAGAATAACCGTCTCCGCGGGTGCGGCTAATCTCGCAAGCCTATGGCATCCCGCTGCGCAGCCAGGCCAGGGAGGCGATACAGCTCCATTGGATATGAGCTCGTTATACCCGTAATTGCAACGAATATTGTTTTGCCCTCTTCCCGCTGTTCCGGGATAGCAGTTAGCCATCCATTGCCATTCGTCTCTTGCGCTAGGGCAGCGGAAGACACCTTCATTCTTCACATAGGGCATAATCTGCTCCGTCCACATCAGTCCTCCCCGAGGATAGTTAGGGTCGC
>CALITO010000023.1 GCA_938041455.1 uncultured bacterium | reverse complement strand
CCGCTTGGAGACACTCCTATATGGGGTAGGAGGGGTGGGACCAGATACCAGTTGGCATATGGGTTTAGACGCCCACAAATTCATCACTCCCGATCTCAAATACGCCTTTACCTTATATCCCGACTACAGCGATATAGAGGCAGTTTATCAGACGATAGATATCTCCTATACGGAGACTCGGTTGGAGGATACAAGACCATTTTTCAGTGAGGGTAGCGAATACTTTGGCACCTTTTATTCCCGCAGGATAGACAAATTTGACTGGGGATTAAAGGCTTTTGGCAAGCAAGGGAAGAACCAAATTGGCTTACTCAATTGCATCCGCCTTTCCCCCTTCCGAAATGATACTATATTCAATTTCTCCTATAATCCTACTTACCAGTCCTACATAGGTGCAATAATCCAGAGTAGGTATGAGGAAGGGTATAAGAATTTTCTCCTGGGAGGAGGGGTAGGATTTGGGTCAAGCGATTATAATTTCTATTTCTACTATGCCTCATCATTTATTGAACCGGGTGCGGATGGCTTTTCCTATGCAGTAAACCTGTGGAAAAGGTTAGGGGAAAGGAGTGGGTTCTACTACAATTATTCAATCACCAGCCCCAATTTCTATCCCGCTCTTCAACTCGTAACTGAAACCGGGGTAAAGCAGAGCAATATAGGATTTTTCTATCGGGAGGTTTTACCGAGAGGTGAGAGTTGGTGGGAGAATTTCAGGCTTAGGCTATTTTATAATCGAGCAAATTATTGGTCAGGTGGACTCAAATCGGAATTTAAGGGATTTGGGTTCTCCATAGGTTTACGGGGTGACATCTCTGTGGATTTGGGTAGAAACATCACTTTCTACGACCCTTATCGGGACAATTTCACCAATTTTTCGCTTAGTATGGGGGCACCGGAAAAAAGATACAACTTTGGCTTCGGCTATGGAGAGGGGATAAGGATCAATCTACCTTATAAGTTCGCTTCGGGGTGGATAGGACGCCAACTGCTGGAGGACAGGTTGAACATCAGCCTCAATGTTGAGAAGAGATGGGTGGGCTCGGATAAAGGTGCTTGGAGCACTACCCACCAGATTTGGAGCTCCATTGTCTATGAGATGGGAAAGGATTTATGGTTAACCCTGCGGATTTACGGGTTTAAAGATGCAGAAAGTCACCAAAACATCGGTATGATTATCCGTAGGAGAGGCGAAAACAAAAGGGCTTTCTACTTGGTCTTGGGTGACCCTCTGGGAATGGATACTAAAAATAGGATATCTGTTAAATATGTGAATCCCTGGTAGAAGCAAAACTCTTGTAAAAGAATCCAGAGTTATGAGGGGAGTAATTACCCTGGGAATTTTTCTCAGCCCTCAATTTAATTAAAAACTCTTGACTTATTTTTAAATCGTTTTATCAAATAAAATTTAGGTGAAGGATTATGGAAAGGATTCTTCTACTTGCTATTCTCGGAGTGCTTATCTGTTTAGTTGCCTGCGCGGAGAAGGGGACTTATTCCTTTTCCAACGGTTACTACTCTATCAAGGGGAGAAACGGTTCTGTTGAGGAGTTGAAAATGGACCCTAAGGGGAGGGGGAAATATTCTGTTCTCCTTGCCAAGCGAATTTATCTGGGAGAAGTGAACCCTGCCGAGCTACCCTTGGATGCTAATTGGCGAAAGGAAAAGGACGGAATTCTTGTAGAAAAGGCCCCTATTTTGGTTAAGAAAGGGGAAAGTGGGATAGGGCTGGGCCTAGGTTGGGATGACCCTGCTGAACTTCAGCCTGGACATACTTTGGGACAGGAATTCCTCACGGAGATTGAGGGAGTTTGCGCCGTCAGCATACCTTGCCCCACTTACTTAACAAAGTCAGCGGATATGACCCTTACATTGCGAAGGGGGGGACCCCAGGGAGAAATCATCGCTCAAAAAAGGTTCACCGGGGTCTTTGACAATTCCTGGCAGACGATGTTCTTTCCCCCCCAACCCAAGGGGAGATATTATTTGGAGATGTCTCAGCCTAAGGGAAGGATTGGTTGGTGGGGAAAGAAAGAAGACATCTATGGGGAAGGTTCCGCTTACAAGGATGGGGAGAAAGTGAGTGGGGATAGGTTCGTCCGCTTGACCTATGCGGATGAAATCCGCACGAATATAAAAATCTCCTTGCGCCAAAATGAGCTATCAATTGAACCACAGGAAAAACTCTCCATAAGCTTCAAATTTGTTACTCCCTGGGAAAGAGATGGTTATGATGTCTCTCTGAGCCCGTTTCTTGCTCTCATCTCGGATAGGGCGCAATATATACCAATCCACCAATTTAAGAGGAGATTTTCCCTTGATTTTGGTATGATTTCTGATGAATGGATTGAGGCTAAAGGGCAGAGCGATTTCCACATCCGTTTTTTGGAACCTCGGGGAGTGGTTCACTTCACGATGGACGCGAATGAAATGACATTCCACTTTCCCAACAGTCCCTTGAAGATGGTCTGTTTTGATAAGAGGGGAGATGTCCCCTCCTTCTTCCCCCGCTTCGCTTCCTCTATGCCCGAGTTAGACGAAGTGTTAAACCAGTTCCTTTGGGAAAGAGCACTGAGTTGGCCCCCTGGACCAAATAATCCCGATTGGATGGAGTGGTTATCTCGGGTCTATAATTGGATGGACATACCTCGCTATCTTTCTGCACAAAGGAATCATCTCCTAACCTACAAGATGGACCCCGATGGTTATGTATGGACTTGGGGTTATCAAAGAGGTTGGCCCTTCCCTCCCTCGGATAAATATGATGCTCGCCACTTCACCACCAACTCCAACTACATTTTGGCTTGCTGGCGATACTACTGTTGGACGGGAGATACCGATTTCCTCCGCCAGAATATGAGCAGGATAAGGAAGGCAATGGAATGGCAGTTAGAGTATTGTAAGGGTAAGGAAGGGCTTTTCATAGACAATAGTCCCGACCACGATGGCACGGCGAAAGGGGTCCATTCCAATTACTGGGATGATATCCCCTTTGGATACAAATCTGCCTACGAGAACATCTACTTCTACGCTTCCCTTGAAGCTATGGCCCAGCTTGAAGAAGCGGTAAGGAGAGAGGGGATAAAGGTGGAAGGTAGTGCCCCGGCTCATCCTCCGGAGTATTACAGGGAACTTGCAAAGGAGGTTAAGAAAAATTATGACCAGACATTTTGGAATGAGGAAGCAGGTAGATATATCGGTTGCGTGGATATCACTGGAACGAGGCATGACTATGGCTTCACTTATGTGAACACGGAAGCGCTGACATATTGCTTGGGAGACGAGGAGAAAGCGAGGAGGATATACCACTGGATGGAGAACGACCCTGTGGATACATACAAATACAAATTTGCTCCCCGAGCCAATACTATTGACTGCAGTGGTTGGTGGTATCTTGAGGGGAAGGCGGAGATCCCGGCTCAGAAGTTCGGCACCCATTTGGAGAACGGTGGTGCCATTCTCTACACTTCCTTCTTTGACCTTATGGCGAGGGCTAAATACCTCGGCGCTGATAACGCTTTCAAAAGGTTATTAGATATACTTGACAGATACCAAAAACCAGACAAGCTTTGTGGTGGTCCCCCCTTATTCTACGGCGAAAATAACGGTTGGGAAGTTGGCACTGATATACCATTCCCTGAAAGTGGGCTTGTCCCGTGCTTCTTCCTCTACGGTATTATGGGCATAGACGCTGATATAAACGGCCTTCGCATTCAGCCTGCTCTTCCCTCTCAATTGTCCTTTGCTGAGGTAAAGAACTTGATTTATCGTGGGCTCCCCCTTGATATAAAAGTCACTCCTAAAAGCGTCGAGATAATCTGCAAGAAGCCCGGCTACGAGTTCCATATAAAGGAAAGAATAGAGAAGGGCGGAGTCTACTACCTTAAGGAATTACCAAGAGGCTTAAGATTCCCAGAAATTCCTCCGCCAAGCGAATGGAGAGCACAGTGGATTTGGTATCCGGGTGCCAACGCTAAACCTGAGCAAGGTGTGAAATTCTATTTCAGAAAATCTTTCCAAATACCAGAAGAAGTTAAGACCGCTACATTATGGATAACAGCCGATGACGCCTACAACATTTACATCAACGGCAGGTTAATTGGGCAGGATGGCAGATGGGAAGATGCAGAGAAATATGAGGTGGGAAAGTTTTTGAAAAAGGGAAGAAATCTTATAGCGGTGGATGTTTTCAATGGTGGGGGTCCGGGGGGGCTCCTCCTGGAAATGGAGGTGACCCTGAAGTCGGGTAAGAAACTGTGGATAATAACCGATAAGAGTTGGAAGGTAGACAGGAAAGGAGAGGAGGGATGGCTTAATCCCGATTTCAGGGAGAAAGGTTGGGTTTCAGCGGAGGAGTTTGGTATTCCCCCAAGCGGTTGGGGGGAGATTCTTAAGAAATAAAATTTCTTGAAAGGAGTGAACAAGGATGAGAATTTTTTCCTTTATGTTTCTCCTGGGAGGGAGCGGACTAATTTTGGGAAACAATTTGCTCTTTCCACCCTTCAAGGATTTGTTAGATAACACCCCCAAGGATTTTACTCGCTTTTTTTTCGCTACTGATGAAGAAAGCGCACAGTGGCTAAGTAGGTATCTTTGGTATCATTTCCATACCAGGTGGGGTAATAATCCCGTCCTCTTCAACAAGGAGTATTTAACGATAGCGGATATGTGGTTAGCTGATGCTATGGACAAGCAGAGGGGTAAGAGCATACAGGAGGTGCATAGAGAAGACATCAACTCTATAAGGCTCGATGAAGAGGGTTATGTCCATTCCCATCAACATTTTTCCCAGGCTCATGACTATGGTTGGCCCTTCCCCCTCTGGTGTCAGAATATGCCCAGTGTGGAAGGCTATACCGCAGGTTGGCATTTTCAAGAGGACGGTCCTGGATGGGCTTGGGATTGGCTCCGTGCGACAAAAACTAGGAAATGGTATGGTAAGCAGGCTGTAGATTCGTGGGAAGTTGAGAACGCTCGCTCCGAAGGGATAGTTAACGGTAAATGGCGCCTCATCGCCGTAGGTCCTTCTCCCGCTATAATAACTCCCAAGGATGTTGTAATAGATGCCAATTGTGCTCCTTTCCTCCAGTTGCGTTGGAAACATACCCCTCGTAAGACAAACAATCTGCCTTATGTGGAATGGATGAGGGAAGAGGATAGCGATTTCGGCGAGGATAGAAGGGTTTACATACAAAACGAAGACCCTCATTGGTCTCATATAACGGGCGTTAATCACAGCATAATCGCAATGTATAAGCACCCGAAGTGGAAGGGAAAGATAAAAAGGATAAAAATAGTGCTTGCGCCAGGGGAGTGGGAAGGCGAGTTTGAGATAGATTCCTTTTTTACCGTGTTTGATACACGCCATACATCAAACAATCCCAACTTTATCTTTGCCTGTTGGAACTATTTCCGTTGGACGAGGGATATCGCTTTCCTCCGGGAGAACATAAATCGCATGCGACTTGCCCTCCGCTATATGCAGACCGAATTGGGAGGTCTTAAATACAAACATATTCGCAATCCTTGGCTTGGGCATACTGGGCGCTCAGGCTATGAGCTTACTCCTGATGGCAAAAAAGTCTTTCGCCCCGGAGAAGGGATAGGGAGCAATTATTGGGATATTTTGCCTTTTGGTTGGGACGATATGTTCGCTACCGCCGAGTATTATGCAGCACTTCTCACAATGGCAGAGGTGGAGGAGACTATAAGGAGTAATCCCGGCTGGGGCATTCCCTCTGGGGGATTGGCGCTCGACCCAGCCGAACTTCGCAAGCACGCAGAGGAAGTCAAAAAGGTAGCAAACGATAAGTTCTGGGATAAGAAGAAGGGGAGATTCGTCGCCTGCATAGATGTGGATGGTGTTCCTCATGACTATGGCTACACTTTCCTAAACCTGAATGCTATTTGGTATGATATAGCCAATGATGAGCATGCTAAGGAGATAATGGATTGGCTTGAGGGCAAGCGGATAATAGAAGACGATACCTCTAAGGGAAAGGAGGACATCTATAAATGGCGATTTGGACCTCGCTCCACCACGAAAAGGAACATTGAGTGGTATATATTTGCCTGGTGGGCTCCTGAATCAGTTCCCTGGGGCTATCAAGTGCAGGATGGTGGAGGAGTCTTGGGCTTTACTTTCTTTGACCTTTGGGCGAGATTAAAGGTATTGGGACCAGATAACGCTTGGCAAAGGCTAATGGAGATATTGGATTGGGAAAAGGAAGTCTGGAAGGAGGGAGGGTATAGGGAATATTATAAAGATGGAAAACGAGGAACTACCCTTCAAGGTGGAGGTGTCGCTGGTGGAATAGGTATAGACTGTGAGTTCTTTGAAAGTAGCCTCTTGCCTTCCATAGTTGTCTATGGGTTTCTTGGAATAAATCCCAAGGGGGAAGGATTGCATATAACTCCAAATTTGCCCAAGGCTTGCCCCGATATCGGCATAAGTAATCTTCTCTATCAAGGGGTGAAGATGGATATTAGGGCAAGCGAAAATCGGATAACCATCCACCTCAAGGAAAAACCAATTGAAGCAATAAAAATATTGCTTGAAGGGAATTGGAGGCTCTCCCCTAAGGGGCAAAAGGGTTCGGTCTTTTTACTTTCCGAACCGGGTGTTTACACTTTTGTTAGGTTATCACGGCATAAGGTATGACCTCTCGGGAACGAGTGAAACTGGTTTTAGAGGGCAAAATTCCTGACCGTCCACCTTTCAACTTTTGGATGGATAGGGATAAGATGGCGGAGTTAGATGCAAAGTGGGGAACAGATTTCCGCATAACTCACTACGATGCGGATGTGATAGAAGTTTTCCCCCTCATCAACTGGTTTCCAGGACTAACTCCAAAAACCTATTACGATGGGAAAACAGTCTGGCAACTTGAGCCAATGATCGAATCTATCCATCAGGCTATGGATTTGCCCCTACCTGACCCCACCGACCCGGTGGTTTATTCTGACATAAATGATAAAAGAAACCGCTACCCAGATAAAGCGCTCTTCGCTCTCGTTGGTGCTGGGCTGGCGCTCCTTGAACCCCTTCGTCTTCCTCAAAACCTTTTTGTGGATATCTATGATCATCCCGATGTGATACATAATGTCCTTAAGCGCTATCAACCAATCGTCCTTGAGCTTACCCAGAGGATATGTGAGTTGGATATAGATGTCCTTTACATCGCCCACGATATATGTGGACGAGATGGTCCCCTTTTATCCCCAAAGCATTTAAGGGAGTTTCATTTTGATTACATAAGTGAGATGGTAGAGATAGCTCATAAGAAGGGTAAGAAGGTGTTCTATCATACAGATGGGAGGGTTTTGGAGATAGTGGATTTGTTCTTGGAATATGGCTTTGATGGGATAAACCCCTTAGAATATCGCTTCAATGACCCCCGAGAGTTCAGAGAAATTGAGGAAGACAAGTTAATAGTCTATGGCGGACTGGATAATTCCAATATCATTCCTAACGGCACCCCGGATGATGTCCGCTACCATGTAAAAGATGTGTTTGAGGCTCTTGGGAAAAAGGGAAAACTCATATTCTCCACTCATGATATCCCAAGTTACTGCCCGATAGAGAACTTAGATACTATGGTTGAAGCGATAAAGAGTTGCAGATATGGAGGGTAAAAATGGTGATTATTTGTTTTCTTCTATCCACTTTTTTATTTTCCGCCCCCGTCCGGGGAAGTATGGTTCGCAACTATACCGTTGACCTCCAATACCAGGCAACACTATCCCATCCACTGGAATATTTCGGTTATGTGGGAACGGGTTGGGAAGATGAGGAAACACTTAAGGAAATGCTTTCCGATAATGCCAACCTCGTGGTCACCGATTTTGGTTGGTTAAGTAGTTTCCTTATGCCAGATGAGAATGACCATCGCAAAGCCAAGATAAATACAGAGCATTACAGGTTTGCAGGTTTTGCCGAATTCCTCCACAGATGTTCTCAGTTAGGCTTTAAAAACCTCGTGGGAATAATAACTTGCACTAACTTTCATGAGTATCCAGAGTGGTTTCGCAAGCTCTACCCCGACATATACGCTTTGGATGTTCATGGGAATCCCGAACCACTTCTATATGAAATAGAACTTCCCCAAGAGAAGAAACAATTTTGGACAAATGTAGAACATCCCGTCCTCAATGATTTGAGATGCGAGTTCGTTAAGGAAGTGATAGAAAAATTTAAGGGACACGAGGATATCCTCGTTTGGGGTGTTGATGGAGAGACTCTTTACCCTCCTGTTCTTGCGGAAAGAGGGTTCGACCAATCAAAATGGGCTCTACAACATTTTAGGGCTTACCTAAAACTTAAATATAGAGATATACACAAATTGAATGAAGCCTGGGGCACGAGGTATGGGGATTTTAAAGAGGTTTTGCCTCCAAGGGAGATTGCGCTGAACAAAGCCAATCTCGATTGGCATACCTTCCGGGTGCGAGCAATAGGAGAATATCTCCGCTACCTCTACACTGCTTATAAGCACAGTGACCCCTGGCGATTTTCCTTAACTTGGCTACATGATATGGGTCTTCGGGACGACGAGCTTAAGCGGGCGGGTTGCGCTCCCTTTGAATATGTGCTCATAGGGGATGGGCTTATAGCCAATCCCATCGTGCGTCCTCCCAAGGAGACTTACAACACGAAGTATTTTGAGATTATGACCTCCTTTGGGAAGCCGGTTTTCAGCTCTCAACTCGCCTATTTCCCTCGTCCCTGGCCTGGCTATATGATCCGTAGGCAGATATACGAGTGCCTGGGCTTGGGCGTTTGGTCGGTTGGATTGGTTACCTGGACTTGGCCTGAGCACTATCTTATCAACTGGGGGATAAGGGGAACAGAAGGTCAGAAGGAAGTGAGGCGGGTCTTCGGTGAATTGAAGGAATTAGCTCCTTATTTGAAGTTTATGTGGCCCCTTCTCCCTATCACTCGCATTTATATATCACAGCCCGTCTGGATAATGGACGGCTGGAAAGATTCCTGGGATACCTTGCATCTGGATTTCCTTCAAAGACAAATACCTAAGCGATATATAGTGGACTGGCAAATCCAACAAGGGGAGTTGGAAAGACTTGGGGTGAAAATATTAATATCTCTGGATAACGAGATAATAGGCAAAAAAACTTTGGATAAGTTAGAGGATTTCGTGCGCCAGGGGGGAAACCTGGTCATCATAGGCGAGTTCAACCTCTACGATGAGGAATTACAAAAGGGGAGGGAAGCTGGTTTCCTTAAAAGGTTGGGAAAAGCGCAGAAATTCGGGGGTGTTACCTATCGTAGGGCTACCTATGGTAAGGGAGAAGTTATAAGGATAGAGGGAAGCTATTCTATTGAAGTGGGCGAGTTCTTAGAATACATTTTCGCAAACGAGAAGAGTTTCAAGCCTGTGAGGATAATAAAAACCGAGCCCTCTTCTGTAGAGATACCCTTAATATACGATACCACGAGGGAACAGCAAGATTTGGCAGAGGATTTCTCTGGGCATAGTTCACTCGGACAGTTAATTATAGCACCATCAGAGTTCATCTACTCCCTGAGTATCTCTACCCCTACTTATTGGAAAAAAGTGGAAAGATACGGCCTTAAGATGGAGGTCTTCTTGAAAGGACCCGAGGGTGAGAAGATAGGAGAAAGATATGTGCCTGCCGAGGAGATAAAGGACAACGGGTGGATAGAAATAGTAATAAATAAAAGAGTGCCCAAAGGAAGTCCTATTTACTTGAGAATCTCTCCCTCCGAGCCTCTGCCTCCAGCGACAATAGGATGGTGGAGTTTAGGTATTGGAGAGAAGCAGAAAGGGGGAGCCTATGTGGACGATGTGGAGGTTGAAGGTGTTGTAAGGAGGGTAATTGTTAAATACAGAGCACCAGAAAACCCAAGCAAGGTCGTGGAAAGTTTCCTTCTCTCCGATGGGGTGAATATGGGTGTGGTCTTAGTGAATACTTCTGACCAATCCTTCGCCGTCTCCTTAAAAATTGGTGAGGAACTTGTCCCTCTTAAAGAGAATATATATCTCGCCAAGGAACCACTGAAAAATGGTATAATGGGAGAGGGAAAGGCAAAGGATATAGAGGCATTTGTTTCCCTGGCTCCTTATGGAACAGCGGTGATTATATTTGAAGCCAAAGTGGAAGAGGAAGATGTGAGGGCACTGATGAGGGAAACGAGAAAGGATTTGGAGAGAGTGAAAAGGATGGGTGGCGATGTAGGGTTAGGGAGGGCATTCTGGGAAAGAGCGGAAGATGATTTTGGGAAGGGAAATTATAGTAAGGCATTGGCAAGTCTATTAAAGGCAAGGAATCTACTATTTATTGCGAAACCCGAGAGAATAAGCGTTGAAGGGAAGGGGAGAAAAGAGATAGAGATAAAAATCCTCAATTCAAAGGGACTTCCCGCCTGCGGAGCTTCCCTTTTGCCAGTTGTATCCCCCTTATACGAAACCCTCCTATCTTGGAGAGAGGTTTCCCAAGGCGTCTATCGGTTAATAGTGGATAGGAAAGACCTTCCCTCGGTTTATGATTATCATAAGGGAGAATATGTGCCATATATGGGTGACTTTGTATTGAGGGTAAGGGCAAGGAAGGACGACTCAGAGGGTTACAGTGAGATAGTTATCCCTCAGGAGTAAACGAGGATTAAAAAAATCTCATCAATGTATTGACGGAAAATCTAAATATCATATAAAATTAAAATGATTTAACAAATTCTTTTTGAAAGGAGGTGATGTGATTTGAGGGTTCGTTCAAAGGAGGGGGAAGTTTCGTTCCCTCTTCTTCCTCGCTGGGGATTTCTCCAGAAAGCGGTTAGGGGGCGAGAAATCAAAAGGGAGGTGAAAGAAAATGTTTGAGAGAAGAAAAGGGTTTACCTTGATAGAGCTGCTAGTAGTGATAGCGATTATCGCTATCCTGGCAGCTATCCTGTTCCCTGTCTTCTCAAGGGCTCGGGAGCAGGCGAGGAAATCCACTTGCCTCTCCAACCTAAAGCAGTTGGGGCAAGGGATACTGATGTATGTTCAAGACTGGGATGAGGTTTTGCCCTTCGCTGTGCCTGCTTGCGCTGGTCCAAAGCATCGCCAGTGGTGGGCGCAGATATACCCTTACACCAAGAATGCTTCTATCCTCCACTGCCCTTCCAATAATACTCCCTGGACATTCCGCACCAATCCAGGGGGAAATTGTGGGGGTGCTCCCTATTGCACTGAACTGCTTCCCGGGATGCCAGCGGAAGGAAACTTCATCAGCTATGGAGCTCCTATCGGGACTTTCGGTGGAGCTCACTGCGACCCGGTATGGGCGCCTATTGGCGGCACCCCCTGTGGAGGGGCTAATGGCGGTAAGGTTGCTCCTTTGCGTGATCCTGTTCACACCATCCTCCTTGCGGATTCTACCATAGCTAACATAGCTTGGGCTGCTTGCTTTCAAGATGGTACAATCGCTCCAATTGCCTTCGCCAATTTTTCCGGAAATTGTCCCTACGGTCCCTGTGGTCCTTTCTACCCTAACTTCGATGCCGCACTTCAGGCACTCGGCAAGAGCGAAGACGCAGTTACTCGCCATACGGGGGGAGCGAACATCGTTTTCCTCGATGGTCACGCTAAGTGGCTCCCTGCAAGGCAGATAAGGGCAAAATGGGGGGGCGGAGAACTGATCCTGAGTGGTTATGATGCTTTATATGTAGCCCCTTAAAGAGGTGGGACACAGATTTTAATGTTTTGGCTCGATGACCAATATTAAATAGTAAGCCTTTTAAAGGGGGATTGGCTCTTTGCCAATCCCCCTTTAAACTCTTTTAGAAAAAGATAACTCTTCATTGTAGAAGAGGCGGATTAATATTATCTTTTTAAAGAGGGGAAATACAATGAGCGACCTCCAGAGATTTCGCAACCTTTTTTCCTATGAAAAAGTGGATAGATGCGTTTATTGGGGCGCACCCGCCGCCTGGCCCGAGACCATTGAAAGGTGGACTAAAGAGGGCTACGACCCCTCAGAACCCTTCCCCTTGCCTCACCCTGAAGACCGCAGAATCATCCACAGCCTGTGGTTCTTCCCTCACCCTCCCTTCGAAAAGAAAATAATTGCCGAGGATGAGGAAACCATCACTTATATAAACAATGAAGGAATAGTCCTCAGGGAAAGGAAGGATTTCCCCGACTCCTCTATGCCCCAGTTCATAAGGTTTCCTGTTGAAACAAGAGAAGATTTCCGGCGCTTCCGCAAAGAGCGTTTCCGCCCCAATTTGGAGGAGCGGATAGGTCCAAATTACAAGGAGTTACTTTCCTCTTATAAAAGGCGGGATTGCCCACTGATAATAATTGCTGACAGATGGGGAGGTTTCTTCGGTGGGATAAGGGCGATGGTGGGAGTTGAGAGAGCTTGTCTGCTCTTCTATGATGACCCCTCCCTCCTTGAGGAAATGATGGACAGCATAGCTGATTTCATCATAGAGATGATGGAACAAATTCTTCTCTACACGGGTGTGGATGTCTTTGGATTTTGGGAGGATATGGCTTACAAGACGGGACCGCTTGTTGGGCCTCAGCTTTATAGAAAATTTGCTTATCCCCGCTATAAAAGGGTTGTTGATTTCCTTCGCTCCAAGGAGGTAAAATATATTTCCCTAGATAGTGATGGTAACATCTATTCCCTAATACCGATTTGGTTGGATGCGGGAATAAATGTGCTTTATCCTTTTGAGGTGCAGGCTGGGATGGATGTAGTGAGGGTGAGAAAGGAGTTCGGCAAGGAGCTTAGGATGTGGGGTGGTATAGACAAGCGAGCGCTTGCTCAAGGAAAGGAGGCGATTGATGAAGAACTGAGAAGGGTGGAAAGCTTGGTTAAGGAGGGAGGTTATATCCCTTGTCCCGACCATAGCATCCCTCCAGATGTGCCCTATGAAAATTATCTTTATTTCGCAGAGAAACTCTGGGAACTCGCGAACTCTGTGTAGGGGAGAACATTGAGGAAGAGGGTAGCCACAAGGGCTATCTTGCTCGGTTTGATTTTAATCCCACCGAATGTCTTTTGGGTAGGCTATATGGAAGAAGTAGTGGGGAAGAGCTTCCCTACCACTATGTCCCTTTTCTTCAATGCGGTTTTCACCCTTCTAATACTTGTCCTTCTGAATAAACTTTGGGGGAAAATCGCCCCCAGTTTGAGACTCACCCAAGGGGAATTGCTCCTAATCTATTCTCTAATCGCCATAGGCACTTGTATGGTAGGGGTTGACCTCTATGCTGTCCTCGTCCCTTGTCTGGTTCACCCTTTCTGGTTCGCTACTGCCGAGAATAAATGGGAACAACTGTTCTTCGGTTACCTCCCAAAATGGCTTATGGTTTCGGATAAGGATGTCTTGAAGGGCTACTTTCTCGGTTGGTCCTCTTTCTATACTAAGAAGTATCTCTTAACTTGGCTTCCCCCTATCCTCTATTGGACGCTCTTCTTTATGGTGCTGATATTCGTTATGATTTGCATAAACATCATCTTCCGCAAGCAGTGGGCGGAGAACGAACATCTCACCTTCCCCATAATTCAACTCCCTCTCGCCCTCACCGATGAAAAGTTGTCCCTTCTCAAGAGCAAACTAATGTGGGTTGGTTTTTCAGTTTCGGCTATAGTTGACATATTAAACAATATTAATGCAAACTATCCCTTCTTCCCCCATATTCCCGTCCGGGATTATGACATATATACATTCGTTTATGCCTATCGTCCTTGGTATGCCATAGGTTGGACACCTCTCTATTTCTTTCCTTGTATAATCGGGCTCGGTTATCTTTTGCCCTTGGAACTCTCCTTTTCCTGTTGGTTCTTTTATTGGTATTGGAAGTTTCAAAGGATTTTAAGTGTCACCTTCAACCTACAGGTGGCGAGACCCGATATGCCCTACATAAACGATCAATCAGCGGGCGCCTATTTAGGCATAGCCTTCTTCGTCATATGGACAGGGAGGAGATATCTCTGGCAAGTGATAAAGAGGGCGCTGGGGAGACCGTCCCTCGTGAGCGATGAAGGGGAGCCGATGTCCTATAGGATGGCGTTTGTGGGGATTTTTCTCGGATATATTTTCCTCTTCTTCTTCATAACCAAGATGGGAGCAAGGTGGGGAACGGCGTTGGTTTTCCTTTTGATATACTTCCTTCTCTCCCTCGCTGTAGCAAGGATCAGAGCAGAGCTTGGTTCACCAGCTCACGATTTGCACTTCGCGGGACCAGACCAGATGCTTCCCAGAGTGGCGGGAGTAGAGAGTTTCACTAAGGGGGATTTGGTTTTTTTCACCCTTTCCTGGAGCTTCAACAGAGCATATAGAGCTCATCCAATGCCTCACCAACTGGAGGGCTTCAAGATAGCGGAAAGGCTAAACTTGGATTACCGTCAATATATGTGGGCAATGCTTATCGCCAGCCTTGTGGGTTCTTTCTCTGCCTTTTGGACGCTTCTTCAGGCAAACTATAAGCTCGGTGCCTCCTCAGCTAAGATGCCCCCTTGGGTAGTAGGATTTGGCTGGGAAGCTTATAACCGCTTGGATTCCTGGCTCAAGATGCCTCAACAGAGGGATATCCTATGCTCTATCTTCACTGGTTGGGGCTTCCTGTTCGCTGTTTTCCTTATCCTTATGAAAGGTAAATTTCTCTGGTGGCCTTTTCACCCCGTAGGGTATGCGGTCTCCTCCTCTTGGGCGATGGGGTTGATGTGGTGCCCCATCTTCATAGCATGGCTAGCGAAGTTCATCATCCTGAAGAGCACAGGCTTAAAGGGTTACCGCTATACCCTGCCTTTCTTCCTCGGCTTAATCTTGGGCGAATTCGTCATTGGTAGCATTGCCAACATCCTCGGCCTCGTCTTCAATTGGCAGATATATCGCTTCTGGGGATGATATAGTATGAGAATTGTCTTCTCTTTTCTTTTATCTTATATTTGTGTTTTCCCATTAACTATAAGAGAAGCAGACCAAGGATATACCCTTGCAATTGAGGGAAAAAGCTTCAGGGCAAGGATGAACAAGAGTTTTCCTTCCTTTCTCGGTGTCCTCCACGACGCAGGCTGTCCCCTTGAGCCCTTCATCGGCTACTTCTATGGCTGGTGGACGAGCTCCGATTTCCCCGTGGAGGGAAAAGGATGGGCAGGCCTACATATGCCTATATACAGGTTGAGGGATTTGAAGATAGAGAGAAGGGAGGGGAAAACAATAATCAAAACAGAGGTTTGTCTGAAGGACGACCCTCTTTTGAGCATTCGTTCCCGTTACATATTTGACGAAGACGCGCTCGGTTTTGAGATGGAGAGGGAGTTCATAGGTAGCAATGGTAGGAGGTTTGGTCCAGCTGGGCTTTGGTTAGGTGGAACTTTGAGCGAGTTTCCCGTTTCCAATGCTTCTTTACCTGATGCTTATTTTTACGAAGGGAAATGGTGGAGGAAAATTGAGCACACTTGGAGCGCGCTTGAGCGGTTGCAAGGTGGACCTAAAAATGGCGAATATTTCGTTGTTTTCTACTGGTCAGAGGTTAAGAGATATCTTGTGGTTGCCATTCCATCAGAGGGTTTTGCAGGTGGTATAAAGGCTCTTCAATTTTGCTGGAGGGGCGATTGGAGGGACCCTGCCTGGGCACAGTATACCGGTTTCTTTAGCTACGGTAAGTTCAGGGCTCGCTTCCTCATAGGAAGAGGAAGCGAGGAGGAAGCGGTGAGAAAAGCAAGGGAATTGCTCAGGGGAAACTGGGATAGGCTCAAAATTCCCAAGGTAAAGAGGGAGGAGAGTAGGGAGATAAAACACATCTCAAATGGATATTATAGATTGGGAATAGACCTCAGGAAGGGGGAAATTGTGTCACTTCAAGTAGATACAAGGGGAAAAGGAAAATGGAGTGGGAGTCTTATTTTTGGGAAGAACAGCAGGATATATTTTGGGGGTCCTTCCAATTGGCAGAGAAGCGTGTATCCAGATGAGCCCTCTAACCTTGTCCTTGAACCCAGGAATGTAGAACCCGTTAAGGTATTTCACTATTCTCTTCGTTTTCCGAATCTCCATTTGGTGTCTCCCGAGGGAGAAGCCCTTGTAAAGGCATCCTTGGATTTTCGCCTTGATAAGGATGCAATTATTCTGAGGGCGGAGTTCCAAAGTTTCAGGGATATATACCTCCCTTATATAGGGTGGCATCTTGACTTCCCTGCGGGTTCTTGGGAGAGATTTTACAACTCTGGGGGAGGATATTTCCACAGAAGGATGCTTGAGAATTACAAGATGAGCATCTACGCCCTTCAGCCTTGCTATCGTCCCATCGGGAACGACTTGATAGCCTGTGCGGATGAGGGCTCTCAACCCCTCTTCCGTTTCCTTACTTTGGAAATAAGAGACGCAGGAAGCGATACCCCTTTCTTCGTCCATCTACCAAATCCCCTCTTTGATAGAACTATGGGCATAACAAAAATAATCGTTTCTTCTTGCACCTTTGACTGGCGCATACATAACTGCAGACCAATATCACTTGAAAGGGAGAGGAAATACAGGTTATCAGCTGTCATCCGCCTGCTTCCTTATATAAGACCTCCTTCCCAGGGAACATTCCGAATCTACTTGCCCAATGCCCCTGAGGTTGAGAGAGCCCTTGAGATGTTTTACCTTGAACACTGCTTCGGGGGTCCGCTGGCTCCCGAGGGGATGATCCCCTTCTTCTGGACATTAGCGGGTAAATACAATCCCCGCTTCAACTTGGAGACGATGCGGAATAATTTGGAGATTTATCTCTTAGCCGTCGCAGATGGGGAAACTACGAGGGACGAGATGGGAGACATTCTCCCCAGAGGTATAATGCCTATAGCGAGGCTTGGTGATGGCGGATGGATGTGGCGTTGGAATCAAACAGGTTATATCTTTGAAACAAACGCCCAATTCATCTTATCCGTCCTGGAATACGCGATTCTTTCAAAAGATATGAAGTTCATCGGGAAGATATTTCCCAAGTTGGAGGAGGCTTTTTATTTCTATCGTTCCCTGGCTGATGAAAGGGAGATCTTGGTATTACCCCAACCATATACAGGGCTTCCCCAGCAAGGACGCCCATCCACATACTGGGATGCTTGGTGCATTGGGCATCGTTATGCCCTACTTCAAGTCTATTACTCAGCATCCGCTTTCGCTCTGGCACGCCTTGCCTATTTCTTAGATGAGCAGGAAAAAGCAGATGAATACAAAAGGGTAGGGGAAAGGGCAAAGGAATCCCTATTTTCCCTTTATTGGCGAGAGGAAGATCTAAGGGATAACCAGGGAAGGAAATTGAGAGGTGGAAGGTTTCTCAGTTGGATAGATGTCAATGGTAAGGAGATCGACTTCGGCTTCACCGATATTCCCCTTTTGGCAAATTACCTCGGACTTTTGCCCAAGGAGAAAGTTGAAAAAGTTATTTCCTGGTTGGATTCCGACCCCAATGCTTACTCATGGAAGGATGGAAGAACGGGAAAGCCCTCTGGCATACCTGCAATAAACACAATGGACGGGAACAAGGAAGCCTTCTATGCGGGGATTTGGAACAATTTTCAAAGAGCACCCGGAACACAGAATGGTCAGACCCAGTTCTGGCAAGGTGGGTTTGACTGGTTCATAAGAGCAAGATTATCGCCGGAAGATGCTTGGAAAAAGGTAGAAGCTTTCGCCAAAAGGGTTTTGCGAGGGAATTTAGCAAGTGGGCACGGTCTTCCCTATACACGTCCCTTACCGATGTATGAAGGGAGTAATGCTTTCAGCGCCGATGACAAACCGGTGGGGAGCGACCAGGGCTTAATGGAGGATGGCATCCTCATAACAGTGGGAATAATAGAGGGGATTGGAGGTTTGAGGATGGACGAAGAAAAGCTTTACTTTCAACCCGCTATTCCCAGAGAGGCTGCCGACATCTCCTTTGAGAACATCAGGTGCGGAGATGTGATTCTCCATATCCAATATAGAGGATTTGGGAACAAGGTCAAAGAGGTGAGGCTGAATGGGAAGGCAATCACTCATCCTATCCCCCGCTCCATCTTAAAAAATGGGGACTTAATAGAAGTTATAATTGGACATCACTGAGCAGGTTCTATATCTCCGATTCTTTTAAAGATTTTTCCTCCAACCTCTGCAGTTCCCTCCTCATATGGATTAGGGAGACCACGCCTACTAAAAGGGGAAGCCAATAGGAGAAGGCACGATAGAGCGTCCCTGAGAGTATGACGATGTGAGCGGGAACACCCAACGCTGTGAAGATTACGCTCAGGGAAGCGAGCAGGACCCCTGGGGCTTGGGGAACCAAAGTGAGGGCGCTGAGGAGGAGGGAAAGGGAATAGCAGAAAACTATATGGAAGAAGCTCAGTTTGTATCCAAATATCAAAAAGGCGAAATATAGGGTGAATATATTGCCGAGATAGAAAAGAAGGGAGGCAAATAAGGCGGAGGGGAGTTTGTAGTAGTTGGTTCCCAACATCCTGAAGGTCTCGTAAAGGCGGGGGATGAACCGTTTGGGGCGTTCGGGGTCGAGCAACTCCCTTTTGTGAAAAACTTGTCCTACTCTATTCAAACCTCTCGCAACCTTTTCACATAGAGAGGCGAGTTTCTCACCTTCCTCTTTGAAGAGGAAATAGAGAGAAATAACAACTAAGACAACAACTATTATAGAGGTTATCAAGACAGGCGGGGGGAGAAAATAGAGGGGAGAAAGGGGGGCGAAGAGAAGGCTTAGGAAAAAGAAGATAGCATACATAATATAAACAATGAGCGTCCAGCTGATGACCAGGAAGATGACCGCCTCATGGGGCAGGCGCATCTTCCGATAAAAATAATAGCTTATTGCTACCCCCCCAAAAACGGGGATTGCCTGGTTTCCCACTATTCCCAAGATAGCTATCCTCACAGTGTCCTTAAGGCGGAGATTATATCCCCCCATATCCAGCACCACCTTGGAAAGCCAGCCATCCCCGAAATAATATAGAGCTTGGGCAAGCAAGAGGAGGGGAATGAGATCCTTGCTCGCTCTTTTAAAGACGAGGGGTATCTCCTGGTATGTTTCCCCTACCTTGGGAGCGAGAAACTTAACCGCTATTCCCATAAGCAGGAGGACGAAAATATAGCGCCAATATCTCATCTCTTAGCCTTTGGCTCAAGGGAGAAATTCACTTCCTGTTGATAATCGGGAGGGGATAACTCCACCTCTTTGGAAGCGGATTGATAGCCTGTTTTTGAAGCGGTTACCACATATTTCTTATCCTCCGCAACAGGCACCCAAAGGTAGTATCTTCCCTTGGCATCCGTTTCATCTTGGTCCAAGATGGTCTGAGGAGCGTCCTTGTAATAAGCGGAGACACTTGCACCCCCAAGAACTCTCCCCAGGGAATCTGTGACCACTCCATAGATATTGAACGGTGGTGTAGGTGGATTATTATCTTGCGAGGGTGGGATACCTCCTCCACCTCCACAACCGGGCAGAAGCGATAGAACTATGAGGCAGGAAATAAGAATTTTCAAACGCATCTAATCAAATTTAGGAGCATTCTCTTTCCTCGTCAAGGGGAAAAGTAGGGAAAGGACTCTCCTCCATTATTTGACTTTTCTAAAGGCTCGTTGTATAATTATTGAAAATAATTATCAATAAAGGAGGTGATCCCTCAATGCATAGTGGTCCTGGAAGAGGATGCGATTCCCCAGGGCATAGTGGTCCTGGAAAGGGATGGCGATTCTGGTGGCCAATGACAGGATATCCCGGCTGGGTGCGAGCGGCGATGGGTTTACCCGCTTGGGGAGCCTGTTGGTGGTGGCATCCCTTTGGGGGTGGGTTTCCTCCCCCCTGGGGTGGTGTTCCTACCCCCAAGGAAGAGGCAGAGTTCCTGAAGGCGCAAGCAGAGGAGTTAAGGAAGATATTAGCGGAGATAGAGAAACGCCTACAGGAGTTGGAGAAGGAGGAAGAGTAAGTGCTTAGGGGGCGGGGTGTTTCGCCCCGCCCCCTGGAATTTTTAAACGCTCATCTCAATAGCTCAAATTCTACCTGGGAAACCCAGAGATTCCTATCCTCCGGAGGGCGCCAGAGATCATTTATGAAGCTCAGGGAGAATGTATGTTTCCCCGCAGGGAGTTCTGCCTCTATGGAGTGGGGGTTCCACTCTTCCCCCTTGCATTCAATCCTTCCTATCTCCTCTCCGTCCAAATCCAGGACGACTATAGGGTAAACACCCTCAGCTTGCGTCCCTCTTGCCCAAATCGTTATTCTATAATTCCCCTTCTGAGCGACATCTATCTCCGTCTTCACAGTGGCGTTGGTCGCCATGGCGATGAAACCTTCCTCCCAGTTCAATAAAGGATACTCTCCTGCCGGATTGAATCTCTCCGCCTTTATTACGCTTACCTTATTCGCAGGAAGAAACCTCGCACCTAAGGCTGTGAGCAGGTGGGAGATAAACCTTCTCGCTTTAAGTCCGTTGCCCGCCGGCGGCTCATCCCAACGAATGGAACTCAGGACCAATTTGCCTTTACCCAGGGGAAGCGATATCAGAGCGGGAGGGGAGGTTAAAACTTCCATTTTTTCTCTTTCCTCGCCCTTTGCCAAAAGGAACTCTTTAACCCAGAGGTTGCGGTCCTCGGGAGGTGCCCAGGCATCGTTGGTGAAAGCGATGCCTAACCTATGTTTTCCCTTTTTAGCAAAGAACGAGCAAACATAAGTTGCTTGTTTCTCGCTTCCCACATAAATAATTCCAACCTTTTCTCCGTCAAGATAGACATCAACTATGGGATAGATTCCCCCTACGGGTGTTCCCCTGGCTACCAAGCCGAAATTATATGTCCCTGATTGGGGAATCTCTATCTCCCATTCAGCCATACCCCGGGTGAAGAAGGCTAGCTCATTTCCCACTATATTTACACCTTCTTCTATTTTCGCTCCCTTCGTGGCGGGGAACCTTTTGGCACCCGGAAGGGCTGTTTTAGAAATGAATACACCGTCAACGGAGTTGACCGCGATGGGAGCGACCTGCCACCAGGGACCGCTGGGAGGAGCAAGCCAGTAGAGGTCTTCTCTTGACAAATAGGAGAATAGTTCACCCTCTCCTTCCGCTCGGGTAATTGGTCCTTGATAGGGCTGGAGCACAAGGGAAAGTTCTGATAGTTTTGCGAGGTCCTCAGCTTTGGGGCGATGCCAGAGGACATTTCCTCCCGCTTCTATGAATTTTTGTAGTTGCCCAAAGTTTTCGGCTATGAGGGAACTATCCTCTATTATCAGAAGTTGGGTATCGGGATAGCGGAGCTTGGAGAAACTCTCAAGGGGGCGCCAATCTAACCGCAGGGCTTCGAGCTTCCTTTGAAGAGAAGGAGATGCGAGGACGAGCGCTTCTCCCTCGGGCGGCTCATAGTTTGCCAGATAGTTGAGCATTCTTCCAAGAAGCACACCTGCCATAGGCTCGCTTGTCAGTTTGCTTGCCACTCTCATTTGGCAGATTATCAATGCTCCTTTCCCCTGTCTTACCTCTACAAGGGGGGCGTGAGAAAGTCCCCTCCCCGTGCCTGTAACTATGAGAGGGAGCATTCCAGCCTGCATAGGACGAATTGGCTCGTTTAAACTGACAAGGTTATCTCCGCGCCACCAGCGAAGATCCTCAGAGGTTATGCCCTGGAGAATGGGGTGGTTGGAAATAAGGGGGAAGCTGAAAGTGGAGGATTGGTTCTCCAAGGAAAGGGGAAGCCACTCCCCTGCCGAGGGGGTCTGCTCCAAAACGAGCACCTTTCCTCCATTCTCAATTTGTTGGGCTAACCATTGCTCCGCACCCCGTGGTTCCCCTATGATGGGGGGTTCAGTTGGCTTCTCAGCCTCCAACGCTTCGGGAGCTATCAGGAGGATTCCCTCACCGCTCCACTCTCTTAATCGGTCGAGCTGATTAAACTTTACTCCTATATTACTCAATGTGGATGAGAGCTTGTCTTTAGGGTCGTAAATAAAGAGGGGAACTTGGGGGAAGAGATCTTTGGAGAGGGGCGGGAAGACTTCTATCTTCCATTCTTCCTTGAATGGCGCAACGCCATTAGCATTAAGGGTTAAGCTTAATGTTAACTGCTTGCGAGCGGATACCTTGGGTAAGGTAACCTTGATAACTCGCTCCAGGCGGTCACCGCTTTTCATATTCAAGGTTTCTTCTCCCTCTTGGAGGGTTCTCTTGCCTTCCAACAGTGCCCATTTGAATGTAACTTTTGGTAAGTCCTTCATAGTATCGTTGAAGAACTCCACTGTTCTCTGGACTGTTTCTTCTGAGAAGAAGCGAGAATCGTATTCTTCAATAAAGCAAGCGAGGGGGCGATACATATCCCTTTGGGCGACCCAGCAGGGATTGCGCTCATCAAGGGGACCTTGTTCTATGACCGTCCAAGGGGAGTGCCCACTGACCTCGTAGTGGCGGTAGGCGAGGATTTGCATCCGCCAGGCTAAAGCCTTCGCCAAAGTGCGGTAGGTTTGATGGTCACGATAGGCTTCATCGCCGTAAAAGAGGGTGTTGGTAGAGGGGTCGCGGGAGGGGACCCAGAGATATTCTCCTATATATAAGGGTTTCTTACGGTCCCAAAGGAAAAGACCTTTCCAGAATATTCCCCCTCCACCGCCTGCATAACGAGGCTCTTCCATCCAGTAGGCATCGTTGGGCCAAAGACGCCTCTGGGGAAACTCGTTGGGATAATGGATGCCGATGACATCCGTAGCTCCACCGGGGTCCCCATCCGATTCATAGGTTATGAGGCGTGTGGGGTCTTCTGCCTTCACAATTCTGCCCATTCTCGCCAGGTTTTCTTCCGTCTCAGGGAAGTTCTCGTTCACCCTTGGCCCTGTGAGCTCGTTCTCCAAACTCCACATAATCACCGAAGGATGATTGTAGAGATGGCGGATCATAGAGCGTAGATGCTCGGCGTAATTCTCCCAGAACTTGGGGTCAAAGACGCGGTAGACGGTGTCATCGTTCCAGATTGCTGCCTCGGGAATCATCATTAGGCCGAGCTCATCCGCAACCTCGTAATATACATCCTGCCAGGGCTGGGTATGAGTGCGGAATGCTACCGCATTCATCTTCTTAAGGGCGGTTATTTGCTCCACTACATATTCCCTTGAAACTCCCTGTGTGGGAGGCCACCAAGAGGAAGCAAGGAGGTGCACCTTCTTACCATTAAAATAGAAGTCTCCATTCTCTGCCCAGAGTTCCCTATAGCCAAAACGTTCCCGCAGAACATCGCCGTTAGGCCGGTCAATTCTAAGCTCCAAAACATAGAGGTGGGGATTATAGGGGGACCAGGTATTAAGGGAAGGTTTGGCAAGGTTAAGGGTTAGGGAGTGAGTTTCACCAGGGGGGATCTCCAATTTTGTTGCGGGAAAGCTTGCCACCGCTTTTCCCTTTACTCCCCATTGTCCACTCTTATCCTTTCCTCTTCCATCCCAAGGATAGATATCGCCCTTTAAGGTTACGCTGGCGCTTTTATCACCTGCATTTACGACTTTAACCTCTACTTCAAGTTTGTTTTGTCGGATGGAAGGACGGATCAAGGTTTCCTTGATGTAAATGGGTGGGACGGCGAGGAGATAAACGCTGTTCCATATACCGTATTGGTAATAGTGTCCGCCAATGGGGGAAATTATGCGGTCTTGAGGGACCTCTCGCAAGTCAATATTGGAAGTTTTTTGAACCATTTCAAAATCTACCTTTTCGCCTACGAAGACCCCCGTCCAGTCGTGGACGCCGACGAAGATATCGTTATCGGCGCCGAAGCGAACCGCTGATGTTATATCCAATTGGAAGGCATCGTAGCCATTGAAGCATCCGCCCACATCTTTGCCATTGACGATGACCCTGCTATTGTATTTAACGCCTCCAAAGCGAAGGATGACACGGTAATAGTTCCATTCCTTAGGGATGAAGATTTTTCTATGGAACCACGCTCTCTCGTAGTTGTAGCCGTAGAGTGTGCCGGGGATGTTTATTGGTTGCCAGCCCGAAGTAGGGATAGGTTCATCAAGGGAGTGAACTTTGACGAACTCCCATCTTCCATCCAGGGAAATCGTCATCCTCCCTGCCCAAACCTCTCCTACAACCAAAAGCAACACACAAGTTGCCACGCTGAAAAGAATTTTCATATACACGCCTCCTCTCTTAATATTTATTGGATACCTAACATTAAAAATGTATCTACCCTGGGAATTTCAACTTTTATGTAGTTGTTTTCTATTTCAAAGGGGAGGGGAGTTCCGGAAGGCAGTATGAACACCTTGGAGATGGGTTTATTTCCGATTTTAATTCTCAATTTAATCCCCGTTATGGGGATGTTGGGGAGTTCTGGTTGGAAGTTGAGGAGATTGACGATGTATCCTTCATCCCTTTTAAACATGGTTATCTCCACAGACTTCGGGGCCTTCGCTTCAAAGGAGAAGCCCTCTTTAACCAGTGATTTGAGCAATCTGAGGAAAAATTCCCTATGCCTTTCTTGGTCTACCATCTCCAAAGGTCCAGCGCACCATATTGCCTCTCCCTTTCCGAATTTATTCTTCACAATCGCGGGATAATCTACGATAACCCCTGGAGGATTGGAATGTATGGAGACAAACCTTGTTCTATCCACGGGGTCTGTGTAAGGTAGGCAAATCCTTGCTATGGTCTCCGCACCGTCGGACGCTTCAGCTATTACTTGGGGATGGAAGAGAATTAGGGGTGCTTGAGGAGTTATATCGCCGAAGAGTTCGGGGAGCTCTTTGGATGGACTTATGTAGGTAACACCTTCCTTGGTTTCACCTATATAGGAAATTCCCAAAACATCTGAGAGAAGAAAGTCTCGTTTATTGCCATTTTTATCCAAAAGGGATGCATAATAACTTGCGTAGAGCCTTCCGCCCGAGGACACATAATCCCTCAATGCCTCTGCTTCTTCCCCGTCCATCATCAGGAGGTTGGGCAAGACTATGGCTTTGTATTTTCTCAAGTTTTCCAAGTTTTTCTTCGTTATTATCCCAAAGGGAATATGAGCATATATAAGACTTTTCGTCACATTAAGTGCTGAATCCAAGTGGGGTTCTCTGCCTGATGTCTCCATAACACTCTTACCGTTGTCATTTAGGTCGAACTTGGACTCGAAACTGAAATAAATCCCCAAATCCTGGCAGAGTTCTCCGCCGATATACTCTTCGTAATCCCTGAGTTTCTCAAATATTTCTCCCATCGTCTTATATATCCTCTGGTTCATAGTTCCGGTAGGGTCAATTGCGTCAATGAAGAGGAATGCTCCTCCGTTAGCCAGGGCGGAGAATGCCTGCGCTTCCAGCAGTTCCTTGGGTTTAGTAGTCGTATGGTCGCTAATATTTATGCATCTACTGGTCATAAATTCAAATGGCTGGTTTCTGGTTAGGTTGTAGTAGAGCTTGCAGACAAAGGATTCCTGAAGGGCGCCCCCGTAGAAATCTCCTCCGCAGTAATCGCTCGCTTCCGAGATGGCTTGGGTTACCCCAAACACCCAATTCGCAACGCAGGTGGAGAACTGATGCTCAATAGAAACGCCCGGTTTAAGATTTTTCGCCTGCTTGGTGACGAGTTGGGCGAACTCGGATAGCCATTCCTCCCTCTTCCTTTGAAACTCAACCCAATCCGCATTCTCCCAATCTATTACTTTGGGTAGTTCTTTACCAACCTCTTTAAGAAAACGTTCCCTGCAGGATTGGCAGTAGCAGACGATTGGCCAGAAGGTCATATCAAAGAAGAAGCCTTCAAATTCATAGTCCCGGCAGAGTTCCTCTATTTGGCTCAGGGCGAAATCCCTATAGCCTGAGTTAGGGCAACAAACCCCATAACGCCCCGTCCAAGCCCTGGCTTCCCTCCCATCGGCGAGCCTCATTCGCCAATCGGGTTCCTTATCGTAAGCCCAGTTATTATAGATGAGACTATAATAGATGATGACATTCATCCCTTCCTTATGACAGAGATCTATCAACTCGCCCAAAACATCCCTTCCCTTTATCCCCCTGTGCATCTTTCCCGTTTTCGTGGGCCAATAGCAATAGCCCACAGTGGAGTTGGCGTATATCATCGCTGTGGTGACCCTAGCGACCTTCAGTAACTCCACATATCTTTGCGGTTCGAGTTGGGAGAGGAAACGCTCATCCCAATCCTCAATATGCATATCCACGAGGTTTCGGCGGAAATCCTTTTCAAACCATTTGCGAGAGAAACTCATTCTTTCACTCCTTCATATGTAATTTATCCCATACCAAACGAAGGGAATGGGTAAAGCATTCCTGAGGGCTTCGATAAGCCTCCCCTCACCAGGGATTTCGTATCCACCCGGACGAGATAGAATCGTCCAGGTCATTGCCCTTCTTCCTTTTATAATGAAATTCTCGTTTCCCAGGGAGATTTTGTACTCCTCTTCCTTTTCCTCAAATCTCAAATCCTCTGCTATATCTCCCAATTTTTCCCTGAGGTATGGTCTGATTCTCTCCATAAAGCGAGCGAAGTTCAGAAGCCTTACGGTGCCAGCAACTGGCATTATAGAGCTGTAGATGCCCCTGTCCTGAATTGGTCTTGCGAGTTCGCTATCTTCAAAGGGAACAGGAAAAATCAAGGCATCGAGATGGTATTTCTCAAAAAGGATGGGAATAGCATCTATTAAAGCTTGCCTATCCCCACCATATTCCCTGACATCGCCTCTTCCCTCCGAGAAGTGGACGATCAGATAACTTCGGAATTGGTTGCTCTTTTTTACTATGAGGAAATCTGAAGGGGCATTCATAACCTGACCGCAGCGCAGGGCGATTTCCCAGTCCCTCCTTTCTCTGACGAACCTCACCTTCTTCTTTTCGTAAGCCTTCATCATATCTTCAAGATGCTCCTCGCTAAAATCCTCTATGGAGGTGTCTTTATTTCTCTCAAACCTCCACAAATCCCTTCTCATTATCTCCAAGCGGATAATATTTCCCACGAAGAGGCAATCAGCGGAATCGTATAGCCTTCGGGCGCCCGAGACAAGCATAAAATCGCAGCCCCGTTCATCGAACCGCCTTATACAATCGTTGAGGAGCAGTGTCGCATAGCCTCTTCCTCGGTAATCTGGATGGGTGCAGACACCTCCGACCAAACCCACTCTGGATTTGCAATTGTAAATGAGCACCTCCTTCTCCAGTGTCCCTATATGGGAGACCGGTTTTCCATCCTCCACGATAACTCTTAGATTCTCCAAGTTCTCCTCATTAAAGATGCTCTCGTATTCCCTTTGCATAGATTGGCTTTCTGGTCTGAAGACGAGGTTGACAAGTTTTATCAAATCCTCAAATTCTTCTTTTCTCGTTCCTCTCGGGCCCTCCATTTTCTCGCCTCCTTTATCCTTATTTCGCCTCTCGGAGCTGTCTCATAAGTTTGGGCACAACGGTGTCATTCTTTATCCTTCTTAAGATGTCAACGATGACCTCAACCCATTTTTGAACCAGTTTCTCCCCCTTCTCAATCGTCGCCTTAGAGGGGTCTCCCATAGGACCCTCAGGCCAGGTAGCCATCCAGTCAACAGGGGTAGATGCAGGAGAAACATCCAATTCCTCTTGCTTTGGGAAAACCTTTCCCCTAACAGCCTCCATATTCACTCCCTCAGGGAAAAGGTAGAGGGAAATACTTGTTTCTATTTCGCAGGCGTGTCCTACATTCTCCGTTTCCTTGATCTGGTCTATAAATTCCCCCATCCCTGCCCAGGGCGGGATGCTATATAGGGAGTAAGGTTTCCCTTTATCGGCGAGGATTCTCAAGAATCCTTCCATAGCAGGGGTATTTCCTCCGTGTCCGTGGAGGAGGACAATTTTCTCAAAGCCATTGCGGTAAGCTTCCTCGCAGATGTTCTCTAAAAGCGCTGTAAGGAGCTCGGCGTGGATGCAGAGTGCTCCTGGGTGGAGTTTGGCTTGATAGGATTGGGTATAGAAGAGGGTAGGGAGGACGACAACTGGCTCTATTTGTGCGACCATATCGGCGATTTTGCCGATTGTCAGCCCATCATTTCCTAAAGGTAGGTGGGGGCCATGGGTCTCCAAACTGCCTATCGGTATCATCGCCACCCGCCCACTTCTCTCAAGGGCTACCTCAAATTCGGAGACCGTCAGGAACTCCCAGCGCCATTTCATCTTTAACGCCTCCTTTTTCTCCTTATTATAAACATTTTTCTCCTAAAAGTCTTTGACATCCGCTTCTTTGAGAGGAAGAATTATTCAAAATGAGTAAGAAGAAAAAGCGTAAAAAGGAAAGATTAGAGAGAATTCCGGGGAAAAAAGAGGCCCCCAAGGGGGAGGGGATAAGAAGCTTTGCTGGCGGATTGAGGCTCGGCTTGCGCCTCCTCTCCTTGGCGCTTTTCCCCTTCGCTGATGTCTTTCAGCGAGCAGGCGTTGAGTGGCTTGCCATTATTTTCCTCCTGGGTTCTGCTCTTGTATTCTATGAGATGCTGGACTTCTACCGCAAGGCAAGACATTGGGGGGCTTTCTTCCTCACTCTCTCTTTATATATTCTCGGCTTCGGTTCCCTTATGCTCGCTATTTACCTTCGGCTATCTTGGGCACATCATTCTAATATAGCCCTTCAAACGCTCTTAACTCTCCCTCGTCTCCCCGCTGCCTATTACCTTTGCAAAATTCTCAGGCAAATATACCCCTACCGCTGAGCCTCTAAAACAACTACCCAATCTTGAAAGATGGGGGGAACCCCGGGAAGCTTCCAGTTTCCTTCTCCATCCCCTCTTACCTCGCCCATCTCCAACTCTTCACCATTGGTTGGATTGAAGAGGAAGGCGCGATATTTAATATTCTTTTCCAATCCCTTTACCTTTACTCCCCAGACGCCGCTGGGAAGGAATATAACCCTCACTTCCTTCTCAATTCCTCCTGCATAGCCCCCGTTATAATTTTCCATCGTGCCTGCGGGCTCGACCCAATCCTGGTGAGGTTCAAACCGCCACCATTCATATCTCATAAGTAACCGCTTAGCTAACCCTAATTGGTAGGAACCAGGGAGTTGGTAAGCTTCTTCCCAGGGGGTGTTACCCCAACACATACCATGGGGAGAGGGACCGAATGGCTTCTCCTTTGTGTTAACTTGCCAGATACCATTCGCGCCATAAGTATGCCCACAAGCGCCGGCTAAAAAGGAAACCCAAAACATAAATCTTTGTATTTCCTGCCTACAAGCTTCACCAATTCCCTCGTAGCAGACTTCCCCATTTATAAGGGGGAGTTTCGGCTGGGCTGAATAAGAGGAGTTGAGAAGCCGAATGGTATTGGGAATGCTCCACCTATCGTTATGTCCAGTTTGAAGCATATCTATGTCAAGTAGCGAGGGATCTTCCAGTTGATTACGAGCACTGTCTGTGGGATGAATTGTGATGGGATGATGATAGGGGTCTATTTCCCTCACATAGCGAGCGACCTCTGTCCAACCTTTCTTCTGAAATTCACTCTCCTTTTGGGGTTCTTTGGAAAGATAATAAGGCATTACCCCTTCTCCAGCCAGACACCAAACCACAGGATAGGCACCATAACGGGCGACGATGTATCGCCAATGCTTTTTCATTTTCTCTATACCCAACCAAGGAAGATAAAAACCCCAGCAACCAACAACACAAGGAAGAAGTCCAGATTTGACAAGATGATGGATGCGCAGGTCAACCATATCAAAATAGGAGGGGTTGATACGGGAGAACCCTTCCTCCCAAGGGAAGCCCGCTTCGTTGGCACCTCTTTCGTCGAACGGGGGCATATCGGGATAAAGTCCAGCGACAATCTGGATAACGGTAAAGCCTTTACCGACTCTATCCGCAACGAGGGTGGAAAAATCACCCGGGAAGCTCCATCTTTTACATAAGCCCATCCACCAGGTATCGGCTAGCCAAAAGAAAGGGGTGCCATCTATGTGTTGGAGGAACTTGCGATTAGCGCTCACACATAGACGCCCGTGGCGAAGGAGGGGGTTAGTCCCTTCGTAAGGCAAAATTTCCAGAGAACCCCTCCGGTCGTGGAGATCGGAGTTAGTAGGATCAGATGCGATGGAGCGCCACTCGTGGCGTCCCAACTTAGGGGAAGAGTAACGGACCTTCCAGCATCCACCCCCTGCCCAAAAGGCTGGAACCTTCTGCTCCTTTCCCTCGGGATCTGTGAATAATAGGTCCAGTTCTATGTCGTTGAAGGGGTCAGCGTAAGCCTTCGCAGTCTCAAGAACTATCTCAACAGGGCAATTTTGCCTTCCATAAAGCATTCTCTCACATGATAAAGCTTGATCTCATAAGATCAACGAGCTGGATGTCCAGCTCGTTGGTCTGTGGCATTCTCAACGAAAAGGAGGAAGGGTTAATCCTCAACCGTGATGGCATCTGCCGGGCAGGAGTTAGCCACCTCTTCCAAGTCGCAATCCGAGAGGTCGGCGTCAGGTAGAACATAAGCTTTCCCCTCGTCGTCAAGTGCGAATACCTCCGGACAGCTCTCCTCACAAAGTCCGCAGCCTATGCACATCTCTCTGTCGATTTTCACTTTCATCTCCACATAACCTCCTTATGAAAGTTTTGAAGAATATTACCTATAAATGATAAAACCGTCCAGAAAAATTTATGCCAGATAGTCAAAACATTTTGAGTTTTCCTCTCTAAAATGCTCATTTTCCAGGAACTCTTTTATAAAAGATGAGCAGTGAACCGGGGGATTCTTTGACTGACAAGGTGATCCCTTCCATCAATTGTTTACCCCTGATTATTCTCTTCTTTTTATACAATCTATCGTCGCTGATGAGTAGTTCATAACGAGAATCTGTTTCAAGTCCCCTGAATTGGAGGAGAAAATCTTCCTGAGGGCAGTTCTGCCTACGGAAGAGGAGCATTATTCCTCCGCCCAAATCGTCTCTGTGAAACTGGTAAGCAAGCCAGGCATTGTCAGATGTGTTATAGGGCGATAACGGGTAGTAATCGCCGTAGAAGAAATCCCGCGCCCTTTTAAACTCTTCAATAAGTCCCTTGGCTAATTCTAAAGGGAAAGGTTGAGAAGGTTCCCAATCTACCATTGAGGGGAGAAACTGGCGATATATTTCATAGGGAGCAGAGGGGTTCCAGGGGACCCAGATGCCCATTCCATTACCCATAGCGCTTCGGAAGAGGTAGGCGCTGGGGTAGCCGCAGCTTGTCGCAGTTGTGGGAAGGTAGAAGCTTATCCCGTATAGATGACACTGCTGACCGTTAGGTTCGAAGTAGTGGTAATCTGTGCGCCAGAGCATAACACTTCGGGAAAGCGTCTCAAGGTCTATACGCCTTCCCCCGGAAGCACAGTTATCTATTATCAAACCAGGATGGCGCTTGAGTAGCTCATCCCAAAGCCTATACAAACCCTCTATATGCCGAATCTCGCTTATTCCCTGCCTATCAGGTGGGTCAGCTAAACGCCAATAGGGTAGCGGGTCCATATTGAAATCCTGTCTATATATGCTTATCCCTTCCCTTTCTATCATATTTGATATATGCTCGGTAAGCCATTTCAATGCTTCCTCGTTCCCCAAGTCCAGGAGCCCATTGGGATTGCCGGGTAATCGGAGGACCCAATTGGGGTGCTCCTTGTCTAACCAGCTATCTTGAAAGACTCTCTCCGGTTCAAACCACAGGATGAGCCCTTTCATTCCCATCTTCTTTATAGCTTCGGTCAAAGGGCGAAATCCCTGAGGGAACCCATCCTTACGGGGAAACCAGTTCCCCACCCCATTCGGCCAACCCCCCTCAAACCACCCCGCATCTATCCAGAGGAACTCCACGCCGTAGTGTTGGATAAAGGGTTTAACGAACTCCAACTGGTTTTCTACGCTTGCCTTGTTAGCTTCCTCGGGTGGGCCCGAGGAACTACAAGAGAAAGGCAATGTAACAGGTTCGTTATTTATTTTGGGAATATGATGAGCTATTAGGAACCTGCGGAGGAGATTTTGAGACCCCACAAAATCTTCACCTTGCCAAAAGAGGAGCATTATGCGGGGAGTTCTTATCTCCTCCCCTGGGTGAAGTTTAAAATGAGTGAGTTCCATTCCTGCTTTTATAATTACCCCTTCCTCTTTTCTTTCGAGCGATAACGCCCACTGCCCCGACCAACCTATCCCAATAATTACCCCTCCCATTTCCTCCACTTGGAGATTGAAGAAAGGGAGAGCGGTAGTATTGGAGGAGCGTCCACCGAGGGGGCTTATCTTAAGGGAAGTGTTGGGTTTAAGTGGTTCTTGAAGGGGGGCGAAGTCATCCCGTTGGGCATTGCTTCCCTTTGCATAATGTAAGATGGCTTCCCCTTTCCCCTTAAAGAGGCAATCCAAAGCCTGGATATTGGCTATGATTGGTGTATCTTCCTTCCCCGTATTTTTGAATTTAAGCACCCATTCCAGGACGGGAAAATCCTTGAATATGGTTACCTCGCAACGCACTTGTAAGCCCGTTTTAGGGTCGGTATATGTGAAACGCCACTCCCCTTTGCTTGAATTTTCCCTTACTTTCTCTTGCTGGAAATCCCATTCCCTGATAAATTGAGGAGAGGGTTGTCCATTGTAGACAAAGGAGAAAGGTGGCAAGGTTCCCTCGATGAAGTGGGCTTTTAACCAGCTTATGCTATTGCCGTTAGAAATTGCGAATAGCAGAAGGGGGAAAAGAAACATTCCTCAGCACTTGCAATTTTGTCTATCCTTCCTTCTCCCTCTTCAAAAGTTCTAAAGCGATTAGGGGACTAGGAACGCCTGTCCATGAGGATAGCCTATCCAAAAGGCGGGCGAAGGCTTTCTCGTTCGTTTCTTTGGAAGCTTCATCCTCTGCGTAAAGTTCTTTCTTCTTGGCTAAAATGCGCGGCATAACCTGATAAAGGAAATATGCCCTAACTTGAGGTAAACTCCTTTGGGGAAGGGAGGAGTACATTCTATGCAACTCGAGGACAAACCTTTCCCATTCCCTCAGAATGTTCATCGTCCCCTTTCGTCTGGCAAACTCCTCCACCTCTACTTCCTCTATTCTCTGCTCTTTTGCCCTTATCGCCTGCCATTCTTCAACAGAAGTAGCTTCCACTACCTTAAGGGTGTAGGGTTTTCCCATCAAACGGGAAAGCACTTCCTCTATGAGAAGCCGGTTGCTCCCTGTTTCAATGTGGGTTCTCAGGTGAAATGTGCCGGGTTTAAAGCCAAGAACAATATGATCTTCCTCCAAGGAAAGTGGAACTACAGAGTCCAGAGCTTGCCAGAAGGGGGGAAAGAAATTCCTTTCCTTCACTTCTTTAACCGTCTTGTTCCAAACCTCTTCAAGGGAAAGAGTGCTCATAGGCACACCTCCATTGGTTTTTTAATGTCTGGATAACCTTGGGAAGTTCTTTCCCCAAGTCGCTCCATCTGCATTCTACAGAAATTCTATTTTTATAACCCATTTCCTTCAAGAGGAGAAGAAAATCCTTGACCACCTTCTCCCCTTTAAGTGGGGGATTCCTTTCCGGGTCGGATAAGTGAATATGAAGGAGTTTCTCTCCTGCTTTCCTTATCACTTCTAAATCCTCACCTTCCTTCAATAGATGGTATATATCCGCTAATACACCCACATTATCCCTCCCCAATTTTTCCACCAGTTGAAGGGCTTCTTCAAAGCTGTTTATGGTGTTCGTTTCAGAGCTATTTAGATGCTCTACAGCAATGGTAAAAGATTTATCTACCGCTATATCGCTTGCCAATGACAGGAAAAGCAGTATCTGTTCCTCTGCCTTCCGCTTAGGGAAATTCTCAGGTACCCTTCTTGCTCCTCCCGAGCCAAAGACTATGACTTTACCTCCCAACTGTTGAGCCCTTGTAAATGCTATTTGTAGATACTTCTCTACCATTTTCCAGTCAACATACTCACCTACTATCCTAAGGGAAGGAGGGAGGAAGATGTTAAAGACCTCGGCGGGGAGAAACAAACTCTGGGATACTTCCTCGAAATGGCTTTCTTCTAACTGTGCTACTTTGGCAAGGGGTAGTTCTATGAAGTCCCCACCTGCTTCCTTGAGCAAATAAGCATGCTCCCAGGATAAACATGCTCCAACTCTCAATTCCATTTTACCTCTCTACCCACCATCTGGGCTATCTTCTTCGCGAACTCCCCAGCCTCCTCCTTGTTGGTGCTTCCGTCTAGGGAAATCTTTGTTCCCTCGTAAAGGAGTCTAATCTCGTAATACTCCTGGGGGAGTGATTCTTCTACAAATTCTCTTGTGGTTTTCATCACTTCCACTCCTTCTATTCCCGAGAAGTAACAGGTGCGGGTAAAGGGGCGCCATAGGAAGTATTTATAAAGAGTGAGCGTTCCCAAGGCTCCATCTAAAACAAGGGATTTCCAAGAGCCAACAATTGCCAGCCCCGCTAAGATAAATAATATACCCAAGGAGAGGACGAAGAGAACAGTCAGCGAGGGCAGATAGCCCTTTTTATAGATGAAGTAGATAGGAGATAAGAATAAGGTGCCTAAAAGTATGAAGGGTAAGCCAAGCATAAAACGCCAGTAGGGGCTCAGCTTCGCTTCCCAAACGATGTAGCTCCCAAAATCCTTGACGATTTTATAAGCAAGAGAATGCTCTATTTTCTCCTGCATTTTATTTATTTTAATACAAAATAACCTTCCCGAGCAAACTTCCGACATCATTCCACAACGAGAACTTTTTGCTTCAAATGGCAATTTGTTGTAAAATTAAATACACATTGAACAAATCTTCAGATTTTATCGTCAATAATAATGAAGGTTCCTGCGTGGAAGAGCCGGATGATGTTTTAGTTCTGCGCAGTAAGAATGGTGCGAAGGAGGCGTTTGATATCCTGGTCCAACGCTACAGAGATTCTTTGTTTAGGTTCGTTTATCATAACCTTCGTCAAAAAGAGGATGCGGAGGATATAACACAGGAGAGTTTTGTGCGAGCTTACCTCTCACTATACCAACTCAAGGATAACCGCTTATTCAAAAGTTGGCTTTTCAAGATAGCTCTTAATTTGATAAGAGATAACGAACGGTTAGCTAAAAGAAAACATACAATTTCTTTGGATTCTTTGGAAGGTGACCGAGAATTCTTCGCGGACGCAGGGGATGCCGAAGTGGAAGGTAATTTGGAGCGAGAGGAGTTGCGGAAACGGTTAGAGAAGGAGATTACCTCTTTACCTATTGAACTAAGGGAGGCGATAACCCTACGGGATCTACAAGGCTTTAGCTACGAAGAGATAGCCCGCCTGCTTCGCTGTTCTTTGGGGACGGTTAAATCTCGTCTGTTTAATGCTCGCAAGATGTTGCGGGAAAAACTCCGCGATATTCTGGAGGATGAGAAAGATGAATTGTAAAAAGGCGAGGATTCTCTCCCAGGAACTATTAGATGAGGAGATAACAGAAGAGGCGAGGGAAGCCTTGCTCGCTCACCTGGCTTGCTGTCCCTCTTGTATGCGGTTTTATAGGGAAAACCAAAAGCTGAAAAAACTAATCGCTTCCCTCCCAACGCCTCAATTAAGCCCGTCCTTTAATTCGCTAGTCTTGAGAAAAATACACCAGAGAGAAAGGAAAACTCTCCGCCCCTTTCTTCCACTCCGTCTCGCTAAAAGAGCCCTGCTCTTTCTTTTACCCCTTGCCTTGCTTATTTTTATATTCCTCTACATCCATGCAGGTAGGATAAGTGAGGAAGCACTCTTTGATACCTATAGGAGGGAACATCTCATCTATACATTGCAGAACCCTCTGATTTCAGGCGATTCAGTGGTTAAAATCCTCTTGATTTCCGGTGAAGAATGAGACAAGGTAAATTTTGGCTATTCGTTCTTTTACTCTTTACTACTTTAGCGCTATCCCAGAACCCTTTATCCCAACTCCGTCAAGCGTTAGAAAAAGAGAAGAAAATGGAATGGCAGGGGAAGCAGGTTTATTCGCTCTACACAAAAGTTGGGGTTCTCCGCTTCGAAGTGGTGTTAAAGAAAGCTCAACCGGATAAAACGCGTCTTGAATTCCTTTCCCCTCCAACTTTCACAGGCTATGTTATGGTATGGGAGAGGGAAAGTGTTGCTATCATACCCCCAAAGGGTAAGAAGACACATTTCCTTTACTTTGCTCCAGGGGAGAGTATGGAGGATATTCATAAGGAGCTCCTTTTCAAAAGCGCCAAGGTGAACTTGAGAGGAGAGGAGCAAATCATAGGGCGAACGGCGAAAATCTTCCTGATAGAACCAACTTATGTGAAGGGAGGTTACCTCAAGGTTTGGGTGGATAAGGAAACAGGCATCCGTCTTAAGACGGAGCGCTATTCCCCTCAAGGAAAATTAATTTCTTCCGTCGCCCTCCTATCTCTCCAGCTCAACCCCACCTTTGAGGAAAAGGAATTTGAGGTTCCCAGACCACTCGTTAAACCCAGGGATTACACTCCTGAGGAGCTCAAGCGTCTCCTCGGCTTCCTTCCCCTCCTTCCTTCTTATCTTCCCCCGGGCTACACCCTTCTCCACATCCGCCCCCTATTCGCAGGAAGACAGAGGGCAGCGATAATTCACCTAACCGATGGCTTAAACCCTATAACAATAATGGAAACAATCCATCCCTGGAGGCATCCTCCTTTATTTGGCCATTATGAGCAAGAAGTGGTTTTGCTCCGAATAAAAGAGTATAGCGTCGCCCTTATGGGCAATGTGGCTAGGGAGGTTTTAGAGAAGATAGGGTTATCGTTAAAATGAACTCTCTAAGAAAGAGACGGACGAAGGAGGTGAAGATAGGCAATATAAAGATAGGTGGGGAGAATCCCATTAGGGTCCAGTCTATGACTCGTTCCCCTACCAGGGATGGGCAGAAAGTTGTAGAGGAGATAAAGCGATTGGAAGGGGCGGGTTGCGAGATAGTGAGAATAGCGGTCCCCGATGAGCCATCTATAGAGGCTATCCCCTATATTAAGGAGAGGATCTCTATTCCTCTCGTTGCAGATATCCATTTTCATTGGCGCCTTGCGATAAAGGCTATGGAGAAGGGCGTGGATAAGATAAGAATTAACCCAGGCACAATCGGGAGTAGAGAAGGTGTAAAGGAAATAGTGAAGATGGCAAAAGGGAAAGGGATCCCAATTCGCATCGGTGTTAACGCCGGCTCTTTCCCCAAGGATGTGTTGGAGAAATATCCTCGCTCTCCAGCTGAGGCGATGGTGGAAGTAGCTATGAGGGAAATCTCTCTACTTGAGGAGCTTGAATTTGAGGACATCGTTGTTTCCCTAAAGGCTTTTGACATACAAACCACCGTGGAAGCCTACGAGTATTTTTCCCAAATGAGGGATTACCCCCTTCATATTGGTATAACTGAAGCGGGACCTATGCCCGAGGGGGCGATAAGGTCAGCGGTAGGATTGGGAATTCTTTTGGGTAAGGGATTGGGTGATACTATTAGGGTATCTCTGACCGCCGAGGGAGTGAAAGAAGTGGAGGTAGCTTGGGAGATATTGCAGAGCCTCAATATAAGGGAGCGGGGGTTCATTATAGTATCCTGCCCTATGTGCGCTCGCTGCGCTGTTCCCCTGATAGAGTTAGTGAGGGAAGTTAAGAGCGAATTGGAAAAGCTCCCCCCTCGTCCCCTAAAGGTAGCCGTGATGGGATGTGAGGTCAATGGTCCGGGAGAAGCGAAGGACGCCGATATAGGTCTTGCTTTTGGGAAGAGCTCGGCTGTTTTATTCCTTCGGGGGAAACCCATTAAGACCGTCTCCTTCTCGGAAGCAGTAGAGAAACTTCTGGGGGAGATAGAAAAAATGTGAAAAGATTCAGAACAGGTCGAAGTTTATAGTAAGGGGGGATGCCGCCTGTAGGGCATCCCCCTTTTTAAATTCGCATTAGCCTATCTCCTTTTTATGGACCCCCAGTTCCCCCTCCAGTTGTAGGGGGCACAACAACCGTTCCCGTGACCCTACCGGGCTCCTCTATTATACGGGGGGTAAGAAATATCAGCAGTTCGCTCTCCGTAGTCGTTTGAGTTGTTCCTTTGAAGAGTCCCCCAATGATCGGTAATTCGGAGAGGAAGGGGACTTTGACCTTCTGGGTGCTGATGTTTTTGCGTATCAAACCGCCTATCACCAGTGTCTCTCCGTTCATAACCCTCGCTATTGTGTCCATATCCCTCGTGCTCGTCTGGGGCAGCGACCCGGTAGGACCAGTCACAAAACCAACAACTTCTGATACACTGGGGGTGATATAACAGGTAATGGAACCATCCCCGTTTATTGTGGGAGTAACTGTGAGATATGTTCCAACACTTATCATATCAGGCACCCAGGTAGTCTGGGTTCCCCCAAATTGTGTGAGGGTTGTCTCTGGATACCAGTAGGGGATGTCCTGCGTGACGGAGATATAAGCTGGATAATTGTTATAGGTACTCACCCGAGGGGCGTTAACCAATCTCGCTTTACCCTCTCTCATTAGAGCGCCCAGTTGAACCCTTATCCGGGGCGTGGTATAACCTATAACTAAAGTAGCACCAGTTCCCGGGGACATCCCTTGTCCCACTATCGTAGTCTCGTTATTAGTCAGCATCCAATCTATTCCCAAGCTCTTCGTTACATCCGTGCTTATCTCCACGAACTCCGCGGATATCTCCACCTGGCGAACAGGGACATCCAACAGTTGGAGAAGTTTTCTAAACTGTTCTATCCCCTCCTGAGTTCCTATAACTATGAGGGCGTTATCAGGCTCATAAGGGATTATGTTGTAGACGCCGGGAACAAACGCCATTAGGCCATAGCCATAGTAACCTGCTCCAACACCTCCCACCCCCGCATAGCCAGTAACTCCGCCCGGGAAGGCCCCTACCCCGCCGGGATACGCTCCCATCCCTCCGGGAAAGCCACCCACACCTCCAGGAAAACCACCCATGCCCCCGGCAAAGCCACCTACACCTCCGGGGAAGCCCATCCCACCAACACCCCCTCTGAAGCCACCCACACCTCCCCTGAACTGACCAAATCCTCCCTGAATGGGGGAATTAGCACTTTCTTCCCTGGAGCGTCCGAAAGAAGGTGCTAAAGGTCCCCTACCTTGTCTTTCCGCTCCTTGGTAATAGGAGAAGGGGCGGCGGGGGATAGAAGCTCCAAACAAAGCTGCAATATCTCGAGGATGAGCATACTTCAGGACAAATTTCTCTGTCTCTAAGCGGGTGGGTTGAGGAGATGCGATTAGAGTTTCAGAGGAGGTGGAAGAAACACCCTCAGTTGTAGGGGTAGTCTTCTCAAGAGGGGGAGAGGATAATTTTTCCGTTGGCTCTGCTCGTGGCTCGGCGCTTATTACATAGACATCGCCCTCTTTATACCAATAGAGCCCATTTGCTTTCACGATTTTCTCCAGCGCTTCTTCCAAAGGGACATCGTAGAGATTAGCGGTGATGGTCTTTTTTATCTTGTCTCTATCGGCGATGATGATGTTCGCTCTGCTCTCCTTCATCAGCATGCTAACTACCTCGCATAGGTCAGCATCCTGCACCTGCAAGGTTACCAGATTCTGTTCTACATCGTCTGATGCTGCCTCTGCTTTCACCCACGACCCCGATGCCCAAAAAACAAACAACGGGAGCGCTACAACTACTGCAAAGACGCCCCTCTTCATAAGGGAATACATAATAAACCAACCTCCCTTCAACTTAAGAGGAATTACCGCTCTCTTTTTGATGATACCGTATCTCAAAATTTAGACAAGGAGAAAAATCAGTATCCGGTGTAGCCGCCTCTACCGCCGGTGTAGCCGCCGCCTCTACCGCCGGTGTAGCCGCCGCCTCTACCGCCGGTGTAGCCGCCGCCTCTACCGCCAGTGTAGCCGCCGCCTCTACCGCCAGTGTAGCCGCCGCCTCTACCGCCAGTGTAGCCGCCGCCTCTACCGCCGTAACCGCCATAGCCACCGTATCCGCCATAGCCACCGTATCCGCCGTAACCGCCATAGCCACCGTATCCGCCATAACCACCGTATCCGCCGTATCCGCCATAGCCACCATAGCCGCCGTATCCGCCATAGCCACCATAGCCGCCGCCTATGACCATAAGGATATCATAGATAGAAGCATATTGGAGGTTTATTTTGTCGTAGATGATGTTGGTGGGAAGACCGGTAGTGGTGGTAGTAGTTGTTGGGGTAGTGGGGACGCCTCCCCAGGGAAATTGCTGGGTTCCCCATTGTGTAAAGCCTGGTGTAACGGTCTGCATCTTTATCGTATAGCCACCTTCTATGGGTTCCGCGGTGAGATAATCACCTAAAAGAGCTTTGAGGGCCTGGTCAAAATCTACATTTTGGAGACTAATGGATACGAAGTCGTTAGCTCGACGAGCTGAGGGGTCAAAGGTGAAGTTTCTGCCTGCCGCTCTCAAAAGAGTTTCCAAAGCAGTAAGGCGGGGAACATCCCTAAGTTGTAGAGTGACTCTATTGTCCGGTGTTACTGATATTTCCTGTTGAGCAAGTAGGTAAGGAAGAACATACAGGAACAAAACCATAACCATCGCTAACTTAACAAGGCGCATCTTTTATATCACCTCCTTTTAAATTTTATATTTTTAGATTTTTGGGGCAAGCGATTTCTCCATTTATTTAGACTATTTTTTCAAAGAATTTGTTTCTACCGCGGGGCTCCGCTTACCGGCATACCGCCCATCCCGGGCATACTCGGTGCAGGCATACCGCCCATCCCGGGCGTCACTCCAGCTCGTTCGGCGCCTTTCAATTCCACCGTGCTCTCCTCGCCCTCCTCACTTCTCAGAACGACTCCTGTTGGCTCTATCCTCTCCACGGTAAAGCCTTCCAACACATCGCCTGGGCTCACAATATAGGTTCTACCATTAGCTCCTTCTAAGAGAGCATACGCTCCCCGGGATATGGCTACTCCCGCTACCCTTGTGAAGGGCACCTGCGTATAAACCATTGTAGGCATAGGCGCTTTGAGAGGAGTCATACGAGGTGGGGGTACAATGTCTACTCTCATAAGGGCTTCTCTCATCTCTTGGGGAACGGGCACGAGGAAGGGGTCAGCCCGGGATGGTTCCTTTGGGGGACCGGCTGGGACCTTTCGAGTAATAGTAGGTTGCGTTTCCCCAGTCGGGGTGCCAGCTGTAGCACCTCCCATCATACCCATCATACCCATACCCATCATACCCATACCTGGCATCCCTGCTGGCATATTAGCGCCCGCTGGCATATTACCCATCATTCCCATACCCATCATACCCATACCTGGCATCCCTGCTGGTATATTAGCGCCCGCTGGCATATTACCCATCATAGGAGCGGAGGGGGGTTGTCCTCTTCTCCCTATAACGAGGAAAAGGACGATAACTATTATTACAACCGCTATAGCGCCCCCAATAACCAGTTGAGTTCGCCGCTCACTTAGGTCTATCCTTAACCTTTGCATCGCCAATCTAAATCACCTCCTTTTTATCTTGCCCCACCACCCATAGGCATATTGGCTCCCATAGGAGTAGGAGTTCCTGCAGGCATATTACCTACCATAGGCATTCCTCCACCCATCGGTCCCTTCATCATCCCGGGCATACTTCCCATAGGCATTCCCGGCATCCCACCCATCCCCGGCATTCCGGCTGCGGCAGGTGCTCCCGCGGGGGGAGCGGCCGCTTCCCCTCCTTTTGGGAAATAGTAGAGAGTAAGGTTAAAGGAAGCGGTCACAGGGCTAGGACCATTTATGCTTATGCTAGGTAGAAGAGCAACACGGGGGAAATTGGGCATCTTTTTCCTAAGGAAATCGAGCAAAGCGGGGAAAGGAGCCATTACTTGATAATTGCCAAGGCTTATTGTGTAGATGTCTGAGGGGATAGCGGAGGGGTCAGTGGGAGGAGGAGATACTTGAACTGGGTTTAGCAAAATGACCCCGGAATTTTTGAAGAAATCCTCTACTTTCTTACCCAACACTTTATTGTGCTCGGTCCACAGGGCAAACATAGCCTTCATTCTGTCCTTTAAGTCTATGGGTATCATCTTGGTTTTCTCGTAATATGCTAGCTTTGCTTCTTCCTTGACTTTCTCCTCCTTAGCCCTTTTTAAGTTTTCTTCGGCTTGTGCCCTTTGGTCGACAATTTGCTGGGTCTGTTGTAGCTCTTTCTGGAGGGCGGAGAGGGTTTTCTGCCGGGGTCGGACAAGGAGGAAAAACATGGCTACCGCAATTATGATAATCGCTACTAAACCAACTAATAAAGCCTGTTGCTTAGTTAAGCGTTCCAGTCTCGTTATCATCATAATCCCTCCATTACCTCTTGTTCCATTCGTCTTCTCTCTTCAAGACCTGGTAAGCGTCCTCTTCCTTCGGGAGGCGCTCCGGTTGTGGGGGCGGCAGCCTGAGGAAGGGGACCTACTGCTCCAGGCATGCCCATACCAGGCATACCCATACCAGGCATGCCCATACCAGGCATACCTGCAGCTGTGGGCGGAGCAGCTGTGGGTGGAGAGGGGGGAGTAAGTGGCTCCATTAAATAGCAAATCACACTTATACTGACTTGTCCCGGGGTTTGGGTAGTTCCCATTCCTGCACCCGGCATCATTCCTGGCATTCCTCCCATCATACCTGGCATTCCGCTTCCCATCATCGGGGCTTTACCCATCATACCCGGCATTCCTCCCATCCCGGGGGTAGCGCCAGCGGAGGTCCCATAACCTGGTATACCGCTGATTTGCACATCCGCTATTTGGGGACAGCGAAGAAGATTTTGGAGGTAACGGGCGACGTTCTCCACGGAGTCGGTATACCCTTGGATGCTTACCGTAGTTATTTGCTGGGTTCCCCCACCTCCCATTGCTCCCATCCCGGGCATACCAGTCCCCATCATAGGTCCAGGCATCCCCCCCATCATGGGTCCCATCATCCCTCCAGCACCACCGCCTAACTGGAGAGAGGTATAAATGACCTTCCCGTAGGTATAGCGGCGGATGGAATCCAAGAGGTCTGCGAGCTTAACAGGGAAATTCTTCGTATCCTCTATGAATTTCGTTTTAGCCTTTATGGGCTCTATTTCTGCTCTGATGCTATCTGCCTCGCTTTGAAGCCTTTGCACTTCCTGGGCTTGAGCTTTAGCAACATCAAGTTGTTGCCCTATATCGTAGCCTTGGGTGGAAACTCTGTTATACCAGTAGGCAAAACCTAAGAGTTCCAAACCCAAGAGGATCAAAATAAACATCAATAACTTCCTAACAACCTTTCTTTCCCTGACAAACGCCGGCAGTAAATTTATTTTTATCATTCTCTTATCATCTCCTCTCCATTATACAAAATCCCGAATGGCTGAGCCAATGGCGACGGAGAGAAGGGGCGAAATCTCCCTTAAGTAAGCGGGGGAAAGGCGGGGGTTCAACTTCATACCCTTGAGGGGGTCGCCCACCTCTGTGGGGACACCTAACTCCCGAGAGAAGAACTTATCTATGTCCCTTATAAGGGCTCCTCCTCCACTCACTATAAGTCTCTCTATCTGCAACTCCTCTGCTCTGCTCCGAACATACTCAAAAGAACGCCTTAGTTCATTGACTATATCTCCTAAGATCGGCAACATAGCCTCAAAGACTTCTTCCCTTATTTCCTTCTCATCGGCTGGAAGCTCTCTTTCCGGAGGGGTTTCTACCCTGGAAGGGGGCGTTTCCTCAGGAGGTAGCTCATAGGTAGGGCTGAAGGGAAAGAAGGGAGCCTCTTCCTCGGCGGGGGGAAGGGTGGGGGTAGGAACGCCGAGCTTTTCCACGAGTATGGCAGCATATCGTTTCTTGATTTTCTCCGCCTCCTCATCTGAAACGCTTAGAGCGTTCCCGATAGCGGATGTTAGGTTATTACCTCCTATATTCAGGGTTCGGGTCAAACGGGGATTATCATATCCTATTACCGTGAGCTCGGAAGACCTTGCCCCCATTTGGAGAATAGCGACAGTTCTCCCTTTTAATTCGGGATCCTTACCCACAAAACAACGTCCCAAAGCAAGGGGTTCTATGTCAATGACAACGGCTTCCAAGCCCGCTAACTCCAAGGAATCCACTACCGCCTTTATCAATCCTTCCTCCGCCACAGCTAATAGAACTTCACCTGTCTCCTCTTCAGGGATTGTAGACATTGGTTGAAGTGGGGCATAGTCCATCGCTACCGCTCCCGTGCTGGCAAAAGGAACATGCCTTTCTATTTCCCATCTCATTGCATCGGCGAGCTCGTCCTCCCTCATCTTTGGCACCTCTATTATCCTTATAACAACGGAGGTTTGCCCCTTTACTGTTATAACAACCTTATTAGTATGGACACCAACCTGTTGAAGTAAAGTTTTGATAGTCTCGGCCGCCCCTTGTGGATCTACTATGGCATCCCCTGATAACAAGCCACTGGGTGTAGGTAAGATACCCGCGGAAAGTAACTCCAACTCTCCACCTCTGGCGCTTACTTCCGCTACCTTTATAAATTTGGAGCCGAAGTCAATACCAAGCATTATACCACTGACCGGGCCCCCATTTCTGGGCATTTTGAATACCTCCTTTTTAAATTATATAAAAACAACCAAATCATGCCAAGTTTTCTTCTATTATATAGACAGAGAAACTGTGTAAATAGTTTCATTCTTCCCATCCCTCTTGTCAATACCTCTCCCACCAATTACTATTTAAAATATAGCAAAACAGATAAAACTATGCAAGCGAAAGGTGATAAAAAGGTGAGCCTTTTTAAGGAAGTAAAGCAACATATAGAGGAGCCTCTGGCGGCTCGGATGCGTCCCCGCTCTCTTGAGGAATTTGTGGGGCAAGAACACTTATTGGGAGAGGGAAGACTTCTGAGGAAAGCGATAGAGGAGGATAGGATAGGTTCTATGATTTTTTATGGTCCCCCCGGGAGCGGCAAGTCATCCCTCGCTTTTATCATTGCCAAGTTAACCAAGGCACATTTTGAAACTTTCAGCGCTACCGCATCCACTGTAGCAGATATCAGAAGAATTGGGGAGTTGGCGAGGAGAAGAAGGGGTATGGGGCAAAAGACCATTCTCTTCGTTGACGAAATTCACCGCTTCAACAAAGCTCAACAGGACGCTTTCCTTCCCTATGTGGAGGAGGGGAGCCTTATTCTAATTGGCTCAACAACGGAAAATCCCTATTTCACCATCAACTCGCCCCTTCTCTCAAGAATGAAGATCCTTTCCTTCCAGCCTCTTTCTGAGGAAGAACTCAAAGAGATTCTCAAAAGAGCTTTGGAAGAGGAAAGGGGTTTAAAAAATTATAACATAGTTATAGATAAAGCAGCGGAGGAACACCTTATTCGCTTTGCGGAAGGAGATGCAAGGACTCTATTGAACTCCCTTGAATTGGCAGCGCTTCTCACCTCTCCTGATGATAAAGGAACCAGATATATAGGGATAAGGGAAGCGGAAGAAGCTTCTCAAAAGAGAGCTCTCCTTTACGATAGGGAAGGAGACGAGCATTATCAAGTTATCTCTGCCTATATAAAGAGCATAAGGGGTTCAGACCCCGATGCAGCAGTTTACTGGCTTGCGAGGATGCTTTACGCGGGAGAAGACCCTCGCTTCATTGCTCGGAGGCTTATTATCGCAGCAGCCGAGGACATAGGTAACGCCGACCCCATTGCCCTACTCGTCGCTACCGCAGCGGCTCAAGCGGTGGAATATGTGGGATTGCCAGAGGCACAAATTCCCCTTGCCCAAGCAACCATCTACCTTGCCACTGCTCCCAAGAGTAACTCCGCCTACTTAGCAATAAGCAAGGCAATTAACGAAGTAGCAGAGGGTAAGAATCCACCAGTTCCCCTCCATCTGAGGAACCCTTCCTATTGGGGAGCAAAGAAAATGGGCTATGGTAAAGATTATAAGTATCCTCATTCCTATGAAGGGCATTTCGTAGTTCAAGATTACCTTCCCAAGGAACTTTTGGGGAAGATTTTCTATGAGCCCACGGAGGAAGGTCAAGAGAAGCAAATTAAGGAGAGATTGGAGAAGTGGCGAAGATTGATTCGTTTAGCGAGGGAAAAATCCTCCGAATAGAAAGTGTCTCTCCCCAATACACCCATTTTATAGGGAGAATCTTAGGCGCTCAGGCGGAGAGGGGGGATATATTCTGTCTCGAGGGGGAATTAGGTAGCGGTAAAACCTGCTTGATAGGGGGCATTGCTGAGGGATTGGGGATTAAAGAGGGAGTGTTCAGCCCTTCCTTCATAATCATTGCCCTCCACAAGGGAAGAATTCCCCTTTTTCATATAGACCTCTATCGGGTAGAGGAGGAGGAGATAAGAGAGTTAGGATTAGAGGAATATCTCTACGGCGAGGGGGTATGCGCCATAGAGTGGGCTGAAAAAGCCAAATCTATACTCCCTTTCTCTTGCCTCTGGATAAATATTTCTTATGAACACAGCGGACGCCTTCTGACATTTTACCCTAAGGGGCAGAGATACCAGGAAATCCTTGAGGAGATGAAGAAGATTGTTAGTGTTAGGAATTGATACCTCCTTTTCCTATGTGAGTTTAGGGCTTGCCGATGAGGAGGGAGTGAGGGGGGAGATGTTAGTTAGAGGGGAAATAGGTTCCGCTTACGAGTTGTTTCCCAGCCTTTCCCATTTCCTCCTTGCTGAGAGACTAAGACTTGAGGATATAGAAGGTTATGCAGTAGGAATAGGACCGGGCTCCTTTACAGGCTTGCGTATCGCCTTAGCGGCTTGTAAAACTTTCTCTTATTTCACAAATAAGCCACTAAAGGGCATATCTACCCTTCTCGTTCTTTCTTTCTCCCTTCCCCACGAAGGCGCACGGGCTGTAGCTATACCTGCCTACGGAGGGGAGGTCTATGGGGGAGCTTATAAGGGAAAATCTCCCCTCGTTCCAGATACAATCTGCACTTTACCCCAATTTCTTTCTCTCTTAGAGAGGATAAAGGAACCCGTTTATTTGGCTCTCCATCCCTCTTTACATCCCTCTTCCATTCCGGCTAATATAACTTTAACCGAGCTTTCCTTTCCTCCTCGTGGGGGAATCCTTGCTCAATTGGGGAGGGAAAGTATTATTGTTGGTGAGCGGGATGATCCCCTGAAATTGTTGCCCAATTACCTAAGAGCTTCACAAGCGGAAAGGAGACTATATGGCGAAAGCAGTTGATGTAAGCATAGAAAGGATGAGGTTTACCCATCTTAGGCAGGTATCGGAGATAGAAAGGCGTTCCTTTAGCAATGTCTGGCCCTTCGGGGCTTTCTTTAGTGAGCTCTTCAATAGAAGAGCCTACTATATAGTGGCAGCGGTGGGAGATAAAGTAGTTGGTTTCGCCGGTATGTGGGTGGTCAATGAGGAAGCACATATAACGACTATAGCAGTGGACCCCGATTGGCGGGGGAGAAAAATAGGGGAGAGACTTTTCCTCCATCTTCTAAAAGAAGCACGGAAAAGGGGCGCCGAATACGCTATTTTAGAAGTGAGAGTTAGTAACATAATTGCTCAAAATCTCTACCACAAGTATAACTTCAAAATAGTCCACACAAGGAGAGAATACTACAGCGATAACAAAGAGGATGCCTTTGTTATGAGGTTGGACAACTTGCAAAGTAGGGAATGCGGCGAGATGTTAGACGCTTTTCAAAAGCAAATAGAGGAGTTTTCTTCTTAACGAAGGTTCCACTGTTCTGCCATCTCTAGGAGCCGTTCTCCTTCCTCTTTGGAAGCACACAAAGTGCGTAAGCACAAGCCTCTTTTATCCAAAGCGGAAAGGAGAGGTTCAACATCCTCGGGGGTTATATCCAGGACAAGCCTTTTTCCTGCTTTTTGAATCCTCTGCAAGAGGGGAATCCAATCCCGCATTGGGGGAGCTCCTGCTCCCGGTACCCATTGAATGGCATGCAAATGGGGAAGTTCCAAAATGGTGTCGAGGTGTTTTATCGCTCCTGGTCCATCAAGGTGATAAATGGAATAGTCAAGGAAGCTTGTTTGTCTCTCTAAATGGGGAAGGAGGAATTCCCTGAACATCTGGGGGCTTATCATACAGGAGAAGTCCTCCTGTAAGGGGTAGGATTTGCCCGGTGCCCAAATAGCAAGCCACCCGCAGGTTCCTTCCTGATATTTTTTCAATATCTCGTATTGTTCCTCATAGAGGTTAAACCAGAGATCCGTAATCCACTCTCCCGCCTTTCTTATAATCTCGGGATGTTCTATCATATCAAGGCATAGCTGAGCGGGGCCCCGTAGATGGGATAGTATATCGCTTATCCCTCCAAGGTCGGTGAATGACACAATAAATTCGCCCCCCGCGCGCTGACAAGCGAGGGATATTATCTCCAATGTCCTCTGCCACCACTCGTTTTCAGGAGAGAAATGCAAGTTCAAAAGTTCTTCTACATCATCTATGATTGGTTCCTGCCAGGTGGTATCGTTTTTGAGGACGAGGGGGCAGCCAAGATAAGCGCTGGCTATGCTGGGGCCGAGATTGACGAAGATGTAGGGGAATGCATCGCCGAGGAAGTAAGCAGAGGAGAGATACTCCTCCCAACGTCCAACCACGTACTGAGGGTCAGCCCAATATTGATAGAGATCCTTTGGGGGAGGATACTCCATCGGTTTCTTTGGCGCTACTATCTGGAAGAGGAACCCTTCACCTCGCCACCAGGCGCGATGGCGTTCTTTGATTCTATTCCAATCTACAACGAAGCGTCGGGGCATAGGTTCATCAGCTCCCATTCCTTTAGGGAAATTTTCGTCAATTTTATTGAGAAGAATAAATTTGTAAATCAAAATATGTGGTTTTTTACCACAGTGCAAGGGTATTGGAAGAAAAGTAAGGAAAAGGGTAAAATATAATTGCTGATGGTAAAGGACTACTACCAAATACTGGGCATTGAACCTTCTGCCTCGGGCGAGGAGATAAAAAGACGCTTTAGAGAGCTTGTGCGGAGGTATCATCCCGATGTCCATCCGGATAAACTATTTAGCCACGAGTTATTCCGCCAAATATTGGAAGCGTATAAGGTTTTAAGTGATCCTGAGAAACGCCGATTATACGATGCCTCGAGGAGGACGAGGAAACCCTTTGCCACCACGGAGGTGGAGATTCCTCCTCGTCCTCCAGTGGATATGGAAGGGTTGCTACTACGCGCGGAGATAGCACTCATCAGGGGAAACTTGAAAGACGCGGTGGAATTATGCAATGAGGTTTTGAAGAAGGATCCCAAAAACGCCTTCGCTTATAATCTATTAGGGGATATATTTAGACTCCAGGGAAGAACAAAAGAAGCAATAGAGATGTATTCCTATGCTGTGCAATTCGATCCATATAAGCCTATATATGCGGAGAAGCTGGATAGACTCCTGAAGGGGGAAAGAAGAGTCGTAGGCAGGGAAAAGGGGGAGATTAAGAGGGCGAGAGTTTTTTCTCCTTTCCTCTTTGCTCTCGGTTTACTATCTCTCATCCCCATCGCTTGGTGGGTAAAAAATAATCCTGGGGAGGCTATAAGGCATTTTCCCTTTGCTAATTTTAGCCCGAACCTTATTACAGCTCTCTGCCTTTCCGGCTTGGCACTTGGTTTTTTCTCAGGCTGTTCTGGCTTTCTCCGTCCCCACGACGAGGAGTTAATCTTCGCTCTCAGCTGGATAAGGAGGGGTTACTTACCCTTAGGATTGGTACTCTGCTTCTTCGCCTTCGGCTCTTTTTGGGGTTCTCTCGGCTTATATGTCATATTATCAGCCATACAGGAGCATACCTCCCCCTCGGTGTGGAAAGCCTATGGGTTCTCTTTTCTTGGGGTATTGGTGATGGGGATTTCCCTCCCCCTTATTTGGGAGAGTGTTCTCATTTGGGGAGGGAATTTCGTATTTCCTCTTTTTTTAATAGGGTGGTTATTGGGGGACATCTTCCGTCCTCTGGGTAGTTAGGATTTTGAGAAGAACATACGCAGGGCGATCAGGATAATGACGATTGCGAGGAGTTTCTTGACGAGGTTGCCAGGTATTTGGGAGACCCAGGTGGCGCCTAGGAATGCACCCAAAAGGGAACCGCACCACATAATAATTGCTACTTTTAGGTCTGTATTTCCATAGTGGGCGTGGCGAAAAGCTCCCATAAAAGCGGTGGGGAACATAATGGCGAGGCTGGTGCCGAGCGCCTTATGGGGCGCCATCTTGAATACCTCGGTGAGAACGGGGATGATGATTACCCCACCTCCTAAGCCGAAGAACCCGCTGAACACCCCTACTAGGAGGCCGGTGAAGACGAGCCCAATTACTCCGAGCCAGGTAAAGGTTGCCATACTTCTTCCTTTTTCAAGATGATTTCCAATGCCTCCTCTTTCAATTTTAAGGGGCCCACACGGCGGATATCCTCTGTCATCTCGTTTACCACTTGGGCGAACTTTTTCCCCTCCGCAGCGGAAATCCATCTCATTTGGATACGCTCAGGCTCTATCCCGGCGAAGAGCAGGAGCTCCTTAAGTAGCATAAATCTGCGCCGTGCGTAATAATTACCCACGGAATAATGGCAATCACCAGGATGACAACCAGCTACTAAAACACCGTCAAATCCCTCTCTAAACCCCTTTATGACGAAATAGGGGTCCATTCGGGCGGAACAGGGGAAGCGGATTATCCTGGGAGAGGGAGGGTAGGGGATGCGGGAGGTCCCTGCTAAATCAGCGCCAGCATAGGCACACCAGCGACACAGCAAAGCGAGGATTTTGGGTATCCACTCCTTATTCTCTTTCAACTTTTGCCAATCCCTCCAATTGGGCTATTAATTCCTCAGAGGTGAAGCCGAGGAGGTCAATCGCTTGCGATCTGCAGGCTGATGCACAGTTCCCACAACCCTGACATAGTCCCTCGTTCACCTTTGCTACCCGCTTCTCCAAACCAGAGGTTTGTTCAACCAATGCCTCCTCCTCTATGGCAGAATATGGACAGACCTCCTTACAGGCGAAACAGCCCACACATTTGTTCTTGTTAACTCTTGCCACCACTGGTTCGGAATATAGCCATTCCTGTTGTAGGATGGCTATGGCCTTGGAAGCGGCTGCCGAGGCCTGGGCAACACTATCTGATATATCCTTGGGAAACTGGCAGGTGCCTGCGATGAATATCCCCTTGGTCATCGTTTCAGCGGGACGGAGCTTGGGGTGAGCTTCCATCAGCCATCCATACTGGTCAGTTGAGATGCTTAGTTTGCGAGCAAGTTCCTCTACATCCTTTTGGGGAACAAGCGCCGTTGCTAAAACTACCAGGTCAGCCTCAATCCTGACCTGTTGTCCTAAAAGGGTGTCCGCTCCCTGAACGATTAACTTCCCTTTTTCTGGATATATCCTACCCACTCGTCCCCTTATATAATTGGCGCCCAACTCATCCTGCACCCTTCTCACAAACTCCTCATATCCTTTGCCAAATGCCCTAATATCTATGTAAAAGATGTAGAGTTTGACATTAGGCAAATGCTCCCTTAGAAGGAAGGCGTGCTTTGCTGTATACATACAACAAACACGAGAACAGTAGGGATAGCCTTTCTGCTCGTCCCTGGAGCCCACACACTGGATAAAGACCACGCTTTGGGGATGTTTCCCATCCGAGGGTCTTAATATTTCACCTTTTGTGGGCCCAGAAGGGTCTATTATCCTTTCCAACTGAGCGGACGTAATGACATCGGGATATCGCCCATAACCATATTCTTCGTAAACCACAGGGTCAAACACATCGGCGCCGGTCGCTACAATTATTGTCCCGAATCTCTCCTTTATAAATGTATCTTGTTGGGAATAATCTATGGCCTTGGTGGGACAAACCCTTTGGCAAAGCCCACATCTACCTTTGCTAAACCAAAGGCAAGCTTCCCTATCTATGACAGGAACGAGAGGAACCGCTTGGGGAAAAGGAATATAAATGGCTTTCCTTTCTCCCACCCCTTCATCAAATTCGCTCTTGGCTTTACTTGGACACTTCTCAATGCACAGTCCACAACCGGTGCATAGTTTCTCGTCCACCGAGCGAGCTTTCTTCCTTATGGTAACTTCAAAATTCCCTACAAAGCCCTTGACCTCTTCAATCTCACTATAAGAAAGGATGGTAATATTGGGATGGCGATAGCAGTCAACCATTTTGGGGGAGAGAATGCACATAGCGCAGTCAAGGGTGGGAAAGGTTTTATCAAATTGCGCCATCCTTCCTCCTATACTTGGGGTCTTCTCCACGAGGTAAACCTTAAAACCTGCCTCCGCTATATCCAGTGCAGCTTGGATTCCCGCTATCCCTCCCCCTATTACCAAGGCTTTCTTCTCCACGCTGAACCCCAAGGGCTCCAAAGGCTGGGCTCTCTTAACCCTCTCCACGGTGGCCGCTATTAATTCAAACGCTTTCTCCGTCGCCGCTACTCTATCATCGTGGACCCAGGAATTCTGCTCCCTGATATTTGCCATCTCCATAAAATAGGGATTAAGTCCCCCTTCCTCAACTGCTTTCCGAAAAGTGGGTTCATGCATTGCAGGGGAGCAGGAAGCTACAACAACTCTATCCAGGTTATAATCTCTTATGGCATCCTTTATGAGTGCCTGACCCGGGTCAGAGCACATATAGAGATAGGAGGTAGAATAGACGACACCTGGTAGAGTGGAAGCTTTTTGGGCAACGAGTTCCACATCCACTGTCCTCGCTATATTAGCTCCACACCAGCATACGAAGACGCCAATACGGGTCATATATATTATCTCCTCCTGAGGGCGGGTAGGAGAAAGGGGTCTACAAGGTGGCGAGTCAAGCCCAACTTTTTCGGGGGAACGCCAAGAGCGATTCCAAGGATTTGAGTGAAATAAAGAATGGGAATGTTGAATAGCTCCCCTTTTGTTTTATGGATATCGGCTTGGCGGGCATCAAGGTTGAGATGGCAGAAAGGGCAGGCAGTTACTATAGCATCTGCTCCCGCGGTCTTGGCGGATTTGAGAATCCTATAGGTCAATTCTACAACGAGATCTGGACGAGGGATGGTCAGATTGGCACCACAGCATTCCGTTTTGAAAGCCCAATCCACAACCTGGGCTCCGCAGGCTTTCATCAATTCGTCCATAGTTTGGGGATTCTCTGGGTTGTCGAACTGACAGATATGAGGTGGGCGGAGGAGAAGGCAACCGTAGTAGCAGGCGAGTTTGATATCGGAGAGTGGTTTTGTGACCTTTGAGCTTATCTCCTCTAACATATTGCTGAAGATGTCCAAAAGGTTGCGAACCCGCAGTTTATTTTCCCAGGGAATGGGAAGAAGTTCCTTTATTTTGTTATATGTCTCCTCGTTTTGTTGAGAGAGGACAACGGCGTGTTTTAAGCGATTGAAGCAGGCAGCACAAGGGGCAACAACATCCTGGACATCCATTCGTTCGGCAAGAGCAAGGGAATAGGCCGGCATTGCGAGTGAAAGGAGATGATTCGTAGCGTGAGCGGAAGTCGCCCCACAGCATACCCATCCCTCTATTTCCTCCAAATCTATCTCCAAAGCCTTACAGACTTCCCTTACCGATATATCAAATTCTATCCCTGTGGAATGCAGGCTGCAGCCGGGGAAGTAGGCAACCTTCATTTCTGACCAGTTTTCTCCATAAGTTGTCTCACAACCTCACTATTGGGCGAGGTGGAAGGGAAAGGGTTCAATTTTCCCCGAAGGAACATCTTTATGCCCATAGCTATGTCATTGAACAATTGCCTGCTTCGCAGTTTATATTCCATAATAAAACCGAGTTCATAGAGTTTTCCCAGCCACCCCACCCATCGGCAGAAAATTTTGTGGAAGAGGGGAATATTTGGTTCCTTAGGAGAAACATCCTCTTTTAGGGCGATTTCTCGCAGCGCATCCATAACATAAGATATGCGAATATCGAGAGGGCAACGGGCAGTGCAGGAAGCACAGGAGGCGCATATCCAAATGGTAGAAGAGGAGAGGACATCTCTCAAGCCGAGTTGAGCCATCCGCATAACCTGATTAGGTTTGATGTCCATAGCGAAGGAGAGGGGGCAACTGGCAGTGCATTTCCCACACTGATAGCATTTCCTGACATCCTCTCCACAGATTTCCTTTATCTGGTTTGCCAAAGTATCATCCGCAACAAGATCAAGCATCAGAATCACCTCTGATAAATTATATTTCTTAGAAGATTTAAGTCAAACAAAATCCGAATAATTGGGGAAGGGAGGGCATATCCCGCTAAATTTTTAATTGACGGATTGCTTTGAATGTATATTCTTTTGTTTTGAAAGAAATTTCTGGAGGTGATTTATTGTGAAAATAGCTTGCCAAGATGGTATGCTTCCTGGGAGGGACCTTTTGGAGAGGGCGGAGAACGCCAAGAGATTCGGCTTTGAGGGAATAGAACTCTGGGGGAGCGAGTTAAGGGATAGGGAAAGAGTCCAGCATATAAAGAAGGTGGTGGAGAAAGTAGGAATTCCCATTTCCACAATCTGTGCTGGCTATAGGGGAACGCCACTGGATGCGGACCGCTCCCAAAGGGAACTTGCCACCTCCGATTGCAAGGAGATACTCTCAGCGGCTGCCGATTTGGGCGCTGTGGGAGTGATATTCGTTCCCATCTTCGGACATCCCCGTGTTCCCGACCTAAGTCCCCTCTATACTCCCTATGAGTTGGAGAGGGACTTGCTCCTTAAGTTGTTGGAGGAGCTGGGTGCCCACGCTGAAAAGGTAGGAACTTACCTCCTTCTGGAACCCCTCAATCGCTACGAGACGCACTTCATCAACCGCCTTGAGCAGGCTGTTTGGTTCTGTGAGAAGGTTGGCAGGGAGGGAGTAAAGATAATGGGAGATTTCTTCCATATGTCTATAGAAGAAGCTGATATTGCCCAAGCGATTAGGTCGGCGGGAAAGTATCTTAAGCATATACACCTTGCTGATTCCAACCGCCTCCTTCCGGGTTGGGGACATACGGATTTCAAGAGTGGATTTTCCGCCCTTAAGGAAATAGGTTTTGAAAACTTTATGGCTATGGAGTGTGGTGTGCCAGGGGAACCCGAGGAGAGCCTTCCCAGAAGTGTGAATTATCTGAGGCAGTTCATTTAATGTCAAGGAGGTCAAAATGACGAAGGTTAAAGTAGGATTCTTAGGCTGTGGCGGGATAGCGAATGCTCATATGGAGCGCTTGGCACGGATGAAAGATGTGGAAATGGTCGCTTTCTGCGATGTTGTGAAGGAGAGAGCGGAGGGAGCGGCGCAGAAATACGGTGGGAGAGCCTATACGGAGCACCGAGAGATGCTGGATTACGAAGAGATGCAGGCGTTATTTGTAGCCCTACCTCCCTTCGCCCATAGCGACGGGGAAATAATAGCGGCGGAGAAGGGAATTCATCTCTTTGTGGAGAAGCCAATCGCCCTCACTTTGGAAAAGGCTAAGGAGATAGACTCCGCGATAAAGAAGAACGATGTCATCGCCTCCGTGGGCTATCACTTCCGTTATATGGATACGGTTAATGAGGCAAAGGGATTTGTAGAGGGTAAGACGATCGGGATGGTGCTCGGTTATTGGATAGGGGGATTCCCCGGTGTTTATTGGTGGCGAAAGATGGATATGTCGGGAGGGCAGATCGTGGAGCAGACGACGCACATCTTCGACCTCGCCCGCTACTTCTGCGGTGATGTGGAGGAAGTATACGCCGCTTATGGGCGAAAAATCCTCACCGATATACCCGAATCTGATGTGCCCGATGTGGGAACAGTAACGCTTAAATTTAAGGATGGAACGGTGGGTAATATCTCCAATTCTTGTATGATATCGCAGGGGTATACCGTTGGGCTACATCTCTTCCTCAAGGACCTCGTAGTAGAAGTGGGATGGCGGCTGAGGATAATAGAGCCAAATAGAACGATAGAGAGAAATTGCACCGTTGACGCCTATTGGGAAGAGGACAGAATTTTCATAGACGCGATAAAGAGTGGCGACCCGAGCAAGATAAAATCCACTTATGAGGATGCGGTGAAGAGTTTGGCTGTTAGCCTCGCTGCTAACAAGTCTTGGAGGGAGGGGAGAGCAGTAAAGGTGGAAGTTTAAGATTCAGTTAAGTAATGCACCTAATTGATACATTATTTGTAGCTTATGGAGTGGGGATCTCTTATGGTGTGGGGAGACGCATCCTTAGGAGGATGCGTCTCCCCACCTTGGACAAGGTAGAGAAAACTGTATTCGCTATAGGGATAGGCTTAGGAGTTCTCGCCTATCTCGTCTTCTTTCTTGGTATATTGGGGCTACTATACAAATCGGCGATTATTTCTCTCCTCCTCGTTTTGACCTCTTTCTTTCCTTGGAGGGCGCGGTTTCCCAGAATGCAAAAGATAAATTTGAAAAGTTTCCCTTGGGAACTGCTTCTTTTCCTCCCTTGGTTTTCCCTCGTCTTCCTTGCCGCTCTTTCGCCCCCCATAGATTGGGATGGACTTGCTTATCATCTTGCGGTCCCCAAACTCTACATCTCCGCCCATAGAATCTATTGGGTGCAATTCATCCATCACTCTAACTTTCCCTTCCTTATGGAGATGCTTTACACCATTCCCTTGATAATCGGTATGGTGGACGCCTGCAAACTTTTCCACCTCCTCTTTGCTCTCCTAATAATGGCTCTTCTTTATAACCAACTCAGGAAAAACAGCAGGGTAGGGGGGGTGTTGGCTTTGCTTTTCCTTACCCAAATGGTGCTTTTTTCCTGGGAAAGCACGATTGCCTACAATGACCTTGCCTTCTCGTTCTATGTTTTACTCGCCTTCCTTGCTTTTTTGAAAGAGGAAACCCTCCTCACGGGGTTAGCTATAGGCTTTGCTCTGGGGACGAAACACCTCGCACTTTCTTTTCTCCTCTCCCTTTTGATCCTTTTTCCCTTTTACCGAGAAGGCAAACTGGTCTGGCGATGGGATGGGAGGACGATTTGGCGAAGGGTGGGCACTCTTCTTTTTCCAGCCTTTTTACTTGCTCTTCCTTGGTATTTGAAGAGCTATATATACACCGGCAATCCCGTCTACCCTTTTCTCTACAATATCTTCGGGGGAAGGCTTTGGAGCAGCGAGGCAGCCACCGCTTACAGAGAAGCCCAACTCTCAATTGGGACAGGAAGGGATATCCTTTCTTTTCTCCTTCTACCCTGGAACCTTACTTTCCATCCGGAGAAATTCTTCGACCCTGGGGCTAATCGCTTCTTCGCGATGATTGGTCCGGTTTTCCTCGCTTTTTGTCCTTTGCTTTTGAAAGAGCCCATTTCCCTACTTTTTATCGCCCTAAGTGGGATACAATGGTTCTTTTTAAGCCAGAATATCCGTTATCTTCTCCCAATCCTTGTTGTTTTACCCTTGCCTTTGGCAAAGGGATTGAACAGGTTATGGAAGAAGCCCTTCAACATCCTTTTCGGCTTGATTTTGAGCATTTCCTATCTCCTCCATCTCCTTATATTTGGATTGATAATGTATCCTACTTTTGGAGTAGCCTTGGGGAGGGAGGATAGGGAAGAATTCATAGGGAAGTTTTTCCCATCCTATAAGGTTTTTCAATTCGTTAACCAATATCTTCCCTTGGATAGTAAAATCGCTCTTTTAGGTGAACCCAGAGGTTTCTATTTGGGTAGGGAATATATGTGGGCTGACCCAGGTCATCACACTTTGATACCTTACAAGCGCTTCAGGACGGTTAAAGAACTTGTGGAGAGTTATAAGCGAATGGGATTCACCCATATAATCATCAATCAGGAATTTGCTCCAGGAAATCCCTTGAGCGATAATCCCCTTGACAAGCTTTTGGTAAACCCTTCCGCCTGCCCTTACATAGAGCTCGTCTACAGCAAGGCTCGGGTGTATCTTTTCAGGATAAAATAAGGATTCCCTTGAATAATGGGGAAAGGAAATGCCCTCCCCTTTACAAGGAAATCCTTTAAAATTATAATATTAACCAAATTTATGGAAGGAAAAGGAAATGAAGTTCCCTTCTTATAGTAAGGTCCCTCTCCTGCTCTTGTGCTTCTTTGGATTCATACCCCTAAAGGGTGAGGCTCTCATAGAAGTGCCCCCGGGAAGCAAGGTGGAGGAGATTCAAAAGGCTCTGGATGAGTTGGGCAGAAAGGGTGGGGGAATCCTCTTTTTACCAGCGGGAATTTATACAGTGGAGAAAACTTTGAAGATACCTTCAAATGTTACGCTTCGTGGAGCAGGGGCGGGAACAATCATTAAACCCACGCTCTCTATCGGGGAACGACAGTTTCCGGATAACAGGGTTATCCAAAATGCTGACGAAGCGGGAGGCAATAGCGGGATTACAATAGAGAACCTGGTTGTTGACGGTGATTTGCTCGGTGAGTATCACAAAACGGGAATCTATGGGATAAGTCTCGATAATTGCGATAATTGTATAATAAGAAATGTAATAGTTAGAAGATGCAGCGGGGAGGGAATCCTCGTTGCCTATGGCAAGGGCAACACAATAGTGGAAAGTTGTATAGTGGAGGAGAATAACTGTGGCATAAATATTCATCATATCCAGGGTTCGGTCCTGGTAAGGGGCAATATTTGCAAGCGAAACGGCGTCCACAAACCCCAATACGGGGGAATAGGAATTTTTGTTGAGGGCGTGGAGAATGTCAGCATAATAGGGAATGTGTGCCAGGATAATGCCTGGGCGGGAATTGTGTGGATGGGTGGAATTGACGAGGTAAGAGGTATAAAGTATCCCGCTAAGGATACCCTGATTGCCAACAACATCTGCCTGCGGAATGGCTCTCAAGGTGGCATCTTCATAAACGGCACATACTCAGATACGAGGAGGTTTCTTGTTAATGCCAACATCTGCAAAGATAACGAAGCCCACGGAATCTGGGGATTTAAGGTGAGGGAAGGTTTGATAGCAAATAATATGAGCGTGGATAATAAAGGCTATGGGATATGCCTCCCCGAGAGCGAGAATGTCCTGGTGGCAAACAATATCGTTTTAGGGAATCAGAAAGGTAATGTAGAAGTAGATAAAGAGAAGAACATCGTTATAAATAATATGGAGTGAGGTTGAAATTAACCCTGGAATGAGAATAGGAATTTGTTGGCTTTATGCTATAAGCAAGTATGGGTATCCCCCTTCTTTGAGGGACATCTTTAAGGTCATCAGGGAGATGGCTGATTTGGGATTCAAATATATAGAGCTTGAGGGAGTAGGGGAGGGGAATTTACGAGAAATTATGGAAAATCGCAGGGAACTGAAGAGGCTGTGTGACGATTTGGGTTTGGTGGTGCATAATTTTTGTCCCGTCCTTCCCGAAATCGTGAGTCTCGAGAGGGTCAGAAGAGAGAAAGCAATGGATTTGTTCAAAATGGGAATAGAGATAGCCAATTTCTTCAACTGTGAGACAATCCAGACCGATAGCTTCACCCCGCCACTTAAATTCGTTGGGGAAAGACCTTATAAAGAGATGGTCGATTTCGGTTTACAATTCCGAGTGGAGATTTCACCGGATTTCCAATGGGAGGAGCAGTGGGGGGTTTTAGTGGACACCTTTGGGTTCTGTGCCAGGGAGGCAAAGAAAGCGGGCTTGAAATTCTGTCTCGAGCCCAGGGTAGGCGAAATGATATGCTCTACGGATGGCATCTTACGACTTATGGATTGGGTTGGGGACGATAATTTAGGTGTTGTTTTGGATACGGGGCATCTTAATGCACAGAAGGAAATACTTCCCTTGTCCGTTGAAAAGTTAGGAAAGAGAATTTTCTATGTCCATCTCTCCGATAACGATGGGAGAACGAATGAGCACTTAGGTTTAGGCAGGGGAAACATAGACTTTGAAGAAATTCTTAAAGGGTTGATTAAACACGACTTTAAGGGAGTGATAGGACTGGATATAGGGCGAATTCCTTATTTGGAAAAAGAGATAAAGAACTCTCTGGAATTCCTCCGCCGGCTTTTTGAGAAGCTGGGGATAAAGGAAGAGTAAAAGTTCCCTGATGAAGTGTCGTGTTTGCGGTAAGGAGACCACTATTAAGATAAAAAGTTATAATCTGGCGATTTGTGAGAACTGTTTCTTGAAAAGATTATGGGGAAGGGTAGGAGAGACTATTAGAAGATATTCTATGTTTGGGCGAAAAGAGGGGGTCTATATATTGAGGGAAGGGAAAAACGCTCAGGTGTTGGCAGGTATTTTGGGTGATATGAACTATGAGTTTAATATAGTGGAGAGGGTAGAGAGTGTTCCCGAGGGAGGGATATTGGTGCTTGGAAAGCTTTTAGAGGACGAGGTAACTGATGCTATTTGGCGTATATTAAATTGGGAGATAAGCGAGGATTTAGCTCCAGTGTATACGCAGGGGAATATAAAGGTCGTCAAGCCTCTTTGCCTTATTATAGAAGAGGAGATCTCCCATTATAGAAGTATAAAGGGGATAACTGAGGAGAGGGGAGGCGAGGAAAACTGGCTTAAGGAAAAATTGAGGGAGAGGAAATTGTTGTCTGCTGGTTTTTTGCTTGCTTTTTACAAATCCTTTGTTAAAGAAAAAGATAAGTTCAAGTAAAAAGGAGGGCAAAAGATGAGAAATAGACTGGCGGTGATAATTCTATCATTAATAGTAGTGCTTTGCCTGGTTTTATTATTATACAAGGGCAGGGAGGAAACGGCTATTAATGTGCCTGGGGAGGGGATAAATATACCCCCTGTGAAGGAGGAGCCCTTGGTTAAAGAGGAGAAGAAACCCTTGGTTGAGGCAGGGGATGTGGTGGATTTAGATAAGGAGAGTTTTGCCCAATTCATAAACTCTGATATACCCGTAGTTGTGGATTTCTGGGCTTCAAATTGTAGCGCTTGCAGGATGCTTCTCCCGGTTTTCCAGGAGGTAGCAGGAGAAATGGGAGGGAAGATGAAATTTGCGAAGTTCCTGGTCGATGCAGAGGGAAATTGGGCAATAGCTGAGAAATTTTCCATCAAGTTTACCCCTACTTTAATAGTTTTTAAAAGAGGTAAAGAATTGGGGCGGCTAATTGGTTATAAGAGTAAAGATGAACTAAAGAGCGCTTTAGAGCAATTTCTTTAAAGTTTAGGAAGGAGGCTTTTGAAGATGGCGTTGATAAGTGACAAGGAGCGAGAGTATATAAAGGGCTTATTTGGGAAGGAGCTTTCCAAAGATGTGAGGATAGTTATGTTTACCCAAGGGGAGAGCCCTTTGGTAGTTCCGGGTATGGAGTGTCCTTACTGTAAGGAAACTCGCCAAATATTGGAGGAACTATCATCTCTATCTCCTAAGTTAAAGTTGGAGGTTTACGACTTTTATAAGGAGAGAGAACTGGCGGAGAAGCACGGCGTGGACAAGATTCCCGCTACCCTCCTCATTCCCGAGGGGGAAGAAATTGCAAGGGTTAGGTTCTTCGGTATCCCCAGCGGTTACGAGTTCGGCTCACTAGTTGAGGATATAATAGATGTGTCACGGAAAACCACCTCCCTATCTCCCCAGTCGAAGGAGAAATTAGCCCAACTTACCAGTGATATTCATATTCAGGTATTCGTCACGCCCACTTGCCCCTACTGTCCCTCAGCGGTAAGGACCGCTCATATGATGGCTATAGAGTCTAAACACATAAGGGCGGATATGATAGAGGCGATAGAGTTCCCCCATATCGCCAATAGATATGGGGTAAGGGGGGTTCCTAAAACGATAGTTAACGAGAAAGTAGAAATAGAGGGAGCTTTACCTGAACCAATATTCGTTGAGAGGGTTCTATCTGCCGTAAAGCAAATCTAGCAAATTCTGGGAAGCTCCTCACCTATGGGCATTTCCACTATTCTGGAGCCCCCTATGGTGGTGTGAAGGACTACTTTGCCTGGGGGGGTCTTCTCTATACGTCCTATTATTTGAGCGAACTTTCCCTCCTCTCTCCCTCGCATAATTCTAAGGACTTCTTCTGCCGATTGGGGGGAGACGATAGATATAAATTTTCCTTCATTGGCTACATAGAGGGGGTCTAAGCCCAGTATCTCGCAGGCGGAGAGAACCTCTTGCTTTATAGAGATGGACTCCTCCTCTATGTGGATGGAAAGCCCCGTTGCTTCTGCTATCTCGCAAAGGATCCCTCCCAAACCGCCTCTCGTCAAATCTCGCATCGCCTTTATTCCCTCTACTTTTAAAATGTCCTTAACCATATGGTTCAAAGGGAAAGTATCACTTTTTATGTCTCCACTTAAAGAGATGCCTTCTCTTTGTATCATTATTGCAATGCCATGTTCTGCTATAGGACCATTTAAGATAAGTAGGTCCCCTTCCCTGATATTGAAAACCGAAAGGGATACATTGGGAGGGATGACGCCTACACCGGTTGTAGTTATGAACATCTTATCTGCCATTCCTTTGCCCACCACCTTTGTATCTCCTGCCACTATCTCCACACCCGCTATCTTGCAAGCTTCTGCCATAGAATGGGTTATTCTCTCCAACTGCTTCATCGGGAAACCTTCCTCAATGATTAAAGAGGCAGAAAGGAAAAGGGGAGTGGCACCCATCATAGAGAGGTCGTTAACTGTTCCGAAAACTGAAAGGCTTCCTATATCACCTCCCGGGAAGAAGATGGGGTCAACAGTATAGGAATCGGTTGTAAAAGCGATTTTCAGATTGTCAAAATTCAATACAGCACTGTCCTCAAGGGGAGAGAGGAAAGGGTTCCCAAAGTAAGGGAGAAATAACCCCTCTATTAACTCTCTTGTGAGCTTTCCCCCTCCTCCATGGGCGAGAAGCACGAATTTCTCTTCCTTCATTTTTCTACCTCCCTAAGAAAAAGTTGTTTTCTATGCACACTTACCATCTTTATCTCGGGTAGGAAGGACTCTAAAGCCTCCACTACCTCTATAGGTTTGACCGAGCCGTGTGGGGTGATGAGAATCAAAGCCTGAAGGATGGTTTCCCCAGGGCTAAATTCCTCAACCTTCAACTCTTTTATAAATTCTTTAATGTTTATCTCCTTGACTTTGCCTTTGCTTTCTCTTTTTATCACAAAGGAGGGTGTTTTTTTAAGTTCGGTGAGAGCTTGTTCTAACTCTTCTCTACTCTTCGTGGGAGGTGTTTTAATTTTTATAAGAAAAAGACTACTATCGGCCATTATTTTGCCACTATTGACAAAGTGGACATCCTCAACCCGTATATCCTCGGGAAGAAAGCGGTTAAGCCGTTCCTTGAGTTCGGAGGGGGGGATGGGTTCTGTGAGGTAAAGGAGTGCTTTCTCACAGTCGCTGGTAGCGCCCAATTCCAAAGCAGAGAGAAAAGAAATCTTGGGATGGGGATTATAGCCCTCTGTGAAAACTATTGGTAAAAGGGCACGGCGAAGGCTTCTCTCTATGGCGCGGTAAAGGTCTAAGTGGGAGATAAACCTTGCTTTCCCCTTTTTAGATATGGTAAGGCAGACTTTTCTCATTCTCTTAAGGAAGGACATACGCCGCACTTAGCACAGGTGTCGAATCGGCAATCGGGCGTCGTCTCACCCCTTCTTGCCTTCTCATTTTCATTCATTAGGAATTCCTTTGATACTCCCACATCTATTACATCCCAGGGAAGCGGTTCTTCATAAGGGATTTCCCTTTCCACATAGCGGTAGGGGTCTATATTTACATCCGCAAAAGCGGACAGCCAACGGGAGAAGTCAAAATGCCCTTCCCAACTATCCATTCTACATCCTTTACACCAAGCTTTAAAGATGACGCTGCTAATTCTTCTATCCCCCCTTGCCAGGGCGGTCTCTATGAAGCTCATATAAGGAGAATGAAAATCTACATCTATTCGACCATCTTTAAGAAGTTTTCTCAAAAGTTGCATTCTTTTTTGTAATATAGGGATGGACATTTGAGGGCGCCATTGGAAAGGGGTATGGGGTTTGGGCATAAAGGGAGAGACACTTATATGAATCCTCTTGATTTTTCCCCTCCCCATTCGGAGTATATCTCTAACCAGCTGAGCTATTTCGGTTATATCATCCTCCTTCTCTTCAGGGAGACCTATCATAAAGTAGAATTTAAAGGAGCTCCAGCCCAGTGAAAGTGCGGAATCTATTGCCATAAAGATCTCCTCATCCGATATATTTTTGTTTATAACCCTACGGAGACGCTGGTTGGTTTCAGGTGCAAAGGTCAAAGTGCTTTTCCTCACCCTTTGTATCGCCTCTGCTATTTCAACTGAGAAAGTGTCTATTCTGAGAGAGGACAGGGTTAATCCTATTCTGAGAGGAGAAAGAAGTAGGGAAAGGCGGGAGGTTATTTCTTTAATTTGGGAATGATCTGTGGGATTAAGGGCTATTAGGGAGACCTCTTCGCTACCAGTATAAGAGGCGAGAGCGCAGGCAAGGTTTACAATTTTATCTGCCGAGAGTTCCCTCACGGGGCGTGTAACCATACCAGCTTGACAGAATCTACAGCCCCTTGTGCAACCCCTGAAGATTTCCACAGCGGGACGGTCGTGGACTATTTGGATGTAGGGTGTTATCCAGGTATGGGGATAGAAACTGTTCTCCAAGTCTTTCACTATGCGTTTCCGGACCTTTTTGGGAGCGTTAGCGGAAATTTCAAAACCGAGCAATTCGCCCTTCTCGTTGTAAAGTGGGTTATAAAACTTGGGAACATACAACCCCTCTATATGGGTAAGGGTTTCCAAAATAGCTTCTCGTGTCTCCCCCTGGCGAATCACCTCTATTATTTCTTTTATGACTTCTTCTCCTTCTCCTATGACGAAAGCATCTATGAAGGGGGCTAAAGGCTCTGGATTAAAGCAAGCTGGACCTCCCGCTATTATCAGGGGATGTTCCTCGGTTCTTTGGGAGGAGAGGAAAGGTATGTGGGCGAGATGAAGAATTTGGAGGAAATTAGTATAGTTGAGCTCGTGTTGGAGAGAAAAACCCAGAACAGTGAATTGGGATAGGGGCTTTCCCGTTTGAAGGGCAAAGATTGGGAAGGACCGGGCTTGGAGGAGCGAATCCATATCCTCCCAAGGGGAGAAAGCTCTATCGCAGAGAACACCTTTAATATCGTTCAGGAGGTAGTAGAGGATATGGATAGCAGCATTGGACATTCCTATCTCATATATATCGGGATAGACGAGGCAAAAGCGTAGGGGGTTATCCTCCCAGTTTTTATTAATTATTCCCCATTCCCCGTCTATATAACGGGCAGGTTTTTGGACGGAGAGAAGATCTTCCTCCTCCAATGGAAGAAGATGCATATTATCAGTAGTATATTTTATTAGATTTCTTCTCCCCCTATCTCGCCCACGCTAATTTCCAGTTGTGCTCTCTCTTCTATGCGTTCTATCTTTCCATCTCTTATCCAGACCACCCTATCGGAGACATCTATCATTTTCAGGTCATGGGTAGCGGAGATAATGGTTACCCCTCTCTCCTGGTTAAGCTTTTTGAGGAGGGTTATGATCTCCTTACCTGTGCGGAGGTCGAGGTTTCCCGTGGGCTCATCGGCGAGGACAATGCCTGGGTCATTAGCGAGGGCCCTAGCGATGGCTACCCTCTGCTGTTGACCACCAGAGAGCTCATTTGGTTTATGGTGAAGCCTATCCCCTAACCCTACAAGTTTGAGGAGTTCGACTCCTTTCTCTATTGCTTCATCGGTGGTGAGCCCAGCGAAAATCATCGGTAGGGTAACGTTCTCCAAAGCGGTCATAACGGGGATAAGGTTAAAGGTTTGAAAGATGTAGCCGATGCGTCGGCAGCGGAGCCAAGCGAGTTCGTAAGCGTCCAGTTGAGCAATATCCACCTCGTCTATGAAAACGGAGCCCGCGGTGGGTCTATCCAGCCCCCCTATCATATTGAAAAGGGTTGTCTTTCCCGAGCCAGAGGGGCCCATAATGGAGATATATTCTCCCCTCTTGATGTCAAGAGAGACACCGTCCAGAGCCCTTAGGACGGTATCGCCCATAATATACTCCTTAACAAGATCCTTTGTTCGCACGATGTATTCGGCAATAGCCATTCTTTTCTCGCCTCCTTGATAAACATTTTAATAAAAGCATTTTCCTTGTCAAATTAAACCTCTATCCTCAATGCTGCTGCAGCAGGGAGCCTCGAGGCCCTATAGGCTGGCCAGATAGTTGCTATAACGGTAAGGGCTACTCCTATTATGAATACCAGCAGGAAATTCTGGAGTATTCCTCCCACCGGGAGATGAGCAATCAACTCACCCCAGCCGTATCTTCCCCAGTGAACCAAAAAGGAGGAAACGAAACCGAGGATTGCACCTCCTAAGGAAGCACTTATACCCAGGAACAATGCTTCAAGGAGGAACAATCTCACGATAAGGGAATCCAATGCGCCGAGACATTTCATTGTCCCTATCTCGCGGAACCTTTCCGATACAGCAATAAGCATGGAGTTGGTGATGCCGATTGTGCAAACGACGAGCGCCACGGAGGCAATCCAAATCGCCCTCGCCTGGATATCGGGAGGAATCTCTTTCTCTATGGCGTGGCGAACCGTGTTCAGCATAAAAGTTGCCATCAAAAAGGCGGTTCCTAAAAAGGTGCCACCCGCAGCGAGCACTTCTCTACCAAAGCGTATCCGCATATTCTGGAAAGTGAACTTGAGAGCTACCCTAAGAGGTAATTGGCTTATCCTCCCAATTTTGCCTTCTTTTTCCGCAGCGGATATGTTTTTACTGCTTCGTCTCATCCTTGCCTTCCTCCTTTCTTACTGCTAAGACTATCAATTTTCTCTTACCTAATTCCCTGAGGAAAGCAGCTACCCCCACCTCTGCTTCCCGCCTCGTCAGCTTGTAATTCCTGCTCACCACCCGCACGATTTCCTCAAAGCTGTGCTGGCCATCAGATAAATCCCACACCAGAGATCCTATTTTGTCAAGAGCTACTTGTCTGATCTCAGGGGGTGCGAAGATAAAGGTGAGCAGTTTCCCTACCCAATCCCCGCGTCTTGGCACCTTTATGATAACCTCCCCCTCCTCCGTTTTGTGCCATTCAACATAAGGATTGCGGATGGGGAGGGTATCGAGCGCCTCCTTTTTACTAAGGGTTGGTGTTCTCTTTTTCAGGTGGAATGGCATCGGATGTTCTCTCGCACCTCTTCAATAGAAATTATATCTTTTTTCCCCTTCATTTCCAAGAGGAAAATTTTGTCTTCTTCCCTACAATGCCAGGCGAAGAGATGGGCGAATTCCCCTAACAAAGGGAGCGCGCCCACCACTCTCCTCTTTCCCTTAGCTCCTAACGCAGGGTGCTCTCGGAATGCCTCCTCATAAAAGGAGAGGGAAAATCCCCTTGCCCTTTTGGAAAACTCAGCCCTTGCCCAGTCTTTAAAATTACCTCCAGCGAGGAACCTCTCCGCTATGCTATATCTTTCCACTTTTAGCCTGAACTTGCGCTGACCTCTAAAGGATAACTGGAGGAAACCAGACATGAGTTTTTGCTCTACAAGTTTGAAATCCTCGGGCAACTCCATATAGAATTGGAAAAGTGCCCATACATTTTTCCCTGTTGATGAATGGTCCTCTATGGTGGAGAGGATATGCCCGGCAAGAGGAGGGATATTCACCCCAGCTACCTGGGCCATCACTATCTTCCCACAGGTTTTACAGTGCCAAACTCTTCCTATCCCTTTCCTGTCGCTCCGCCAGGAGAATACCAAGGTCTCCCTGTCACCCCTTTCTAAATAGGGGGGAGCTTTTCTTTTCTTGAGATTTAAGGGGATTTTCTTCTTCCTCGCTTCCTTCTGGATGCGGGTGAGGAAGTTGTCAAGGGCGTCCTCAAGGATTAGCGTGGGTCTTGGATTACTCCACCACTTAATCTCCACATAAGAGTTTCCGTAGGGGTCGTCTATGCGAATATACTCCGGATGTTCTTCGCCCCCAATTGCTGCTACGCTCCAATCCTCGGGAACCTCTACCGTTATACCTCGCCAGCCGATGGTAGTGAGCTTTCTCAGCTGGGCCATTTCCCTCTTCTTATTCTTTATCTATGAAGATCATATCCCAAAAGAGGCGGGGATTCTTCTCCCTGCTTAATCCTCTTCCCCATTCTATCCAGCCCTTTCTCCCCTTTCCGTCGTTATCGTTCACCATTATATCAAGTCCTATCCAAGCGCCGGAGGAGAGACCGAAGTTCAAGGCGCGGTAGGGAATGGCTACTTCGTAAATTACCTCCTTCTCTTTGCGCTTTATAATAAAGTTGAGCTCTTGAAACTCTCCCACAAAGGGTATGCCCGGGGCATGCCACACCCAAAGGAGCTTCCCTCTCTGAGTTAAGGCGAGCCCTGCTTCCGCATAGTAAACACCCAATACATCCTCTAAGGGAGAGAAAGCTAAACCTATTTGCACACTATCCCCTTGCCAGATATCGCCTCCTAAATATGGCTGATTGAAAACATCATCAACTACCCTCATCGCAAAGTAGGCTTGCTCGTCATCCCAAAGGAAATAAGCGGTTGCGGATAGGTCCTCAGAACCCCTCCACTCTCCTTCTTTGATACCGTATTTATCTACTCTTATAGGCACAGCCTCCGCCCATTCCTCAGGGGAAATCTCCCCATCTATGACCGGTGGACGAGAAGTTTTCATACACGGATAGAAGGTTACCATTCTCTCCACGCTAGATGTTATGCCCTCTAAATGGAGGGAAGCCTTTACCTCATATGGTTTATCTAAATCCAGGCTTACCCCTATAGGCCAGGAAAGACGATTATCGCCCGGGGAAAAGGAAATTTCTCTATCTTCTTTCAACTGGAGCTCCTCGGATAGGATGGAGAGCGTTCCCTTCAAATTTTGGGAGGTTCTATTTTTAATAATGACATCCAAACTGGGAGAAAGGGTGGAGGAAAGGGAAGGTTTAAGAGCTATCGCTATAGGTTGGGTAACCTGGACGGTGGAGAAGGCGGACGCCTGGACGCCGTCTTTTGTGATAAGTCGGGCTCTGAGAGGATAATCACCTTGGGCGTTTATAGGGGGTGTTATCTTAAAACTTATGTATTGATAATCTCCCGCAGGAAGTTGGTATTCTTTTTCCGTGGGAGAAACCTTCCAGCCATCTGGAGCGAGGAGGTAAACCTTCCCTTGGACAGGTTTATTAAAGAGATTTTCCACAAGGACCGAGACCTCGTTTTCCGTGCCCCCGGTGGCACGGATGCGGGAGATGAGGAACTGAACTGGTGGGCTACCTACCTCAACTGTCTCTAATCCCTCAACATATACAGGTTCTTCAGAAAGATCGAGCAAAAGTTTCCCCTCCCTCGGAGTAAGCTCTCTCTTTTTGCCATACATATCGTGGACAGTTACCTTCCTTACCTTAGTCAAGAGGTTAACTGTCCCCTCTCCCCTATGGGACCAGAGAACGAGGGTCAAGTTCTTGCCTTTTGCAAAGGAGAAGCCCCAAAGATTGTCATCCCAAAGATCTACTCTGCCTTGGGGCGTTTTCCCTTCCAGAAGTTGGGTCATCACTTTGTAGGCGTTATAAGCTTTTTTGGGGAGGAAATCTCTCTTTATAATACCGAAATTCTGTTCGGGGTCAGTGGGATCTGTTCCATCGTCTCTGAAGTCATACCAGAAGATCTTATCTATTACTTTGCTCCCGATGGCGATGATATAGGTTCGCACTAACATTTTCGCCTGGTCAAGCTCGGATACCCCTTTATCGTGGGTTGGCCAACCTATCTCCGTTATCCAGATGGGGATGTCGAGTCCGTAACGCTGGAGGAGAGAGCGAAGTTTCTGCATCTCTTCAAGGAAGCCAGTTTCCTCGGGGGAGGAGGGCCATCTATAAGGATGGACGGAGAGTATATCCATATACTTACCCCCTCCTTTGTTAAGGACTCTCTCTATAAAATCTATATCTGTGCCGGCTGAACATATACCGATTACTTTAGCGGAGGGGTCTACTTGTTTTATAGTTACATAGGAGGTTTGGAGAAGAGAAAAGTAATCATCGGGATTGGGTTGGGGTTGCCAGAAGGTGGGTATATTCGGCTCATTCCATATTTCCCAATACTTTATTTTGTCCTTGTAGCGGTTCACAGTGGTGCGGACATAATTTTGCCAGGCTTCAAGGCGTGGTAGCCAAAACCAGGGTTTCTCCGCTCCTTCGGGAGCGGTGCTCGCCCAGGGAGCGCAGTAGTCAAGGAGTCCGAAGAGGGATATACCCTGCGCATAGGCTGTTTCAACCGCCACATCATATCGGCTGTAGTCCCATTTATCCTCTTCGGGTTGGATGGCGCCCCAGGATAATTCTTCTCTCGACCATTTTATACCGATAGCCTGCGCCATCTGGGCAGCTTTTTTCATCTCCTCGGGGGTATAACGGTTGCCGAAATATATGCCCATTCCGAAGGGAGAATTAACCTCTGCTCCCAAAGCAAGGGGTAGGATGGCAACAACTAAAAGTAAGGATTTCATAGTTCAGCCCTCCTTTCAAAAACTATTTCTCCTTTACAAATTGTTAAACAAGGGAACCCCTTTAATGTCCATCCCTGGAAGGGGTTATTCTTGCCCCGAGAAAAAAGACTTTCCACATTTACCCTTATAGGTTTGGTGTCAATCACTACGAGATTTGCCTCCCTCCCCACTTTTAAACTACCCAGTTCTAAATCCATAAGCTGAGCAGGTGTAGTAGACATCTTTTCCACCAACAGTTCCAGTGGTATCAATCCATTCTCCACCAATGTGGTATAAAGGAGGGGGAAGGCTGTTTCTAAGCCCGCTATACCGAATGGGGCGAGGTCGAATTCCACATCCCATTCGTCCTTAGAATGGGGGGCGTGGTCGGTTGCTATGCAATCTATCGTTCCATCAAGGAGTCCCTCTATAAGTGCCTTTCTGTCTTCCTCGCTTCGCAGGGGAGGATTACACTTAGCCCTTGTGTCATAATTCTCTATTGCTTCCTCGGTGAGGACGAGATGGTGGGGAGTGACATCGCAAGTTATAGGTGCGCCTTTGGTTTTACCCCATCTCACTAATTCCAATGAGTTTTTCGTGGATATATGGCATATGTGAACTTTACAGCCGGTTTCCAAGGCAAGGAGCACAGCTCTCACTACTGCTATCTCTTCTGCTGAAGTGGGGATACCCCGGAGCCCAAGGCGGGTGGCGGTGAAACCCTCGTTTGCTACACCCCCTTGGGAGAGCGAGGTGTCCTCGCAATGTAGTATCACTGTTAGATTGAACATCCTCGCATAGAGAAGGGCATTTCTCAATAATCCGCTGTTTTGAACGGGCATCCCATCGTCTGAGATGGCTTTCACGCCCGCCTCTGCTAATTCTCCTATGGGTGCAAGTTCCTCTCCTCTCATCCCCAATGATAAAGCCCCTACGGGAAAGATATAGAGTGGCAGGTGGGCAGCTTTCGCCAGGATATAACCTATTTGTGATTTGCTATCAAGGGGGGGAGAGGTATTGGGCATAGCGAAGAGGGCGCAGAAGCCTCCTGCAACGCCAGCCAGAGAGCCGCTTGCCAAATCCTCCTTATGTTCCTGCCCCGGCTCCCGTAGGTGGCAATGGAGGTCCACGAAGGCAGGCAACACCAATTTGCCCTTGGCCTCATATATAGGTGCATCTACTTGTATGTCCTTTTCTATGGCTTTTATAATTCCTTCTTCTATAAGAACATCGGCGAGTTCGTCCAATCTCTGAGAAGGGTCTATCACTCTTCCGCCTTTTATAAGGAGCTTCATCTTTTTTCCTCTCCCAAAATAGAATGTAGGATAGCCATTCTTATCGCTACACCATTTCTCACCTGATCCAAAATAAAGGATTCCCCACCATCAACAACCGTTCCTTCCATCTCAACTCCTCTATTAACTGGTCCGGGATGCATAACCATCGCCCCGGGAGCGAGGGAAAGGTGCTGAGAGGTTAGGCGGTATAAGCGGGAGTATTCCTCTAAGGAGGGGAAGAACTGCTCCTTTTGTCTTTCTCTTTGTATGCGTAGCATATAGATAACATCTACATCTTTGATGGCTTCCTCCAGGCGGTGGAAAACCTTCACATTGAATTTTTCCACATCTTTAGGTAAAAGGGTAGGGGGAGCGCAAATATGGATGTTCCAGTTTAGCTTGTTTAGGGCGAAGATAGCTGAGCGAGCAACCCTACTGTGGAGGATATCCCCCACTATCGCTATCCTCAAACCTTCTACTTTGTTCCTTGCTCTATAGATGGTGAGGAGGTCCAAAAGAGTTTGGGTGGGGTGCTCGTGCATTCCGTCGCCCGCGTTCACAACGCTTGCTCTTCGTAGTATATTGCTTGCGTAGAAGCAAGCGCCGGAGTAGCTGTGGCGTATAACGAAGAGGTCGAAGCCCATACTTTCCAGAGTTAGGAGGGTATCCTTAAAAGATTCACCTTTCTGGACACTGGATACCGCCAAGGAGAAACTGGTGACATCTGCTTCCAGAAGACGCCCCGCTATCTCAAAGGAGTGGCGAGTGCGGGTGGATGGCTCATAAAAAAGGAGGCAGATTCTCCTCCCCTTTAGATGGGGTAAGGGTTGTCTCCTCTTTTCATATACTTCGTCTAACCATTCTCTATACTCCTTGCCCTTTTTCAGAAGGGATAGAATCTCCTCCCTGTCCAAGGATTCTAACCCCAAGAGATGTTTCATCTTTCCTCTTCCTCTACTATGTAAACTCCCTCCCTATTGTCGAGTTCCTTCCAAAGGACCTCCACTCTTTCTCTACGAGAGGTAGGAATGTTTTTCCCCACGAAGTCAGCCCTTATAGGTAGTTCCCTATGACCTCTATCCACGAGCACAGCGAGTTGGATAGCGGAGGGCCTTCCGAAATCTATTATCGCATCCATCGCTGCTCTAACAGTCCTCCCCGTGAAGAGAACCTCGTCTACCAAAAGAACTTTTTTGTTTTCCAAAGCAAATGGTATCTCTGAACCCAGAGGCGAACCTTCATATCTCTTACTGTCATCTCTGTAAGGAGTAATGTCCAGGCTTCCCACGGGAACATCTATCCCCTCTATCCTTTTTAGGGAAGAAGCTAAACGATGAGCGAAAGGTATTCCCCTCCTTTTTATACCTATTATTACTAAACCTTCAATGCCCTTATTATGCTCCACCACTTGGTGGGCAATGCGGTTAATACACCTTCTTATATCCTCTTCATCCATAATAAGTTTTCTTTTCTGGAACATTAAAGGTCCTGCTCCTGGTCTGTGGATTTTGACTCTATAAGATCTCCACTTCCTTTCCCATTTTAAGAGATTTTTCCAATCCTTCAATTACCTTCGTCACCATTATCCCATCCTCAGGGGTTATCTCTGGCTTCACTTTGTTCTGGACGCAATTCACAAAATACCAAATGGGCATAAAAACGAAACCCCATTTTTCCCCATAAAGTTCTCTTTTATCAGCAACGAAGGGATAAGTGAATTTTTCTCCTGCTATTTCTATCCCCTGTCTGGTGCCATTTATCTCTATCTTCCCCTTTTCCCCTATCAACTGGAATTGGAAATCAACTATGGAAGGAGAGGAATCGGGAAGTATCCAGGAGGATTCAACCGTGGCGAAGCCGTCCTCAAAGGATATAAGAGCTTGGATAAAATCGTAAGTATCAACTCCTCGGGAGGACAAAATACCCTTGTGAGCTTTGGCGAAAACGGACTTGGGCTTTTGGGTGAAGAACCAAAGAAGGAGGTCTATAATATGAGGCATTAGGAACCAATGGGGACCACTTTTGCCACTCCAGGAAAGCATTTGCAAGGGGACATAAAGGGAATTGGAGAGACGGGCATAAGCCATCAAAGGTTTGCCTATTCTCCCCTCCTCTATAGCTCGTTTAGCCTCATTAAAAGGTGGATTGAAGCGATTGTGGAAATCAACCATCAGGAAAACCCTTCTCCTTTCCGCTTCCCTCGCCATCTTCTCAGCCTCTTCGGAGGATGTAGCCATTGGCTTCTCAACGAGCACATTTTTATTTTTAGCGAGCATCTTCATCGTGGGCTCAAAGTGGGCGAAGTCAGGCGTGGCTATGCTCACGATTTGAACCCTTTCGTCTTCCCCTATTTCCTCCAAGGAAGTCGTAAATCTGCATCGGAACTTCTCTGCCAGTTCCTTTGCTCTTCTCTCATCTATATCACAGACCCAGAGAAGCTCGCTTGCGGGGTGGACACTATACGCCTCAGCATGGATGGAACCGAAAATCCCACATCCTATTACAGCGGTGCCTATCTTATCGCTCACCTTGCTCGCTCCCTAGGAATCTTCTTTTGATTTTCTCTCGCTCTTCCTTTGAAGGTGTAGGTTGGAAATTGTATTCGTCTATTAGTCTCCAATAATATCTTTCCTTACACTCCAACCCCCTTACAGAAAGATAGGTTTCTTCCTTAAATTTGAACCCCTTTCCCTGAGACCAATACCAGAGAATCATATAAGCGATGCCATCAGGCGAATATTCAACATCCGTTTCCTCAGGTTTCCCATAGCGGGATAATACCCAGCTTAGGTCATTTCTGTGGTCCTCTCCGCAGCCAAGGGGAAGGAGAGCCAATATAACAAGGAACAAGGAAAAGAAAATCGCTCTTTTCATTTAATTCACTCTCCCGTCCATTTATCGTATTTTAAACCCTCATCCTGAGGGTAGGAGTTCATAATGTTGAAGCATTCCACTGCCTGACCGGCGGCCCCTTTCAGTAGATTATCTATGGCGGATATTGCAATCACCCATCTACCGTCGGTTCTAATAGTTATATCGCAGTAATTCGTGTCCTTCACCCGCTTGGTGGAGGGAAGGTCGGAGGATAATCTGACAAAGGGCATCCCCTCGTAGAACTGAGAGTAAAGTTGGTAGAGGGAATCTTCGGTAAGATTTTCCCTCAGCTTAACATAAGTGGTGGAAAGTATGCCTTTTTCTATTGGGGCAAGATGGGGAACAAAGAGGACAGAGATTGGTCTTTCCCCAAGGAGGGAGAGTTCCTGTTCCATCTCTGGAGTGTGGCGGTGCACCAAGACATTGTAGGGTCTGAGATTATCATAGCAATCTATAAAAAGGTTTCCTATAGAAGGATTATAGTTCCTTCCCGCTCCGGAAACTCCAGAATAGCAATTTGCGAGAACTTCGTCTTCTATAAGTTTTGCTTTTGCCAGAGGAGCAACCGAGAGGATGACCCCGGTGGGATAACAACCTGGCACTGCTACGAGGGATGCGCTTTTAAGTTCCTCTTTATGGAGCTCGGGCAGACCATAAACACTTAGGGGAAGGAGATGAGGGGCGATGTGGGGTTTAGAATACCACTTGGAGAAAAGTTCAGGGTCTTTAAGGCGAAAGTCCGCTCCCGAATCCACTACTTTAACCCCTTTGGGAATGAGTTCCTTGACCAATTCCATTGAGGCACCGTGAGGCTTACAGATAAACACGACATCGCATTTTTGTAGTTCATCTAAATTCACAGGTTCAAGAACGAGATCAAGGTTCCTAAAGCGGGGGAGCACATCCTTTACCTTCTTACCTGCGGCGTGGTCTGAGGTAAGCAGAATAACTTCAGCCCCACTATGATTTAGGAGGAGTCCTAAAAGGGTTTCTCCTACTAATCCAGTTGCACCAACGATTCCTACTTTTGCCATTGGATATAAAAGTGTAACCCCCCGAAGGCGCTCCTGTCAAGCACAAACAAAAAAGAGTTTTAGTGAGGAGATAAGTTCCCTTACTCCTGTTCTTCTCTTCTTTTCAACCATTGGAGAAGCTTTTGGAGTAGGAACTCCTTCTTCTCTGAGGGTTCGGGTAACTTACCCTCTATCTGAATTAAAATCTCTCCTTTCTTAACAAAGCCTCGTTCCCTCAACTTTTCCTCCCATCCCTTTCCTTGTCGGAGATCATCAACAAATTTCCATATTTCCTCAATTTGTTTCTCCAATTTTTCGTTTTCCTTTTCTATTCTTTTAACCTCTTTCCTTTCCCTTTTCCAACAAAGGGTCGCTTTCCCCAGAGAAATCAACACCCGCACGAGCATAAAACTAAAGAATAGGAAAAGTAGAAATAACCAAATGCTATAGTTTTTTGTAGTTTTTTGCCTTCTTCTTTTCATATCACCTTTGTTTCCCCCTCAGAGATCACACCTTTGTCAAAATCCACCGTCAATATCATACCGTCTCTCAGGATTTCCTCACCAACGCCTATACCGACCAGTAAGGGTGCCTCTATTTCGGAATTGGTAAGAAGCCGGTAATTACGCACTCCTTCTTCTTTGGTCAATATAGCTTTTGCTTCTTTGATATAAGGTAACATCCACTCTTCTATTTTCTCAACCGCTACTATATATCCGCTTGCTATCTCTTCTTTCTCTTTTAACCATTTCAATTTACCGCTTACTATCCCTTTTCCGAAACTCCTACCCGTAGCGAGTGTCCTTGCTACCATATGAACTTTGAGGAGGTTAGTTGTTCCTGGTATCTTTATGGGGACGCCGCCGGTGAGCACTACTACATCTCCGTCTTTGACGAAGCCCGCTTCTTTAGCGATATCTATGCTTTTGGATAGCATTTCATCTGTGCTATCATAATAGGGGATAAAGCAGGGATAAACTCCCCAGACAAGGGAGAGGCGGCGGAGCGTTTTGACCTCGGGTGTGGTTGCGATTACAGGAGTAGAAGGTCTATAGCGAGAGACCATCCTGGCGGTATAACCGGAAGATGTTACCGTTATTATCGCCTTCGCGGATAGGCTGATGGCTATTTGGCAGGCGCTGATAGCTATGGCGTCTGTAGTGGTTTCTACCCCCTCGTTGAGGCGATAGGCGAAGAAACGCCGTGTATCTATGAATTTTTCCGTTCTCTCCGCTATTCGGTGCATAATGCTAACCGCTTCAACGGGATACCTCCCTATGGTCGTCTCTTCCGAGAGCATCACTGCATCTGCTCCATCCAATATCGCGTTTGCCACATCAGCCACTTCGGCTCTGGTGGGACGGGGATTATGGACCATAGATTCTAACATTTGGGTGGCTACTATGGAAGGTTTGCCTAATTTATTAGCCAATCTTAAGATGTTCTTCTGCTGGGTAGGTACTTCTTCGAGGGGTATTTCTAAACCCAGGTCTCCTCTTGCTACCATCACCCCGTCTGCTTCCTCACAGATCTCTTCTATATTTTCTACCGCTTCCTGTTTCTCTATTTTTGCTATCACTGGTATGGGAGCGCCTCGCTGAAGCATTATCCCTCTTAAATGTCTTATATCATTTGCACTCCGCACAAATGACAGCGCAACCCAATCCACCTCCATATCCATACCAAAGTTAAGATGTTTGATGTCCTCTTCGGTGAGGGAGGGTATGGGCAGGCTTACGCCAGGGAGGTTAACACCCTGATGGGAAAGCAGATTTCCTCCACTTATCACCTCGCATTCCACCCTTTCCTTCCCCGGCTTCGTTACCTCTAATTGGATATTACCATCTGCGAGTAGGATTCTATCCCCCTTCTTCAATGCCTTAAAAACCGCAGGTAGAGGAATGGGTATCTCCCTCTCTGCTCTTTCGCTTAAAAGGAGGGAAATAGATTGTCCCTCCTCTAAGTGTAGCCCCTGGGTGTTAAGGATCTCCCCTATCCTTAGCTTAGGGCCGGGAAGATCCTGTAGGATGGCTACTTGTTTCCCCAATTCCTGGGACAGTTTCCTTATGTTTTTAATCCTTGCTCCTTGTTCCTCATAGGAGCCATGGGCGAAGTTGAGCCGCGCTACATCCATACCTGCTAGGATGAGTTCTCGCAGTATCTCTGGCTTCTCGCTCGCTGGGCCTATAGTAGCTACTATCTTGGTTTTTCTCATCAATATTTAAGGAAAGGGCTCGTAAACGCTCTTAGCCCAGGGAAAACTGCCATCTTGCCGAGCTCTTCCTCTATTCGGAGCAGCTGATTGTATTTAGCAACTCTTTCCGTTCTCGCCGGGGCTCCCGTTTTTATTTGCCCAGCATTGACTGCCACGGCGAGGTCGGCTATAGTTGTATCCTCCGTCTCGCCGCTTCTGTGGGATATAACCGTTGTATAGCCAGCCTTCCTTGCCTTCTCAATACATTCAAGTGTCTCCGTCAGCGTCCCTATCTGGTTAAGCTTTATAAGGATTGAGTTCGCAACCTTCTCTTCTATACCTCTTTCCAAACGCTTTATATTGGTCACGAATATATCGTCACCAACTAACTGTATTCTATTGCCAAGGCGTTGGGTTAGGAGGCGCCAACCTTCCCAATCATCCTGAGCGAGCCCGTCTTCCAGGGAGATTATAGGGAACTGTTCTATTAATTTCTCATAAAGTTCCACCATTTCCTCTGGGGATAGCGTTTTCCCCATTCCTTTCAATACATACTTTCCATCCTCCCAAAGTTCTGAGGCGGCGGGATCCATTGCTAAGAAAACCACCTTGCCCGGTTGATATCCCGCTTTCTCTATCGCTTCCACTAATAAGCCAAGCGCTTCCTCAGGGGTGGAGATTTCGGGAGCAAATCCCCCCTCATCTCCTACACCTGTGGAAAGTCCTTTGGAATGCAAAAGATTCTTGAGCGTTTGGTATACCTCTACGCCTATGCGTAGAGCTTCACGAAAGGAATCAGCCCCTGCAGGGACTATCATAAATTCCTGCATATCCAACTTGTTATCCGCGTGCACGCCCCCATTTATGACATTCATCATAGGCACGGGCAATTCCCTCGCCCTTATTCCCCCGATGTAGCGATAAAGCGGTAATCCCAAGCTATCCGCGGCCGCATAGGCAACTGCGAGCGATACACCCAGTATAGCATTAGCTCCTAACCTGCTCTTGTTTTCCGTTCCATCGAGCTCTACCAGTGCCTTATCTATCCCCGCCTGGTCAAGGGCTTCCATTCCTATTATTTCTTCAGCAATAACCTCGTTAACATTATCCACCGCTTTAAGAACACCCTTTCCCCTGTATCTTTCTTCTTCCTTATCCCTGAGTTCCAAAGCTTCATAAATTCCCGTCGATGCTCCTGAGGGAACAATGGCTTTGCCCATTGCTCCATCCTCAAGGTTAACAACTACCTCAACCGTTGGATTGCCTCGGGAATCTAAAACTTCTCTTGCTCTAACATCAGCAATAGCGCTCATATTATTCCTCCTTTCTGATTTTTAAAAAGTATAATCTTTGTGGAAATATTAGCAAGGAGAAAGGGGGTCAAATTTCTGATGAATCAAGAAACCTCTCTTCTCTTTCCAGTTTCGGCTTTGTAGAGGGTAGAGCAGAGACGGTAATAGAAGCATTGATGGAGGCGATAACGAGCGAGGGAATCTTGGCTATGCCCAGTTTTCCTCCCTTTGTGGGTGGCGAATATGGCATAGCGAGGGAAGGGATAATATTTGATGTGAGGGTTTCTCCCACCGCTATGGGGAGAATCCCCGATACATTTTGGAGGATGGAAGGGGTGAAAAGGTCGCTACATCCCACCCACTCCGTTGCGGGGTGGGGAAAGGAAAGGGATTGGCTTTTAGAGGGGCACGAAAGGTGCCACTTCCCCCTGTGGGAGGAACACCCCATTTCATAAACTCTGTCAGGTCAATGGAAAGATATTGTTGCTGGGGGTATCGCATAGTTCAAACACCACCCTTCATACAGTGGAAGATGCCAATGATTGTCCAACCAGGGGATGTGTTCTCTTCTTTCCTCGGGTAATTGATTATGATGGTAGGATTTTGACGGTTCCAACCTACCCTCACTTGCCAGATTTACCTCAGCAGGTTCGTCTGGGGAAATCCCTTGTTTGGTTTTGTTGAATAAGGGAAGGTAACTCCTTAAAAATACTTGCACAATTTTAAATGTTATGTTATTATTATAATTGTAAACCTCCCTTCTTGGGTGGGTTAAAAATAAAAAGAGGAGGGATTAATATGCTAAACAAGTGGTTATCTGTGTTGTTGGAGAGGCGCGCTCTCTCAGAGGGAGTATTGTAGCCTCCTAGTGACCTTGGCACTGGGGGTCTCCCTCTCTTGGGCGGACCTCAACTCTGTTGTTTTGCATGCCCGCTGGACCCCAGACCTTACGACAAATTCCCCAGCGGTGTGTGTTGAAGGTGGAACAGTAGGGGGAGGAGTGGAGTTCCATTTGGTCGCTCTTTATTCCCCACCGGTG
>CALITO010000022.1 GCA_938041455.1 uncultured bacterium | reverse complement strand
GTATGAGAGGAGGACCTCGGCTCTGTTGATAAGTGGGCTGATGGTGAAGGCGGTGAGGGGTAGCGGAGTGACGGTTAACTTTAGTTTGAGCGATGGTGCGGATGTGAATGTGGCGATAAAGAGGATAGATGGAGGGGTTGTTAGGGTTATCACTCGCTCGGCCAATGCTGGATTGAACAGCGTTGTATGGGATGGTAGGGATGGGCAGGGCAAGCCTCTGCCCGCTGGTGTGTATCTTGTAGAGGTAGTGGCGAGGAGCTCCGATGGCAGTTATGTTAAAGGAATAACAATGTTCAATTTAAGGTGAGGTGAACTAAAATGAGGAAAATAGCACACTATTGTGTCCTTTTACTCGTTGTTCTACTGGGTCTTCTCCCCCTTTGGGGAAAGGATGCCTACCTTGTCTTCCCCTTTGAGGACAACACGGGACAGAATCTCTCCGATGAAGCCCGTTCTGCCTTCAACATCGCCCTCTACGCCACTGGCAGAGGGGATGTGATACCCTATCATCTGCGCTCCCCTATGGTGCGGAGGCTAATAGAGGATGGTCTTATGACGGAGGCGGAGGTAGCGGAAATCCCCACAGACGCCGATAGGGCAGTAGAGATAGGTAAACTCCTGGGGGCGACCTATGTATTTCTGGGAAGCGTTGAGGATTTGAAGGAGGAAGAAGGCATAATAACCGTTATGGAGAGGACACAGATGTTCAGTGTGGCGGATGGTAAGCTGTATAAGGAAGCGGTGGTGTCGGGGAGGAGCAGGGGCAAGGTTAACGGTGTTTCCCGAGAGGCGGCGATAAAGGAGGCTCTTGACGATGCGGGTCGCTCCCTGGCCACCGCCTTAGTAGGGGAGGCGAAACCGCCAGTCAAGCCAGCGGAAATTAGGAGGAAGGAGAAAAGAGCTTATTACACTCTGGGCGCGCTCCTGCTCGGCTGGTTAATAGTGAGCCAAACGAGGGAGAAGGAGGGAGTGGCGGTTTACGGAGTGCGAGTTAACGCCGTCCCTTACGGCTCAACCGTTGATGTAAATTGGACATCCGCAGGGCCCAGTGTAGCGAAATACGCTATAAAAAGAGCGAGCCTACAAAACACACCTCAAGGTGCGCCCTGGAATATAGCGCCACTAAAAGATGTGAAGAGTTTGCCTTTCGAAGACTTGTGGGAAGTATCGGCTCCCCAGACTACTTACACCGATACGGAAACAAGGATAGGAAATGCTTATGCCTATTTGGTAGTAGCGCTTGGAAAGGGAGGAGAAGAGTTAACGAGGGGCTATAGCGGACTGGTGATAGTGGGAGCGCCACCTTCTCCTACCAATGTGACCGCGGTGAGGATTAGTAGCCCGATTACTACGAAGAGTTATGTTCAAATAGACTGGTCTGCTGTTGTGGGAGCGACCAGTTACAGGATATATCGTGGTGTTTCCCAGGATGGTCCATACGAGTTGATAGGCACTTCTACCGGGACGCAGTATATAGATGCTAGCCCCCCATCGGGAACAATTTATTATAAGGTCTCCGCTCTCTCCTCCCAAGGGGCGGAGGGATTGGCTTCCGCTCCTGTTCAACCCGTTGGAGAGGAACCTGTCCCTACCCCGCCGTAAATTAAAAATAATGGCGGTTCTCCAAACCGAGTAAAAGGGGGTAACTAAATTGCTCAATAAGGCGAAGTGGTTGGTATTAATTCTCTTTGTTGTAGGGTGCTTCGCTCGTGCCGGTTTAATCGCTCCCGATTTAAATGCGAAGCTTTCGTTCGTCCCCGCGGATGAGAAGATACCCGTCATCGTGGTTCTAAGGGAGCAAGTGCCACTTCGTGTTTTCGCTTATCAACCTTCAGCTCTTATAGTATCTCTTAGGCAGACCGCTGAAACCACTCAGCAAGATTTACTATCTTTTCTCCACTCGGCACAGGGTAGGGGAGAGGCTGAGAATATAAAGAGCTTTTGGATCGTCAATGCGGTTTCGTTTAAGGGGACAAGGAGCCTAATAGAAGCCATTGCAGAAAGAGCGGATGTGGATATCGTAGAGCCAGACAGGGTTATCCATTTACCCCCTGAGAGGCGAAGTATCCCCATAACTACCCTTCAAGCCTACGAATGGAATATTTTGAAGATACGAGCCCCGGAGGTTTGGGCGCAGGGAATAACGGGTAAAGGGGTTCTCGTTGGGATCATAGATACGGGAGTTGATGTCACCCATCCCGTTTGGCTGGTAAGTGGCGGTCAACCAACGGTTGGCTTGATCCCACGGACACGCCTTCTCCCACCCCAGTTGATCCTGACGGGCACGGCACCCATTGCACGGGTACCATCTTGGGTGGAAATGCAAGCGGGAGGTGGATAGGGGTTGCCCCTGATGCTAAATTCATAGTGGGGAGGATGTTCAATGATTCCGGAATAGCGCAAACTAGTTGGGCAATAGCCTGTATGCAATGGATGCTTGATCCCGATGGAGACCCCCGCACAAATGATGCTCCGGTGGTGGTGAACAACTCCTGGGGTTCTCTGGGGTCATATTACGACGCTTCCTTATGGATATCAATTCAAAGGTGGAGGGATGCAGGTATATTCCCTGTCTTCGCCATAGGTAACGAGGGCCCCAACCCCCAAACTGCTGCTTCTCCAGGTGATTATCCCCACGCTTTCGGGGTTGGAGCCACGGATGCTCAAGATAAAATAGCGGACTTCTCCAGCCGCGGCCCGGTTGTATGGGGCGGAGTAACTTATACGAAGCCCGATGTATCCGCACCGGGCGTTGGGATAACTTCTTCTATTCCCGGAGGAGGTTACGCTACATATGAGGGGACATCAACAGCTGCCCCCCATGTAACGGGGCTTGTGGCGCTAATCAAACAAAGGGCTCCCCATTTAAGCGTTAGTGAAATAGAGGGTATAATAAAATCCTCCGCCCTCCATCTGGGAACACCAATCCCTAACAACAATTATGGTTGGGGAAGAATAGACGCTGCGGAGGCAATTGCCCAAATTCCCACTTTCAGCCTTAGCCAGGAAAAGGTCACGCCCAGCGAGGGCACGCCTTCCACTTTGTTCACTTTCTCCGTAGTCTACAGCCACCCCCAAAATACCCCTGCCCAGTATGTTAAATTGCACCTCCTTAACATCACCACATCCAAAACCTATGTTTATGATATGTCCTCTACTGATAACCGCAATTTTAAGACGAGGGCCTACCTCGAAAGAGGTTTGTATACCCTATACTTCACCGCCTCCGATGGTTCCACCCAGATAAGATATCCCTTAGCGGGCACTCTTGTAGGCCCAAAAGTAAATACTCCTCCTCTCCTAAGTGGTGGAAAGGTAGAGCCCCAGATTGGTGCTCCGGGAGAAACTTTCACCTATACCGTGATATACTCCGACCCCGATGTTGACCCCGCCCAATATGTGAAACTTCATATCGCCCAGGATGGAACGGAGATAACCGGCTCCCCCTTCACAATGACCAGCAAGGACGGAAAGACCTGGACATACTCTCTCCCACTATACAAGACCTCTGGTTATAAGTATTCCTTCTATTTCTCTGCCTCCGATGGGATAGATATTACATCCACGGATCTGGTAGAAGGCCCCACCCTCAACAATCCTCCCCAATTGCTTAACCCCACTGCACAGCCCCCTTATGGAGATGTGGGAACTAAATTCACCTTCTCCGTGTTATATAAAGACGCGGATGGAAACTTACCTAAGAGTTTCCTCTTCCATCTCATAGACCCCACAGGGAAAGAGGTCTCTACCCCTCCCCCTGAACAAGAGGGGGTAGACCCCAAAGTGGGGATAAAATTCTGGGTAAAGGATGTCCAGTTGGATAGCCCGGGCATCTACATCTTTTGGAGCGAAGCGGAGGACGAGTTGGGGGGAAAGGCAAAGTCCTCCGAGGCGAGCGTGGGTGTTGGAGTTGTGGGCGTCCAAACTACACCCGGAGAACTGGATATACTCGCTCAGAAAGATGGAACAATTACTATAAGAGTGAACTACAAACCCAACGAGACGGTAGCGCTGACTATCACTAACCCCGCGGGAAAGGTCTTCTCTGAGGATATCGAAACTGACCAGAGCGGGCTTGCTTCTTATACCTTGCCCACCGTTGCTATACCTCTTGATGTCCTGGGAATGTGGAAAGTCGAGGGTAAGGATAAGACGACGGGAGGAAGCAAGGGAAGCACCTCCTTCATCCTTAAAGGTAGCCATCGATTCCCCTCCGCTGTGGATATGGTTTCCCTCCCCCTGGGTTTCACCAACACTAAGCTGAGCGATATCTTCAAGGACCAAATGGGCAACCTTGTAATTAAATGGTTTAACCCTACCCAGGTGCAATATGTTGAACCTTCTACCCTCGATACCGGTATGGGCTTCTGGATAAAGACCATGGACGACAAGCCTCCTTCCCTCATAATTTACGCCGGCTCGCTCCTCCCTGGTGAGACAGCGGTAGCATTAACAAAGGGATGGAATATAATAGGTCCCCCCTTGCTCTCCGATATTGATATCGCTTCTCTCCAAGTCCTATACGCTGGACAGAAAGTGAGCCTGGAGACCGCTAATAAAAACGGATGGGTGAGAAATTATCTTTGGAGTTATGACCCCCTCACTAACGATTATCTTCTCGTCCATCCCGCTTTGAGCGGGGAGCAAAGAATGGTCAAATCCTGGAAGGGTTATTGGATAAGGGCCTTGATTGACGGCGTGCAGGTTGTCTTCACTCCCGGGGCGAGATCTGATAGCGAGACGAGGAGTTTCAAGCCCGAGGGTTGGCTGGTGCAATTGGTTGCGGAAAGCGCTCAAGGTAGGGATGCTTGCAACTACATTGGCGTGGGCGATAGCCGATTCTACGGA
>CALITO010000021.1 GCA_938041455.1 uncultured bacterium | reverse complement strand
GCGAAAAAAGTGTTGGAAGCTGCTTTCAAGGTAGGAAAATGAAACGGATTTTGGGGAGTTGGTGCCGAGGGGGGGAGTCGAACCCCCACGAGCGGTGAAGCCCACCTGATTTTGAGTCAGGCGCGTCTGCCAGTTCCGCCACCTCGGCAATGTATCCTTTAAAATTGTAGCACATTATACAAAGAAAGTCAAAATTATAAGTGGGGATTGAAAGTTACCGAACTATATTTTATAATGGACAAAGATGGGGCATAAAGTTCTTGCTCTTTTCTCTATACTTCTTAGCGCTTATCTTTTAAGGGGAGACGAATCGCTCGTCATCTCCGGCTATCATACTATGTATTTCCGTTCCTTCAAAGTCAGCGGAGATAAGAACCTTTACAGCTATGATAACTATGGTAGCGATTCCACCTTTGATGATTATACAAACTTATATATAAGGGGAAAATTATACGGGAATGCTTTCATAGATGCTCAACTTTCTCGGGATCGTTTTTCACCCTTGAGAAATAAGTTGACCTTAGAATATAAAGGTAAAGGGGTAAATATAAAGGTGGGCTCCATACTTGCAAGTCTGGTGGGCAACGAGTTCGCCACCTTTAGTAAAAGCCTTGAGGGTTTGCTACTGAGCTTCGCTCTAAACGACAAGACTAATCTCGCCCTCGTAGCTTCCCGAGCGAGAGGCGCCACTAAGGTGGAATCTTTTCGGGGGAACAACACTCCCGGTCCTTACTACCTCCGTTTCAGCCCAATTGTGGAGGGTTCCGAGGTAGTAAAGGTAGACGATTTCCTTATGAGAAGGGGCGTTGATTACGATGTTGATTATTACACGGGGGAATTAAATTTCCTCGGTGCAAGAATAATATCCGAGGGCTCATTGATCACGGTCAGTTATGAATATCTTTATGGTCAACAGAATGCAATATATGGCTTTCGGCTAAGCAAGGAGGGGCAGTGGGGTATAACACTTCTCACCCGCCCGGACTTCAAATATATACCCCCTCAGGAACGCTCCCGAGAGGAGTATTTCATCGGCACGGGCTCGCCGGGTCCTTTCTACTTGAGTTACCGCCCTATAGTAGAGAATTCCGAAACGGTGATAGTTGACGGTATAACCTACCCCAAAACCGCTTATCAGATTAACTACCTCTCGGGAATGGTTCTCTTTAACACTCCTGTTCCAGCAGGCTCAGCAATAGTGATAAGGTATCGCTACACTACCGATGTCGCCTCGGTAGGGAGTAAACAGGTTCTCGGCTTGGATGGAAAGATAAACTTGTTGGGGCTTCCTCTCGTTCTCCAAATGGCGCAAAGCACAGATGGTGTGCGCCAGGGAACCGCCTTTGGACTCCAAACGAGCAAGAATTTGAAGAGCAAAGCGGGTGAACTTGCCTTTTCTTACAACTTGCGAGCTATAGGCGATGATTTTATACCTTTAGAATCAGTGGGCTTCTTCCGTCAAGAAAGAGGACACACACTCTCTCTAAATTGGAGGAATTTGGAAAACACTCTGAGAGCAAATCTAAATTTCTCCTCGGGGAAACGCCCCTATGGCTACTCCTTCTCCCCTACCTCTCGGCTTTCCTCCTATAAAGACATATTTTTCAATTTGGATTTATCTCGTCCCTCGCTCCCCCATATAACATTCTCCCACTATTCCACTTCTCAAGGAGGAACCTATAACTATCAAAACATACGGGATGAACTGCGTATATTCTCCTCAAAGACATTCGCCCCTCAAGGGGGAAGCTCTATCCCTCCTCCCTTTGCCGAGGAGGAAACACCAAGTGAAACTGCCCTTCCGGAAACTCAATCTACATTCCCCGGAGGTTACTATGGAGGTGGCGAATTCCCCATTTCCTCTTCCTACGGCACAACCTATCCAAGTTATGGAGGATACAGTGGCTACACCAGATTGGGAGGTTATACCCCCTACGGTAGATATTATAGAGAGCGAGCCCCAACCCAGATAGGCTTGTTCACGCCCGGCATCTCTTGGTCGTTCACCCTTTCCCGACAGAAAAGCAGCGGAGGATATGAAACCGCTTATAGAGGGGATTTCCTTATGGGGAGGTTTAACCTAACCTATATTCCCACAGAAAAGCTCAAATTCTCCGCCGATGTAGCAAAAAACAGATACTCTCAAACTTCCTCCTCCACCAGCCTTATTCAGCTGTCCTATAATCCCAGCGAGAAACTCTCTTTTCTCTTTTCTTTGGACGAGTCAAACGCAGGAGGCCAGAGCTCTTCTACCTCAACATATAGCACACCTATTTCCTCCAACTATTATTACGGGGGCTTCGGGGGCAGTATGAACCAGAAGAGGAGAGGTCTGGATATACAATACTTGCCCTCAAATCGCCTCAGCCTTAGCTTGCGCCTTGAGAAAATTTTCAGCGAGGGCACCTATTCAAGTAACAGTGAATCGGATGGAAAAAGCGTTTTCTTCACTTATTTACTTTCTCCAAGGGCGTCTTTGAGCGGAACTTATATGATACAAAATATGAACTTCCTGGGCACAATCGGCGGTATGAAAAGCAAGCTCGGCTACCTCACCCTCTCTTATCAGCCGTTCAAAGCACTTCCCTATTTCACAATCAATATGGATTACCAACTAATGAACACAACCAGTTTTTATAGTTCGGGAACATCCCCATCTGGCGCTACTGAAAGCAGTCTACAAGTTTGGTCCCTTCGTATGCAAAACCCAATTGGGAAAGACAAAACGCTCTTCGCCGAGATGCGACACACGAACTCCTCAGGAAGTTATGCCTATTCCCGTTTTGAGACCTCCGCTGGCGTGGACTTTCGGCTGAAGCAATATTTCACCTGGTCGCTCAGCCTGAATAAAACGAATTACACAGGGAAAGATTCCCAGGGCTACTCCGCAACTATGTTAAACAGCGTCCTTTCCCTGAGATTTTAAAAAACTTATAAGGAGGAATTAAATTGAAGAGGACGATTTTCCTCTATCTCTTCTTGCTTTCTTATTTTCTATCCGCCTCCCCTCCCCCGGGGGCGCTGATAATAGATGTGAATGATGTGAGAAGCCAAAGGGAAATACAAAGTGCCTTGCGGAATGCCCTGCTGGGGGAAAACAAGAGATTCCAGGATATCTGGAGGGTATGGGAGGTTATAAGAAAATCTAAGGCTTTTCAGAACCGCTTACCTCCTTCCTTTGACCGTATCGTCTATCTTCGCCAAAACGGACGAATAATTCTTCCCTCACCTTCCCGGGGCGAATTGACCTTCCAATTTCAGGGATGGCTCCCTGAACAAGAGGAGAAACTAAGGGCTTTTGTCCAAAGGGCATATCCTATAATAAAGCAGGTCTACGGGGAACCTGGCTGGGGTGGAGAGGTAACTGTCCTCAAGGACGAATCTCTCAACGATTGGCAAGTGATACTTGCGGGTGTTTATAATGTCTCCACCTCCACCATTCATATGGAGTGGCCTCGCTCAGGGCTCGAAATCGAGGCATATTATAGACTACTCCATCTTATGCTCCACGCTTTTCACGGACCTTATCTAATAGGATTTGACGCTTGGGAGGAAGGCATCGCTTGGGCAGCTACCAGGGTCATATTCTCCCAATTATTTCCCACTATACTTTTCTCCGAATATTGCTCCTTCTATCAATTGCCCTGGTATGAATTATTAAATCAACCTTCTCTTTCCGCCTCCACTTTTTGGCCAAAAAGTCTCACGGCTTGCTCCGGAATGATGGTTATATGGCGCCACTCCCAAGCCCTTTCCGCCTGGCTCAAGGTATACATAGAAAATCCTTCCTTCTTCCTTCAGTTCAACGCCTTATATTATCAGCAGGCCCAAGTTGATCCCTCGGTAAGCTCCGACTTAGCAAAACTCAAGGGGATTTGCAATCAAATCGTTCCCTCGGTGGAGGGGTTGCCCTTTGATGAATGGTATGCTCAGCAGTATGTCCTGCTACAAAATGTATCCCGTTTCGGTCCCAATCTCTTCGTTTGGAATCACCCAGTTGTCCCAACAAACCCAGACATAGAGGGTTATAGCGTTTATATAGGGCTCTTCTATTTCTATTCAACAGGGACTGATGAAACGCCTCTAAGCGGGGTGGTAACGCCAAGATATTGGAACTACGATTTCAGCATAGATTTACCCGTTGAACCACAATATGAGACCGTTACTATAACTGATGGTATCGGCTATGTCGCCCCCACATTCTTCAACATAGGAGGTCCTCAAAGGGTTACGATAGAGTTTCCCATTGGGGGTCTGGATGTTTCCATTCTCTTCCCTTATGGAGTAGTGGGAACAGAGGCGGAACCCAACAATGTTTATGGAACTTTACAAACCGGTTTAGGTGGCACGCTTCTTATAAATGGGCAGGAGATCCCCATAACCCAGGGGGCTTTCGGAACACCTTTCCCCTCTTTATCAACCGGACCCCAACAGATAGATGTGGAATACATCTCTCCAGGGGGAGAAAGGCTGGAAAGAAAAATCAATTGCTTTTATGGTCCCTATGCTATAATCATCCAACCCCCTCGGGAAAAGCAGGTGGCAAGCAAGAGCTTCTCCAAAGGTATATATATGATAAGCCCTCCCCTTGACCCCGTTTCTCACGACCCTGCCAGTGCTTTAGGGATTGAACCCGATAAATTAGCGCTCGCTCGCTGGGAACCTACAAAAGAGGGAACAAATAAATATCTCTTCTATCCAAATTTATCGCTCTCCTTAGGAAGAGGTTATTTTATCCGCTTCCTTGAAGATAGGGAGGTTCAAATAGAGGGTTATGCTGAACCGCTGGATGGAGAGTTCACCATGGGACTCTCTGTGGGTTGGAATCAGATAGGATACCCCTTTAACTATGAGAAGGGATGTGCTTTGGCAGATATACTTGTGAGGATTCCCGGCTCAGTTGAGCCCATAAGCCTTGCGGAAGCGAACAAACAAGGCTACTTAGCAAAAACCCTCTGGCGTTTCAACCCCCAGACAGGAGAATACGAGCCTCTTGACCCCACACTTGATACCCTCTTGCCGTGGGAGGGTTATTGGATAAGATGCTATAAAGAATGTTCTTTAATCATTCCTGGACCCGAGCATAATAAGGGGAGCAAAAGGGTGAGGAGGGACGCTATTTCCCCTTCCATTGGATGGCAAGTTAAGATAGAGGTTGAAAACTCGGGTAAAACGAGGACACTCGTCCTGGGGCAAGGGGAAAACCCCCTACCCTCCTTCAACTTGGAGTTTCCACCCCCTATAAATAGGGCCCCCAGTGCTTCCTTCCTTGATGCATCCCGTGATGTCCATCTCGCTTGGGACATAAAGCGGATTTCTCCTTCTGCGGAATGGCTCCTTCAAATTTCCTTGGAAGGAGAATGTGTCTTGCGCTGGAAAGACCTTTCTTCGTTCCCTCGTGGTTACTCCCTCACCTTGACCGACCTCTCCAATAGAAAGAAAGTTTCTCTCCTCCACTCCTCGTATTATAAATTCGTAGGAGATGGCACACCTCGCCTTTTCTCCATAGTGATGTCCAAGAAAAACCCCTTGCTTATCTCGGAACTTCTTGTCAAGCCCACTCGGGGTGGGATGGAATTCGCCTTCACCTTGTCAAGGAACGCAGAAGCAGAAGTGAGAGTAGAAAGCATAGACGGGCGAACGATAAGGGTGATGAGAAGCAATAGAGAAGCGGGAACAAACTGCATCTATTGGGATGGAAGGGATGAGAGAGGGAATGTCTTACCAGCGGGGGTTTACATCGTGAGAGTAAGGGCATTTTCCGAGGGAGAAACGGTGCAGGCTATAAGGCTGTTTACTTTGAGGTGAGCAGTAGCAACAAGTTTTTATGCTAACTCGTTAAATGGTGGAGTTAAAATGCGTGGGTAAGATCTAACCTTACACCAACATTGTCCTTCCCCTTGAAGTTATCCGTGTAATAGCCAGACAACCCAAGGGAGTTATCAGCACTGATGTTACGGGAGTAGGAAAATCTATAGGTTATACCTCCTACCTTGTCCCCCGCTAGGGAGGAGTAATCTAAGCCGACGGAGGCATCAAGCACCTCAAAAGTAGAGAGCTTGCCCGAAAGGGTGAAAAGCGTCTTGTAAACGCCCTTCTTCTCCCTTTCAACGAAATGGTAGTTGTGAGTTCCTTTGAAAGAAAGCTTTTCGTTCAGAGGGAAGGCAATTTCCCAGTTGAGTTTCCTCAGGAGCTTCTGATTTGGGTCGGGCACATTGTCAACAAGGGAAAGCTTGAGGTTAAACTTTTGGGAAGGGGTGAATTGGAGGGAATATTGTTTGTTCAATTTCCCATTCATATAATTGGTATCCAGAATATACTGACCGGATAATACGGGAGAACCTTGGAAATTAATAGCTACCCTCTTGGTATGAAGTGGATTGCCATTTTGGTCCTCGGGGTTCTTCAACATAGAGAGGGTGAAATTTTTACCCTCAAAGGGGTAGGTAATATCTATCGCCCTAGTTGTAGTGTTATTCCCTCCACTCCTATCCTTAATCATATAACTTATTTTGTAGGGAGCGCCCTGGGGTTGATAAGTGGTTTGGAGAAGGCGATAAGAAGAGGAGTGACTACCAAGTGATTGAATACCATAGGCGAGGTTGCTGGTGAGCCCGGGAAGGAATGTCCTCGTTAAGGAGAGTTCTTCCTTTTTACCCTCTTGGTTGCCCTGGCGTATCCTCGCAACCTCTCCCTTGAATTGGGATTGGGAATCCAGAGGTTGAACAAGGGAAATGCTCTTGAAGCTATGCTCTGCACTTTCCTTAAAGGAAAAGCCGATGGTCCCGGCGTTTCCTTTAAGCAAAGGAGCTTGTAAATTAAGATTGCCCTCTTCTATAGTATTGCCGTTCTCAAGCTTGTTGTGCTTTAAGTTAATACTGTAAGAAGCATTCCCCTTCAGCGTCTGCTGGAGGTTCAAAACTGTGAGGATGGAGCGGAATTGCTTATCTCCCTCTGTTCTAATTCCTTGCATTTGTTGAACCTTGAGATTAGCGTTACTGAAGGATTTCTCAACTATCAGGTTGTAGATATCGTTCGTTCTCCTCACATCGCCTTCCTGCCTGGTAGCGTCCCAGGTGAGGAAGGCTTTTATGCTGTCCTTGCCTGTCCAGGATAAGTTGTTTATGGTGTGGAGGGTGGACTTACCCCAACTCGCATCACTTCTCGTGGTATCCAAACTATCCACTTTAGTTATGGAGGTGGAAAAAGCGAGGTTTTGGGAAATGGGTAGTGCAAGAAAGATGTCTTTTTTCTCAGCAGCCCTCTCTTGAGCGAGGCGATCCTTATCTTCTTCTCCAAGGTCTCCAAATCTCGTGAACGCGGGGTCTATCCTCTGGGTGGAGAAGCGGAAAATGGGTTGGTCCTTCAGTTTGAGCTCCACACTTTTGCCTTCAAGCCCACCCTTAGAATCTCCCAACTTGCGAGAGACGAGGGAAAGAGTGAGCCCGGGCAGTAAATTATCGAGTTTAAAGTTGCCCTTGAGCAAGGACTTGCTTATATCCCACTCGTTGGCGAACCTTTGCTTCTCGGGGTCGGTCAAATCACCAAATCTTCTGAAGCCCTCGCTGAAGTGACTTTTGGAGAAGGAAATATCCCAGATATCGCCCTTCAATTGCGGATTATGTCCTCGCCAGCCTTCTTTGCCATCATTTATACTGGCGAGGGAAAAGGAGGTTTGCAATTTGGGAGAGAGGTTTAAAGCACCTTCTATGGTCCGCCTCACCAACCCTCTCTCCTTGGCAAGCTGACCAGCATCACCCTCAGTTAGATTGCCGAAGCGAGCAAAATCCCTGCCGACCTCCTGATTTCTAACAGCTATAGAAAAGTTCGCACCTTGCAAATTCCAATTCAGCCGCTCTATCCCGCCCTTCTCATCCCTTATCTTCGTCTGGGAAAGATTCAGGGAAAGGTTGGGAAGAAGCCTCTTGGAAAGCTCGATAATCTCTCTGCTTACTCCTACCTCTTTCGCCCATATGCCCGCCTCGGGTTCGTTCAAACTCCCTCCCCTAACGAAGTTGGGGGAAATATGCTGGTGAGTGAAGCGAAGGAACTCCTCATCCCTGCCCCTTAATTCTATCCGCTTGAGAAAGCCTTCTCCCTTTCCATCGGTAGCGGATTTCAATAGAGCAGAAAAGGAAAGGGTATCGGACAACTTGTATTCACCAGCGAATATCTGCTTGGTTAACCCCTTTTCCCTTGCTACCCCTTGGTCTCCTCTCGTTTGGGGGTCAACGGTTTGCCGAGCGAAGGAAAGACTGAGATTGGAACCCTGATAACCAACTCCTATCTTCTTTGTACCGGCCTCCTGCTTGAGGAAGGATATATCGTTACCATTCAGATTGTTGGGTATCTCCTGAGGCACGGAGAAATCTTTATCTATGTTCTGGAATAAGAGACTTAGCTTGCCTTTACCCAAATTCATATCCATCCAATGCACCATAGCTTTCCCTTTTTGCTCGGTAGTAGGAACAGCGTTACTCCTCGCCAAACCCACTACATAACTCTTTGGAGCGGTAGTTCTACTGAGAAAGAGGAGGCTCTTTAAAGTGGTATTAGAGCCCAGTTTGGAGGTGAAATGGCTACCGACTAACCAACTTTCTTCCCCATTTTGCCCAAGGGAGCCGGGGCGGAAATATGTAAGGAGGTTTAGAATGGTGGAATTGCCCCCGGTCAGAGCTAATTGAAGTGGTAACCCGCCTGCGGGCTGATTCTGGTTATTAGGGTCGTATAGATAAGAGATGATGAGTGTAGTGGCTTTCACTTCCCCAGAGAGGATGAGCGTCCCATTAGCATAATCTATGAGGTAGTCAACATCCCGCTTGAGAAAGCGTCCATTTGCTATCACCTTCTCACTTCCTTGGACTATCCCCCTATGGGATAGAGCCAGGATACCGCCCTTGACCACCCTTAGAGTATCAGTATGGAGGACTGCACCCTGGACAGATGGTAGGGAGGCACTGGAGGAAATGGCGTTGCTGGTGATTGCCAGGGCATTGCCCAAGGAAAAGTCATCGCTTGACGCCTCCTCGAGAGAAAACACATAAGAGGTAAGCAAAACAATGAAACCTAAAATAAAGATACGCTTCATCGGGACTCTCACCTCCGGGGGTCTGAGAGATGTTTAAAACTCTACCCTTACTACCCCTATCACTATGCTTTTATCCAGTCGCTCGGTAAGCTTTGAAGGAATAGATGGTTTATCCACGGAGGTTGTTATCTCCTTTAGGACATCGGAGAGGGAAGGTTCCAGCTTTACAGCTACCTTTACGGGTGTAGGAGAAGTGGGGGGCATAGGAGCTACCTCTTGTGGTTCCTCCTTTGCCTCAGATGCAGATGGCATCTCGCTAGGCTGGGGTAGGACAACGGGGCGGGTCTCACCTATAACGAGTTTTTCTTCCTCCTCCTTTACAGGTGGGGTAATTGTTATGGGTTGCTCTTCCCGCGGGGAAGCTACCGAAGGGATGACCGCCAGAGTAGGCTTTCGGTAGCCTGGAACGACCGCTTTTGTGGAAGACTTGGCACCCTTAGGGAGCAAGGGCTCGGTTTGGGAGATAGTAGAAGGGGCGCTTTGCTGGGCGATGATGGGCACATGAGGGGGAGGGGTGGGGCGGTGGAGGGGTAGAGCGAAGAAAACCAGGGAAGCGGCAGCCGCCAAGGTGGCAAAACCAAGGGCGAACCTCCTCACAAAGACGGGTCTTCTTTGTATGGAGGCGTAGATTCTTGCCCTTGAGTAGGAGGGAAGCTCCACCTCGGGAAGGGTTCGGAGGATTTCTCTCACCTTCTTCGTCGCTTCCAACTCCTTCCTGCAATCGGCACACCTGATCAGATGAAGCTCTATATGCTTCCGTTCCGCCTCGACAATTTCCTCATCCAGATAAGCTCCGAGCAAGGGGCGAACGGTCTCGCACTCCTTCTCCTTCTCAACCCTTGCCATAATCTTCTGCCTGAGGGAGATGGGAGGCTGGATCTCGCCGAGTTGGAGGGCGAATTTTTTGGCCTTTTCAAGCTCCCTTAACTCGCCTCGGCACGCCTCGCACTCCCTGAGGTGCCACTCCACGCTCTGCCTCTCCGCCTTGGAAAGCTCACCATCAAGATAAGCGGAGAGAAGAGGAGAAATTTGCTCACAGCTGATTCTTCTTGCCATTTTGCTAAACCTCCTTCCGGGGATTTTCAGTCTATTGAGACTATAAAAGGAAAAATCTGTTACAGTTTAGTCTCCAAATCTGTTTGAAAGGAGAGGAGAAACTTGTATAATTAAGAAATCGGATGGATTTTCAAACACTTCTACGAAAGTTAGACGAATTTTGGATTAACCAGGGGTGTCTCATCCTCCAACCTTACGATGTTGAGGTAGGGGCAGGAACTATGCACCCTGCCACCTTCTTTGGTGCCTTGGGAGACAATCCCTGGCGAGTAGCCTATGTCCAGCCCTCCCGCAGACCCCAAGATGGACGCTATGCCCAGAATCCCAATCGCCTTCAAAGATACTATCAATATCAAGTGATAATCAAGCCTGCCCCTCATAATATCCAGAACATCTACCTGAGGAGTCTGGAGTTTCTCGGCATACCCCTCAAAGAACACGAGGTTCGCTTCATTGAGGACGATTGGGAATCCCCTACCTTGGGCGCATCCGGTGTAGGCTGGGAGGTCTGGCTGGACGGCTTGGAGATAACCCAGTTCACTTACTTCCAACAAATGGGGGGAATAGAGCTCTCCACCATCTCTGCGGAAATAACCTATGGTCCGGAAAGACTCGCTATGTATCTCCAGAAAAGGGATTCTATTCTGGATATAGAATGGGGGAATGGAACGAGCTACGGTGAGCTCCACAAACCTATGGAGATAGAACATTGCCGATACAACTTTGAGCTTGCGAATATATCCTCCCTTGTCTCCCTCTTTACTTCCTTTGAAAAGGAAGCCCATCTATTGCTGGATAAAGGGCTTATCTTCCCCAGTTATGATTTAGCGCTGAAATGCTCTCATATCTTCAACATCCTTGACGCCAGGGGAGCGCTGAGCGTTGTAGAGAGGGCAGGGTTAATAGACAGAGTGCGGGGAATCGCAAACCGCTGCGCCCAGCTTTACATTCAGCAGGAGGCGAAGGTTTAGATGAAGTTTCTCTTGGAAATAGGCTGTGAGGAACTTCCTCCTAATTTCCTTCCTTCCGCTATCCAACAGTTGAAGGAGAGAATGGAGAAACTCCTTTATGAGAAGGATATCTCCTTTTCCAATCTCTTTGTCTATGGGACACCCCGCCGACTTGTCCTACTAATAGACGATATCGCACCCCAGCAGAAGGAAAGGATTGTGGAAATAAAGGGACCCCCTTACCAAAAGGCTTTCGACGAGGAGGGAAATCCCACCTCAGCTGCCCATGGCTTCGCCAAAGCCCAAGGCATTAGCCTGGATGAACTCATCATAAAGGAAGATAAACAAGGTAAATATGTATACGCTGTGAAGAAGGAAAGTGGACGCCCTACGGAAGAAATTCTCAAAGAAACAATCCCCTCCCTTCTTAACTCGGTTTATCTCCCCAAATCTATGCGCTGGGATGCTTCCTCCTCCCGCTTCATCCGTCCCATTCGTTGGATTCTTTCCCTGATGGACGATAAACTATTGGAATTGAAGATCGGAGAAATAGCCTCAAATAGGATTTCCTACACCGAAAGATACCTCGAAGGTGTGTTCTCCCCTGAAAGTGTGGACGATTATCTTCAAAGGGTAAAGGTAGAGGGTATAATCCTTGACCAAGAGGAGAGAAGGAAGATTATCCTTGATAAAGCAAAGGAGTTAGCGGAAAGCGTTGAAGGAGAGATAACAATTCACGAGCGATTTTTGGAGAAAATCGTTTTCCTTAACGAGAAACCCCACCTTTTCTTGGGCAAAATGGACGAGCGCTTCCTTGTTCTCCCCAGAGAGATAATTGCCACATCTATGGAGAGCCAGTTAAATCTTTTTCCCATCCATAATAAGCGCGGTGAACTCTTACCCTATTTCGTTGGCGTAAGGGATGGAGATGGTAAGGGACTGGAAAATGTAGTGGAAGGTTATGAGCAAGTCTTGAAAGCTCGCCTCGCTGATGCACATTTTTTCTTTGAGGAGGATTTAAAGATTCCTCTAAAAGAGAGAGCAACCGCGCTCTCCGGCATAATATTCCTCGGGGGTTTGGGAACTATAGCTGATAAAGTTAGAAGAATGAGAAATATCATCTCTTCCCTACCAATAGAAGAGATAAGAGAAAGAGCTCTTCGGACCGCCCTGCTTTGTAGGGCGGACTTGACAACTCATATGGTAAGGGAATTTCCTGACTTAGAGGGAATAGTAGGAATGAACTACGCCCTCCTCCAAGGTGAGGACGAAGAGATAGCACGAGCAATATATGAATCCTATCAATACACACTCTCAGAGGAAGGAATAAAAACGCCCCTCGGTAAACTCATAAGTCTGGTTGATAAAATTGACACCCTTGCCGGTGCTTTTCACTTGCACTTACAACCCACCGGCTCCTCCGATCCCTTCGCCCTGCGAAGAGCCGGCCAAACGGTAATAGAGATACTGCGGGAAGAGGAAAGGTTCAATCTGAGGGAAATAATACAAGCAGTGGGAAAAGCCTATAAGGAGGAAATGGGCGTGGAGCTCGGGGGGATGGAGAAACTTTTGGAATTTCTCAGAAACAGGCTGGAACTCGCTTTAAGGGAGATGGGAATAAGATATGATATAGTGAATGCGGTTTTGGAGGGGAAAATGGAGAACATAAGGGAGCTTTTCGCTCGGGCTATCGCCCTTAACGAACTGAGGGAGGACGAGGAATTTATTCCCACAGTGACTGCCTCCGTCAGATTGATAAACATAATCCGTTTTGCTCAGAGAAGAGGGGAAAATCCTCCCGAGGAAGGAATAAAGGAAGATCTTCTCCTTTTAGAGGAAGAAAAAGGGCTTTACGAGGAAGGAAAAAGGGTTGCGAGAACATTGGAGATACTGAGGAGGAAGGAGGATTACAAGGCAATTTTTAGAGAACTTTCTTCCCTGAAGGATTTGATAAACAGATTCTTTGATAAGGTTTTGGTTATGACCGAGGAGAAGGAGTTACGAGCAAATAGGCTCGCACTTGTTAACTTCATCTGGAACCTTTTCTTCTTATTCGGGGATTTGTCCCAGATAGTCATAGAAAGGCAGAGAAACGATGCTTCCTCGTGAATATGTGGAGCAAAAGGAAAAAGAACTTTTATCTCCCTTCGCAACTTTATCTTGTAATAGCAGAGGAAGGCGGAGAGAGGAGGAAAAATGCGCTATAAGGACGGATTTCCAGAGGGATAGGGATAGGATAATTCACAGCAAGGCTTTTCGGAGATTAAAGCATAAAACGCAGGTCTTTATTGCTCCCGAAGGCGACCATTATCGCACCCGCCTCACCCATACCCTTGAGGTATCCCAAATAGCCCGCACGATAGGGAGAGCATTGCGGCTTAACGAGGATTTAATAGAAGCTATCTCTTTAGCTCACGACATCGGACATACTCCCTTCGGGCACGCTGGCGAGGATGCCTTAGATGAAATTTTGGGAAAATACACCCCTCCTGCACATTTCCATCACGATGAACAGGGACTGAGAGTAGTGGATTTCCTGGAGAACAATGGAGAAGGATTGAACCTCACTTACGAGGTTAGGGAGGGTATTCTCTACCATAGTAAGGGAATGGAGAATTTAAAGGATGCCCTGCGAGAGAAGGGAAAAGCAACGCTTGAGGCACAGGTAGTGATGGTAGCGGACCGCATAGCTTACATAAATCATGATATAGACGACGCTATTAGAGCGGGATTGCTAAAAGAAGGGGACATCCCTACCCGGTGGCAGGGGGTGTTGGGGAGAACCCACTCGGAGAGAATAGGGAAAATGGTGCAGGATATTATTAGAGAAAGCGAAGGTAAACCCCTCATTTCCCTCTCTGAGGATGTCCTTTCCGCTATGGAGGAGATGAAGGATTTCCTTTATCAAAGGGTCTATAGCCACCCTCTGATACTCAACGAACTGGCTAAGGCAAAGAGGCTCCTTAATGAGCTTTTCGAATTCTATATGGAAAACCCCCAACTCCTTCCCGAGTTCCTCCTCACTATGGGGACAAGAGAAGGTATGGCAAGAGCGGTCTGCGATTTCATCGCCGGTATGACTGACCATTATGCCTATAGAATGTATACAACCCACCTCTTACCACATAGATGGGAAGAGGGGGTGTAGTAGAGTAGTGAGAAAATTGCTTTGGGATGTTCGCCATAGGGAATTCAGCTTATCCGACCATTACTATTTCTCCAAACTCGCAACTTATTTGAAAGAATGGGGAATAAATTTTGAGGAAAGAGAGGAACAGTTAGCATTTAAGTTCCTTTCCGCTTTCGATATCTTGGTTCTCTGCTATCCAGAAGAACCCTTTTCCCCTCGGGAAAAAGCGGACATAAAGAGGTTTATGGAAGCAGGTGGAAGGGTCATAGTAACCGCTTATTATCGCTGTTCCGATAGAGTCGCGGGTATCTGTAATACACTAACAGAGGAATGGGGGATAAAATTCAGGGATGACGAGGTGATAGACCCTCTCCACTGTATGGATAATGACCCCCTTTTGATAACGACATCCAAGTTCTCCCCCGGCTTGAAGGGCGTTTCCCAAATATTCTTCCCCTGTAGCGCTTCCCTTGAAATTGGAGAAGAAGTAGAGGTTTTGATTCTGGGAGAGGAAAGCGCCCTTAGCGATATCGCTGGTAGTAATATAATTCTGGGAGCGAGTAGAAGCATAGGTAAAGGAGAATTGATTGCCCTTGGAACTTCTGTTTTCTGGGACAACTTCGCAATAGAGAAGCTGGATAACTTGAAACTGTGTGAGTATCTCTTCAGAAGCATTGGTCCGGAAAGATAGGAGAAAGGAGATGAATGCTATGAAAGGTGGCTTTTCTGGGAAGTGCATATTTAAAAAATTACCTTTATTCCTTACTATTTTGCTATTTTCCCTGCCGGCTAAGGGAGATGTAAAGGTAGGAAAATGGGACTTGTTGGAGCTTTCATTGAAAAATGAGAAGATCTATGACAACCCTTTTCAAGATGTTTTACTTATAGGGGAATTCACCCACATCCCGAGCAAGAGCGAGCAGAAGCTCTACGGCTTTTACGATGGGGGAACAGTTTGGAAAATTCGTTTTATGCCCGACAGAGAAGGCGAGTGGAGGTATAAAATTTATTTCTCCGATGCTTCAAAAAAACCCTTGGAAGGGAACTTTATCTGTATCCCTTCTAAAATAAAGGGACCTTTGAAAATTTACCAAAAGAATAAAATTTGGTTCTCCTATGCGGATGGAACTCCCTTTTATATGTTCGCCTTCGAAGCTGGAGAGGTGGATGTCCTCCCCGAACTTGGCGTTTTGGAGGAAACCCTCGATTTCCTTCAAAAATATGGCTTCAACACAATCGTTGGCCCCCACTGTGGTTTAAGTGAGACGCCAGGCGTAGGTTACCGCGCTCCCTGGGTTAACACAGGAAGTGGATTTGATTTCTCTCGCTATGACCTCCGCTTCTGGAGGAATATGGATAAGGTTATATTCGCCCTTAAAAAAAGGAATATGTTCCTCATTCCTTTTAACATCTTCGGGGGAACAAATAATGTGCCAAGGATGCCCGAAGAGGAATGGGAAAATTTCATAAGATATTGGACCGCCCGCTGGTCAGGTTTTTATAATGTTACTTTCCAACCGATATCGGAATGGGAGGAAGGATTTAAACCTGAGGAAGTCCTCCAAATACTCAGCTTGATCAGAAAATATGACCCTTGGAAGAGACTCATAAGTGTTCACTCCCGGAATTATAGTAGGAAAGCTTTGCAAATCCCTTCTTCCCAACTTTATGACTACTTCACCCTCCAGGACAAACTTACCGATCGGGACTATTGGAAGTATGGGAACACTATGAAGGAAATTCGTGAAGTAGCAGAAAAACCAATACTTGCACAGGAATGTATCTGGGAGGGAAACGGCTATCAAGGGGAGGCAGGGCTCGATATTGATAATATGCGGAGGGGTTCGTGGACGATTCTACTGAGCGGAGCCTACCTCTCCTATGGCGACGAAGTGACCCCTCCTCGCGAGATAGGGGAACGGGGCATACATTTCAGCAATATGGGAACTCTTATGAAACCAGCTGGCAAACTCTATCCCTATTTGGAATTTATGTATCGGGTGATAACCTCCCTCCAGTGGTGGAATATGAAACCCTATTTTAAATTGGAAGGAGAAAAACACCCCATTTGCCTAGCCTCAGAGGATAAGTCCGTCCTGTTGCTTTATCTACCAGAGGGAGGAAATGTTATCCTGGAAGGCCTCTCTGGAAGCTTTGAAGTGAGGTTCCTTGACCCTGTGAAATGTAAGGAGGAAAAAAATGCAAGAATGGAGGTGAAAGAAGGTAAACTCCCCCTCTTTTCTGATAAGGAGGAGGTGTTTATACTAAAGAAAGTAAAATAAACTTGACGAGAAAACGGAAGGAGGCGAAGACTTATGAATTTAATAACTACCATTAAGGGTTCTCTGCTGGAGAACTTCTTCCCTAAGGGTTGGGATCTGGAGAAGATAGATAAATGTTGTTCTAATCCGCCGGAAAAGATATTGGAGAGACAGCCCTGGTGGCATAAGGACTTTCAGCCCATACCATGCGAGACCTTGGAGGAATTCAACATTAAGATGGGACATGAGATAGCAGTTGAGATATGCGAAGCGAAGGAGAGGGGACAGAAGCTCATTCTCATCCTTCCCGTGGGACCTATGGGGATGTATAGATGGGTGGTCTATTTTCTCAGAGAATGGGGAGTGGATTGCAGGCATATCTACTGCTTCAATATGGACGAGTGGAGCGACAAGGATGGCAATACCCTTCCACCCACTGAACCGGGTGCTTTCCAAAATGCTATGGAGAACGCTTTCTACAACCCTTTGGGCGAGTTGACCGTTCCCAAGGAGCACAGGTTCTTTGCTACTAAGGAACTTCTGCCTCGCTATCCGGAGATGATAGAGGAACTAAGAAGAGAAGGTGCGAAGATGGTGTTAGTGTTTGGAATAGGAAGGGTCTTCCATATAGCCTTTTGGGAACCCCATTTCGCTGAGGAATTCTCCTCAGAGGAGGAATGGAAAAAACAAACACATAGACTGGGAGCTAGACTCCACCCCCTTACAATTGAACAGAATGCAATAACGAGTTTCAAGAGCAGAACCACGCTTGTCCCCTGTTTCGCAAATACAATTGGACCGGGGATATTCTTAAAAGCGGATAAGATCATCGGGGGAGCAGACGGGGCATTAGGTAGGGGAATGATGTGGCAGGGAATGAGTCTCTGGGTCACCCTTAGATATGGTCCCGATATCTGGGTGCCGAGCAGTTTTATGCCTACCCTTCCCGGCAGACTCTTCTTCTTAAAGGAACTCGCCGGTCCATTAATTCCTGAGTGCAATTGAGGAAGGAGGGAATATGCGAGTCCTTGCTATCGGGGCGCATCCCGACGACCTTGAGATTCTTTGTGGAGGGACTCTGGCCAAATTTGCGAAGCGCGGAGATGAGGTGGTAATGGTCCATCTTTGCAGCGGGAATATGGGAGGAAGGGAAATAGAGCCGGACAAGTTAGCAGAGATAAGGGATAAAGAAGCAAAAAAAGCGGGAGATATTATAGGTGCAGAGGTTTTGGGACCAATTGCAGATGACTTAGACCTCTACCCTACCAAAGATATGCGAATAAAAGTTGTTGATATAATACGATACGCTAAGCCAGATATCATAATAACCCACAGTCCCAACGACTATATGCCAGACCATACGATAACCTCCCAGCTGGTGTTCGAAGCGAGTTTCACCGCCACTCTGCCCCTCTACAAAACAGGCCAGCCCACTCACGAACCGATAGTTCCCATTTTCTATATGGATACACTCGCTGGAATAGGCTTTGAACCTACAGATTATGTTGATATAACGGATTTCTTCCAAATGAAGAAGGAGATGCTTCTTTGTCACGAGAGCCAATACAAGTGGCTTAGCGGACACCATCAGGCTGACCCAATAAATCTCATAGAGACGATGGCGAAGTTCAGGGGACTTCAATGCGGGGTTCTTTATGCAGAAGCATTCCAAACTGCCCAACTCTGGGGCAGATTACGAGCGGAAAGGCTTTTGCCATAAAGCACATTCCTAAGCCGATTGGGAGCAACGCGAGTATTTCAAATTTTTTATCACCGTTGTTTACTTCCCATTAATCCAACCGTGTTTTTCCTTTAACCTCTCCAGTTCCACATCTGCTCCAAATTTGTCTATGAAGACGAAGATGTTCGCATCGTCGGAACTCTCCATTACATAGTCCAGATATTCATTCGTTGAAGGAAGGTTAACTATCCTATCCAGCCCTACAAAGCCGATACGAGGGATCAACAAGCATTTATTCCCAAGGACTTCTACCGCCTTGGGATAGTCCGTCTCCGTCACCCCCATATCCACTCCCCTCAACTTGTCTATCCTAAGGAGGTTCTCGTAATTGAAGGTGAAGTTCCCGCAGGAATGGATATGTAAGCCGTTGAAGGCGTCAGAGAGCCTCTGATTATAGGGAAGAGCAAACTCCTCATAGAGATGGGGCGAAACCACCGCGATCAAGTCCTCACTTATGGAAATCCCCCAATCCTCAGGAACCCAAACTCCCGGGCAATGATTGGGAACGAATTCAACTCCCAATTCTTCACAGGTTTCCCTTTGGAGAGAGACGAAGTCAATTATCAAATTCGTCACCATATCCAAAAGGGTGTGAACCGCTTCAGGCGCCTCATACATAGCGGTTAGGAATGAAGGATATTCCCAGACGAGTGAGGCAGTGTCCAGAGGACCCTGAATGTCCGTCACTCTTATGGGTAGGGCTCCATTCGTCTTATCCGCCATAAACCTGGTTAGTTCCAAAACCTCTTTAAGAAGCCCTCCCGTTGGTTCGGGCTCCTTGAGCTTATAAACATCTTCGGGAGAGCGGACGAGGGGCTTGGTCCACGGCTGTTCTACTTCCGGGTAGATTATCTCACAGCCGAAGGCAGAAGCCAAAACACCCGTTCCCAGATAGGGAAAGAGGTTGGGGACATAATCGTCCTTCAACTGGCTTCTCAACTTCATATCATATAGTTGGGATTTAAGCATAACCTCCCAGTTTAAGAAATATTCCCTCGTCGTGGTAGAAGGCGGTCTATCGGGGTCCTTCTCATCGCCTACCGCGAAGCCGTTCAGCATATAGCCCGGCCGCTCTACCCTATCCAGATGCCAAAGGTGGGTGAGGAATTCCTTCCTCCTTTCTATTTCCTCTTCCTCAAACCATTTCATAAAGATCACTCCTTTATCTGAGCAGCACTCTCCTTTATAGTTTTCGCTGGAAGAATCACGGAAGAAACAGGAGAACTGGTGGCCGTTGAGAAGAAACGGTAAGAAGAACCCTCCGTCTCCGTCACCCTAACCGTGTTTAAGCCCACCAACTTACCATCCAGAGAGAAAACCGGAGTCCCCGGTTCCAACATATCCATTGACAGATAATAGAGCCTGGGTTTGGTTATTATTCCACCAATTCGGGAAAGCGCAACGAATATAGTTCTGTCAACATCTTCATCCATTCTTTGGATGCTTATCACCTCGTCCAGAATTTGGGGCTCCGTGGAGTTATCCAAGTCCACGCTATTGAATTGCCCATCTTGGGGGGGAGATTTTGGCCTCAGGAAGACCAAGTCCAGTTTATCATCCCTTAATACAATTTTCCCCTCTACCTCCTTATTATCGGGCAGGATTATCTTGATTTCCTTGAGCTCGCTTTTCATCTGATAACCTCCCTCTTCGCTGAAGAGCCGTTGGAATAGTTTAGAAGGGTCAACGGCGAAGGCTGAGGTAACGATGGTGCCATTCTTATCTATAACAGTTCCCATAACCTCGTATTTAGTTTCCTCCTTGCTCGATTCCTGCCCTCCGAAGACGCTCCAGTAGGTAATTATCACCTTGACCTTCAGAGCGGCGTTTTTGTAGGTATCCACAAGTTTCCTCACTTGTTCCCTATCTATTTGGGCGAGCGAAAACCCGCCCATAGCCAACACCAAAAAACTGAACAGCACAAACCTTTTCATTATTTTACCTCCCATACTAAGTTTTTAATTTCTATAAAACGAGTCCCCATATCCCTTTCTATGAAGAAAACTATGTCCTTCTTTTCTCCTTTCAATCGCTTCATTATCTCTTGGAAATCGTTGATGTTCTTGACCTTTTTTCCATTTATCTTGAGAATTAAATCCCCCACATTCAATCTCGCCAGGGAAGCCCAACCACCTTCTTCTATGGCCTCCACTATAACCCCTTCTTTCTCTTCCCCTATCGCTTTTAAATCATCAAAACATAAATCCCGTACCGTCATCCCCAAAGTGGATTCCTTATACTTCGCCGTTTCCTCCCTGCCCGGCGGTTCAGCTAAGAGCTTCACCTTTTCCCTTATCTCCCTTCCCTCTCTTATGATTGTTAGTTCAACCTCATCCCCCACGCGATAGTTTGAAAGTTTCTCAAAGAAAACCGCCTTATCAGCGGGAGAACGGATCGGCAAACTCTCCCCCTCAATCTCTACAATCATATCTCCCACTTTGAGGGGAAATGTTTCTTCCTTAGTGAAGACCCTTGTCACAATCACTCCTCTTTTATTCAAGCCGAGTTTCTCTCTTATATCATCGGTCAAGCTCTGAACAGAAAGGGGAAGCCATCCTTTCTTCGCATAAGGTATTGCCTCCACCTCCTTCTCCTCCCCCAGTCGCAAAACGGTGAGCATATTCTCCTTCTTCCTCTCAAAGCGAAGGCTGACCAACGCATCCCCTTTTAGTTCCTCAAGATATTTGGTCAACTCCTCTATGTTCTTTATCTTTTTCCCCTCCACCTCCATAATAACATCCTTCTCCTGGAGGGGTGGTTTAGCTTCTCCTGCAGGTCCACCCGCTCTCACGCTAGTTATTACTACCCCCTCTTGAGAATCTCTCCTCAACTCGATCGCCTCGTAGGGGGAAATATCTCTTGCAGTTATGCCTAATCTTTTTATCTCCCTTATCTCGCAGTAGGCGCGTTCCCTCTTAACCGGTCTTATGAATGTGGTTCTTTTCCTTCCCTCCCGCAAAAGGAGAACTCTTATATCGCGGTCAAGGGGGAGCTCCGAGGTCAACCGATTAAATTCGGGCATATCCTCTACCGTTTCAACCTTCACTTTCTCATCACCTATTTGGAGGATTATATCCCCCGGCAAGATACCAGCCTTTTCAGCAGGTGAGCCTTTAATCACACTTGAAATAAGGACCCCCTCTTTCATCTTAGAGGTGGCAAGCAAAGGCTGTATCTCTATACCTAACCAGCTTCTCTGGATTTCTTTGTTCTTTATCAATTCCTCCGCCACTTTCTTGGCAATGTTACCGGGGATAGCCCCACCCAAACCGATTTTCATCTCGTTCACTCCCACTATTTCCCCATCTAAATTGAGAAGTGGTCCGCCCGAGTTTCCAGCGTATATGGGGGCATCGTGTCCAATCCAGGTTATCATACTCCCCACATTCTCGCCTTCTATTTCCAGCCTTTCCAAACGGGAGAAAATCTCCGGCTCAACAAGTTTCGTATTGCTCACTATGCCAAGGGTTAGGGACTGGGAAAGGGCATATGGACTACCCGCCGCTATTACCCAATCACCAATTTTTAGTTTGGAGGAATCGCCGAATTTAGCATAAGGGAATTTCCTTTGGTCCTTTAGTTTGACGATAGCGAGGTCGGTGAGCGGGTCGCCAGCGTAATAGTAAGCGTCTATTTCCTCACCATTAGCGAGGATACATCTAACATAACTCGCCCTCCCTGCCACATGGTAATTGGTTAGGACGAAACCGTCAGGATGGATGATCGTCCCACTTCCGCCCACTTCCATCTTTATTTCCCTACCCCCTTGATACTCCGGGATGACAGCGTAGATTTTCACCAGGGCTGGTCTTATTTGGGCAGCGATTGCGTTAACCCTCTGCTGGACGCTCTCGGGCACAACTCCTCGAGGTAGGACGAGAGGTGAGAAAAGGAAGAGCAACAACAAATAAACTGAGGCTAAATAGTTTTTCTTATTTTTATCTTTTGGTAAGGAAGGTTTTTCGCCTATATTCATCGATCTTCCTTCGCCGGTTTCATAAGCATAAGCTTGTTTATCACTGGCCAGGCGAGGTCAGCATAATTACGGTGCCCCCCAGGACCTACAACAAGCTCTATATTCTGGGGATGCCCTACCTTTTTATAAATCAACTTCGCTTTCTCATAAGCTTTCCTCACCCCCTGGATGGGGAAAATAGGGTCCTGCTCACCCGCCACAATCACAAATGGTCTTGGAGCTATTAGACCAGCCAAATCTTCCTCTCCAAAGTAGAGGAGGGCATTAGGTATATAATTATCGGCGCAGTGATATATTGTCATTATAGAGTCCTCATAGGTGCAAAAGGCGCAGATGACGACGGACAGGGTTATCCTCGGCTCTATACAGGAGGCGTAGAAGGTCACCGTTCCACCACCTGATTCTCCCATACATCCTATCTTCATTTTGTCAACGAAGGGAAGTTGATATAGGAGGTCTATTCCTCGCATCACATCCGCTATCCTCTCCGCAGTGAAGGTATGTCCCAGCATAAGAGCATGCATAACTGCGTCATGGCAAGTATGAGGGGCTCTCATCTCCTGTAATTTTTCCTGCCTCTCTCCAAAAGCCCTCTGCTCCATAGCCAAGGCGACATAACCATTTTTTACCGCCTGGATGGCAAAATCCCTATCATTAGCGAGATTCTCCTCGTCCTCTTTGTTGTAAACCCTTCCCACCGAGAGATGAGCACCGGGTGTATGCCCCTGAAGACAGACCATAGCGGGGTATTTCTCTCTACCATCCTTAGGCACTAAGAGATAAGCGAGGACCAAAACATCAGGTGTGTTATAGAAGGCAATTTTCCTGAGGGAATATTCTTGCTTCTCCTCAGCCTCCAAAACCTCGTATTCAACTGGTCCCTCCTCCTTGTAAATCGGTCCCAACAGTTGTTTCAACTTTCTCCTTAACTTTCCCTGCCATCGGGGGAAATCAACATCTGGAGAAAAAGCAAGGGATTTTGGTGCCCTCTCCATCATCCGGAGATGGAAGTAAGAAGGTGATAACTTTTTGAGTTCCTCCTCTTTCATCTTTGCTCCTCCTTTTTTAAAAGCATTATAATTAATCTCCCAATTACTTCAACAGAAGTTAAAAAGAAGAAGCGATTTTTCACAAGTGTTTGAAAAGAGGGACTATTTTGTGTATAATTTTATAAAAAATAAGAGGTGTGCCTAAATGAAGAAGGATATTCACCCCAAATATGTGCCAGCGGTGGTTATCTGCGCCTGTGGATATACTTTTAAGACGATTTCCACCAAACCCGAGATAAGGGTGAACCAGTGCTGGCGCTGCCATCCTATATTCTCCCAGTTATACAAGGAAGAAGCCACGAGAGACAGAGAGTGAGGGATTAGGTGGGCAATTTTCTTCTTGGTGGTTCCGCAGTATGGGAAGGAGTGATGATGTTTTCACCCTTCGGCTACGCCGTCGCCTGCCGAAGGGGAGAAGATGTTGTAGTGTATAAGGAAGCATTCGGAACTGCCCAAGCCCTGCCCCAAATGGGACCAATTTCCCGCTTCCCTTTCTTGAGGGGAATCTTTGCCTTCGTCCTTTCCTTAGGGATATCCCTCCGAGCTTATTTTATAGCCAACAGACTTTCCTCTGGTGAAGAAGAGAGCTCGGAACCTTTGTGCGATAGAAATTTACTTCTCAAAATTGTTCCGAATCTGCTTCTGGGCTTCGTGATTCTCGTTCTCCTCCCCGATTTCTTATCCCACCTATTGCTTCCTTATTCTCTCGTCCTTATGACCTTGTCTGAAACCCTCCTCCGCATCTTCTTGCTAATTCTCTATGTCTTGGTGCTTTCTTTGTTTCCTGCGGGTGAGCGGCTTCTTCAATACCATGGGGCGGAGCACAAGGCGATAAATGCTTTTGAAAAAGGGGCAGAAATGGTTCCCGAGGAGGTCGATGGTTATCCACAACTTCACACAAGATGTGGAACCACCCTTTTCGCCCTTATTTTGCTTCTCCTCTTCTTCCTTTACTTGCCCTTTCAATATCTTCCCTTTTTCACTCGTATCCTTCTCAAAACACTCATATTGCCCTTTGCCCTACCCATAGCCTTTGAGTTAGTATATCTTGCCTGGCGGGATGAGCGGTTCTCTTTTTTCCTTGCTCCCGGCTTATTACTTCAGCGAATAACGACTAAATCACCCCACAAAAGGCAATTGGAAGTAGCCATAACCGCACTCAAGGAGGTAGTGCTAATTGCTTGAGGCTAAGGTCATAGAGAAAATAGAAGAAATAAAGGAGGAATACGAGGGGATAATAGAAGAGATGGCAAAGCCGGAGGTCGCCTCCGATGCGGTGAAGATAGGACAGTTATCCAAGCGCCTCTCCCAGTTGGAGGAGATAGTATCACGCTATGAGAGATATAAAAAGAACCTTGAGGAAGAAGAGGATATGAAGAAACTCTTGAGTGACCCAGACCTCCATCCTCTTGCGGAGGAGGAGATAGAGAGGCTGCGGATAGAAAGAGAGAAGTTGGAGAGGGAACTCTTGGAGTTGGTCTTTCCCCCCGACCCCTACGCCGATAGAACCGCCATTATCGAGATAAGGGCTGCAACGGGAGGAGAAGAGGCGGCGCTTTTCGCCGCCGACCTTGTGCGGATGTACCTTCGTTATGCGGAGAGACACGGCTATAAGGCGGAGATAATCCACGCCAATACAACCGGCTTGGGCGGTTACAAGGAGGCTATAATCACCGTGGAGGGAAAGGGAGCTTATAGTAGGTTGAAATATGAAAGTGGTGTTCATCGGGTTCAGAGAATTCCCGAGACGGAAAGCGGGGGAAGAATTCACACCTCTACCGCTACTGTTGCGGTTTTGCCAGAGCCTGAGGAAGTGGAGGTGGAGATAAAAGAAGAGGATTTGGAGATAGAGACCTTCCGCTCATCTGGTCCGGGAGGTCAGCATATGCAGAAAAACGAAACCGCTGTGAGAATTCGTCATATCCCCACGGGAATAGTGGTGATGTGTCAGGACCAACGCTCCCAGCTCCAAAATAAGGAAAGAGCCTTACGCACCCTACGAGCTCACCTCTTCGAATTAGAGAGAAAAAAACAGGAAGAAGAACTCGCCACTCAAAGAAGAGCGCAAATAGGGACGGGAGCAAGAAGTGAAAAAATAAGGACCTACAATTTCCTTCAAAATAGGGTCACTGACCATCGGATAGGCTTGACTATTCACCGTCTTGACGACGTGCTCGATGGAGACTTGGACGAGATAATAGAGGCCCTCGCTCTTAATGAGAAGGCAAATGCTAAAAAAATTACCCAGTCCTGATGAAAACCTTGACATTTAGAAAGGCACTTATTTGGGGTTCTCTGGTTTTAAAAAGATCTGCAGTGCCCGAGCCCGTCCTCTCCGCTCGTTTACTCCTTCAACACGCCACCTATCGGTCACATTCCGGCTTGCTCCTCCTTTATAATAAGCCTATCCTACCCCAAATCCTCGCGTATTATAGATTTCTCATCAATCGGAGAAAAAGATTTGAACCCCTACCCTATATACTTGGTTATCACTACTTTATGGATTTCACCCTGGAAATAAGGCGGGGTGTCTTTATCCCTCGCCCAGAGACCGAGATATTAGTAGAAGTAGCAATAAAGAAACTAAGGGATAAAAAGGGGATTGTGATAGATATGGGAACGGGGACGGGAGCAATTGCCATAGCCTTGGCACGTTTCTGCCCCGGATTATCCCTAATCGGCATAGATATCAGCAGAGAAGCCATTGCCTTAGCGAGAAGAAATGCTAGGCTGAACGGAGTGGGAAGTAGAATAATCTTCCGCAGGGCTGACATCTCCAACGCTGAGCTTCCCCAGGCGGTCGCCATCATATCCAACCCCCCTTATATACCAACCTATCAGCTCCCTCGTCTACCCCTCCAAATTCGCCTCTATGAGCCAATGGAAGCTTTAGATGGGGGAGAGGATGGTTTAGAGATAATAAGGCTCATCGTTTCTCGGGCGAGGGAGATTTTGCTCCCCGGAGGATACCTAATTTTGGAAGTGGGAGAAGGACAGAGCGAAAGGGTAAAGGAGATTTTCATTCAGAACGGCTTTGAGGATGTGGAAGTTTTCAAAGATTTGCTCAAAATAGAGAGAATTGTGTCGGGGGTAAGATATGAGGGGTAACTTTTTGTTCTTTATTATCCTCCTTTGTTTAGTATTGAGCATCCATCATTTCCTTACTTCTTATCCTCCCCGGGAATGGCGAGATTTGGCCTTAGGACGGTTTTATTTTTTCCGAGGAGACAAAGAAAAGGCGGAAAAGGAGTTCCAAAAGGCGCTGGAGAACGCAAGAAGTAAGCCAGAGATACTTCTGGAAATAGGGAGACTTTTCCTCGTCAGAGAAAAAGGGGAGCAAGGCGAAAAATTCATTCGCCAACTAGCGAATAAGTTTCCATCTTCTACTACCTATTATCTTCTCGGACAATGCCTTTATCTACAAGGAAAATTAGAGGAAGCAGAAGAAATCCTCCAAAAGGCACTGGAATTAGACCCTTCAAATCCCTATGCGCTGAATGACCTCGGCTATATCTGGGTTGAAGAAAATAAGAATTTAGGGGAAGCAGTGAAAATGTTGGAAAGAGCGGTAAGGAAGGTCCGCACTCCCGAGATATTAGATAGTCTCGGTTGGGCTTATGTGAAGACAGGGCGAGTTGAGGAGGGGCTTAAGCTCTTAAAAAAGGCTGTGGCAGAGAATCCTTATAATTGGGAACTGCGCTATCATCTAGGTGTCGCTTATGAGAAACTTGGAGAGAGAGCCTTCGCGGAGGTGGAGTTGAAGAAGGCAGAAATACTATATAATAGACAAAAACATCTATCCCTTCCCCCTCCAAGTGGGGCGGGGTCGTCAAGGAGGGCAGGATTATGAAGAGTTTAGTTATTATTTTTAACATTCTCTTGCTCGTGAACTTTTCCTTCTGCCAGAGTGCAAGGGACCGTTTCATATGGATTTTCGGGTTTGACTTGCAAAAAGAAGAGGAACTGCAGAAGATAAAAAACATTTTAAAAGAAGCTAAAGAAAACAATTATAACGGGGTCGTCCTTTCTGCAGGGCTCGATTCATTATGTAAAAAGGACAAGTTGTATTTCGAAAATCTCAAAGAACTCAAGAACTACTGTGACCGATTGAAACTCGAATTGATTCCCTCTGTTTTCTCCATAGGCTATGGAGGGGGTATTTTAGAACATAATAGGTATCTTGCGGAGGGGATGCCGGTAAAAGATGCCCTCTTCATAGTCCAGGGAGGAGAAGCCACCTTTGTTCCTGATTCCTATGTGGAAATCGTTAACGGAAACTTTGAAGAGTTCACAGGCAATGTCTTCAAAGGTTTCGGTTTTCATGATCAACCCGGAGAGGTAAGCTTCGTAGATGAAAAAGTGAAAAGGAGCGGGAATGCCTCCATAAGATTTGAGAATTTCACCGCTAATCCATATGGGCACGGTCGTGTAATGCAGGAAATCTCTCTTAAGCCATATAGATGTTATCGCTTAAGTATATGGGTGAAGACTGAGGATCTTCAACCCCAGGGATGTTTCAATATGCTGGTCTTAGCGGACAATAGAGACTTGGCACCGCTAACTTTTAATATTCCAGCCACAGCTGATTGGATGAAACTAACGATGATTTTTAATAGTTTGGAGTTCAAAAAGGTTCGTGTTTATGCGGGTGTTTGGGGAGCTAAGTCGGGCAAGTTCTGGCTAGATGACTGGACGATTGAGGAAATAGGTCCGTTAAATGTGCTAAGACGTCCCGGCACGCCTATAGTCGTGAAGGATGAGGAAACTGGAGAAAAATATGAAGAGGGAAAGGATTATGAACCACTGGTTGACCCCGGTTTTGCTTTCCGCAGTTTTGATAGACCATATCCGAAGATCAAAATCCTTCCAAATAGTCGCATAAAAGATGGACAAAGACTACGGGTAAGTTGGTATCATCCAATGATTATTTATGAATGGCAGGTAACGGTTTGTATGGCAGAGCCAGAAGTTTATGAAATCTTCGAACACGAGGCGAAGTTGTTGTGGGAAACTCTGAAGTATAAAAAGGTGTTGCTGAATATGGATGAGGTTAGAATGGGGGGCACCTGTTCCGCTTGCTCTGGTAAAGATATGGCAAAACTTCTGGGAGAATGCGTCACCAAACAAGTTGACATTCTTAGAAAATATAATCCAAAGGCGGAAATCTATGTATGGTCGGATATGTTTGACCCCAATCATAATGCAAGGAAGGATTATTATCTTGTGGAAGGCGATTTCACAGGCTCTTGGAAATATGTTCCGAAGGATTTAGTTATGGCTGTATGGGGCGGCGAACCAAGGGAAGAAAGCTTGGAGTTTTTCTCCAAAGAGGGGTTCAAGGTGCTAATCGCTTGCTATTATGATGCCCCTAATGTAGAGGATGTCCAACAATGGGGGAAACTTTCCCAAAAATACAAAAATGTGCTCGGCTTTATGTATACCACTTGGCTTCAGAGATATGACCTTATAGCAGATTTCGCGAAGGTCTTGTGGGGTAAGAGAGTCCCCTCACCATAGTAAGTAGCATACAATACATTGACCCCTAATCCTCGATCAAACATAATTATTTAATATGAAAAAATTGCCCCTTTTTACCTTCCTACTTTTGGCTTTCTTAATAACAAATACTAAAGAAGGGATGCCCGTGGAAAAGATGAGTGCAGAAATACCCACCTTAAAGAAGGTAGATATACTCGTCTTGGGAGGGAGCTTGTCAGGCATAGCCTCTGCTATCTCCGCTAAGTCCCATGCTGTTGATGTTATGCTGGTAGAAGACAAAGGTTTTTTAGGAGGAGCACTAACTGCCTCTTATGAGGCGGTTAGCTATAGTTGGGATAAGATGGATATAGGAGAAGAACTCCATTCCCTCCTCTATGAGAAAGGAGTGCTGGACGACCACTTCGCTCATCTTGAAAGGCTCAAAACCGCTCTTGAGGATTTATGCAAGGAAAAAGGTCTTCCTCTCCTTTTCTGGTGTAAACCAGTTGATGTGATGGTCGAAAATAACAAAGTAAAGGGAGTAATTTTCATAAGTAAAGGAGGAATATTCGCCATAGAATGTAGGATACTCATAGATGCTACCCCCTTTGCTCAAGCCACTTCTCCCTTTCTTCTCACTTCTCGCCCTTTCCCCTATATAGAAAGTAGGGGATTTATAACCCTTACAGAAAATTTAATCTCCCCTCTGCCTCGTTCCCTTCTCCTCTATCAGGAATCGCCCCAGAGAGAGGAAAGATACTGCAGGCTACTCCTATTGCGGGAAGGCACAACCTCCCCCTTAGAATTTTCTCAACGAGCCGGAGAATTAACCGAGACGCTGGTTGATAATTTCCATCCCCTTGCTACCGCTCCCTTTAGCACATTCGCTCCCCTTCGCTATCCTCCTACTTATAGGAGCCTTTATTTATCCGATGCCGTAGAAGGTAAAAAGGTAAGGCATCCCATAGCCAGGGGGAAGGGCACGATTTTCGCGATGCACTCCCAGCTGGGGATAAAGAAGTGGGAGAGCAAGGAAGTAGAATTGGATAAGGAATTTTTCTTATCCCGCCAACTGGGGAACCTCATCTTCACCTTTGGGGACAAGTTACCCCTCCGCCCGGGGGTAGCCTGGCTTGAAAGCATAGGACTTTCCTGGGAGGTAGGAAAAGCTTTGGGCACTTTATCCGCTCTGTCTTTGAAAAGCGGATTATCCCCCCACGCAGTGAAAGGTAGCGATTTGGGAAAGGAGTTGAGCGGAGATTGAAAATACCACTTTTTCTCTCCTTGCTTGCTTCTCTTACCATAGCGACTGAGGTAAATCTTTTGTTTCCTTCCTTTTCCAAACCCCGTGGGATGAGAGGACACCCATTGAAAATTTCTTTTGAGGAGGAAGCCGATGTGGTGGTAATCGGGGGTGGACCCGCCGGCTCCGCCGCCGCGATAGCCTCCGCTCGGCAAGGAGTTAAGGTGATATTAATAGAGAGATTTGATTTCCTTGGTGGGGCAGGCACCTCTATGGGCGTTTCCCTCTTTATGGGTCAGGATGTAGTTGGTGGATTATACGATGAAATCAGGGAGAAATTGCGGGAAAAACAGGGACTCAAAGGCAACGCTTATGACCCAGATGTTATGAAAGTAGTTCTCTACAAGATGTGTAAGGAAAGCGGGGTCTCTTTATTCTTAAACTCCTGGGCTCTTGGTGTTGTAAAAGAAAGTAAAAGAATAAAGGCTATACTTATACATCATCCTGAGGTAGGCATCGGGCTAATTAAAGGAAAGGTATTCGTAGATGCAACGGGAGACGCAGATATAGCGGTTGCCGCAGGAGCCCCCTATGAGATATCGCCCGAGGACAAGATAATGCCCCTTACACTTTGCTATATATTATGGTGGAGGAATGGCTGGCCTCCCCTTTGGCGGAACTATGGAGCAGTTTGGAGAATGGACCCCTTTAGGGTTTTCGCCAATCAAACGAGGATACCAGCTAACCCACTTGACCCATTCCAACTGACGGAAGCGGAAATAGAAGGAAGAAAAGAGATTAAAGAGCAACTGGAAGAACTCCTTGATAAAGGTTTCAAAGTAAGGCTCATCAGCTCCGGCCCACACATTGGGGTGAGGGAGTCGCGGAGAATAATAGGGGATTATATATTGAAAGAAGAAGACCTCTTAGAGGGAAAGACGTTCGAGGATAGAATAGCCCTCTGTAATTATCCCATAGATATACATTACCAAAAGAAGAGCAAGGATCTAAAAGAGGTTACAGGACGATGGGGAGAAGTTCCTACTTATTCCATTCCTTATAGGTCCCTTTTGCCCAAGGGGGTGGACAATCTTTTGGTAGTGGGAAGATGTATCTCCGCAAGCCAGGAGGCTATGGCCTCCCTTCGTATCCAACCAACATCTATAGCAATAGGGACAGCAGGGGGAATCGCCGGTGCAATCGCTAGCCAGAAAGGAATCATCCCTCGACAGGTAGATGTGAAGGAAATCCAGGCTCGCCTCAGGGAATTGGGACAGATAATAGATAAACCAAAAGGGGAAGATAAGACTTGAAGTGCCCAGTTTGTGGCAAAGAATGTAGGGAAGAGGATAATTTCTGTTCAAATTGTGGGACAAGGCTAAAGCCCCCCAAGGAAGAAAGGAGATTGGAAAGCCTTGACAGGATGATAGACGATTTTAGACGGAAACTGGAAGACAATCCCAAAAATCCCGACATATATTACAATCTGGCGTTAGCTTTCAGTATGAAGGGGGAAGATGAGATAGCGATGGCCCAGTTGCGGAATGTATTAGCAATAGACCCCGAGTTCGCCGATGCCTTGCTTCTCTTGAGTAAACTCTGCCTTAAACACAAACTGTGGGAGGAGGCAAAGGGCTATCTTAAAAGGTTTCTGGAGTTAGAGCCTGAAAGGAAAGATATAAGGGAACTCCTAAAAAAACTGGAGAGATAAAAGAGGATGGGGTTTCGGTTAACCTTCCGTTCCCTCCTCCTAGGTGTCCTCCTCTCCGCTCTCGTAGGCTATCTTTGTCCCTTCGTAGAAGTCTTCAACTGGACTTGTGATTATGCTATTCCCCCACCACCCATAGGGGTAATGTTCATCCTATTTTTAATCATTATTATCAATAGCGTTATTAGGAAATATCTTCCGCACAAAGCCCTCTCCTCAGGAGAACTTATAGCAATCTATGTGATGGGAATGGTCTCTGCTCCCTTCTCCTCCTTCGGACTCGTCCAATTCCTTATACCGAGCATTGGGGATTTAAAATACTTCTCCCAAATAGAACTACATTGGAATAAATTCCTCCCTTACCTTCCTCAATATCTATACTTACAAGAGGAGGAGGCAATTAGATTGTTCTTCGACGGGGGAGGGAGGATACCCTGGCGTCATTGGGTTTTTCCCTTGGCAAACTGGCTCATCTTCTGCCTAGCCCTTTATTTTTTCTTCTGGTGTGTAGGAGTGATTTTTCGTAAACAGTGGGTGGAAGGGGAAAAACTTACCTTTCCCCTGGTAATCGTTCCTTTGGAGATGCTCCGGGAGCCGGAAAAAGGACATTTCTTCAACTCTTTCCTAAGGCATCCCTTGACTTTAACCGGAATGGGTCTGGCATTACTCTCCCAAATATCCTATGGAATATATCATATAAGACCGTCTATCCCCCCTTTAGTGCTACTTCATAACAATTTGATGCGTTTCTTCCCCCAACCACCTTGGAACGCTATGCAATGGCTTGAACTGAGTCTCTATCCTTCTATTTTGGGTCTTGCCTATCTTGTCTCCGCTGAAGTAGCTTTCAGTTGCTGGTTTTTCTACCTTTTAGGTAAAGTGGAGTTAGTTTTCGGCTCCGCTATGGGCTTCGGCGCGGGTAGGGAGAGTGGGTTCTGGGCTCACTTTCCCGGGCTGGAGGAACAATCCCTCGGCGCGTTCCTTGCCCTTTTCGGGTTAATGATTTGGACCGCCAGAGGACATTTGAGGGATATTTTGCTAAAAGCATTGGGTAAAAAGGAAATGGACGATTCATCCGAACCACTCTCATATAAATCCACCCTGATTGGAGCTCTTCTATCGCTCTTAATCCTTTTATTTTGGCTTAAAAGGGTGGGGCTTTCCCTCCTGTATTCCTTATTCTTTATCCTCATCTTCCTTATATTCTCCCTTGTCCTTTCGAGGATGAGAGCAGAGGGGGGACTTACCTGGATCCATGTCCCTGACCATCCAAGCAACATCGCTGTTTCTGCTTTGGGTGTAGAAGGTTTAGGCGAGAAAAATTTAACAATCCTTTCCTCTTTGAAGTTTTTGGGAGTAGACGGCAGGGGCTATATTATGCCCTCCGAGTTAGAAGCAGTTAAATTCAGCGACCCTGTGGCAAAGAAAGGCTGGCTTTTAACATTGGGAGTGTGGCTGGCCATAATGGCCTGTGTAGCGGTAGCAGTGCCCACTACCCTCCATCTCTACTACCTCAACGGGGCAGGCTCGGCAAAGGCTGATAGATGGCGCGTGGAAAGCGGGGTCTGGGCCTTCCGAGAACTCGCCTCCTGGTTAAATGTTTCTTCTCAACCCGATCCCCAACGCTTTGGCTATACAGTGATAGGGATGGTCTTCACTATCTTTCTCGGTTTTATGCGCCTCCGCTTTGCCTTCTGGCCTTTCCATCCCCTCGGCTATGCAGCAGCAAACACCCTCACTATGAATTACCTCTGGTTCTCCTTCTTTTTAGGTTGGTTGTGCAAGGTGTCTGCCTTGAGGATTGGCGGACTTAAGGCTTACAGAAAAGCTCTCCCTTTTTTCTTGGGGTTGATTATGGGCGAGGTAATAGGGAATGGGTTTTGGGCTATACTCCAAGCACTCTTGGGCTTCCACGGCTTCGCCTACAACCCAGGAACCCCATAGTTCTACGCTCTCATCATTTGGCTGAATAATAGATACTTATAACTGCTTTTTCCTTGAAAGGGGTGGTTAAAGAGGTATGATATCCGCAAGGCTTTACGAACTTTCTTAGCCCTGCTCTTTGACCGTCTACCAGGGCCCGAGCTCCACTAAATTCTTCTAGGGCGATCTCCAGATTAAGCGAAAACTCACCCCCTCCTTTTTTATTGAGGCTGAGCGTTGCCTGATCCCTTACTTTCCTCCATTCTATGTCCCACCGACTTTCACCTATCCTGAGATTATTTACCTTTAAAAAGTCCATATCCTTAGGAATATGCAGGAGCAATTTAAGTTTTTTCTCCAAAGCGTTTGGCTCTAAACCCAACATGCCCTTTGTGAAGGGCAGAATGACCATAGCCTCAGACCAACCTTGTAGAGGGGGGCCTGCGGCCACATAACTATCCCCATCTAAAATCTCCGGAATATAACCGAGACAGAAGTCCCTAGTCATTTTAGCATTGCTTAAGAGCGCCTTATAGCCTTCCTCCGGATGACAATTAATGAATTGCGCCCAGGACGCCCAGCCGGTTACAAGGGGCCAAACCCTCCCCTCGTGATATCCCCGGGGATTGTAAATCTTTTCTCCTTCGGCGGTTGTTCTAACCCCCCAATCAGTGGTAAACGAAGGAGAATTTAGGAGGGAAAGCGCTTTTTGCGCTTTCCCCTCTTCAATCTGGCGCCAAAGCATAGGTATGAGGGGATTGCAGGTGGCGAGGTCTAAAAGAGAGCCATCGGGAAGCTTTCTATCGTAGAAATAGCCCCTTTTCTCGTTCCAAAAATCTTGGTTCAATATCTCCTTCACCTTCTTCGCCTTCTCTTTCCACCTCGCTTTTAAATTCTCTTTCCCCAAGATTTCTGCTATCCAGGCGCCCTCTTCTAAAGCTTTTTGCCATATAGCTACGAGGTCTATCATATTCTTCTCCCCATAATCAAACCACTGATGTCCTGCGGGGGGATTGTCTATTAAAAGGTCCCCATCTACATCCATCCTCTCACACCATGTCATAGCTTCCAAAATACTTTCCCAATTCTCCTTCAAGAAAGCCAAATCCCCTGACCACTTGGCATACTCAGCGCATACTATCACATAAAAGGGCGTGGAATCCCCCGCTGGATAGGCATAAGAAGGATCTGGAACAAAATCGTGAGCCAAAGACAGTTCATGATAAATCTTGCCCTTGTTAACCCCTTCTTTAATTTGATATCTTTTCTGCAACATTAGGTTTTCCTTAACCTGGGAGAAACTACCTATGCTTAGTGCAGCAAAACTCATCCAGGCGGAGTCTCTACCGAAGAACCAGGCGAAGCCTGGACGATTTCCCTGACCTGCCATATGGTAGCCAGCGACAAACCCTTTCCCCAAAGAGGTTTCCACAAAACATTTCTCCAAGCCGACCTTAGCCCAGTTGAAGGCCTCATTTAATAAAGCATTGGAGCTCTTCAATTCCGTTGTCTTGTTGAAGAAATCCTTGTAAACCGCTTCATTCTCCTTCAATAATCTACCATAATTCTCCAGATATCGCCCAATTAGCGACTGCGCTTCTCCCAGGTTATCAACCCCTCCGCTGAGAGCGATACTCACACCCCCATCATCCACATCTACTTCCAGTTTTCCTTCGCTAAATTTTAAAGGTTTATTAGAAGTGAGAACGCATTGGAGTTCTTTTCCCTTTGTCTGAAGTGAAAAAATCAACTTATTAGGGGTTTCCCTACGCCATCGCACCTCTCCCTCAGTGGAGGCAGGCCACATCAGTTGGAGGGAAGGTTCAAAGGTTATGAGGAGCTTTCGCGCTGTATCCCTTTGTATATTAAATTGAAGAAGACAGAGTGGTTCCTTGTGGGAACAGAGTAGGTCTATCCTTCCTTCAACTTCGCCACTGAGGATTATTGAGGAAACGGCAGGAGAAACAAGAATTTTTCGCCGAATCTGGTGAAAAGGAATTTCCCTATCATCTTTCAGGAAGGAAATTTCCCCATTATAAAAAGCCTTGAAAGGGTAAATCCAAACCTCAAATTGTCCGTTTTCCCTCGCGAGAAGGGCACACCTTCTCCCCAAAACTGGCAGAAGCTCATCTCTCCCCTCACGAGTTAATACAAGAGGGAAAGCACACGCCACAATAGTAAGGACAAACCACAAAGTCTTCATATTCAAAAGAACCTTTTGATCTTACATTTCCGTTTGATTGATGAGGAGCCGAAAGTTGCAGCCGAGGACATCGGCAGCCCTTCGGCATAATAACATCCTTTTTAAAAAAATCTCAAAATATTCCATTATGGATATCAATTCAGTATTCACATCTAACTCCAGCCTTATCTTCTTAGCCTCTTTATCTACATTTAGAAAAGAGCGCTGGACAGCAAAATTAACCCTATCGTGGATATCGAAAGTGGAGGGATTGGGATTCCTCACCCTTGTATAATGAACATCGGACTTATCCGCTATTATGAGCGCCGCAGAGATGTCGCTAACAGGGTAACCTGTTTCCTCGTCGTGATTGCCTATTGCGGCCATTATCTGGGCTATTTCCTCAAGGGGCATGCCCAGCTGGGAGAGAACTTCATAAGCAAGCATCGCCCCTATAAAGGGATGCCCCTCCCGGTTTACCACATTACCTATATCATGTAGATACCCACTTATCGCTGCCAACTCGGCTTCCCTCTCCGAATAGCCAAGGTGAAGAAGGACATTTCTCGCTATATTAGCGGTCAAATCGGCATGCCTCGAGCCATGTTCGGTATATCCCATAACCTCCAGATTCTTATCCGCATACAGGAGAAAAACTCGCACTAAAGGATGTTCTTTGACTTCTTTAAGCTTAACCTGACTCATCTTTCGCTCCCTTGTATTTTCTCAAAAATTCTCTTTTGAAATCAAGGAATTTATCCTCCATTATGGCTTGGCGAGCCAACTGCATAATCTTTTGATAGAAAAAAAGGTTATGATAGGTTGCCAACCTTGCTGCTAAGATCTCCTCCGCCTTGTAAAGATGCCGTAAATAAGCTCTTGTGTAATTTTTACAAGCCCAACAATCGCAGTTTGGGTCTATAGGATAGAAATCGTCCTTGAAGCGGGCGTTCTTAATATTGAGCTTACCCTCACTTGTGTAAACGCATCCATTCCTCCCCAACCTCGTTGGCAAAACACAATCGAATATGTCCATTCCTTTCTCTATGGCATTGAGCAAATCTTCCGGACTTCCTATGCCCATCACATATCGGGGCTTGGATGAAGGTAAAATCGGTTCAACCCACTCTATCACCGTCCACATAAACTCCTCAGGCTCACCCACGCTGACTCCCCCTATAGCATAGCCATCGAAATCTAGAGCCACGATTTCCCTTGCATTTTCCTTCCTCAAATCCTCGTAAATTCCACCTTGAACTATTCCGAAGAGTAACTGGTCATCCCTCCTATGCCTTTCCTTGCTCCTCCTTGCCCAGCCAAGCGTTCTCCTCGCCGCTTCCTCCGCATAGGCTTTTGTAGAGGGATAAGGTATACACTCGTCCAGCACCATAGCTATGTCGGAGCCCAGTCTTTCCTGTATCTCCACCACAAGCTCCGGCGTAAAGAAATGCTCTGAGCCATCTATGTGGGAACGGAAGAGCAAACCTTCGTCATTTATATCTCGCAAATCTATTAGGCTATAAGATTGGAACCCACCACTATCCGTTAGAATTGCTCCCTTCCAGTTCATAAACCTGTGCAACCCTCCACCTGCTTCTATTATCTCCAAGCCGGGGCGAAGATAGAGGTGATAAGTGTTGGCGAGGATTAATCTATATCCCATATCCCACACTTCCTCGGAACTCATCGCCTTCACCGTTGCCTGCGTCCCCACTGGCATAAAGGCGGGGGTGAAAACATTTAAATGAGCGGTGCTCAATATACCTGCCCTTGCTTTACATTCGCTGGATTCTTTGATTATGATGAAGGAGAACCGCCCTCTCCTCACAAAGAAAAGACCCCAGACTAAAGGAGACTGAGCCCTATGATGGACTATTTCCTTGCTATTCTTTTCTCCCTTCTCTATGGAGGAAAGGGGCAAGTAAGTCTATGGGGATTGGCATAACCACTGTTGCGGTATGTTCGGAGGCTATATCGCTCAAGGTTTGAAGGAAGCGAAGCTGAATGGAAGCAGGATGCTCGCTCAATATGGCGGCTGCTTCCGACAATCTCTGCGCCGCCTGATACTCGCCCTCCGCATTTATAATCTTTGCTCTCCTTTCCCTTTCCGTCTCCGCTTGCCGCGCCATCGCTCTCCTCATCCCCTCAGGAAGTATCACATCCCTTACCTCAACCGTCGTTACCTTTATACCCCAGGGTTCCGTCTGCTCATCAATGATGGTTTGCAACTGTTGATTCACCTTGTCCCTATGAGCTAAAAGGTCGTCCAATTCTGACTGCCCAACCACACTGCGCAAGGTGGTCTGAGAAATCAAGGAAGTCGCCCTCATATAATTCTCCACCTTACAAACCGCATCTTCGGGATTGACAACCCTGAAGTATACAACGGCGTCAACGGTAACGGGAACATTATCCCTCGTCATCATCTCCTGCCGAGGGACATCAAGGGTGACAACCCGCAGGTCTATTTTCACCATCTTATCCACAATGGGAATGAGGAAAAAGAGCCCTGGACCCTTTGCCCCTATCAACCTTCCTAATCTGAAGATGACCCCGCGCTCATACTCCCTCACTACCCTTATCGCTTGAGGGAGGAAGATGATGAGCAAAATGATAATAACCGTTACTACGCTTTGCCACATATTTTTACACCTCCTTTTCTTTCTCTACTTGAAGGGTTAAGCCCTTCATAGCTATAACTTTCACCTTGCTTCCTTTCTCTATAAACCCCTCTCTGCTCTCGGCTTTCCAAAGTTCTCCATCCAAAAAGACAAGCCCCGTGGGATTGAGGTCGCTTCTTGCCTCCGCAATCTTGCCGAGAAGCGCCTCCCTTCCCACCGCCTTTGCCCTGAACTGGGCTTTTATACCCGCCGTTATAACGAAGAGGAAGAAGAGGGTGGTAAGAATGCTCATAGAGGATATCAAACTAAGGGAAATTCTCTGATATTTTACATCCTCAAACAGCATTATTGAACCTATGAGGAAGGAAATTCCCCCTGCAACTCCTAAAAGCCCGTGAGTTGGCGCCTTTACCTCAGCGATTAGGAACCCTATGCCTAAAGCCATAAGGGCTAACCCTGCCCAATTAACAGGAAGAATAGCAAGTGAATAGAGGGCAAGGACAAGGGCTACTGCCCCCACAATCCCTGGCAGAATAGCCCCGGGATTGCTAAGTTCAAAGATGATTCCATAGGTTGCCAAAATCAGGAGTAAGTAAGCGAGATTGGGGTCCGAGAGAAGTTGCAAGAAGCGCTCCCTCCAGTTCATCTCTTGCCGGGAAATAGGCACGCCCTTTGTGTGGAGGATGTAAGTCTCCCCATTCTTTTTGATCTGTCTTCCGTCCAACTTGTTGAGGAGGTCCTGCAAGTCATTAGCTATGAAGTCTATAACTCCCAACCTTAATGCCTCCTCAGAGAAGGATGAACGGGCTTTGGTGACCGCTTCCTCCGCCCATTGGACATTTCTTCCTTTCCTTTGGGCAAGAGATTTCATAAAAGCAGCCGCGTCGCTGACGATTTTCCTTTCCATAGTCGTGCTGGTTCCCCCTTCCGGTACCCCGCCGAGCTGAACGGGAGTAGCAGCACCAATGTTCGTCCCCGGTGCCATCACGGCGACATCAGCAGCTATAGTTATGTAGGCTCCTGCAGAAGCAGCCCTTGCCCCGGGAGGGGAAACATAAGCGATGATGGGAATGGGAGCGGACAATTCCTTTTGGACGATATCTCTCATACTCTTGTCAAGTCCACCCGGGGTATCCATCTCCATTATCACCGCCTGTGCGCCATCTACTATTGCTTCATTTATCACCCTCGTGATATACCTACTAACAGCAGGGGTTATCGCCCCCTCCACCTTAAGGAGATAAATAGGCGCCTGCGGGAGAGCTAAACACCCTAATAGAATGAACGATAATAAAATAGTATATTTTCTCATTCCTCATTCCCGTTTATAAGAATAAAGGAAGATTATGAATCCGTCAACAGATGAGGAGCACCGTCGTCCCTAAAGCAAAGTGGAGTGTGAGTAAGCCAACCAGGGCTAAAATTTGACCCTTCTTGCCCCCATATAACGGTCCTTATAATAACCCTCGTTAAGGCTATCTATCTTGACCCTGCCCCTGGCTGAGGAGGCATGGACGAATTTGCCATTTCCTATATATATGCCTACATGGTTTATCCCCCTGCTCCTCCTCGTCCTGAAAAAGACGAGGTCCCCTGGCTGGAGCTCGTTTTCGCTAACAGGTTTGCCATATTCGAACTGGGCTTTGGAGTTATGAGGAAGATTGATTCCGTGCTTTTGGTAAATGTATTTAACGAAACCTGAGCAATCAAAACCACGGGAAGATAACCCTCCATAAGCATACCTCGTCCCTTGGTAGGAAAGCGCTGTTTTGACTACGCTGGTCGAACCGCTACCGCCTTTGGGGGAAGAACTGCGTGAGGAAGAATTGTTTTTAGAAGACGACGCTGAGGATTTCTTAGCCAAGGTAAAGCCCAGCATATCCCGTCTAATCCAACCTATTTTCCCCTCGGATAGAGAAACTTTCTGCCAATCCCCTTGCTGTCCAAGAGATATAATTTCTCTTCCCTTGCTCAATTTAGCCAGGGGAGGATACACAGTCCCCGGACCTTTCCTTACAAGCACTCCTTCCCTGACGACCTTTAATCTATTTGCCCCTTTGTGAGGTGTCTGGGGTTGGGCAACCTGTCTATTCCCGCTTCCTGGAATCAGCAACTTGTCACCGATTTGAAGCGGTTTGTCAAGACTTATGTTATTAACCCTTGCTATATCCTCCACCTTTATCTCGAACTTTCTGGAGATTGTCCAGAGAGAATCACCCCTTCTTACTTGGTAAACCTGCCCTCCCGTAGGAATCTGCTTCACCTGCTCTTCTGCCTTTCGGCTGGAGGAGCTGTGTGGGAGCTCAGCAGGAATGCGGAGTCTATCCCCTATTTGCAGTATCTTATCAATGCTTATGTTGTTTAACTCGGCTATTGCACGGAGAGAAACTCCGAATTTGCGAGCTATACTCCAAAGGGAATCCCCTTCTTTTACAACATAAACCGTTTCTCTGGGTATCTCCCGCTCTTGCTGTTGGGTGAAGGGTTCCTCTTGAGAAATTATTTTAGTTGGAGTGTGCCTTTTTAAAAAAATTAAACTACTTCCTATCGCGGATATCGCAACAACTGTTGCTACGAGCCATATGCTACGCACAACATACCTCCTTCATAGTTTTCATTTAAGATAACAGAAGAAGTTGTCTTCGTCAATATTTTTTAAATTTTTTAAGAAATTTTTCGCAAACAGGGAGCTCGCTTTCTTCTCCCAGAAAGGGATATTTTTCATTCCTCCATAATAATGTTTAAAAGAGTGTAACAGTTTTCTCCTCAAATTTCTTGCGAATTTACCTTTGGGCGTTTAAAATTTTTAAAAATTTTCCTTGGAAAGGAGGGCAACTATAAATGCCAAGGGGAAGTAAGGAATTGCTCGGGAGGCTTTGCAATGTGGATGGACCCTCGGGATTTGAAGATAGTGTCCGCTCTCTAATGAGAGAATTGATGGAGGGATATGTGGATGAATTGGAGATGGACAAACTCGGCACCTTAGTGGGCATAAAGCGTGGGAAGAATGACCAACCAAGGGTTATGCTCGCTGCACATATGGACGAGATAGGATTTATGGTTCGCTATATAACTAAGGAAGGTTTTTTGAGATTCACCCCCTTGGGGGGTTGGATGGACCAGCTTATCCTCGGACAGAGGGTGATAATTAAAACAAGGCGAGGAGATGTGTTAGGTGTAATAGGTTGTAAACCACCCCATATTATCCCTTCTGAGGAGAGGAAAAAGCTTGTGGAGAGAAAGGAGATGTTCATAGATGTAGGGGTCAAGAGTGAAGAAGAGGTCGCGAATTTAGGCATAAGGATAGGAGACCCCATAGTTCCTTATGGTCCATTTGAAGAAATAGCGGGGGGAAAAGCCTATATGGGCAAAGGATTTGATGATCGAGTGGGTTGCGCCCTCATGGTTAAGATTCTGGAAGAGATAGGAGATGACCACCCCAACACGATATACGCAACTGCGACCGTGCAGGAGGAAGTAGGCCTACGAGGTGCCCAAACTTCTGCCCACTTAGTAAAACCAGATGTAGCAATAGCTCTGGAGGTTGCCATTGCCGGCGATATCCCCGGAGTTAATCCAGAAGAGGCCCAAGCTAAATTGGGGGAAGGTCCGGTTATCTGCCTTTTCGATGTTTCCCTTATCCCAAATCTAAGGCTCCGCGACCTGTTTATGGACACCGCTAAAGAATTAGGAATGAAATATCAAGTAGAGATTATGGAGGGGGGAGCTACTGATGCGGGGAGAATACACCTATATGCTGAGGGGGTGCCGAGCATAGTTATAGGTGTGGCTACACGCCATATCCATTCCCCTATAGGAATCCTCAGCGCTGAGGATTTTGAGAATACAAAGAACCTCCTCATTGCTGTCCTGAAGAAGTTGGATTCTCAAACTGCCGCTTCTCTCCATCCCTCTTAAAATAAAAGAAGGGTTTCCCTTGCGATCTTGGCAGCGGAAACGGAGGTTATACCACTTGGGTCTAAGGGAGGGGAAACCTCTGCTATATCCAACCCAACCACATTATAACCCTTCAGAGAGAGGAGAAAGCTTAGTAGCTCCTCAAAACTCCATCCCCCGGGTTCAGGATTTCCCGTCCCAGGGGCACAGCTTGGGTCAAGCACATCTATATCCAAAGAAATATAGAGTGGTTTATCCTTCAATTCGGATGGGAAAGTTATGGGTTGCGGAGATACAATATAACAGCTTTTCAGTTCCTGCCACTCCTCAGATGTAGCTGTTCTTAAGCCCAGAAAGAGCAATCGCTCTTTACCCACTATTTCTGAAACCCGCTTCATCACCGTGGCGTGGCAAATTGTCTTTCCCTCATATGAGGAACGAAAATCCGGGTGAGCGTCTAAGGAGATTACATAAAGGGGGGAAAAACGCTTTGCCAAAGCTCTTATAGCCCCGAGAGTAATGGTATGCTCTCCTCCAAAAAGGATGGGGAAAGCAAAGGGAAAGCTTCCCACAAGAGCCTCAACTTCCCTTACCATTTCTTCGGGTTGTAAATGGGAAACGTCCAGGTCTCCCACATCAAAGATGTTTATATCTCCCAAATCCCTGCCCGATATTATGCTGTAGGATTCCAAACTATGAGAAAATTCCCTTATTATTGAGGGGGCTAATCCCGCACCACCCCGAAAGCTCTCGGTTTTCTCATAAGGGATGCCACAGATGATTTTGCAATCCCCTATATTCGCCTCCCTTTCCTCCCATTTCCTCGCCGATATAAAGGGAATCTTCGCAGGCTTAAGAGGCAAAAGGAGTTCCCCCTTGCAGAACTTTTTGAAGGAGGGGAAAGTTTTGGGGGAAGAATTGTAATTTGGCAGTCCAATATTTAGGAGAAAGTTTTCTTTCTTTTGCTCTTTGTAGCCATTCCTCAGGGGTGAGCTGGAAGGGGTCATAAAGTTTGCTTCCCAGGGTTGCTGTCCATACGACGCCGGGATAAGTGGGAACGAGCATCATGATCACAGCCAAGTGAGGGAAAAGAGACGAAAGCTTATAATAAACATCCCTGAGGAGCTGGGGTTGATAGAAAAGAGAACCGCTTTGGGTGACCAGTATGCCGTTCTTCTCCAAAGCGTTATAGGCGAGTTGATAGAAGCGCCTGGAAAAGAGCTTTTTGGCTTCTCCTATGGGGTCAGTGGAGTCAACGATTATTATATCAAATTTAAGACCACCTTCTTCCAAAAAGGCGAAGCCATCCTCTATTAATACCCTTGCCCTTTCATCCCTTAAAGAATCACCTGCTATAGAGGGCATATATTTCTCGCAAACCTCCAGCACCTTCTCGTCTATTTCCACCATATAGATTTCCTCCACGGGGTGTTGAAGGGAGTGGCGTAAAACCCCTCCATCTCCTCCTCCTACTATTAAAACCTTCCTGGGGGCAGGGTGAAGCAACAAAGGAGGATGGACAAGCATCTCGTGATATATGAACTCATCCCTTTCTGTCGTTTGCACTGCTCCATCCAAAAGGAGCATAGCTCCCCAGTCCCAGGTCTCCACTACTTCTATCTCCTGGAAGGGAGACCTCTCTTTATAGAGGAGTTTTTTTATTCTATATCTCTGCCCGTAATTATTTAATCTCTCCTCTAACCAGTCATCATCCATTTCTCATAACACCCCGGCGAATCTCGAGCATCTGCGTCTGCTTGGGCTTAAGCCATTCCACAAAAGGTTCCACGGCGCGAACAGGGTCCACCTTATCTCCACAGGTAAAGATGTCTACAGCAGCATAGCTCAACTCCGGCCAAGTATGAACGGAGATGTGGGACTCGGCGATTATTGCTATGCCCGTCAGACCATGGGGATTGAAGCGGTGGACCTTCAAGTCTAAGAGTGTAGCACCTGCTCGTCTTACCGCTTCTCTAAGCGTCTCTTCACACTTTTGGGAGTCGTCGAGCTCCTGGCAATGCCAGAGCTCGACGACAAGGTGTCTTCCGACACTTTTCATCTCCATAAAACCATCACCTCCACCAAAGAATGGCGGCTGCGATGGCGCAGCCTAACTTCTTAACTGTATGTTCCACGGAAATGGTGTGCAAGCCCTTAAATTCCATATCCCTTACTCGGAAGGCCTCCTCTACCTTAATCCTTGCCTCCCCCTCTATCTCTTCCTTCCCCCCTTTACCTGTATGCTCCATTATCACCCCAAAATCTTCCCCTACCCCTATCGCAATCGCAGCTGCTATCTTCTCACCTTCCTTCCCGCTTATTATTTTAGCCAAGACCACCGGAACAAGTGTGCCCTTTTCTATAAAAGGCACCTCGTAAGTTATTTGCGCCTTGGGAGGCAGTATACTGGAAACGGGGAGGAGATTCAAATTTCCTATACCAGCCTTTAAAAGCGCATTATCCAAGGCGTTCAATTCCGAACCTCCCTCATCTGCCCCTGCGGTAAGAATAGCCATATTTGGTATGAAACCCTTCAATTCTTTTCCCTCCTAATCCAAGCCATTGATTCTTGGTCAATGTAAATTTCACCTTTGCCCTCTTCGTTAAAACTCCTATAACCTTCCACTAATTCTATGCGGAAAAGGGAGGACTTATACCACAGCACATTTGGCTTTCGGTTAAGGGGGGGTAAATCCCTCCTTATACTCTCAAGGAGATAATCCCAATTTTCATAGATCGAGAAATCGGAAAGGATATCGGTTATCACAACGCCGAATTTGTCCACTAACATTTTCTCTATATCCCGCCATTTCCTGAAAGAAGCTTCCGCGGTAGTAAGCCCAAAATAGCCAGCACTACCAACCCCTTTTAAGGAGGCGATGCCCCTCGCAATAAAGACCCCTAACCCCTCTAGGGTCTCTACTGGGTCGGTGAAAAATGTATCAAATTCGCCTAGCAAGTCATTTGGAAGGGGGTACCGAAGGTCGTGTTTTCTTACCTCTATCTTGAGCCCCCTCTTTTTGCCCGTTCTTTCTATAAACTCCACCAGTCTTTCATCCACCTCCAGAACGGTTATTCCTTCTGGTAATCCGCTTAGTCCCAAAGCTATACTTAATAGGTCGTCATCGCCCAATACAATCACCTTCCTACCCCTTATGTCTCCCTTTCCGTCTGCAAAGGCTATCCTCTCTATGACGGATTTCGCCGTTAAGTAACCCTGGTCATACTCCAAGAGCGGTTCTGGACGCCCCTCCTTTGTCTCCTCATATACCTTTAGCAGTTCCTTCCAATCCCTGAGGTCAATCCCTTTTCCCTCACAACTGGGACATAGATGTCCTTTTAAGGGAGTAACTCCGTAATCAAACAATCTTTTACCTTTATCAGTTAGAACGACCTGCTCCTCGTCCTCAAAGAAAATGATGCCCCTTTCGTAAAGGTGCTTACTAATTTCCACTACCATATTGAACGGTAGGCGACTCACCGCTATAGCCTCCCAGAAATCACTAGTCGACAGGAAAGCAGAAATTAACCGCTCCAAATCTCGTTCACTTATATCCATTCTCTTTTTGAGATCTGTAAGCAAATCTCTCATTGGGGCATCACCTCCTTATAAAATAGAACTTTAGGGATACCCTATAGGGGTATCCCTGCAATAAATTATATAATAGCAATGAAAAATAAAATGTCAACATATGTAAGGACTACAATCTACTCCAAGATGGATATCTTTTCCCGAAACTTCCCGTCTTTTTCTCCACCATCTTAGGGGGTATCCATCAACACTTTTATTTTCTCTATCGCTTTTTCCAAGCGTTTTTTCATTTCAAAGCACTTTTGCGGTAAAAGGGACCGAAAGGTTTCTTTTTGAAGGAACCACTTTTCCAATGTCTCCCTCATCATTATATTAGATGCTTCCAAGGAGAGGGAGGGTTGCCCTAATTCCTCAGCCATAGTTTTTACCTTAGGGTCATAAGATATAGCGAGGAAGGGTGTGCCCGCTATCGCAGATAGTATACCACTGTGAAGTCTCATAGCTATCGTGCCTTCCATTTGAGCCAATAGATTTAGAGCCTCCCGGGGAGACGATGGTTCTACCAACTTTCCTCCTGTTTCACGAGTTAGGAGGAGAGAGAGCTCCAAATCGGCGGGATTAAACACGAGATAGAAAAGAGAGAATCCCTTTTGATTAACACTTTTAAGAAATTCCTTTATATTATAGACATTCAGTCCCTTCCAGGAACGCAGGGAGATGCCTATCTCCCGTTTTCTCTCCCTGGGGGAAGGTGGTGGTAAGAGGAAGGAAGCATCAGCAGAAAGAGAAGCTTTTTCTATCCCCAAGCGCTTTGCCCACTCATAGGAGGCTTTGTCTCTTAGGGAGAGAGCGTCGACCTTGCGCAGCACCTTTGCTACTAAGCGTTGGCTTATCCTTCTTCTCAGCGGCCCTACACCCACCGCGAATACCGCCACTTTCTTTCTCCTCCACTTGGCGAATTCCAAGAGGAAAAGATAATAGAGAAGGGAACGGAAGCTGGTTATATCTTGGAGAAGTCCACCGCCTCCGAGGATGAAGAGGTGGCAATTAGAGATTGCAGAGATAACTTCTTTTAAGGCAGTTCTATGATAGCTTTGGCAAGCAAGGTTCTCCCTTGTCCGTTTGGGATTTCCCGATAGCACCGCTATCTCCGCTCCCGGTAGTTCTTCTCTTAAATACTTAAATTCACCTTCCAAAATCGCTTCATCGCCTAAATTCCCCATCCCAAAATATCCCGCCAAAAGAATCCCCTTCATATCTCAATTCCCCTTTGCCAAGGAGTTAAGGAAGATATAAAGCCCTTCCTTCTCCCTTAAAGTAAGATTACATACCCTCAGCATTTCCTCTACACTGGATACTTGGTGCCAAAGTTTCTCAATATCAATCTTTGGTTTTCCCATTGTTTTAGCGATGCCTTCCAGAAGACATAAATCGCCCAGGGGCATTTCTCCCTCCAAGGAAGTCCCCAACCTATGGGAGCATTTCCTCCTCAACCATTCGTTATCAAAACTGTTCAATCTATGAACGAGAAATTCTATCTGATGGAGAAGTAGCGAATTATTAACCTCCTGTATTTCCCCCTTCGCTTTAGCGATGTCCCGTCCAGAAGCCATGAGGAGTGCTTGGAGGGAAAGGAGGGGAAGCTCCTCACTATATTTTGAAAATGCCAGTCCAACGAGCGATGCTGAGCAGAGCAAAAGCTTTTCACCACCCTTAACCCCTTTGTCCAAGGCAGATATTAACCCTCCTAAAGCCTTCTCCATTTCATCCTTTTGTTCAAGTTTATTAATTAAAATATTTACATTATTATACAAAAGTAATGCTTGGGCATAGAGCTCTTTCAGGCGGTCGTTTTGGGCTATGGCTTCTCCTATGAGGGGAAATAGCTCATAAGGGAGCGGGGCCAAAAGGAAGGAGCTCTGCCATTGGGAAATCCTCTCTGAAAGAGGATAAATCCTATAAAGTCTTTCCCAAAGGGCGGAGAGCTTTTCCCTGCTTATCGGGGAAGGAGGAGATTCTTCCAAGGGAGGAGGTTGAGGTTGGAATTGGGCAAACCTTCGTGCTTCCATCGCTTCGCCTCTTTCCCAAAGTGAAAGATATATCCGCTCCCACTCCTCTTGAGAGATTGTCTCCAGTTTCCTTTTACAAATTTCTAACCTGTGGGAAGGTAAGGGATGGCTAGCAAAATATTCGGTCCAAGGTGGAACTCTTTCCCTTCCCAATCTATTTAAGAAATTTAGTAAACCTTGAGGATTGAACCCGCTCTTCAAAGCTATCTCCATTCCTACCTTGTCTGCTTCTCTCTCTTGGCTTCTACTGAAGCCAAGATTAGCAAGGGCAAGCAGAACCTTTGCCAGAAGCTTTTCCTCAGTTTTTAAATCTATAGAAGATAAAAGGGCAAGGGAAAGCGCGATAACCCCGCTTTGTTTTTGGGGGTGTCGGAGCTTTATGTGGGCAACCTCGTGAGCGAGGACACAGGCTATCTCGTCTTCGGTCTCCACAATCTTCAATAACCCCTTGGTCAAGAAGACGAGGTTACCGAGGGTAGCGTAAGCATTTATCTCGTCTGTATCCAGGATATAGAAATCAACCTTTACATTTGCCGATTGGGAAAGTTTCCTCCCCACTCTATCTATCCAATTGTATAAAAGGGGCTCGAAGTTCAAACCGTAGTGGAGGGCGAAAGCTTCCTTCGTTGCTTCTCCCAATATGTGCTCCAAATCGCTTACTGAGCGGGCTTCTCCCCAGAAGAGAACGAAGGAAAAGAAGAGCAACCATTGCATTAAGCCCCTGTTTTTCATTTTTGTGCTTATAAATTTTAATATCTTGGTTGAGGATTATAAATGGTTTCTATAGAAGGCATCCTCGTTTGCTTATTTCCTAAAAAAGATTTATTATAGGTATGATATGGAGAAGAGATATGGCGAAAAGGCGATAGAAGAAGCTCAGTTGGAAGTTTGGGAGAATCCGTCTCCCGAGAAGGACTATACCATCAGTATAACCTTTCCAGAGTTCACCTGCCTCTGCCCTCGTAGCGGTTATCCCGACTTCGCTACCATAAGGATAAATTACATCCCCGACAAATACATAATAGAGCTCAAGTCGCTTAAACTCTGGCTAAACAAATATCGCACTCGCTACATATCCCATGAAGCTGCTGCCAACGAGATATACGATGCTCTTTTCTCCATACTAAAACCTCGTTACTTAGAGGTAATCGCCGATTTCCAGCCTCGGGGCAATGTCCACACCGTGATAACTATTCGTTCCAAGGAAACTACCAAGGGTAAAGAAGAGGTTTGAGAACAGGTTTTACTATTCGTTAACTACGAAAACCTTCATAATCCGTAATATTCCCTATAAGCTTCTATATAGGCTATGAAGTTCTCCGGTTTGACGCCTCGGTGAATCACATTGCTCGTCATCAATATGTGTCTTCTCCCTCCTCCTTCATCAAGACATCTCCTCACCGCCTGCTTCACCTCCTCCGGTTTCCCTTGTGTGAGAAGCCACCGGCAATCCACATTCCCCACGAGGGTTATCCTATCTCCGAATTTCTCCTTCAGGAGCGGTATCTCCATCCCCGCCGCTTTGTCTATCTCTTCGTAGCCATCCACTCCTGCCCCTAAGATAAAGTCGTCTATAATCGGCCAGAGGTTGCCATCGGAGGCATGAATCACAAGGGCACCGAGGGAATGAAGGTAATCGCTGAGCATCTTCACAGCGGGAAGGAGAACCTCCCTATAGCAAGCGGGCGAAATCAAAGGACCTTTATCGCTCGCCAAATCTCCCCCTATCCCTAGGACATCCGCTCCTTCCTCTATCAACCTCTTACCCATTGCCATAGCCCAGAGCGCTTGCCTTCGATAATACTCGGCGAGAAGTTGGGGTTCCCTCAGGAACCATTCAAGCATATAGGAGGGAAGCACGGCAACGGGAAATGTGTAAAGGGAACACATTATTGCTAAGTCCAGTCCTCGCTCCCCCATCTTTCTTTTAGCTCTTCTGAAGAATTCAAATTGGTCATCGCTAAATTTTGGCTCTTGAAATTCTTCTTCAAGGAGCCAGCGCCTCATATTTTCTTCCTCGTCATCAGGTTTTTCCTTAGGGATGAACATATCCATATCTGATTCAGGCAGATACTTTATATACCCACTTTCCGTCTCCCAAAGGGAGTTTCCTATCCTTCTTGGACGCTCGTAATCCCGGGGAATGTTGATACCCAATCTTATCATATCAAAACCGCAAACCTCTGCCACCTTCACTGCATCATCTGCCATCTCTTCCATCAACCCTTCCCAATCCCCCGCTTCCAGGAATTCCATCTTGTATGGGAAATCATCCACTGCGGAGGGCTTCCCCAGAATCTCCCTCACACTGGGGGATTTGACCTCCCTCTCAAAAAGGGGCGTTCTATCGGGAGTGCCCCTGAAAGCAGAGATAATTCTTTCTCTTGGTGTCATCTTTTTCTTAATTTTAATTTTGCTTGATTATTTAACAATTGCTTTGTATTAAAGGAATTAGAATATATTGTGGAGGGGAACGAGATGAAAATGAACTGGACGATTGTTTTGGTGATGCTTTTTGCCTTGGGAAGTGGCGTATATTTGCTGACCATCGGAGCACAAACGCCCACCAACCCCTACGCCCGCTGGAAGAAAGGACCCCCAGAGGACCCTAGTTTCTTTCCCGTAGCGGTTTGGCTACAAAATCCCGATAACGCGGAGCATTACAAAAAGGCAGGCTTCAATCTTTATGTTGGCTTGTGGAAGGGACCAACGGAAGAACAATTGGAGACCCTTCGTAAGGCGGGGATGATGGTCATCTGTGAGCAGAATGAGGTAGGACTTCGTCATAAAGATGACCCTATAATCGTCGGCTGGATGCATCAAGATGAACCTGACAATGCACAGGTAATTGGGAAAGATGCAAAGGGCAATCCGATATATGGTGGACCTGTCCCTCCCAAGGAAATCGTTGAACGCTATAAGAAGATGAAATTGAACGATCCCGACCGTCCCATCCTCCTCAATTTGGGACAGGGTGTCGCTAATGATACCTGGATAGGACGAGGGGTGGGTGCTCATCCCGACGATTACTTCACATATGTGAAAGGTTGCGACATCGTCTCCTTCGATGTCTATCCGGTGGCAGGTCTGAACGATGAAAACCTCCTTTGGTATGTTGCTAAGGGAGTTATGAGGCTCTTTTCCTGGGTCAATTGGAATAAATCAACTGATGGAGAGAAAATAGTTTGGAACTGTATCGAATGCACACGCATAAGCAATTTGGAGAAAAAGCCCACACCTTATCAAGTGAAGGCAGAGGTATGGATGGCACTCGTGCACGGTTCTCAAGGATTGATATACTTCGTTCACCAGTTTGAGCCGAAATTCGTGGAAGCAGGCTTGTTTGAGGACCCCGAAATGCTTGCCGAGGTTACCCAAATCAACAAGCAAATTCAGGAATTAGCTCCCATCTTAAATAGTCCTTCCCTCAAGGACGAGGTGGAGGTTCGTTCCCAAAACCCTGATGTGCCCGTCCATACCATGGTTAAGCGGTATGGAGGCGCTACCTATCTCTTCGCTGTAGCGATGAGAAACGCACCTACAAGAGCTTCTTTCCAGCTAAGAAATGTTCCTAATAAAGCTAAGGCGGAGGTAATAGGAGAAAAGCGAGAAATTCCCTTGGTGAAAGGACTTTTTGAAGACGATTTCCGCCCCTATGATGTCCACATATATCGCATAAAAGGGAGTTCCGAGAGGCACAATGGGGTTTAAAATCCTATTCCCTTCTTCTTATCTCGTCTTTGGATAGCCACAGGCTTGTGATCCTCGTCGCATAACACTGGACATTCAAAGAAACTGGCAAGGTAGCTATGTGGCAGGGAGCGGTTTCAATGCTCACCCCCAAACAGGTGAGCTTACCCCCTACCCCTCCTGGTCCAATTCCCAGCCGGTTAATGTCCTCCATCAAACTTGTCTCCCAATCGTCCATCTCCTTCCCTTTAGCCCAGTTGAGAAGGGCTTTCTTTGCTAAATAGGCGGATTTCTCCATCGTTCCCCCTATCCCTATCCCTAATATTAGAGGAGGGCAGGCATTCCAAGCGGTTTTTCTCAAAGTTTGGAGCACGAGCCTACGAATTCCCTTCTCCCCCTCAGCAGGTGAAAGCATCTTCAGGGCGGAGGCGTTTTCCGAACCTCCCCCTTTTAGCATAACATCTATCTCCAAACCATCACCTGTAGTCTCTTCTATGTGGACCACCGCAGGGGTATTATCTTTTGTATTAAGCCTCTGCAAGGGATGGGAAACCATAGAAGCTCTGAGAAGAGCTTCCTTATAAACTTTCCGCACCGCCTCGTCTATGGTAGTTTGAACATCCGGGGGAAGGCAGATACCCTTTCCTAGGGAGATAAAAACGAGCACATAGCCAGTATCCTGACAGAGGGGGAGATTATCTCGCCTTGCGATTTCTACATTTTTCAGAAGTTGGTCAAGTATCCACTGGGCATTAGGAGAGGTCTCCTCTTCCTTTCTTCTTCTCAACTCCTCAAGATAACGAGGATGAAGAGAAACACTCGCCTCCCTGACGAGTTTATAGACGATATCCTTCAAAAGGGATGTTGGAACGAATATTTTCCCTTCTCTCATTCACCTATTTTATCTATTATCGCCTCCGTCATATCTGTTGTAGAGGCGCTACCTCCCAAATCATATGTAAGCCACTTACCCTCAGATATAACTGCCCTTACCGCTTTTTCTATTCTCTGGCTTGCGGACTTCTCCCCGAGGTAATCAAGCATCATAGCTGCGGAGAGGATAGCGGCGGTGGGATTCACCTTGTTCATCCCCTTATACTTGGGGGCACTGCCGTGCACTGGTTCGAAAACCGCCGCGTCATCCCCCATATTAGCGCCTGGGGCAACCCCGAGCCCACCTATTAGTCCAGCGCAAAGGTCAGATAATATATCCCCGTAAAGGTTGGGAGTCACGATGACATCGTAAAGATGAGGTTTCTGAACGAGTTGCATAGCCATATTGTCCACGAGACGTTCCTCAAACTCTATTTGGGGAAATTCCTTCGCTACTTTTCTTGCTGCTTCTAAAAAGAGCCCATCGGTGAACTTCATAATGTTTGCTTTTGTGACACAGGTGACCTTCTTGCGATTATGTTCAAGGGCATAACGGAATGCGAACCTAACTATTTTCTCGGAGGCATAGAATGAGATTGGTTTCAATGTTATGGCGGAATCCTCGCGCACTTTTCCCTCGCAAAGTGCTATGATTTTCTTCGCTTCCTCAGAATGAGGGGGAAATTCCACGCCACTGTAAACATCCTCTGTATTTTCCCTTACTATCACCAAATCTACATTGGGGAAAGAGGTCTTGATGCCTGGAATAGAACGAGCAGGACGTAAGCAGGCATAGAGGTTGAGGAGCTGGCGAAGGAGGACATTGACGGAACGGTACCCTTCCCCTATGGGAGTGGTTATGGGTCCCTTAAGGGCAACTTTGTTTCTTTTAATGGATTCCAGTGTATCGTCAGGGAGTGGGGTGTTATATTTTTCAATTGCTGGTTCACCAGCTATCTTCTCCTCCCATTCCACTTGGACACCACTTGCTTCCACGACCTTCCTCGCTGAGTAAGCAACATCTGGTCCCACTCCGTCTCCGGGGATAAATGTTACTCTATACATTTCCTAACCTCCTTTCTCTACTTTTCTTCTATCAAGAACCCTTTGTGTTTGAGGAGGTGGGGCACAAGCCCTCCATCCTGAAGGAGCTTTTGCATAAAGGGGGGTAAGGGCTTAAAGGGGATTTTCTTACCCCTCTCTGGAAGGTAGATTATACCTTTATCCAAGTCTATCTCTAAGGGTTCACCATCCCTTATATCGGTGGTATCCGCCTCTACCAAAGGGAACCCGATATTGATGCAATTGCGGTAGAATATGCGGGCGAATGATTTAGCAACTACGCAGGATAGCCCAGCTGCTTTTAGAGCACGGGGAGCCTGCTCCCTGGAGGAACCGCAGCCAAAGTTTTTTCCCGCTACAACGATGTCACCCTCCTTAATTTTCTCGTAAAAGTTGGGATCTAAATCCTCAAATATATGGCGCGCCATTTGAGATATATCCTCTGTTTGGAATTTATAACGCCCCGATATTATGTAATCCGTGTTTATATCATCGTCTATGGGTAGGCGCCGCGCATATCCTTTAATCCTCATAAAAGGGACCTCCTTCAAAGATTCATATTAGAAATATAAAGAAGGAGGAGGTAAAAGTCAAAATAAAATGGGGTATGCCAGCAGGAAACTGACAGTTAAGAACCACCCTCGCCTCTTATTTATCCTCTTCCCCAGATATTGCGTAGGCTACCTCCACTACTTTCTTCATAGCCCCCACATCGTGCACCCTTATTATATTCGCCCCCTTGAGCACCGCTATAGCAACCGCGGAAGCGGTGCCCTCCAAACGCTCCTCAGGTGGCAACCCTCCTAAGATGTTTCCTATGAACGATTTGCGAGACGGACCTATGAGAATAGGAAAGCCCAAGGATTTCAACTCCGGCAGGCGCCTTATGATTTCTAAATTGTCGATCGTCCTTTTCCCAAAGCCGATTCCAGGGTCAATAACTATGTTCTCCTTCTTTATTCCCTTTCCCATAGCCCATTCCGCTCTACGCAAAAGGAACTCATATATCTCGCCCATCACATCCACATAAAAAGGATTCTCTTGCATATCCTTAGGAGTTCCCTTCATATGCATAAGCACCACCGGCACCTCCCTCTCCCTCACTACCTCCACCATCTCCTTGTCAAATCTCATAGCGCTTATATCGTTCACCATCTCCGCCCCTTCCTCTATTGCTAAACGAGCGACCTCGGCCTTATATGTATCAATGGATATTGGCACATCTATCCTTTTCACTAGTTCCTTGACTACTGGTAAGACCCTCCTTAATTCCTCCTCCACACTCACCCTCTCTGACCCTGGACGAGTGGATTCCCCTCCCACATCTATTATATCAGCTCCTTCTTCCACCATCTTCTCAGCCCAATTTAAGGCTAACTCAACTCTGCTATATCTCCCACCATCATAAAAGGAATCGGGAGTGACATTGAGAATACCCATTATTAAAGGCTTTCCTCTAATCGCTAAGGGATGGCGTGGGAAGGGCAAAAGCCACTCTTTCTTTCCATAATTCCCCCTAACCGTCTCCAATTCCTCAACGATTTCCCTAAGGGTGGAAAATGGCTGCTCTTTGAGATAAGTTATCAATTCTTCTATCTGCTTTCCTGTGCCCAAAATAAGACAATCCGTCACCCCTTCCCCTCCCTTAACAGTATCCCTTGATACTGCGGTTTCCCCCCCTAAAGAAAGCATCTTCTGTTTAATTATGTTTGCTATGGTATAAGGAATACCGGGCAGGAAAATTTTGACGAACTCCCCTTTGGGAAGCATACGCTTGATCCCTTCCTCCGATGCCCCCACCCTCTTCATCTCCCTTGATAGTTCCTCTTTCGCTATCTCCAAAATCCTTATCCCTCTCATCTTCCTAACAAAGAGAGCACTGCATTACGCAGAGATTCCTGTTCCTCGTATATCCCTCTTACCCCCAGCGTCACCACGAGCGAACCCGGACTCCTCACCCCCCTTAATGTCATACATAGATGCTCAGCTTCCAATAGCACCAACAAGCCCTTCGGCTGGACCTTCTCCCAAAGTTCATTCGTTATCTCCTCGGTCAATCTCTCCTGCACTTGCAACCTGTGGGCATACTTATCCACTACGCGCACGAGCTTGCTTACTCCCGCTATCTTGCCCTGGGGTATATAAGCGATATGTGCCTTGCCGATAAAAGGTAGGAGATGGTGCTCACAGAGGGAAAAGAAGGGGATATCTCTTAATATCACTGTTTCTTGGGATTGGTTTTGAAAGACGGTGAAATCGTCTTCCTTCAACTCATATCCCTTCAATAATTCCTCCATCGCCTCCGCCACCCTTCTTGGGGTTTCCCTCAACCCCTCACGCTCCGGATTCTCCCCTATAGCAAACAGTATCTCTCTCACAGCCTTTTCTATTCTCTCTTTATCCACGGGGGAGATCACTCCTTTTATATATGGATATCTACTATCTGTTCTATTTTGAAATCCCTTAGGGAAAGATAATAAGAAAGAGTTTCAATAAGCACTTTGAGGGGAACAGGACCTACTATCTCCGTGGATTCCACCTCCACTCCATAGCGTTTAGCCTCCAATTTGACCAACTCAAGCACTCTATATAAGGGCGTTTTAAGGGGCATCGTTATATTCATAGAGACCTGCACCTTACCTCTTGATGGGAGGTCTATGCCGAGCGCCTTCACACCCACCAATCCACCACCCCTCTCCCTCACAAGGGAGGCAATTCTCCTTGCTATATCAAGGTTTGAAGTGGCGAGATTAACATTGAAGGCAACGAGGAAGTCGCGCACCCCAACAATCACACATCCAGCGGTGGGATGGGGACTGGGTGGACCTATATCGGGCAATCTCTTTCCTTGTCTCATATCCTCCGCCATTGCTTCTAACCCACCTCTTCTCACATCGGAGAGGTCTCTCCTCTCCTCCCTGAACGCCGCCTCACCATAGAAGTAGACGGGAAGCCCGAGCTCCTCTGCTAAACGCTCCCCTAATTTGTGAGCAATACGAACACATTCCTCCAGGCTAATTCCCTGAAGGGGAATAAGAGGAATCACATCTATAGCTCCACACCGAGGATGCTGTCCCTTGTGGTTATTCAAGTTTATAAGGGAAACCGCCTTGCGGGACATTTCTAAGAGCACTTCAATAACAGCCTCCGCTTCCCCTATAATACTCACTACGGAACGGTTATGGTCGGCGTCAGAGGAGTAATCTATTAACTTGACATTTTTCTTATTTCTCGCAAGTGAAACGATTTCCTCCAGTATCTGGGGAGAACTTCCCTCGCTGAAGTTAGGACTGCTGAGAATCTTCCCCATCGGATAGAATACGGTCTATCTCCTCTTTCTCAAGCGTTTCTTTTTGGAGTAGTATCCCCACCAACTTCTCCAACACATCCCTATTTTCCCGCAGTATTTCCTCCGCCCTTTTGTAGTTCGTTTCTATTATGTTCTTCACCTCCTCATCTATCAACCTCGCTACTTCATCGGAGTAATTCCTATCCTCAAATATATCCCTACCCAGGAAGGGGTTTCCATGTCTTCTTCCAAGGGTTATTGGTCCTATTCTTTCCGACATCCCCAGTTCGCATACCATCCGCCTTGCTATATCCGTTGCCCTTTGGAGGTCGTTCTGTGCCCCTGTTGTCGTCTCCCCAAATACTATTTCCTCCGCTGCCCTTCCCGCTAAAAGGGCGGAGAGTTCATCCATTAGCTCTGATTTTGTAATTATGTATTTATCCTGCTCGGGGAATTGAAGGGTATATCCCAGAGCCATACCCCTGGGTAAGATGGATATCTTATGCACGGGATTAGCATTGGGCAACATTTTAGCGACGAGTGCGTGCCCTACCTCGTGGTAGGCAACCAATTTCTTTTCCTTCTCGCTTATAACTCTGCTTCTTCTCTGGGGACCGGCCACCACCCTCTCTATCGCCTCCTCCATTTCGGACATCGTTATCTTATGTTTCCCCAACCTCGCCGCTAGGAGGGCTGCCTCGTTCACCAAGTTAGCCAAATCGGCACCGGAGAAGCCCGGCGTCCTCCGAGCAATCATTTCCAGGTCCACATCCTCCCCGAGAGGTTTATTTTGAGTATGCACCTTGAGGATTTCCAGACGCCCTTTCAAATCGGGATGGTCTATTACGATATGGCGGTCGAATCTTCCCGGCCGGAGGAGGGCGGGGTCCAAGACATCCGGACGGTTCGTTGCGGCGAGCACTATGACACCTATATTGGGATCGAAGCCGTCCATTTCCGCCAATATCTGATTCAGCGTCTGCTCCCTCTCATCATGTCCACCGCCCAATCCCGTGCCCCTCTGCCTTCCTACAGCATCTATCTCGTCTATGAAGATAAGGCAGGGAGCATTTGCTTTAGCCTGGTCGAAGAGGTCCCTCACCCTCGCTGCTCCCACCCCCACAAACATCTCCACGAATTCCGAACCGGAGATGTGGAAGAAAGGAACATTCGCCTCCCCAGCAACAGCCCTCGCCAGAAGGGTTTTTCCACAACCTGGCGGTCCATAAAGAAGAACTCCTTTCGGTATCTTAGCGCCCAAAGCTTGAAACTTGCGGGGATTTTTGAGAAACTCCACTATCTCTTGTAGCTCCTGCTTCGCCTCATCTGCTCCCGCTACATCATTGAAGGTCACTCGGGGAATGTTCGCAGGGGTATATTTCCTGGCCCTACTTCTCGCAAATGTGAAAGCCTCCCTATTCCCCGCTTGCATCCCCCGTAAGAACAAGGACCAGAAGATTACAAGGACGAAAATGGGCAGAATAAGGTAAAAGAGGAGATTCTGCCAACCCTCGGATAGAAGGGGAGTCCTATAAGTGAAACGAACGCCGTTCTTCTTCAGCGTTTTTTCCAACTCCGGTCCTACTAACTCGGGAAGAAACCGTGTGATGAAGTGGGTGCCATTTTTGAGTTCCCCACTTACCTCCCCCCTTCCAATTACGCACTTCAATACTTCCCCTTTCTCAACCTTTTCAAGGAACTCACTATACCCATACTTCTCCACCCCCATATTGTAGGTAATTGAACCCCTCATCAATAGAATGAGGAAGAAAAAGAACAACATCAAAAATATCAGGCTAGAGTTTCTTCTTTCCACTTTAACTCAATTATAACATTTTCTTTCACTAATAGCAAACAAAGGGAGGGAAGTATACCTCCTCTTGCCTTGCTTATTCCGGCGAGTTAAAATTTATCAAGAAATGCCCAAGGTTTGGATAGATACTTTCGGCTGCCAAATGAACGAGTGGGATAGCCAGGCGATGTTGGGAATCCTCCGTCAAAAAGGCTGGGAACCTTCCTCTTCCCCACTTGATGCCGACCTACTCATAATCAACACTTGCTCAGTAAGAAAGAAGCCGGAGGAAAAAGCCCTCAGTGAGCTGGGCTATCTTGCCAAACTGAAGACCCAGAAACCCCATATCCTCTTGGGGGTGGCGGGCTGTATGGCGCAGAGGATGGGAGAGGAACTCCTCCACCGCTTCCCCGCTGTTGATTTCCTCCTCGGCACGGGACAAGTGCAGAATATCGCCTCCATAGTGGAGGAAGCGAGAACAAAAAAGATAGTAGCGTTGGATATAAATGGCTGTTCTCCCCCCCTCCCTACCTTGAGAGAGAAAAACTTCCAAGCCTACTTACCCATCATCTTCGGATGTAATAATTTCTGCTCCTATTGTATTGTCCCCTTTGTAAGGGGAAGAGAAAGAAGTAGACCACTTGAGGAGATAGTAGAGGAGGCTAAAAGATTGGTAGATGAGGGGGTAATAGAGATAATCCTACTGGGGCAGAATGTAAACGCTTACGGTAAGGATTTGGGAAATACTCGTTCTTTTCCCGACCTTCTCTATGCTTTGGGAAAATTACCCATCAAGAGGATAAAATTCACCACATCCCATCCAAGGGACTTCTCCCCCCAACTCATAGAAGCCATTGCTTCCGTTCCTCAAGTGTGCCATTGGATTCACCTCCCCATCCAAGCGGGGGATGACAAGATTCTCCAGTTGATGAGGAGAGGCTACACAGTCTCATACTATAAGGAACTGGTGAGGAAGATAAGGGAAAGGATCCCCGATGTCTCCCTTACCACTGATGTGATGGTTGGTTTTCCGGGGGAAGGTAAGGAAGAGTTCCGCAATACCCTACGGACATTTGAGGAGATAGAATTCGACCAGGCTTTTATGTTCGCTTTTTCTCCTCGCCCCGGGACTTTGGCTGAGAAACTACCCGAACAAGTGGAGCAAGAGGAGAAAATGAGCCGCTTAAGGGAATTGATAGTGCTTCAGAACGAGATAAGCAGGAGAAAGAACATGAGACTAGTGGGCAGAAGTATGGAGGTGCTCGTAGAGGGAGAAGACCCTAAGGGGAAGGGGCTCCTTATGGGAAAGACGAGGGAGCATAAGACTGTCATTTTCCCTGGCAATAAGAAACTCATAGGGAAACTCCTCCGGGTGAAGGCGGAGGAGGCTTTTCTCTGGGGATTTAGGGGAAAGATAGAAGATGAAGAAAGAGAAGGAAAAGGATAGTTTAACCCCTCTTTTCAGGCAGTATCATTCAATAAAGTCCCAGTATCCCGATGTCATTCTGATGTTTCGTCTTGGTGATTTTTATGAGATGTTCGGGAAGGATGCCGAGATAGCCTCCCGTGAATTGGACCTCGTTTTGACCTCCCGGGAAGCGGGAAAGGGCAAACGCATACCTATGTGTGGTGTTCCCTATCACGCAGTGGAAAGATATATAGCCCGTCTCCTTTCTCGGGGGCATAAAGTCGCTATATGTGAGCAGATGGAGGACCCAGCAAAGGCAAAGGGATTGGTGAAAAGGGCGGTCACCAGAATAGTGACGCCGGGGACAGTAGTGGAAGAGACTATGCTGGAAGCGAGGAGGAGCAGTTTCCTCGCCGCTATAGCGAGGGAGGAGGACGAATTCGGGCTTGCTATCACCGATGTCTCCACGGGAGAACTTGTGGGAACGAATATAAAGGGACAAAGATTCCTCTGGGAAGAATTACAGAGAATTTCCCCCGCAGAACTCCTGCTCCTCCCTGAGGAGGAAGAATTGGCGAGCAGAGTGCCCTCCGGGACAACCGTTACTTACTTGGAGGAAGATCCCTTCATACTCCAATCCCCCCGCCAAATCCTTTTGGAGCATTTTCAGGTTTCTTCCCTTCGTGGTTTCGGTGTGGAAGAATATCCCCTTGTTCAGGAAGCCTGCGCTATGATTCTTTTCTATTTAAGGAAGACACACCTTTCCTCCCTTCGCCATATCAACACCATATCCCTTTACTTCCCCCAGCAGTTTATGATGGTGGATGGGATAGCAAGACGAACCTTGGAGGTGACGGAATCCTTTGAAGGCTCAAGGGAAAGGAGTCTGTTAGGTATCCTGGATTCAACCCTCACCCCTATGGGTAGCAGGCTCTTGAGAAAATGGGTTGAACAGCCGCTTCTCTTAAAGACGGAGATAGAGAGCAGGCTGGACGCAGTTGAGGAACTTTACCATCAGGGAAGGATAAGGGCTTGGTTGAGGGAGGGCTTGAAATCAATAGGTGATATGGAAAGGATAGTGGGGAGATGCGCAACCGGCGTTGCTTCCCCTAAGGACTTGCTGATCTTGAAGAGGGCATTGGGAAGTATATCGGCTATTTCACCCCATCTGGAGGCTATGAAAAGCCAACTGCTGGAGGAGATCAAGGAGAGGCTCAACCCTCTTCCAGACCTTTATTCTCTTCTAGATAGGGCTCTCAGGGAAGATGCTCCCGCTACTTTGAGAGAGGGAGGCATAATAAAAGAGGGCTTCAGTAAGGAATTGGACGAGTTGCGGGAGGCAGCTTCCCAGGGCAAGGAATGGATAGCGAAGATGGAGAACCAGGAACGTCTCCGCACGGGCATCAAATCCCTAAAGATAGGCTATAATGCCGTTTTCGGCTATTATATTGAGGTGACGAAGCCCAATCTCCACCTCGTTCCCAAGGATTACATAAGGAAGCAAACGCTCGTCAATGCGGAGAGATTCATAACGGAACCTTTGAAGGAATTAGAGGCAAAAGTTTTAGGAGCGGAGGAAAGGATGGGGGAGTTGGAATACGAGCTCTTCATTTCCCTGAGGGAGGAAGTGATGAGGCGGGCTGAGGAGATTTTAGGGGTGGCAAGAGCGGTCGCTGAATTAGATGCATTACAATCCTTGGCCGAGGTCGCCGCTCGCTATAACTACAATAGACCTATTATAGATGAAAGCGATGAAATCGTCATAAAAGAGGGAAGACACCCTGTGGTGGAACGCTTTATGGAAGAGGGAAGGTTCGTGCCCAACGATGTGGAACTGAACTGCCGAGATAAACGCCTTTTAATCATCACCGGCCCCAATATGGCGGGCAAATCCACTTACCTCCGTCAGGTAGCCCTCATAGTTCTAATGGCGCAGGTGGGTTCATTTGTCCCAGCGAAATACGCGAAAATTGGCATCGTGGATAGGATATTCACCCGCATTGGGGCAAGGGATGACCTCTCCTCGGGACAATCCACTTTTATGGTGGAGATGAACGAGGTCGCCAATATCCTCAATAACGCAACGAGCAGGAGCCTGATCGTGCTGGACGAGATTGGAAGAGGAACATCCACTTTTGATGGGTTATCCATCGCCTGGGCAGTGGCGGAGTATATCCTCAGCAATAGCATCGGAGCACGCACACTCTTTGCTACACACTATCATCGTCTGAACAAATTGGCCAAGGAATACGAGGGGGTAAGGAACTTAAGGGCGGATGTCAAGGAGGAAGGAGGCAATATCATTTTCCTTTACAAGATACGACCCGGGGCAACCGATAGGTCTTATGGTATCCAGGTAGCCAGTCTGGCTGGGGTCCCTAAGGAAGTGTTGGAGCGGGCGAGGGAAATTTTAGAGGAGTTGGAAAGGGAGGAGCAACCTTCTTATAAAAGGATTCCCACCAAACGCCAGAGATTGCAACTTTCCCTTTTCGAACTGGAGCCTCACCCCGTTCTGGAGGAACTGAAAAGCCTTGATTTGTCCAACCTGACGCCTATAGAAGCCCTTAATAAACTGAAAGAACTCCAAGATAAATTATCCACTGAAAAGAGATAGCCACTTCCATTCCCACACCCTTATCTCCTTTAATTTCACTTGTTAGAAGGTTTTTGGTATTTTTGGAAAAATTTGTTGACGAGTTTTTTAAACCTTTATATAATTAATAAGTGATTATTCATTCGGAGTCGATGGAGAATGCTGACGAGAAGAAGGAGAGAGGCGCTGAAAGCCTTACACAAGCTAACCGAGGAAAAAGGTCCTATAGGTTATGAGGAACTTGCCCTCCAGCTCGGTATAAGCAAGTGGTCAGCTTATGAATTACTTATTCAGCTGGAGGAAGAAGGTTATGTTTTGTCCGAACTGAGAAGAAGCGAAGGGAAATTGGGCGGACGCCCCTCCCTCCGCTTCAGCCTATCTCCTCAAGGAGAGGAGACAATTAAAGGGGAGGGTTATTTAGAAACTTTGAGGGAAGAACTTTCCCACTACTTTCAATCTGCCAGGAAGGATTTGAGCTCTACTATATCTTCCCTTAGGGAGAGGATAGCCACTGCTACCACCCCCCTTACTCGAACTGCACGCAGTCTGACCATGCTCCTTCTGGAATTAAAAAAGCGTTCCTCTTCCCTTTATTCCCGAATAAGGAGATCTTTGAGAGGTGGTGAAGACCTCCCCCTTATCAGTGGGGCGGTTATGGCAGGGGATGGGGAGGGACGCTTACATAAAATAGTGCGGACCTGCCAACAAGCCCTCTCCCGTCTAAGCAAAGCCCAGAAGGAATTGATCGCCTCCATCCTTAGGGAAGAACTGAAAGGCTTGAAATAGAATAGGAGGTGTTTGAGAGATGGGATTATTGGTAATGAAACGGAGCCACATAAAGGCAAAAACCGATTATATGAAATTGCGGCTCCTTTTCACCAATCCCCTGACCAAGAGGACACTCAATTATCTCCTTACCTCTGCCGATGGGGGAAAGACTCGCCTTGAGGAACTTATGGATAGGATAGCAAAAGACGAGAAACCTCGAAGATTCCTCGAGCGTCCAATATACGCTATGGTTAACACCGTAGCGAGGGCTATCGGTATCCCCAAAGAACGACTCCCCCAATTTATGGCTCATCCCAATATAAGACGAACTATTCTCAACGCAGCATACAGTGTGCAGACTTATGGCCTGAATTTGCCGATGACCTTCTATGCCCCTCTTATGGTAGTATGGAATATAACCTACACCTGTAACCTACGTTGTAAACACTGCTATGAAAACGCCGGAACCCTTCGCCCCAAGGAATTAGGAATGGGCGAACTTTCAAAAGAAGAAAAAATAAGGTTGGTAGAAGAAATTGCCGATTCCTATATCCCTACCCTCTCCTTCTCGGGAGGGGAACCGCTTCTCTGCAGGGACTTCTGGGATGTGGTGGAAAAAGCAAGGGAGAAAGGGCTTTATCTCTCTATGAATACGAATGGCGTGCTTATAAGCCCGGATGTAGCCAAACGCTTGAAAGAATATGACTTCGCCTATGTAGCAGTTAGTATTGATAGCGCCAACCCCGAAAAACACGACTTTTTCCGAGGGGTAAAAGGGGCATGGGAAAGGTCCATACAAGGCATAAAGAATGTTATAGAAGCGGGAGGAAATGCCATCCTCTCCGTCACCGTCACCAAATATAACTACGATGAATTCCAGGACATCCTGGAGTTAGGCAAGAATTTGGGAGTTTATAAGGTTATGGTCTACAACTTCATACCAACAGGGCGGGGCAAGGAGATTTGGAACAGCGACCTAACGCCCGCTGAGAAGGAATCAATCCTCAAGCAAATGTATGAATTCCTTTTGGAAGGGGGTTCCCTCTGCACCACCGCTCCCCAGTTGGGTAGATTTTGTATGGAGAAGGACAAGCCCGAGTTCGCGCCGATTGCTCATCTGGGCACAGGAAAGGCGAAAGACCTTTCCCTCCTTGCGGAACTGATAGGTGGGTGTGGAGTTGCCAGAGCTTATATGGCGGTTCAGCCCGATGGCACCATCACCCCCTGCGTCTATATGCCCGATGTCCACTTGGGGCACGTTAGAACAGACAGAATTATTGATGTTTGGCAAAATCATCCCTTCCTGAACAAGTTAAGAGATAGAAAGGCGCTATGGGGAGCCTGTGGAACTTGCGAATACAACAGGGCCTGCGGGGGATGCCGAGCAAGGGCACTCGCCTACTTCGGAGACCCAATGGGTCCCGACCCGGGCTGTGTGAAAAACGAGGAATACTTTGAGGAGTTTCAAAGAAGTCATCCCGAGATTTATACCTTCACCGAAAGGAGGGCTTGAAAGATGTCCTTGAAGAGGAGCGCTCTCAGAATCGCTGCCAATCAGGCGATGAAGCTCCTTGTTCCCCTTCTCAATCGCACATCCGACGATAACCTCATCCGTCTCACCTATATCTTGGAGAGAATAGCGAGGCACGATTATCATAAATTGCAATTGCGAGAGCTTCGCGCACTCTTTGAGAAGCGCCATCCCGCTATTGAATTCGCTCGCCGCGTCCTACGAGATACCAACCCCACTGTTCGCCAAAAGCTTTTCAATAACCTGGGACTAAATGCGGTCTACTTCACTCTATCCCGGAGAAAAGAATTGGAGGCACAGGGACTGGCTGCACCTTTCCTCATAGTAATAAGTCCCACAATGCGTTGCAACCTAAACTGTATCGGTTGCTATGCTGGCTCTTACAAGAAGGAGAGCGACTTGCCATTCGAGGTGTTTGATAGGGTGTTGAGCGAAGCTAAGGAGATGGGAACATACTTCTTCACAATCTCGGGAGGTGAACCCTTTATTTACGAGGGGTTGCTTGACATCTTCAGAAAGCATAACGATGCATCCTTCCTCGTTTATACGAACGGAACCCTTATAGATGAAGAATTAGCAAAGAACCTTGGTAAATTGGGGAATGTTGCCCCCGCCATCAGCATAGAGGGCTACCGAGATGAGACGGATTACCGAAGGGGTAAGGGAATATATGAAAAAGTTTTGCAAGCGATGGACAACCTCAAAAGGGAGGGGGTTTTCTTCGGTTTCTCCGCTACCTATACAAGCCTCAATTATCAAGTGGTATCAAGTGAGGAATTCATTGATTTCCTGATAGATAGGGGTTGTTTCTTCGGCTGGTATTTTATGTATGTGCCGGTGGGGAAGGCCCCCGATATATCCCTTATGGTGACGCCCGAACAGAGACAATATGTTCGGGAAAGGATATGGAAAATACGGGACACCAAGCCCATATTTGTAGCGGATTTTTGGAATGACGGGCATTTGACCTCGGGTTGTATGGCTGGAGGGAGACTTTATGCCCACATAAACAACAAGGGGGAGGTAGAACCTTGCGTCTTCTCCCATTTCGCCGTGGATAATGTGAAGGAAAAACCCCTCTTTGAATGTCTCAACTCCCCTTTCTTCAAGGCGATAAGAAGGCGCTTCCCCTGGACTGATAACTACTTCAAGCCCTGTATGATAGTTGATAATCCCTGGGTCTTGAGGGAATCTGCTGAGGAAGGGGGAGCCCATCCAACCCATCCCGGAGCGGAAAGCCTTTTCACCGATTTGAAGGATTTCTTGGAGGAATATTCCCAAAAGATGGAGGAGACCACCCGCCCCATTATGGAGGCATATAAAGCTTGGCTTGAAGCAAAGAGACAAAGGATTACCAGCGCAAGCAGCGAATAAAGACAAGCCCCTCTATTTGACGAAAAAATTAAAAGTGTGTATAGTTATAATGAGCCGTTAGCTCAGCCGTGGTAGAGCACCGGCCTTTTAAGCCGGGGGTCGCGGGTTCGACTCCTGCACGGCTCACCAATTAATGCCCTCGTCATCTAGCCAGGTTAGGATACAGGCCTTTCAAGCCTGCGGCGGGGGTTCAAATCCCCCCGAGGGCACCATTGAAGGGCGAATAGCTCAGGTGGGAGAGCGTCTCCCTTACAAGGAGAAGGTCGTAGGTTCAACTCCTACTTCGCCCACCATTTTTAAAAATAGGGGTCGTGGCGCAGTCCGGTTAGCGCGCTTGCCTGTCAAGCAAGAGGACGCGGGTTCAAGTCCCGTCGACCCCGCCAGAAAGTGCCGAGGTAGCTCAGGAGGTAGAGCGCAGGACTGAAAATCCTGGCGTCCCCAGTTCGACTCTGGGCCTCGGCACCAATTTTTAAGGGGGATAACTTAAAAATCAGGAAGGATTGTATCTAAAGCCTTTTGAGTTGGTGGAGGCGACGGGAGTTGAACCCGTGTCCGAAGAGCCTCAGCCACAAGCCTCTACGAGCGTAGCCTTTGTTTTCCTCTCGCTTTAATCCCTCCCAAAGGCAGGATGGATTAAAGCCAAGCCCTTTTCCTCTTTCTCACGAACCCAAGGACAGAGCCCGTGAGGCAGCCGAGTGTATGGCGCCCCTCTCACTCCCCCGGCAAGAGCGAGGGAACGTCGCTACTTCAATTAAGCAGCGAGCGCGTAAGAGTGGTTGGCACTTATCTTTCGCCGCATTTTTTACAAGGTCTGCGGCGACCTCGGCTCGCAACTTGCAACCTCCGCTCCCCGTCGAGACCACGCGCCCCCACTTCGCTATTAAAAACTATAACATGCTTTCAAAAAAAAGTCAAATAAGGACTTTTTACCAGTCTATAGCGTCCTCTTTTGTGTGGAGATAATCTCATAGTTTGAAGTTAGAATTGACAAAAATCTAAAAAAGAATTATGATTATTTTGTGTAGAGGAAGGTGATAATTTACAATGGCACAGGGACTCTGGTTTCCCCAAAGAGTAACTCGTGAAGAGTTGAACTCCCTTATTGACAAGGCTGCAGATTTGATAAGAACAGCGGTAGATTACAAGTTTATCCTTGTCCTGCTTTTCCTGAAGAGATTAAACGATGTATGGAAAGTTGAAAAACGGCAAGCAAAAGAGAGGTTAATAAAAGAGGCTGGCCTACCAGAGGAAGAGGCTGAGAGGGAAGCTGAAGAAAAAACTCACCACACCTTTAATATTCCGAGACAATTTCTTTGGGATGAGGTGACGAAAAATGTAAAAGATTTACCTCAAAATCTCCCCACTGCCATATCTGAAATTGCAAAATTAAATGAGGAATTGCAAGGGGTTATTGATAGAGTCGATTTTCAAGTGTTTGCGAGAAATCAAGAGAATAGGGAATTATTAAGACAGCTTGTTGAATTATTCAATAAGTATGATCTGGCTGGTGAAGAAGTTTCTCCCGATATCCTTGGGGATGCCTATGAGCATATATTAATGAAGTTTGCACCCGAGAGAGCGAAGGAAGGAGAAATCTATACCCCGAGGGAAGTTATAAAGTTGATGGTTGAGATTTTGGATCCAAAGCCCGGAGAGAGTGTATATGATCCTTGCTGTGGTTCTGGCGGTATGTTAATACTTTCGCATCTGTATGTAATTGAGAGATATGGGGAAGAAGAGGCGATAAGATTATTCTTGTTTGGGCAAGAAAGGAACCCGGAGATCTACGCCATATGCAAGATGAACTTGCTCCTTCACGATATAAGGAATGCGAATATAGCCAATGGAGACACTCTATATAATCCAAGATTTAGAGATGACGGAAGGTTAAAACAATTTGATGTTGTTATTGCCAATATCCCTTGGAATCAGGACGGCTATGGTGAAGATAGCCTCAAGGGGGCTGATTTCAGGGAGAGGTTTTTCCTCGGCTACTCTCCTAATAATAGTGCCGATTGGGCTTGGATTCAGCATATGCTATCTTCTACAAAAGAAAATGGGAGGGTTGGTCTTGTAGTAGATAACGGTTGTTTGTTCAGAGGTGGTAAGGAGAAAATCATTAGGAGCAAGGTAATTGAGAAAGATTGGGTTGAATGTGTTATTCTTTTACCTGAAAAACTGTTTTACAATACTGGCGCTCCTGGGGCTATCATAATTTTTAACAAGGCTAAGCCGGCGAATAGGAGGGATAAGATACTTTTCATCAATGCCTCAAATGAGTTCACACCCCATCCCTCGGTTAGAAGGCTGAATTCACTATCAAAGGAAAATACAGGAAAAATTGTAGATACCTATAGAAAATTCATTGACATAACTGGATTTTCCAAAATTGTGGACATAAGCAAGGTTAAAGACAATGACTACAACTTAAATGTGACCCTTTATGTGATGCCTATGGAAGAAGACGAAGAAATTGACATTGCTAAAGAATTTCTTGAGTTGAAGACGTTAGAGAAAGAGAGGCAAGAAATAGGAAGAAAGATAGAGGAGTATATCACTAAATTAAGCGAAGCCAGGAGTGATTAGATGAACGAGAGCTTGGAATATGCCAAAGCCCTAATTGAAAAAGCCGAACACCTGGTTTCAAGAGGTGAAGAAGAACTTAAAAAAGGTGTCTCTATACCTTACTCCAATGTGATCTCTTGGTGCCAAAGAGCCATAGAATTAAGCGGAAAAGCCATTTTTAAGATAATGGGTTTGGACTTTCCTAAGGAGCATCAATTACTATTTGAGAAAAAGAAGAAAGCGAAAGAGGAAAAAAGGGGGGACATTGAACCAGTTAAAAAACTTCTTCAAAAGGTTCAAGAGGAATTTCCCGGGTATCTTAGGTTAGATAAAGCTATTCTCAGAGTAATTTTTCTGACCTATTTTTGGTATAATTTTCATACCATTGCAACCTATGGGGTTAATGACATTTCCCCGGATGAATTCTTCCACAGGGAGGATGCCGAGCTTGCGCTAAAACACGCCAAAGATTGCCTATCAGATGTCAATAGGTTACTCTATAGTAAAAAGGGGGAAGGTGATGTTTTACAAAGAAACTAATTTCAAAGAAACGCCGATTGGCAGAATCCCCAAGGATTGGGAAGTTGTGAAACTTGGTGAGGCTATAGAATTTGTTAAAGGTAAGAAACCTGGGGAAATGACGGAAGAATACAAAGAGAATTGTCTTCCTTACTTGTCTACAGAATACTTACGAGAAAACAAAATAGCAAAATTTGTAAAACATTTGAATGACGTTGTTTTAGTTAATGATGGAGACTTAATTTTACTATGGGACGGTTCTAATGCTGGAGAGTTCTTTTTAGGTAAACGAGGAGTGCTTTCTTCAACAATGGTCAAGCTCGAGTTAAAGAAAAAAGAGTATAACAACAGATTTTTGTTTTATTTATTAAAAATGAAAGAGAACTTTCTCAAAGGGCAGACCAAAGGGACAGGAATACCCCATGTTGAGAGAGCTGTTCTAAACAATCTTATCATTCCTTGGCCATCGCTCCCAGAACAGCAAAAAATCGCTGAAATCCTTTCAACAGTTGATGAAGCTATTCAAAAAACCAATGAAATCATAACTAAGACCGAGCGCTTAAAGAAGGGCTTGATGCAGGAGCTTTTGACGAAAGGAATAGGGCATAGGGAGTTTAAGGATACCGAGATTGGAAGGATTCCAAAGGATTGGGAAATTGCTAGACTTACTGATGATTTTGTCGAGGTCGAAACTGGAAAAAGGGCCAAAGGAGGTGCATTAAGCACGGGAAGTGTAGCAAGTATTGGTGGTGAACATATAGACAATCAAGGAAACATACTTTGGGATGACATGAAGTTTATTCCTGAAGATTTCTATGAATCTTTGAAACAAGGCAAAGTAAAGCAGGGAGACATTCTACTTGTTAAGGATGGTGCAACTACAGGTAAGGTTGCAATAATTAGAGAACTCAAGCACGAGAAAGTTGCAGTTAATGAACATGTATTCGTAATAAGAAGTAAAAAATTGATGAATGAATTTTTATTTTATTTCCTATTCTCAAAATTTGGACAAATTCAAATCAGAACAAGATTCCATGGACTAATTGGTGGGATTAGAAGGGACGACTTAGGTACAGTTCTGATGCCTCTTCCACCATCGTCAGAACAACAAAAAATCGCTGAAATCCTTTCAACGGTTGATAAAAAACTAGAAATTGAGAGGAAAGAGAAAGCCAAATTGGGAAGAATTAGGCAAGGATTGATGGATTTACTTCTTACTGGAAAAATTAGGGTAGAGGTGGACTAAAATGCCTGTTATAGCAACCCTCGACACGAAATTTGATAAATCTGAAGGTTATTATTTCGATTTATCAGAACTAGCAGAAAGATTTCCTCATATATATAAAACAAGGGAGGTAGAATTTTATCTTATCGAAATCAGAAATAAAAGAAATGAACTTATAAAGAGATTTAAACCTTATAAGAAGCTCACATTAAACACTGGCGCCCCCCGGAGTGGCGAAGGTCTTCTTTTACTTTTACTAGATGATATGGCATCAATGTTAAATATAGGCGAAAATTATAAAGTTGCGATCATTATTACTAAATGTGATGGCAAACCACTCCTCCCATTAGAAATTGAATCTATAGGTTATTATTATGATTGGATCCAAAAAAATTGTAGAATCCATACCACCGATTGAGGCAGAGCTTCTTTTGTTGTGTTTAGAACAACCCCAACTTAATAAAGCAAGTAGTTACTTATGGGATGCTTATTTAAAATTAAAAGAAGACGACATCGAAGGAGCTAGGACAACCCTGCGGAATTGCCTTGAAGTATTGGAAAAAGAGTTTTTGCCTAATTTAACAATATCAAGTAAGTTAGAAGAATCCTGTGAATTTATCAACAATTTGATAAACTTAACGAAAGTGTTCGCAAAATTCCTACACTATGGTGGCCCACACCCGGGACCAGCACCAAAAACCTCCACTGAAATGATGATTACCTTAACTACACAGTTATTAAAGTATTTAGCAAAACTTTGGGAAAAAGAACTTATTTTCTTTAAAGGGGAATCAAGATGAACTATACGGAAAAGGGCACGGTTGAGGATTTCACCATTCAGGAACTCCAAAAGCTGGGATGGAGATATGTGAGCCCTGAAGAAATAAAGCAAATCCGAAAGGAAAACTATGAAGAGCCTTTAATCCTTGAGGCACTAAAAAGCGCCATTCAAAAAGTAAATCAAGATGTGGAGTTTACCGATGCTGACTTAGATTTTATAATTACCTCCTTAAAAAGAATACCATCAAATATTGAGGGAATTAGGGTCTTCTTGGATGTATTTAGGAACGGCTTGCTCGTTCCATTACAAAAAGAGGGGAAAGAAAAGGTAATAAAGCTAATAGACCTTGAAAACATAGAAAATAACGAATTCCTCGTAACCAATCAATTTAGAGTAGAAGTTCCAAAAGGCAACATTAGAGCAGATATAGTTCTCTTCGTTAACGGAATCCCTTTAGTGTTGATTGAATGTAAGAATCCAACGCAAGAAAGAGTGGACTGGACGGATGCCTACAAACAAATTAAGAGATACGAAGAGCAAGCTCCCGAGCTCTTCAAGTATGTCCAGTTCTCTATTGCAACGGATGGAATAAAAACTTACTACTTCCCCCATAGTTTCAACGAGGAGAATAAAGATTCTCTAAGTGTTTGGAAAGATCCTTATCCCTTTAAAAAAGAAGACTTCAAGGACGACATATTAAAGATAACCATTTATGGCCTTCTATCAAAAGAAAACCTTACAGACTTGATTGAAAATTTCACTTTCATCAGAAAGGAAAGAGATACCACAACAAAAATAATGGCAAGATATGTGCAGTTCAGGGCCTCCAACAAGATATTCCAAAGAGTGATACATACGCTAAGAAAAAAGGAAAACAAGAAGTCCGGCTTAATATGGCATTGGCAGGGATCTGGAAAAACCTATACTATGGCTTTCTCCGCCCGGAAGCTATTCCACTGTCCCGAAGCCGAAAACCCAAGCATCTTTGTAATGGTTGATAGAAGAGATTTAGAAGAGCAAATTGAAAAAGACTTTTCCTTTATTGGAGTGCCTATAGAGAAAGTGGACTCCATAAAAAAGCTCATAGAAAATTTAAAGTGGGGAAAGGGAGGAAAAAGAGGGATCTTCCTTGTAACAATTGAAAAGTTCAGCCCGAAGGAGTTCGAACAGCTGGAAAAAGAAGAAAAGAAAATAGAGATTAAGAGAGAGAACGTAATTGTTCTCGCTGATGAAGTCCATAGAACCCAGTATGGAAAGTTCGCTACTTTATGCAGAAGCATTTTCAAGAATGCCTTCATCTTTGGCTTCACCGGCACACCTCTATCAAAAGCGGAAAGGAACACCTTCCAGAAGTTTTGCCCCAAAGGTGAACTTTACTTAGACAGGTATTCAATGCTTGATGCTCTTGAAGATGGCTTCACGGTTCCATTGCGTTATCAGCCAAGACTACTGGATTATAGTCTGAAAGAAGACCAATTAAAAGACCTCCTAAAATTGGAGGAGGAGCTTAAGGCCCTCCCTAAAGAAGAACAAAGAGAATTAAGAAAAAAGGTCAGAGTTATCAAAGCCTTTATTAAAAAGCCAGATAGAATTAGAGCCATAGCGGGAGACATAGCAAGTTATTTCAAGGAAATGATTGAACCCACTGAGCTCAAGGCTCTTGTAGTTACGATTGATAGAGAAGCCTGCGTTATGTACAAGGATGCCATCACGGAGTTCCTACCTTCAAACTACTCTGAGGTTATAATGACATTTAACCCAAATGATAGAGGTAGAGTCAAAGATTACCGTGAGCAAATGGAGAGAAAGTATGGCATTAAAGACATAAAGGAAATTCATAGAAAAGTTATTGATGATTTCAAAACAGAAAAGGAACCAAAGATTCTAATTGTTACCGATATGCTAATCACGGGTTTTGACGCCCCAAATCTTTGGACTATGTTCATTGATAAACCGTTAAAAGAACATAGACTACTACAGGCAATAGCGAGAACCAACAGACCATTTCTAAATAAGGGATTTGGCTTAATAGTTGACTATATAGGCGTGTTGAAAGAGTTGGTAGGGGCATTTGCAAAATTTGAGGCTAGCGATGCTAAGGGCTTAAGAGTTGTTATAAGAGAACTTGATAAAGAGAAGGAAGAGTTCGAGAAGCTCCTTCAGGAAGCTTTGGAGATTTTTAAAAGTGTGAAGAGGGAAGATACATGGGAAAGCCTGAAAAGTGCGCTGGATGTCTTATTTGACTATGCCATAGGAGAAAATTTTGAAAATATTATGAGAAATTTGATGAGATGTTACGAGATGCTTGGAGGAGAACCCTCCCTTAGACCTTACTTACCAGACTACACATGGCTTACCAAAATATACATTGCCTATAACAAACAATACAAAAAAGTAAATGTGGATGAACTTAAAATAGACGAACTTTCCAAGAAAACCAACCAGCTAATTCAAAAGGGAATTGATGTGAAGGGAATCGAAGCTATATACCCGATTATAAGTATAGATGAAGGATCTGCTCCGGTTATTAGGGAAACGCCAACATCTCCTGGTGCAGCAATAGATGCCCTCACCCATATCATAAGTGTAACCAGAAGCCATCCAGATTCACCCTTCTTTATTGAACTAAGAAGGGAAGTTGAAAGAACACTTGAAGAATTTAGAAGGAGAAAAATCGAGATTGAAGAAGTAGTGGAGAGAATTTCGAGTTTTAACGAAAAGATCGATAGATGGAGGAGGGAAGAAAAAGAGATAGGAAAAGATAAGTATCCTATCTATGAAGCCATTAAGGCAATTGTTCCCCAAATAGACAAACAAAAAGCTACTGTTTTTATAGAAAGGCTTTTAGGAAAGCTTGAAGAGAAAAAATTACTATTTGAGGGTTGGCAGATGCAAAGAGAGGTTAAACGCCAAGTTAAGCAAGAAACGAAGATACTTCTGTTCAAGGAATTCAAGGAGTTTAAAGACAAGATAGAGGAGCTAACAGATAGAATATTCGCGGTCTTGGAGAGGACGAGATGGAAAAGTTAAGGATCTCTGGCAAGAATGCCACGGAACAAGCCAAGCTTCTTTACCCCCAGCTATTAGAGATTTATGAACAAATAAAAAGCGAGGGTAAAGTTGAAGTTTTCGGGGATTTAGATTTTGAAATTGTGGAGAAGATTGATAACAAAAGGCATAGAATTGCAAAGCTTAAGGGGAACAAGATTTTAGTGAAACAGGATGCAATAGCTTTGCCAAAAAGTGCATTGAAATACATACTCGCTCACGAGATAGCGCACATATTCACGAAGAGACATTCCAAGAAATTCTGGAAAATTGTGCAAACAATTTATCCTGACTTTGAAGTAGGTGAGAAGCTCCTTATGAAATATGCAGAAATGTTATCCGCTCCTTCACCCTCACCTAAAATCACAATAGATGATGAGGCTGAAAAAGATGAAATATCGGGGGCGAGGGGGGTTGAAACGGCGTCCGAAAAGCCTCAGCTGTAAGCCCCTCTGAACATAGCCTTTGTTTTCTTCTCGCTTTAATCCCCCCAGAGAAAAGAGGCCGGGAAATAAAAGTGCTATCTAATCTTCTCATGGACAAACGCTTCCCTAAAATGTCATCATAAGGAGAGAGGTGAGCTTTTTTGTTTAATTACAAAAATTTGCTGCCTTTACTATCTCTAATCTCTCTCGCCTTTCCCTCGACCAGTGCGAAGATAGCAGTTTTCTATGAGCCCGGCTTCCCCTACTATATAGCTTCCTGGGCACTAAGCCCTCCCCGGTTGAAGGAGTTTATGGAAAAGGTGGGACTAAATGTTGACCTGGTAAATCTTAAAGACCTTTCCAATCCCCAGAAGTTCAACACTCAAAGATACGCCATCCTCGTCCATCTATATGGAAACACCTTTCCCCTTTCCGCTGTGGATAACATTATACAATTTCATAAAGAAGGTGGTTCCCTCATTGCCACTGGGGTGCCTTTCTGCCATCCCTGCATCGCTTTCCCAGCGGGTTGGGATGCTAATGTCCCCCTTGTTCAGGGAGATAGAAGGGTAAGCGTTGTGGAAGAAGCGCGGAGCGGTAAATGGGCAGTGAAGATAGAGAAAAAGGGAGGAAACTGGATAGGAATCTGGTCGGGGCGCATATCTGCTAAAGGAGGGGAAAAATTTAAGGTCTCCGCTTGGATTAAATCTAATAACTCTGCTGGTGAGGAGGATAGACTTTTCATTCGCTTCTTCTCTGATGGGAGGTTCATCGGACAGGACGGTCCCCCCATACCCACGGGTGCAAAGGAGTGGACATATATTGAGAAAACTGTCCTTGCCCCAGAGGGCACGACATCCCTTGATGTCTCCCCCCAACTACGCAGGGAGAAGAGTGTTGTCATATTTGACGATGTTCAACTCACTAAAGAAGACTCTCAAGAAAACTTGCTCTCTAATCCTTCCTTTGAAGAGCCTGGCAGGGTATTCATAGACCTTGGACCTGGGATGGATTATTTGACTCACAACTTCGTTGGCACGGGCTCTTTTAAGGAGCCGCCTCGTAGTGGTAGTTTTGAATTGCGGTTTCTCCCAGAGAGCGGTTTGGAGCTGGATTTCCTTCCCCTCAAGGAGCGCTCCGGCTGGTATCAACTGGTGGATGAGGCAAGCCTACCAACTGAGGATAAGGTGAGGGGGATCATAGCCCTCTATCGGGATGGGGAGTTGGCGGGCTATGTTTCAGCTTTCATCTACCATAATTGTTCCCAGTTCAAGGGAGCGATAGATATGTGGGCAGGAACCCAGCTTTTTTCAACTTTTGACATCGTTAGTGCCTACCTTGCACAATCAATCATCACAACCGGTGCTAGCTTTATTCTTAAGGAAAAAGGGCTTTTGAGCGAGGAGGAGTGGGGCAAGATAAAAAAGAGAACGATGATCGCCTTCTCCTTTCCCAGACCAGTTGAGGGGCTTAGCCCTACCTATCTTTCCCAGCGGGACAAAGAATTCGTCCCCAAGCCGAAGGAATCGGCTGAAGATGTTTATGTAGCGGATGTAAGGCACCTCGGGCTGAGCGAGCAATTCGCCTTTTTATCCCTTCAGGGTTTGGTTAACCGCGGGAAACCTTCCCTTTATTTGATCCTCAATGAGAGGGACAACTTCTGGTTGGACTGGTATCTAAAGCGTGGACTTGTTAAGAGGGCAATCCGCCTTCACGACCCTTGGCAAGCCTTCAGGATATTCCAGAGCGTCTACAAGGGTTGCCTGATTTATGATGACCAACTTTACTCCGGCATTCACATAGCGATGATGCTTTCCTCAATAGAGGATTTGGTTGTAGTTACCGAGCAAACCGCCAGGAAAATTGGCGCTCCCATAAGAGAAGATTTAAGAGGGCGCTGGAGGACCACTTATGAATCCTACGATTGGGCAGTGCAGAACCTTCTACCCAAGATGGATAATAGGGTTGTCGCTTTCCTCTATCCCTTGGCGCCAAACGTTTGGGATTATGTAGTTGCCTTCAAGGTTTTCTGTTTTTGGATAACGGGATGGGCTGATGGCACACGCCCTGATTGCGACCCTGTTAGGGAGAAATTGGCGATAGAGAAAGCCTATGCCCAGCTCCCGGTAAACATTCCTACACTCGGTTTTTCCTGGGCGGGTGAAGGAATAGGAATGGGAGAAGGGCCGGGCGTTTCCTTGGGAAGCCAATTCGCCAAATTTATGGTAGCGAGCACATTCACCAATATCTCCTTCCATAGCGGTATAAGGGTAAAGGAATTCCCCAAGCCAAAACCTCCTCGCCAGTTAACCTTGAATAGAAGCAAGAATTACGCCGCCTTCGTCATATCGGACGGTGACAATATAACTTGCTGGTGGGGAGGGTTTGTTCCCCCTGGCTGGGATAGACCGGAGAGGGGAACACTGCCTCTCGGCTGGACCCTTGGGCCCACCGCAACCGATTTCATTCCCGGCATCGCCCTCTACTATTTGGAGAATGCCTCTCCCCTCGATTCCTTCCTCTGCGCTGTGTCAGGCATAGGCTATATGTATCCTGACGAATACGCCTCCCGCTACAAAAATCCCTCCGCCGTGCTCTCGGATTTCCTTAACATAACAAGAAGATATATCCAAAAACTCGGTTTACAGGGTTGCTGGACGATGGGAATGAGCAAACGCGAGCTGATAACAAAATACGCAATGACATTGAAAGTCCCTTTGTTCCCTGATTATAGCCGACGAGGGGATATGACTTACGATAAAGCGAACTATCTGATTGATAGCATCCCCGTATTCCACGCTTTAACCAATTGGGGACCTACTGAAAGAGAAGAAGCGATAAACTACATTGTAAATCAGGTTTCGGAAACGGTGAAGGATAGAAAGCCTCCCTGCTTCGTAAATGTTTTCATCTGGAACTGGGGCTACGACCTGGGGATGCTCCAGGAGATAAAGCAAAGGTTAGAAGACAAAGGTTTCGTCTTCGTCCGCCCCGACGAGTTAGCCGATCTTTATCTTAAATATTCCAGGTTAGAGTAACTGGAAAGGTGAGAGTTCGCGTGGGTGGCTCACTTACGAGCTTTCTCTAAGCGTTTCTCAACCTCCTGCCAGTTGATGATGTGCCAGATGTTTTCCAGGAACTGTGCCCTATTGTTCTTGTAATCTACATAGTAAGCGTGTTCAAAAACATCCACGACGAGGAGAATTGGGAAGGTGGGATAAATATTAGTATTGTGTTTCTCTATCTGCATAATGAATAGGCGCGTGGTCATCGGATCATAGGTAAGAGCAACCCAACCGGAACCTTCAACAGTCAAACCTGCCTGGGTGAATTCCTTTTTGAAGCGAGCGAAGTTCCCGAACTCTTCATTTAATGCCTCGGCTAAATTTCCTGTTGGTTCGCCCCCGCCTCCCTTCCCACTGGGAGCAAGATTCTCCCAGAAAAGGGAATGGAGGAGGTGCCCCCCTATGTTGAAGGAAAGTTCCTTGAGGGTTGCTTTCATATCTATTTCCCCACCTTCCTGCCTCGCTTTCTCCAACTTCTCAAGGATTGCGTTGGCACCGTTCACATAAGCGAGATGGTGCTTCTGATGATGCAGCGTTAGCTGCTCCTCGGAGATATAGGGTTCTAAATCCTTGTAGCCATAAGGGAGCTCCGGTAGTTTATATTTTTCCATTTCACTTATCACCTCATACTTTCTAAATCCTCCTTGAGGTTTTCCAAGTCCTCTTCGTGCTCTATCTCGTCCTCCAAAATTTCCAGAACAAGGTCATAGGTAACGACATCCTTATCTTTCAGTTCAGAGAGTAGCCCCTTATAGACCTCTATAGCGCATTGCTCGCCCTTGATGTTTTGGCTCAACACAACCGAGACGGAGGGATCTTCAGGTGCCTCGTATCCACAATTCGTCATCTTCAACCAATCCTCTGGCTTGAGGAGAGGAGTTCCCCCAAGTTGGATTATCCTTTCGGCAAGTTTTTCCGCATGTGCCAATTCTTCGCCAGCATGCTCGCTCAATTCCGCACTAACTGGTCCTCTCAAGGGACCTTTAACAACTTTAGCCCCTACCCAATATTGGTAGTAGGCTAACCACTCGTCAGCGAGAGCCTTGTTAAGCTTCTCTATTATCTTCTCAACGCCCTCGCCCACTATTTCTCTTCCTTTTGTGCCCATAGCACGGATTCCTCCTTTCGAATTTATAGTTTCTTGTGACAGAACCACCAGTCGAAACAGGTGTATTTCTTCGGCCTCTCCTCGGCGTCCTTGACTGTGCTTGCCGGCGGGATGATTACCTCTTCCCCTATGAGCTCGTTTGAAGGCCAGTTGGCAGGAATAGCGACGCCGTTCTCATCGCCTACCCGCAATCCCTTCACCATCCGCAGTATCTCGTCCATATTCCTTCCTAACTCCTGCGGGTAGTAGAGCATCGCCCTGATTATCCCCTTGGGATCAATAATGAAGACCGCCCTAACCGTGTTCGTCCCCTTCGCGGGATGAACAAGCCCCAGTTTACTTGCTATTTCCCCCCTATCATCAGCGATTACCGGGAACTGTATCTCCACGCCGAGCTTTTCCTTTATCCACTCAATCCATTTGATGTGGGAGAACACCTGGTCTATGCTGAGACCTATTAGTTCACAATCGAGCTTGCGAAACTCCTCGTAGCGTTTCTGAAAAGCGACGAATTCAGTGGTGCAGACGGGAGTGAAGTCAGCAGGGTGGCTAAACAGGATGAACCATTTCCCCTCGTAAGCTCGTGGTAGTTCCATAATGCCCTGCGTTGTCTTAACTTTCATCTCGGGGAATTTCTCCCCTATCAAGGGAATTCTTCCCTCGCCAACTGCTTCAGATGGAGCTTGCCCCACCGTTATGCCGCGTTCATACACATCACCACCAACACTGATGGTTAACGAGGGATACGGACCAGATAGCTCCCCTATGGATATGGCGGGACGCTGCTCAGGTAGCTCTTTCATAAAAATCTTCACCTCCATTTTGTTGAACAAACATTTTCGTTTAAAAATTATTAACCACCTTACCTCTTTTGTAAAGTCAAATTTTGTTTTGTTGAATAAACATTTTCATTTAAAAATTATAACCGCCCTGCCTCCTTTCGTCAACATCTGTTTTTAAAAATAATAACCCAAATCCAATATAAAGTCAAGCTTTATAATATGCTTCTCGTCTCATTACCACCA
>CALITO010000020.1 GCA_938041455.1 uncultured bacterium | reverse complement strand
GTCCATTCTCGCCGATATCCGGTGTATTAGTCAGATTGACGATCTCCTTAGTGTAAATATTTACTACATATATGTCGGGGGGGTGATCAACACCTTGCAAATAACCTACAAACGCTATTTTACTACCATCCGGAGACCAGGCGAGGTTGCCAATGTAAGGAATTAAGCGTAGCTCTTCTTCCTCAGATAACATCTCCTCCTCGTCTTCCCAGCAGAGGGAGACTATCCCCAGCCACAAACTCCCTATTAAAACTATAAGCATAAATTTTAATAATCTCATCTCACTCTACCTCCTTTCTTATTATGGTTGGCTTTCCACATATTTGTCTATACCCAAGTGTATAACCCATCCTAACCAGGAAGGCCCCTCCCATGAACTGCTAACATAATCTTCGTCCTCGTAATTGGTCAAGGTAACATTCTCTATTAAACATCCTGGGCACCTGCAACCAATCTCTCCTATGGGCTTAAGAGAGGAACGGGAAAGCACCAGAAGTTTCATATATCTGGGGCTATCCTTCTCATGGGGAGGGGCATATTTTATGGATGTGGTTCGTCCTATGCGGGGATCGGGCGGAAGATCTATCTCCTTCAGCGGCAAATATGATTTCAAAGCTGATGCTATCTTCTCCGCTAGCGTGTAATCCTCTGGAAACCTATAAATTACATAATTACTGGCACGAGTGGGATTAGGCACAGGATGTTTCGGGTCATCAGGGCGCCCCAAAGAGTTACAATGAACGGATACAAATACAAACCTTTCAGGGTTTTCAATCTTCCTTTTTTCTTTTAATTCTTTCTTAAAACGCTGCTCCTCCTTATATACATCACTCGCTCTCTGAACTCTATAGGCTGATTTTATATTATGCCTCTTAGCTGCTTCTTTAGCTTGTTCACTAGGGGGTTTCTGTGGTACCTGCTTGAGCAAATAGCCGTAGTCTTTTTCACAGGAACAGTTATTATTATTATGAAATTCTAAGCTACGCATTAGCATATACCCTATCCAAGTGTTGGAATCAGCTTCAACCCAAGGGTATCTTTCTATCCATTTCCCGGTTTCTTTATCCTTATACATAGAACCTAGGTTACCAGGATCCCCCGCACCGTGCCCATAATCTATTATTACTCCCCACCAGAACTTAATTTTTTTGTGAATTTTTCTCTAAGGCGGGTTTCCTTCTGTGGGCTTTGTCCGTTTCTGGGTGGTCATCTATGGCTGAGACGAGGGAGATATAGGGAAAATCTTCAGGGACAAGCTGTATATTCAATATCTTCTCGTTCCATATGGTGTTGGCTGTGTTGGGCAAGTTCGTCACCGTGCCACTTTCTTCTTCGTCTATTTTCTGGATTTTTCCGTTAAATACAGTCATCTTCGCTGAATATGCGTTTTTAGCCGAGGTATCCTCAAGGACATAGGATATCTTCTCCTGGGGAGGGGGAATGGGAGAGACACCGTCCCAACTTGCACAATCTTCTAAGCCACCCACTGTCTCCCACTTCGTCTGTGTTATCTTCAAGTTCCTGCTACAGCGGAAATCAACATCGTAGGGCGAAGCACCCACTACTTCTATATCGTAGAGATATATTCCCCTGGGTACTAATCTATTAGTGGGGGGAGTTCCCTGGGTTATTTTCCCATTCCATTGATAGGTATGGGTGCCAGGGCAAAGGAGGTTGTTTATTGTCTCCTGTTTTATAAGTTGACCTTCGGAGGAGTAGAGGAAGATGGTGGCTGAGCAGTATTTCTTCTGGGCGGAGCTCAGTTGGAAGGTGATGGCGGTATTGTGGTGTCCCTTTCCCGGATCGTTAATTAGATACTCCGGCTGAGCCTCAACTGTGAGGTTCTGGAAGTTCACGGTTATGCTTAGGTTGCCATCTACCCTTGAGGGTGGTCGAAAGGGACCCCCCATTATCATATAGTGATAATTGACGGATACGAGATAAGATGTGTTGTGATAGGAGAAGGTGGAGAAGGGGGGATTAAGCGTGCAGACTACCCAAACCTGATAACCTGTGGGGGGAGAGGAGCAAACATTATAAGGGGGTGAACTGTAAGTTGTCGTGCTCAATGGACCATCGGAGTGATAATGCTGGGGCTCGTGGACATTTGTCTGCTCCGTTATGTCAACTGAGTCAACTGTGAATCCCGTTACGGGGGAACTGAAATTGGCGATGATATGGAACTCTACCCCTCCAGCAACTGTTCCACCTTTGACGCACCGCCACTCTGGGGGAGAAGCGGTTAAGTCGGGACACCAGCGAGCGTGCAAATCCACCGCAATAGGGTCCGCCCAAGAGAGGGAAACCCCAAGTGCCAAGCTCAATAGGAGGCTACAATACTCCCTCCGAGAGAGAAGCCTCTCCAACAACACAGATAGCCACTTCCTTAACATATTAATCCCTCCTCTTTGTTTTTAACCCACCCAAGAGGGAGGTTATGTAATAAAAAATAGTAACATAATATTTAAAATTGTGCAAGTATTTTTGAAGCGTTGATTTAAGGAAGGAGAGAAACCGCGCAAGAGGGGGTATCTTTCACTTTTTCCTTTATTCAACAAAACCGAAATTTAAATTAAAATAGTTAACTGTTGAGTTATATTTATTACAATAAAATTATGAAGAGAGTTATTGTTTGCACTGCCACTCGTTGCCCTTATTGTCTTATGGCTAATGAGTATCTAGCGAGTGAAACAGAAAAGGGGCTGGGAATTTGATTCCTATTAGAGATAATATCCCTTCCCGGAGATATCCAATAATCACTGTTCTTCTTATCTCTCTGAACTTCCTCGTTTTCCTCTACGAGGTCTCCCTCACGAGGGAGCAACAAATAAGGCTTTTTTATACCTGTGGGATGGTTCCCACACGCCTTTTTCGACCCGATGTAGTTCCCGGACTTCCCTTTTTCCTTACACTTTTCACATCCCTTTTCCTTCATGGGGGATGGCTTCACATATTGGGGAATATGCTTTTCCTTTGGATATTCGGGGACAATGTAGAGGATAGGTTGGGGCATTTCAAATTCTTGCTTTTTTATGTTGGGGGAGGGGTTATAGCGAATATCGTCCAACTGATAATATCTCCCTTCTCCAAGGTGCCAGTTGTGGGGGCAAGTGGAGCGATAGCGGCAGTTATGGGAGCCTATTTCGTCCTCTTCCCTTTCGCTCGTATTTCCTCCATTGTCTTCTTCTTTATGTTTTTCACCATTATGGAGATACCTGCCTTTTTCTACCTTTTTTTCTGGTTCATCTGGCAGGTTCTGGAGGGGCTCTTCTTCCTTCCCTTCGCAGGAGACACAGGAGGGATAGCCTTCTGGGCGCATATAGGTGGCTTCGCCTTCGGCTACCTCTACGCCCGCTACATCGTTCCCCCTAGGTGGTATTATTATCGCTGAGCCACCCCATATTATCTATCCCCTCCCTAAGTGGACTGAGTAAAGTGAATATTAGGCTCGGTTTCCCTCTAACTTATTGATTATTTCTTCAGCGTTCTGAAGATCTGCATTATGATATGGGGAGAAACCGTGATGTTGTGCTTCCAGGTTGCGGGTATAACAATAGGCTCCATAATGAGCACAGCTAACGATAGATCTTTTTAAATGCCTCTTCTGGGCAACCCTCCCCCATCATTCTCGCTAAATTATCCCACAAAAACCAAGCTAAGCGATAGTTTCGCTCCATAATTCTTCAGTCCGGGCTTTCTTCGCCGTCCGCTGAAGATGATCTGGAAGAAAGTGGGGAAGATATCTTCTTGGGCAGGGGTTTATAAATGTCGGTGGAAATAAGTTCTGTTCTTTTCTCCTTTCCGGTATTTATCACCCTGTATGTCTTAGCGATTATCGTGCCATCCGCCTTCCTTTCCACCTCGCTAAAGACCTTTATCTCCTCAAAGTCCTTTCTCCCGAATATTCTAAATGTCAATTTCCCCCCTTTTACTTCTCCCTGAATGTATATAGGGTAATCCTTATCGTTGGAGAAGACCAAATCAATATAACCCCAAACGACCGTAGCATCTCTTCCAGGGGAGATATACTTCACGGGTCTTGCATGATGTCCTCTCTTGTTCACCTTCAAGCCCGCCAAAAGCACGGCGTTGTAAAGCGTCGTTGAAACCTGACACACTCCTCCACCCACCCCAGGCACGAGCTCGCCCCTAACCATAATAGGAGCTATCTTATAACCTTTCTCTGTGATGCGAGGTCCTACCCTCTCGTTAAAGCTGAATTTCTCCCCGGGGTTTAGAAGCGTCCCATCTATGGGGGAGACGGCTTTCCTTATGTTCTCAATCCTTCCCCAGGAGGAGCGTTTGAGGGAAGTGGTGAATTCTCCTATGAGTTCCAATCCCTCTAAATCTTCCTCTTTGACCTTGGGCGAAAGCACTTTCACTGGGAGCCTTATGCTCCCGTTTTTCGCTTCGCTTAACCTCTCCAAGAGCCTCTTCTCATCCACCTCATATCCCTCCTTCGCCTTTGTAATTCCCACAACTCTCCCCTCTTCCACGATCAGGCGGGCGTTAACCGCCGGTTTATCTACCTTTCTTCGCAACTTCATAATGAAGCCTTCCCATCTTCTCTTGTCCAATTTCACCCCCACCTCCAAATCAATCCCTCTGCTCAAGCAAATCCAGGCTTCCTTAAAAGTTTCCAACCACCCCTTTCTCCCTATCTCAAAAGCGGAACGCAAAATCCTCTCTACATCATAGGATAATCCTATTTCCCTAAACTTATACTCCATATCCTTTTCTTCCATCCTCAATATGCATTTTCTCTCGCTATTCATCTTCTCAAGGAGATCTTTAGCCTTTGGTAGAGAAAGCCCACCCAAATTCGCTCCCCCTACCCTTACATTGGGGAAGACGAGGTTATGGAGGTGGAAATAGAAGGTAAACCCTGTAGTGAAGGCTAAGAAAGACAGAATAAATAGGGAAAAGATAAGCAGGACTCTTCTCATTTTTCAAAATGAAGTATAGAACCCAAGAACTTTCTTGACAAAGAGAATGAAGTTAGTTATAAAAAATATTACCAATGCCCCATTACATAGGAGAGTTTCAATGATATAAAGCTTGTGGAGAAAATCAAAAGGCGCTTGCCCTTGCTTTTTCAATTAGCGGAGCTGGAAAGCAGGAGGGAAGGACAGACAGGAATGGAGGTGGGTTCTTTAAGGGAAAGAATAATGATCGCCTTGCTTTATTTACAGATTCGGTGAAGAAAATGTGGAAACAGGTTTACCCATTACCGAGCCTGAAGTGGATGTAAAAGTTTTTGGACAACCTCTTGCGATATTCTGCTCGTCCGAGTCGCCTGGGGTGCTGTGGGTGGATTATATTGGATCCCTTTACCTGTTCAACTCAAAGTCTTTGAAAAACTTGGAAGGGAAAGATATATCAAACTCCCCAAAACTGGGACAAACCCTCGAGGAGTTGAAATATCCAAAGAAGCGATGTCCTCGCTATTAGAAGACCCTGGCACAAGGAGTATCCCTATTCCTTGGCAGAGGCAAAAAGTAGATTTTAACCCCTATAAAAGATGGGTTGACCTATGGAGGGAGGAATGAAGATGAGGAGCGATAAAAAAAGAAGGGGCACAAAGACAAGTGCCTTTGGTTCACCCGGGAGGATAAACCACGACTCTACCCCCTTTTATTCCAGCAGGTTATATGAGGGATTACCCCGGGAAGAGAAGATGCAATATATTGAGAATCCCATTCCTCCCCAATATCTCAACAAAATCCTCTGCAAATCAAGTGAGGATATGTCTGAGCTTCCCGACAGCAGCGTCCACCTTATGGTTACCTCACCCCCCTACAATGTAGGCAAGGAATATGACGAAAACCTTACCTTAGAAGAGTATAGAAAGTTCCTGAAAAGGGTATGGAAGGAGGTCAAGAGGGTATTGGTGCCCGGGGGAAGGGCTTGCATAAACATTGCTAATCTCGGGAGAAAACCCTACATTTCCCTCCATACCTTCTTTATAGAGGATATGTTAGAGTTAGGGTTCCTTATGAGAGGAGAGGTGATATGGAACAAGGGGTCAAGTGGTAGCCCTTCCACAGCTTGGGGAAGCTGGCTATCTCCGAAAAACCCCACTCTACGGGATGTTCACGAATATATACTTGTCTTTTCCAAAGGGATATTTAGCCGGGCTAATCCTTATAGGAGAAGAAGCACGCTCTCGAGAGAGGAGTTCTTGGAATTCACAAAGAGCGTCTGGAACATCCCAGCTGCCGCCGCCAGCAAAGTAGGGCATCCTGCTCCTTTCCCTGTTGAGTTGCCCTACAGGCTTATCCAGCTTTATACATTTGAAGGGGAAGTTATTTTGGACCCATTTATGGGTAGTGGGCAGACCGCTATAGCGGCGCTGAGGAGCGGGCGGAATTATATAGGTTATGAAATAAACGAGGAATATGTTAGATTAGCGGAAAGAAGACTTAGGGAGGCGTTCCCCTCCCTCTATGGAAAACTTTTCGCCGGCCCCGATTTATTCTCCCTTTAGGCGCCAGACTGTGCCTTGGGGATGGTCTTCTAACACAATCCCCAGCTCGCCCAATCCGCTCCTTATTTCATCGGCTATCTCAAATAGCTTTTGTTTGCGCAGTTTATCTCTCACCTTCACTAACAGTTCAACAAATCCCTTTATCTCCATTTTCTCCCCTTCTTTTCTCTCTATTCCCAAAACCCATTTGAACTCTTTAAGAAGGCTCTTAATCCGCCAGAGGGTAATCAAGGTTGACACAGGGGGTTTTGGCAGGAGGGCATCAGCTATTCTACCTGCCTCACGGGCAAGGGAAAAATAGGTCGCTACCGCCTTCGGCGTATTGAAATCGTCCCCCAAGGAGGAATAGAACTGCTTTTTGAAGCTTTCCAAATCCGGAGGCTCTATCATCCCCTCCCCATAGTTAGCTTCATCCCTTAGGGCTATATCCAATTTCTCCTCCCCCTCCCCTGCTCGTCCAAGCGCCCTTTCCATCTCCCTGATTTTCTCCTCATCGAAATCTATTGGACTTCTATAATGGGAGGAGAGAAGATACAATCTGAGGGCTTGGGGAGAAAACTCTTTCAAAGCTTCACGCACTATGAAGACATTTCCCGTTGATTTAGCCATCTTCTCCCCCCTCAGGTTAACGGGTGCCCAGTGTAGCCAATAGCGGGCGAAGGTTTGCCCTGTGAAAGCTTCCGACTGGGCTATCTCGTTTTCATGGTGGGGAAAGATCAAATCTTGCCCACCTGCGTGAATATCCAAAGGGACACCGAGGTATTTTATTGACATAACAGAGCATTCTATATGCCAGCCAGGACGCCCCTTCCCCCAGGGACTTTCCCAAAAAGGTTCTCCTTCTTTTGCCGATTTCCAAAGGGCGAAGTCATAGGGTGCCCTCTTCCGCTCATCAACTTCCACTCTTGCCCCAACCATCATCTCCTCTAAAGATCTCCTCGAGAGTTTCCCGTAGGAGGGGAACCGCTCAACGGAAAAATAGACATCTCCATCTACTACATAGGCATAGCCTTTCCTAATAAGTGTCTCTACAACCTCTATTATCTCTTTTATATGGTGGGTAGCCCGAGGATAGAAATCGGCGGGGGCAATTCCCATTGCTTCCTCGTCCTCTAAGTATGCGGATATGAAATACTCCGCTAATCGCTGAGGTGGGACACCCTCTTGATTAGCTTTTGCTATTATCTTATCGTCTATATCGGTGAAGTTCTGAACATATGTGACCTCGTAACCCTCTTTTTTGAGAAACCGCCTTATCACATCAAATAGCACCGCTCCCCTTATATGCCCGATGTGAGCATAGCCCTGCACAGTCAAACCACAAGAATATATGCGAACCTTTCCCTCGATCTGGGGAATAAATTCTTCTTTCTCGTTTGTGAGCGTGTTATAAATATAGAGGGGCATAAATATTTAAAGGGCTTCCCTAAGGAGAGCGGTCAGACGAGTAGAATCACTTTTTTCTATAGCGGAAGACAGGGCTTCCTCGTCTATTCTCGTCAATATTTCCCTCAACTTGAGAAAGTTTTTCAGCGATTGCTCAGTGGCGAGCTTGGGGTCCTCCCTATAAGGGAAAAGGTCGAAACTATACCATCCATTGTAGCCCAAGTAATCGAGCCAGAAGAGCAGTTCCAAATGCTCTACCAGGTGGACAGAGGCGTAGATTAAATCGTCGTCAAATCTTTTCCAAGCATCGTTTAAGTGAAGGTGAAAGAGTTTTTCATGCTTGAGAGCTAAAGTAGCGGAGGCGGCGAGGTTCTCACCACCCATCAAAGCGTGTCCCAAATCTATGTTGATGCCCAGATTCTTGGCTCCCACAGCGGAGATTATCGCCAGAGATGTTCCTATGCTATCTACAAAGGATTTGCAACGAGGTTCATAGGGTTTGTATTCCAGGCAGAAGGTGTGGTCAGTTTTATATGATGTTACCTCCGCGAGGGAATCTATGAGCCATCCCCATACCTCGGCATAGTTGGTTTGGAAGGGATAATCAAATCCGTCAGGGCCAAGCCACAAAATCGTCATATTGCAGCCCGCCTTTCTCGCGGTGTCAACCGTTCTTTTTACAAGGTCTATTGCCTCTCTACGGATTTTGGGGTTGGGATTGGTGAGAGAGCCAAAGCGAAACTCGGTATAGCCGTGGAGATGGGGACCTACATTAGCCACTTTTAGCCCCAAATCGTTCATAAGTGCTATCAACTTCTCCAAATTGTTCTCATTCAACTCGCTCGGGTAATGAAACTCCACCCCTTCCAATCCTTCTATGCTGGCTATCAATTCCAGTCTCTTTTCAAGTGGTATATCCTCTCTATAACCGTCTTTCTTAAACCTGTCTCCACAGGCACCAAAATACCAAATACCGCAGGCGAAACGAGGAGTAGTTTTCAGCCTCATTAGCGGTCTCCTTATTTCATCCTCATATATATAGTGCCCACAATTATGGAAAGGACGAAGAAGGTAATCGCCGCCCACATAGTGAGTTTATCCAGCCACTCTTCATATCCCGGTTTCAGTTTGAAGGGCGTGGTGACCTTTCCCCCAATGGTGCCTGATATTCCGGCCTCCCTCTTCGTTGTTTGAATAGCGACCAAGGAGATGAGAACTACAGCGGCGATAATTTGCAAAATGTTCAATAATAAAAACATCTCTTTCACCTCTCGAGCATATTTCCTTTAATTTTGCCCTTCTTAACCTCGAAAGTCAAGTAATTGTTTTGTTGGATAATTCAACAAAACCGGTTATAATAATTATTAATGAGTAAGAGGAAGGAACTTGCCATCTTCAGTTGGCTTTTAGCGGTAGGGTTGCTTTTCTTGCCCCTTTTCGTATCTGCTCATTTCCATCTTCCTCGGGGGGAGGGAGGGAGCGCCACCTCCAACTCCGTTCCCTGCTCCCTCTGCGATTTGCTGAGCATTCTCTCTTTCTTCTCGCTCCTGCTTTTCCTCCCCATAGTCTTCCCTTTCCTTGCTTTCCCCTTACCCTTCTCCTTTCCCCTTTTCCCAAAGAGTGATGAAAAAGAAGCCTACTTTGTTCGTGCCCCACCCTTATAACCCTTAAACTTTTCAACCCTTGAACTTTTGAACTAACAAATTTTTCCCATATTCCTTAATAAGGAGGTGTTTCTATGCGCTCTTTCATTGTAGGTCTCTTTATCTTGATATTGGCTTTACCTCTTCTTCCGGTTGAGGAAGGAACTTATGAGGAGGAAATCACACCCCCACCACCCAGGGGTGAGCTCCTACGAGCGCTTCAACTTCCCGAGATAAGTGTAATCGGTGATCTACAAACACTTTTCTCATCAAATAAGGAAGAGGAGGACAGGAACAAGGTTAGTCTGGAGGAATTGGAAATAGCTCTTCAGAGTTGGATCTACCCAACGATAAGGGGAGATGTGTTTATCGCCTTCCACGAACATAAAGGGCATACCCAGGCTGAGGTGGAGGAAGGCTATGTGAGTTTTTTGAATCTCGGAAAGGGGTTCAGCTTGATAGGAGGGAGGAAGAGGGTTGGTTTAGGAAAGGAGAATCCCCTCCATCCTCACCACCGCCTATATGCTGATAATCCCTTGGTACTCACAGAACTTTTCAGTGAGCACGGTCTTATAGGCGATGGCGCCACCCTGAGCTATCTATTACCCAGCAAGATATTCACCTACCTTGACCTCTCTACTTGGCAAGTCGTCACCCCTGAGAAAGGAGAAGGAATGCCCGGCTTAGAAAAAACTTTGCATACTGCAAGGCTATGGGTTTCCACCCCTTATAAAGAGGGTGAATTAGAGGTTGGGCTCAGCTTTGCCAGGGGAGCGGGTAAGGAGCCGGTCAAGATAAGGGGGTTGGACTGGACATTTAGAAGATGGCCTGGAGCCTTCGGTAGAGATTTGCTAAGGATGGAACTATTTTGGGCTGAGCACGAGGATTTTAAGAAGAAGGGTTGGTATCTTTTAGGTGCTCATAAATTCACTCGCTATTGGGAAGGGGCGTTACGGATTGACAATGCTGAACTTGTTGCGGAAGAAGGCAAGGAGAAGGCTTTATCACTCATTGCCAGCAAATACCTAACGGAGACGAGCGTCCTTCGTTTCCAATATCAATATTGCGACCGTCCCCAAGGTGCCGACAATCGCTTCTGGGTTCAGGTAATATTTGGTATGGGTCCCCACGCCCACCCTTTGGAATAGGAGGTGATGGATATGAGACGCCTTTTCCAAATCCTCATATTGCTTCCTTTACTCACACCCCTTTGGGCTAAGGTTAAAGTGGTCTGTACCATCCCATTGCTCTCCTACATAGTGAGGGAGATAGGAGGTGAGAAAGTAGAGGTGGTCACACTTGCCAGCGGCGAGCGTGACCCTCACTATGTTGAACCACGTCCTAGCTTGGTGGTAAGTTTGAGGAATGCTGACCTTCTTGTTAAGGTGGGAATGGATCTGGATATGTGGGTGGATTCCTTAGTTGATGCTTCCCGCAACACAAAGATTATCTGGGGCTCCCCTGGCTATGTAGATTGCTCACTGGGAATAAAGAAACTGGAGGTGCCAAGAGGGCGGATAAGCCCGAAGGAGGGGGAGATACACATTTATGGTAACCCCCACTATTGGTTAAGCCCTGCCAATGGAGAGATAATAACCAAGAACATACTGGCAGGGTTGCTAAGGGTCGCTCCTCCAAGCGACCACGGGTTCTTCAAGGAGAGGGCGGATAGTTTCATCTCTCGTTTACGGGAGAAAGCGAAGGAGTGGAAATCCTCTCTGGCACCCTTCAAGGGCGTGAAGTTCGTCTCCTATCATAGAAGTTTTTCTTATTTCGCCGAGTATTTTGGGCTGGATTATTTAGGCACGCTGGAGCCGAAGCCGGGGATTCCCCCTTCAACAGCCCATATAGCCCAGCTTATAAAAGATATGAAGGAGCAAGGTGCTAAACTAATTCTCCTTGAGACATACTATCCCCGCAAATTCGCCGATATAGTGGCCAAGGAAACAGGGGCAAAGGTAGTGGTGGTTCCCCCTGCGGTTGGCGCGATGAAGGGAGTTGACGATTACTTCTCCCTCTTTGACACCATCGTCTCCGCGATCACCAAGGCTTTGAGATAGTGATGGAAATGAAAAGGCTCTTGCTGGAGTTCAGGGATGTCTACTTAGGATACCGAGGGGAGGTAGTCCTCCCCTCGGTTAACCTCCTAATTGAGGAGGGTGATTTTATCGGCATAGTTGGACCAAATGGAGCGGGTAAAACCACTCTCCTACGAGCGATAGCAGGCGTTCTGAAGCCTATGAAGGGACAGGTTATAATCCACAAACCCAATCTTTCCCTCGGCTATGTGCCCCAGCGCTCCCTTCTTGAAGAGACATACCCCTTAACCGCTATGGAGGTAGTCTCTATGGGACTCTATAAGAGGGTGGGGGTTTTGAGGAGCGTGAGAAAATTTGAGAAAAAAGCGAGGGAGGTCCTTAGGGTAGTGGGGTTGGAGGAAATGGAGAAAAAACTTTACCGAGAGCTTTCGGGGGGACAGAAGCAGAAGGTTCTTTTAGCAAGGGCGCTGGTAAGTGAGCCGGAGATACTACTTCTGGATGAACCCATAACCGACTTGGATATAGCCTCACAAAAGAGCATGCTCGATTTCCTTACCCACCTGAACAAGGAGAAGGGAATAACCATACTTCTCGTCAGCCATCTCTTGGATGTGGTAGCGGAGCGAGCGGAGAAGATAGTTATGCTTGGAGATGGGAAAGTGGTAAGCGGGAAGAGAGATGAAATGCTATCGCCAGGGATGTTGCGAGAATTCTTCGGTCTGCCTAGGAGGGGTGCTTAATATGTGGCACTCTTTCTCAGAGGCTTTTTCCTTTCCCTTTATGAGAAATGCCCTTTTTGCTTCCCTACTTATAGGAATAACAAGTTCCATAGTGGGTATATATGTGGTATTGAGAAGGATAGCATTTTTGGGGATAGGCTTGGCGCAGGTATCCTCTTTAGGAATAGCGCTTGCTACATACTTGGGATTAAACAAGGATATTCTTTCCCTAACAATGGTGTTTCTATGCCTCGTATTTCTCATAATGGCGACCAGGGGAAAAGAAAGGGTGCCCAGGGAAGCGCTAATAGGTGTGATTTACTCCTTTGCTTTGGCTTTATCCTTGCTTCTTCTTTCCAAAAGTGCCAAGGGAGAAGCCGGTGTTATGGAGAGCCTTTTCGGGAACCTCCTGGCAATCCACCAGGAGGATGTGCGGAACCTTCTCATAGCCTTTTTGCCCATTCTCGTCCTTTATCTACTCTTCAGCAAGGAGATAACCGCAACTTCCTTCGATGCGGAGACCGCAAGGGCGATGGGATTGAATACCCAGTTGTGGAATTTCCTCTTTTACCTCACGGTGGGTGTAGTCATAGCATTTGCCACAAGGCTCTCAGGTGTCTTCTTCTCTTTCTCTATGCTCGTCATTCCTCCCTTCATAGCCCTTTTAGCCTCTCGTAGCTTGAGGATGGCATTCGTCCTCTCCCTTCTGGTCGTCATTCCCTCCGTGGTCATCGGGCTCTATCTCTCCTACGCCTGGGATTTCCCCCCTAGTGGTATGATCGTCGTCTTTTTATTCCTATTCCTTTCCCTTACCAGTATGAGAAGGGGACATTAAATGGGAAACTTAAGAATGCCGTAGAAAACCCTTGCTTTTTTAATTTTTAGTTTTACAATGAGGGAAAAATGTAACAAGGGAGGTGAATCTTTGTGAGCGCACACCAGAAAGAGAGAGAAGAGGAAAGGAAGGAAGGGCTAAAGGTTAGCCGAAGGGAGTTCTTGGGCTATTGTGCTTCCCTCTTTTTGGGTGGGCTTTTCTTTTTGCGGGAGGGAAATAGTTTTGCTCAACCTCTGGGAGAAGAAAGGCGAGCCAGGGAAAAGGCTAATATCCCCCTAATTTTCACTCACACCCCTTCCGAGGTCCCTACCTGGCCCTATTTAGGATACGACTATAACAAGAGGGCTGAGGAGCTCACCGAGAAACTGCGCTCCGCTTGTCCCGGGATCAACTTCATCCCTTACCATGCCCAGAGTGTCAACGACGCTAATGGCATAATAGAGGAGACGAAGGATGTGGATGGCTATCTCGTTTATATCATCGGTATTTGGACGGGTGCTCCGGCTGTTTTCGCAAGGAGTGGGCGCCCCACCATAATTGCTGACGACCTCTACGCTGGCTCGGGCGAGTTTCTTGCCGTGATGGAGGAAGTAGGAAAGCGCGATTTACCAGTCGTAGGCGTTGCCTCCTCCGATTTCAAAGATGTGGTCCGTGCGGTTCACCTCTTTGAGGTAATAAAACAGCTGGAACAATCCAAGATACTCATCGTTATGGGAGGTGGAGACATAACCCCTACCGCTCGAAGGTTGAAGGAGTTATTCGGCACGACATTAGAAGAAGTTCCTGTAGAGGAGGTAAATTCCGCCTATCGTAGGGTGAGGGCTCGCTCGGCGCAGGAATGGGTAGATAAATGGGTGAAGGAAGCGAAGAAGGTGGTTGAACCTACGCCTGAGGATATCCTCAAGGCAGCGAGGTTGTATCTTGCCGCGAAATCAATTATGAGTAGGAGAAATGGTGACGCCATAACCATAAATTGTCTGGGGTTAGTCTATGGAGGGCGTCTCGAGGCTTACCCCTGCCTTGCCTTCTTCCAACTAAACAACGAGGGTTCCACAGGTTGCTGCGAAGCAGATGTGGACTCCACAATAACCCAGCTTATGATGCGCTATATGACGGGTCGCCCCGGCTATATCTCAGACCCCGTCCTTGATACCGCCACAGATCGGATAATCTATGCCCACTGCGTCGCTATGAGCAGACCATTCGGACCCGAGGGCCCAGCAAATCCCTACATAATCCGCTCCCACGCTGAGGATGGTAAAGGTGCCTCAATTCAATCCCTCCTCCCCCTGGGGGAGAAAATAACCACTTTGAGGATTTCCCTCTGGGACAACAGCGTCATCCTCCACACAGGTAAGACAGTTGCCAACATAGATGACCCTAAAGGCTGTAGAACTAAATTAGCCGCCCAAGTTGAGGCAAGAAAAATCCTCAGGAATTGGACCCACACCTGGCATCGTGTCACTTTCTATGGTGATTGGCGAGAGGATGTTAAGAACTTCGCAAGGCTAAAGGGGTTAAAAGTCATAGAAGAAGACATTTAAAAAGCTTAATTTTAAGATGCTTTCTCTCATCTTAGCGACCGCGCTCTCCCTGCCTATGCCTACTATATGGCCCACTCCCTCCCCATCTCCCACCAACCTTCCAGGGCAATATTACAAACTGGAGTTAATTTCCGAGGTTGCTCCAAATGCCCCCATCGTTTATAGCCATACCACGACGGCGAAAAGCGACGAAAGTTTCCTCCTCATAGGGGAAAATCTCGGTGATTCCCTTTATTTTTGGGGACCGAGCGCTCATTCCCCCTTCGGTCAGCCCTGGCGAGTCAAGGTGCAATATTCCTCCCCTGACTTTCTTATAGCCACCATCCCTCAAGAGGTTCTTGATGGTCTCTATATCGTTTGGCCTGAGAAGAACGGTGTTCGGGGACGCCCTGTTCGCCTCAACGCTCCCCAACCCTATTGGTGCACTCCCAATGTCGCCCACCCGAAAGAGACCATACGAATCTTTGGTCAATGCCTCGCCCATCTCCCCGATGAGCGAACCGCTTTCATTTACATTTGCCAAGAGGGAAAGAGAGGCACTTGGGCCAAGGTTGTAGAGGTTGACCGTTACGCTGTGCGTTTTCAGATACCTCCCGAGCTTATGCCCGGTGATTATCAGGTATGGGTTCACGCCGGTTACGGAGGAAATTGGGGCTGGGGCGGACCAATTAAGATAAGGGTTGTTAAGAGGGAGCAACCCTTGAAGGAAAGAAAGTTTGTGGGGGGCCACCTGCAAGCTTTCATAGACGAAGTGGCAGAGGAAGGCGGGGGAATAGTTAAACTACCGGAGGGAGAATACGAGATAAAGGGTTTATTAAGGGTGCCGAAGGGGGTTATTTTAAAAGGAGAAAAGGCTGATGCAACCATAATAAAGGTAACAACCGATGCATCTTGTTATAACCATTTTCTCCTCCCTTCAAAGGGTGTGTGGGGCCAAGCTGTTGGGGGTATTCACAATAAGGGGGATGTCCTGGAGTATCAGATATTAGTGCCCGAGGAAGGAGAATGGACGGTTTGGATGCGCTATGCAGCTGATAACACCCCCTACCAAATAAATGATATGGGCGGACGAACTACCCTTACAGCTAATGAGGACAAGCCTGTTCCCTTGATGAATCTGCCAAATACTGGCAGTTGGGAAAGCTTTGTTTGGAGCAAAGCGGGGAAAATAAAGCTCAAAAAGGGCTACAATCGCATTCGCTGGACGAATATGGAGGGGGGTGGCTTGAATATAGACGCTTTTGTCTTTGTTCTAAATTCCTCTTGGTCACCGCCCAAAGTGGGAGTTCCTTTGCCTTCCCCGGATACCCTAATCCTCCAAGCGGAAGATGTCACATCGGTTAAAGCCAAGGAAGTTTATCTCTCCTCCAAGGGCTCCGCGGGAGTATGGATTATGGGGGACCATAGTGGTTTATTTGATTTAACTCTCGCAGGAAGCAATTTGATAAATATCGGGATAGCGGTGGGTTCACCTGACCCTCTTCAATGGTTAGAGGGGATAAGTATAGGGAATGTAAAGGTTGTTGATATTGGAGGGAAAGAAAAAGAGAACTGTGCTCTCTACATTCACCATGTCAATAATATAAAAGTGGAGAACTGTGATTTGACGGGATGTTGTCCTCTTTACCTTTCGGGAATTCGTCAAGGACAATTCATCAGCAACAAGTTGAGAGGTGTATCTCGATGGCGGAATGCTACTGGCGCTATTCAGGGACGCACGGAGCCCTTATCCCAATGTGTTATAGAGAATAACACTGTTATATGCCCCCCTGGGGGCGGACCAACATCCGAGCGTCTTATCTGGGTAAGCACAGGGAAAGGAAGCGTTAACGATAACTACATCGCCTACAATAAGGCGGAGAACCCCCGCTTCGGCGGAATCGCGGGAATGGATCAGAATGTAGGGGAAATGATTCTTCTGGAGAGTTGTATGCGCTATGCCTATTACGGTAAGCCTGAAGCCGTGGGAACAAATAGCATAACCTTACCTCCTACTCTTTTCCTCCCCCCAAAAGAGGATGCTGGTGAATTTGAGCCTATAACAAGCGAGTATTATGTGGTAGTATTGGAGGGTAAGGGGATGGGGCAGGTGAGGCGAGTTGTGGGAAGGGAGGAAAGGGCTTTCCAGTTAGACAGGGCTTGGGATGTTTTACCTGAAAACAATTCCAAAGTCCTTCTCACCACATTGTTTGCTCGCAACCTTCTGATAGGTAACGAGACCATTAACGGGATGAGCGGACTTCAGCTTTGGATAGGTGGTTGGGAGAATGTCTTCGCGAGGAACCGAGTGGGAAATCAGAGGAGGCAGGGTATCTTCCTATTCGCGGCTACTTCAACTCTGGAGCCCCAGATGCCTGCGAGTTGGAACAGAGGTATAGGCGTCCTTCTCTTCAACATAGTGGAATACAATTGGGTGGAAACGACGAGTGAGGGAGTGCTCCTCTATGTGGATAATGGAGGGCAACCTGTTGAGTGGCCGAGGGCGATAGGCAATATTATACGCCATAACACGATGGTGAATAGCAGGTTCAATGGTATAAATGTGGCGGGAGGTGCCAATTCTGACGGCAATCCCTCGGTTCTGGGAACAATAGTGGAATTTAATTTCTGCCGGGACCAAAGGACAGGGATAGCGATGAATCCCAGCGTGCGAGGCGCTATAATAAGAAGAAACCTCCTTTACTTTTGGGATCCTCATCTCCTGGACGGCAAATCCGTGGGCTTGCGACTTCAAGGTAAAGATATAATAGTTGAGGATACTAACAATGTGGAGGGGCCCGCAGGAGAAGAAAATCCCCAGGGGGTGATAAGGGAGGAAAGCAAAAGGTGAATTACCCTCCCGGTTAAAGAGCAGGTTTTAAAATCTCTGAAATGGGAGGGGTGAGCAATTGTTTTACTTCCCAACTTTTTTTGCTATAATATAAATAAATATGAAAGTAGGCATTCCGAGAGGGCTATTGTTCTATCATTATTATCCAATGTGGAAGGTATTCCTCGAGGGGATAGGGGCGGAGGTAATTACATCGCCCCCCACCTCAAAGGAAATCCTCAACCTTGGAACGAAAAGCTCTCACGACGATGTCTGCCTACCTGTCAAGATTTTCTTCGGGCATACTGTTTATCTTGCGGGTAGGAAAGTTGATTTCCTTTTCATACCTCGCGTAGTAGCGGTGGAGAAGGAGGCTTATACCTGCCCCAAGTTCTTGGGGCTTCCTGATGTTGTGCGTAATACTTTGGAGAACCTTCCCCCCCTCATTGATGCAACGGTAAATGTTAAGAGGAAAGATAAAAGCCCCCTTAAAGCTGCTTTGGAGATAGGGAAACAACTGGGTGCACCCGTGAGTAGAATTAAATCCGCATATAGGGAAGCTTGCGAAAACCACTGGAACTATAGAAACCTTATGCTCAAAGGGTTCACCCCCGATGAGGCGATAGACATCCTCTTCAAGGAAAGAGGCTGGGAGAAAAAAGAGGGTGGAAGAGATATAAAGATCGGGGTTATAGGACATCCCTATAATGTCTACGACCGCTTCCCAACCCTTGATCTGCTTGGCAAATTAGAGGAACTGGGGGTGGAGGTAGTGACGGGAGAGATGATAAGACAAGAGGATATAGAACACCACGCCCAATTCCTTCCAAAGCGTCTTTTCTGGTCCTACGAGAGGGATATAGTAGGAGCTGCTTTTTATCTTATCCACAAGAGGAAAGTGGACGGGATAATAAATGTTGTTTCCTTTGAATGTGGCCCGGATTCCCTCATAACAGAGCTCCTCCAGAGTGAAGCAAGAAGAAACGATAACTTTCCGATGATGGTCATCACCTTGGATGAGCACACGGGTGAAGCAGGACTTCAGACAAGGGTAGAGGCCTTCGTTGATATGCTGAGGAGGCGGAAATGAGGGTAACCTTCCCCCATATGGGAAATCTTTGGCTTGGGTTGAAAACAGCCCTTCAGGAACTGGGGCATGAGGTAATCGTTCCCCCTAAACCATCGAAACGCACCCTCACCCTCGGTTCTCAGCGTTCTCCCGAGTTCGCCTGTCTCCCCCTTAAGATAAATCTTGGTTGTTTCCTGGAAGCTCTGGAGGCAGGAGCGGATACGATAATTATGGCGGGAGGGGTGGGCCCTTGCAGGTTCGGCTACTATGGAGCGGTCCAAAAGAGAATATTGGAGGATTTGGGATATAATGTGAGGTTCATCATCTTTGACCCCCCTCAAGGGAGGTGGAGAGAGTTCCTAAACGACCTCAGACGGGTGGGAAATGGGAAACCGCTCTACAAGATATTCTCCGCCCTCCTCTTTGGGATACGCAAGTTGGAGATTATGGACTACCTCGAAAAAATAGGACATAAAATAAAGGCAAGAGAAGTAAACAAGGGAGAGACAACCCACATCCTTGAGAAAACTCTACATAAGCTTGACGACGCCTCCTCCTATAGAGAGATTAGGAGGATAAGGAAGGAAGCGCTTGAGGAACTGTTATCTGTCCAGAGAAAGAAGATAGATCCCCTAAGGGTAGCTATAACGGGGGAGATATTCGTTGTCCTTGAGCCCTTCGTCAATATGGATGTGGAGAACGAGCTGGGCAAGATGGATGTAGAGGTTGAGAGAGCCCTTTATATAACCGACTGGGTTAAGGAGCATCTTATACCCTCTATACAAGGCATAAGGAAACATCATCTGTTGGAGAAGATGTCAAAACCCTATCTTGGACACTTCGTGGGCGGTGATGGTCAACTATCCGTAGCCTCGGCGGTGATTTACGCCAAAAGAAAGTTCCACGGGATGGTCCACCTTATGCCCTTCACCTGTATGCCCGAGATAATCGCCCAGAGCATCCTTCCTCGGGTGAGCAAAGACCTTTCCTTCCCCGTATTAACCTTGGTGTTTGATGAGCACACGGGGAAGGCGGGTGTATTGACAAGACTGGAGGCTTTCGTTGACCTCCTCCAGAGGAGACGGGTGGTGGAAGTTCATTGAAGGGATATATAGGTGTTGATGTAGGTTCAGTAACTACTAAGGTCGTAGTGATAGATGAAGAGGGCAACCCCCTCGGCACGCCGGTTTATATTCGCACTCAGGGACAACCTATTAAGGCGATTCAGCAAGGCGTGGCGATGGCGAGGGAAGATTTGCCAAAAGGCATAGAAATAAGGGGAGCGGGAACTACGGGTTCAGCGAGGTATCTTGCAGGAGTTATGATAGGGGCGGATGCTATTCGCAACGAGATAACCGCTCACGCCGTTGCTGCTCTCCGCCTCGACCCCAGTGTCAACACAATCATTGAGATAGGGGGACAGGACTCGAAAATCATTATCCTGCGTAATGGCTTGGTAGTGGATTTCGCTATGAATACTGTCTGCGCAGCGGGAACGGGTTCCTTCCTTGACAGGCAAGCGGAACGCCTGGGCATTCCCATAGAACAATTCGGGGAGCTCGCCTTAAAAGCGAAAACCCCTGTGAGGATAGCAGGTAGGTGCACCGTCTTCGCCGAGAGCGATATGATACATAAACAGCAGATGGGTTTCTCGGTGGAAGACATAATCGCTGGACTTTGCGAAGCTTTGGCGAGGAATTACCTAAGCAATGTTGCTAAAGGGAAGAAAATCCTGCCCCCTGTCATCTTCCAAGGTGGTGTAGCAGCGAATATAGGGATTAAATATGCTTTCCAAAGGGCTTTGGGCTGCGAGGTTTTGGTCCCCCCCTACCACAATGTTATGGGGGCAATAGGAGCAGCTCTCCTCGCAGCAGAGCAGATGAGGGATGGTAGGAAAACTCGCTTTAGGGGATTCGAAGTTGCGGAAATGAATTTTGAATCCTCCTCCTTTGAGTGCAGGGGGTGCTCAAATAGATGCGAGATAGTGGAGATAAAGAGCGATGGAAAGCTCCTTGCCCGCTGGGGGGACAGGTGCGGGAAATGGGAGGTCATAGAGAGATAAGCAGAAAAACCCGGTTTATTCTGAATTTAAGGCTACCAAACAAGGTTAGGTAAAGATAAAATATTTTTAAGAATTCAGGAGGAGGCGATTTCCCTTTGGCGGAGCGGTTAGGCTATTTTGCCCTCGTTCTACACACTCATATACCTTATGTCCTTGCCCACGGCAGGTGGCCTCACGGTATGGATTGGCTATCAGAGGCTACCGTTGAATCTTATATCCCTTTACTTGATACCTTTAGAAAACTTGCGGAGAGGGGAATTCCTCCCAAGGTTACTTTTAGCATAACGCCTATCACCTGCGAACAGCTCGCAGATCCTTCTTTTCCGGACGAGTTAAAGAGTTATCTCCAGCATAAGATAAGTTTGTGCCACGAAGCGGAGAAGGAATGGAGGAAACAGGGCGAGGAGGAAATGGCTAAGTTAGTGAAGATGTGGGAGGACTTCTTCGGAAGGACATTGGAGAAATTTGAGGAGCTAAGGGGGGATTTAATAGGAGAGTTGAGGAATCTGCAAGAGGCAGGACAGATAGAGATTATGACTTCCGCTGCTACCCATGGGTATTTACCCCTTCTTCTCCTTGATGAGAGTGTGCAGACCCAGGTGAGGCTGGGCGTTTCTGCTCACCGACATCACTTCCACCGTCAGCCCAGGGGAATGTGGCTACCCGAATGCGCCTACCGCTCCCGCTATGAATGGAAAGCTCCCTTGATAGATTACAAATATCTCCGCAAGGGGGTGGAAGAGTTCCTCAGCGAGGAAGGGTTGCAATACTTTATCATAGATACCCATCTTTTGAAAGGTGGTAAAGTAACAGGCGTCTATTTAGAGAGATTTGAGGCTTTGAAAGCGCTTTGGGAAAGGGTGGAGAAAGTAGAGCGTCCCGAGGAGATACATAGGCATCCCTATCGCCCTTATCTTGTGAACTCCTCGGGTGAGCCGAAGCGTCCCGTCGGAGTATTCGTGCGAGACCCCGAAACCGGACTGCAGGTTTGGAGTGGACAAGTTGGCTATCCCGGTGATGGCTATTATCTTGAATTTCACAAAAAGCACTTCCCAAGCGGGCTGCGCTTTTGGAGGGTGACCGACCCCAAAGCTGACCTTGGTGCAAAGGAGGTTTATATCCCAGAGAAAGCAGAGGAAAGGATAGAGGAACATTCCCTTCATTTCCTCACTCTATTAAAGAAAGTCCTTGGAAATTTTAAAAGGGAAACCGGAGAGAAAGGGATAATCGTTGCGCCCTACGATACGGAGCTTTTTGGACACTGGTGGTTTGAGGGACCGAAATTTTTGAGGAGGGTAATAGAGCGGATAGCAGAGGACGAGGAGATAGAGATGATAACTTGTGGTGATTATTTAGAGAGATATCCAGCGGATATGATGGTCTCTCTGCCGGAGGGGTCGTGGGGAGAGGGAGGCTTTCATTGGATATGGCTTAACGAGTGGACAGAATGGACATGGCGTTATGTCTATCAAGCGGAAATGGAGATGAAGGAGTTGGCAAGGCGGGCAATGGGAAAAGGCGAAAGAGTGAGACGAGTCCTAAATCAGATGGCGAGGGAGCTTCTCCTGCTTCAAGCTTCGGATTGGCAGTTCCTGATTTCCACCTGGGCAGCGAGAGATTATGGTGAGATGCGGGTTGCGGAACATTACAATTCTTTCCTTCGCCTTTCCCAAATGTTGAAGGAACTATTAGCTGGAGAAGAACCCGAGCCCCCTGCTTGGCAATATCTGACCTATTGTGAGCAAAGAGACCGCCCCTTCCCTTACATAGACCCTTTCTCCTTCGCCGAATTATCCTTTCCCCCAAGCACTCGGGGAGGTGATAAGTTATGAAAGCCATAATTATGGCAGGTGGCGAGGGAACCAGGCTAAGACCCCTCACAATTCATCGCCCTAAGCCCTTGGTCCCGGTAGGGGGAAAGCCCATTATGTTGCACATAATAGAATTACTCAAGAAGCACGGATTGAATGAAGCAGTGGCAACCGTTCATTACCTCGCTGACGAGATCGAGGGTTATTTCGGAAACGGTGAGGAATTTGGCTTCTCCCTAAAGTATTCAGTAGAGGATGTCCCTTTGGGCACAGCGGGAAGCGTGAAAAAAGCAGCGGAAACATTCAATCTGAACGATACTTTGCTCATCTTAAGTGGTGATGCCTTGACCGATATAGACCTCAGCAAGGCAATCGCTTTTCACAAAGATAGAGGTGCCCTGGTTACAATTGTGTTATCACGAGTTTCTAATCCCCTAGAATATGGAGTGGTCATAGTGGATGAGAGGGGAGCTATAAAGAGGTTCCTTGAAAAACCCTCCTGGGACGAAGCTTTCTCCGATACCGTGAACACGGGAATTTATATTATAGAACCTGAAGTCCTTTCTTATATAGGGGACCGGCGATTCGTGGATTTTTCCCTTGACCTCTTCCCCCAACTGCTTAGAGAGAAAAAACCCCTTTACGGTTTCATAAGTGAAGGGTACTGGTGCGATATAGGCAGCCACACCTCTTATATGGAGGCAAATTTCGCCGTTCTATATGGAAAGGTAAATCTCCGAATGGAAGGGAAAGAGATCACCGAGGGTATAGTGGTGGGAGAAAATGTCGATTTGGGGGAAGCGGAGCTAATTCCACCCGTTTATATTGGCTGGAATACCAGGATAGAAGGAAGGGTGAGAATAACCGGGCCAACTGTAATTGGGGCGGAGAACATCCTTCAGGAAGGAGCCAAGATAGAGAGGAGCATTGTTTGGAATAAAGTTTTCGTAGGCAGGGGTGCTAACCTTTTCGGCTGTATAGTGGGAGAGAAAAGCATAATAGGGGAAAGGGTAAAAATAGAGGAGGGAGCTATCGTTGGTGACCGCTGCACATTAGAAAACGATGTAGCGGTTCGCCCCTTTGTCAAAATTTGGCCTGATAAAGTGGTGGAGAGGAATTCAACTGTCACGATGAGCCTTGTATGGGGTGGTAAATGGTATGGAAGTCTTTTCCGAAGATATGGTATAGCGGGCATAAGCAACTTGGAAATAACGCCCGAGTATGCTACTAAACTGGGAGCAGCTTTCGGCAGTCTCTTCCCCAAAGGGAGTTGGGTAGCAGTGAGCAGGGATTCCTCCCAAACTGCGAGAATGATCAAGAGAGCTTTCATCTCGGGGCTCCTTTCCACAGGGATAAATGTTATGAACCTTCAAGCTATGATATTGCCCATCACACGCTTTACCATAAGGAGCCAGAATATGGTGGGAGGAGCCCACATAAGGATGGTGCCCTATCATAGGTCACTCATAACGATAGAACTGTTTGATGAAAGGGGAATAGAACTACCGCCATCCAGCCAACGCAAGTTGGAAAGCTTTTTCTTTAGGGAGGACTTCCGCAGGGTGAGGGACGACGAGGTAGGGTCAATAGAATATTCCACTCGTGTGATCGAGGTCTATAGGGAGGCCCTTCTCTCCCACCTTGATGAAAAACTTATATCGTCCCGGGGCTTTAAGTTAGTAATAGATTACGCGTTTGGTAGGACTTCCCTTGTCCTCCCTGCTATTCTTGGTAGGATAGGCTTGGATGTCATCGCTTTGAACCCCTTTGTTGACCCCCAAAGGGCTCCTCGAGCGCCTGAAGTAAGGGACGAGATGCTGAGGGAGCTGAGGAATGTAGTGATGGCTTTGGGAGCAGATTTAGGGGTATTTTTTGAGCATAGTGGAGGGGAGACCCTTTCCCTCGTTGCTCCTAACGGGGAGATAATAGATGGCTACAAATTGCTCCTCTTCTTCGCTCTACTCCTTTATAAAACGGGATACCGGGGAGATATCGCTTCTTATCTCTCGGCTCCTTCCGCCCTGGACGAACTCGCATCTCATTATGGGGGAAGGGTGATAAGAACTCGTCCCTTACCTCGCTATCTATTGGAGGTGTCCCAATCCGCCCTTCTCGGTGGCAATGACTCGGGTGGGTTGATTTTTCCCAAGTTCCAACCCGCTTTTGATTCCATCTTCGCCCTCGGTGTGATGCTTCAGTGCCTTGCTCAGATTGGCGAGAGCATCAGCGATTTACTGCGGGAGCTCCCGCCCTTCCACCTCTACTATACCTCTGTCCCCTGCCCATGGGAGGAGAAGGCAAAGGTGATGAGGCTCCTACGCCAATCAAAGGGGAGTTCTTCAGATTACGGGATAGTAGTGAGTTCAAGTCCGAAAAGTTGGGTGCTCATCCTTCCAGATATATCCGAACCTTACTTCCATATATGGGCTGAAGGGCAAACGAAGGAGGAAGCAAGAGCTCTCCTCTTGGAAAAGGAGAAAGAAGTTCGGGAATTGGTAAGCAGGGAGACACCTTAGGATTAGGGAGAAATAAGCACCCCCTACGGGATGTGAGGGCCTTACCTTTCTATTTCTTAATCCGATAGTTCCCCGGCTTGACCTTCAATCTATACTCCTTCCCTCCCAACCTTATGACCATTTCCCTCTCCCTTTCATACAGCTTAGTTAGCGTCTTCCCCAGGGCGGTGTTCATCGGGTCGGCCTCGGGGTTTATCTCCGCATCGGGGTTGACCTCTATCTCCAAATACTTGTCTCCCACCTTTATCCTGTATATCCCTGTCCCTTCGTATTCCACAAAAGGAGATTTCCCCACCCCTGTTATAAGCCTCGGTATACCCAAGACTTCGAAGGGATTCCATCGCACCTCATTGGAGTTCATCCATATACCATTCTTCCACATAAGGGAGATATTAAAGGGAAAAGAAACAGCGAAGCGGTCAAATACCCTCTCCCTCATTGGTGAGGAAGGATGGGGATAAGGATAGAAGCGGGGAATGGAACGGAATACCTCGCCTCCTATGATATAGCTGACCGCCTTTGAAGGGGTATATAGATAGTTCAAGTAGTGATTCCACCAATCGGAGTTAAACTCCGCTGTAGCGACGCTATCGTATTGGAATTGACAAGCGACTTGCGTTCCCAGGCTGCGCCACGCACAAGCTATTAGCGGATAAACATAGGCACCTCTTAACAAGGCAGGAGCATCAAATTCATATACGAGCCTCGCCTTATGGGCGAGACGAATATCGGAAAGAGAAAACCTGAACCACCCATAAATGATGTCAACCTCCTCTAATATATCACGGGAATCGTTCATCCTTTCCCATCCGCCGGGATAAGCACCATAGGTTATCGCCTCACAGGGAGAGAGGTAAATGGCTTGTATTAAGTCATCTTGACGGTCCGCCCCAAAAAGTGGAGCGGAGATAACCTGCATAGCTCCCGTCTCCCTTATAGCCCTGTAGCATTCACCTAACCAGTTGGCAAAATACTCGTAGCGGAAAAGGGGGAAGTAATCCCCCTCTTGTGGGCTTATGCCTCGTTCCTCGCACCACTTCTCCCAAACTCCCCATTGATATTCCGCCCCTGCCTTCTGCTTCGCCCTTATATCATCGTAGGTGAAATATTGGGGCTCGTTCATTATCTCTATAGCGAAAAAGCACTTATGTTCTATATATCTCTTCCCTGTATAAGGATTCCTGCGAGTCAGCAACTGCTTAATATACCGCTTCGTCTTCTCCACTACCTCTTTATCCACCATCATATTCTCCTTAGGAACATCAGAGAAACAGGGGATCTTGTTTGGGCTCCACCACCAGGCGACGGGGGTAATGAATAGATAGATGCCCTCCTTTTCACATTTATAGACCACATAATCGAGGATATCCAGGTGATCGTTTTCCACAAGGTTGCCTCCCTCATCCGCTATTTCCTTCTCAAATATGTGCATCCTTATCACATCCACACCCATTTTCTTTAAGTGTTGGAAATCCTCATCAGTTACTTTCTTGTGGTCTAAACCCAATTTTTTGATATTATCGTATTCCATCCAAGAATTCGGATATATGTTAGTTCCCCAAAGGGCTACTTCCTTGCCATCCTCATACAGAAGAACACCATCAACCACCCTTATAGAGCGAATGGGTAGCGGTTTGCCGATTTCTCGCGGCTTCTCCTGAATCTTTTCCTCTCCCGCGAGAACTCGCCAGGGGCTGGCCGGAATGAATGGGCTCTTGCTTATTATAATTGGCAGTTTATATATTCCCCCTCCAGCATTAACATTATCCACTCTTATCGCTAAAATGTTTTCCTCTCCCCACTTAATGAGCTGGGCGGGGATTCGGTAGTTTCGTAGTTGGTCCCATCCATTGGTCTCCCCTATCTTCTCCCCGTTGAAATAGGTTATATCGTTGTCATCTATTGCCCCGATCACGAGATAGAGGTCTGAGCCTTTCCAATTCTCAGGAATGGTGAACCTCACCCTACACCAAGTGTAGCCCAGGTCGTTCCAGAGCGAGGGCATTATCCTCTCTTCCCAAGCTGAATCATCTAAAGCCGGTAGTTGATAACCTTCCTTATCTCCCCGCCTTTCCCTATCGTGTTTAGCCTTCCACTTTAATTTGGAGAGGTCTATTCCCCTGAGGATTTGGACCTCGTAGCGGGATGTTTGTCCTCCACTGGAAATCTCGAGGAGGACCTTCTCAGGCACAGGAGAAGGTAGTTCAATGTGGAGGAGGGGGATTTCCACTGAATAGGGGGGAAGGGAAAGGGATTGCTGGGTTGCTTTTGAAGGAGCGTTAGGGAAATAATAAGACAAGGAAACATTCTGTGTATTTGAGGTAGTGTTGTGAAGGGCGATTGGCAGGGAGATTTGCTTATCGTCAGTGGGGAAAAGATGGTGGGGGAGATAAGAAACGAAAACCGGGGGAAAGCCTTGAGATAGGGTTAAGTTGGTAAGCAGTGTCGAAAGACAAAGGAATAGGGTATTTTGCCACTTGTCTGACATTTGTTATCACTCCTTTCAGTTTATAGGCTCCACCTTCAACAACCAAACATCTTCCGGTTCAATTTCACCATCCATCACAGCTTTGCCTTTTTCGTAAAATATGGGAATCTCCTTTTGGGTGAGGAGTTCCCTCACCTGCACCTTTCCCTTTATTCCCAGAGCGATCAAATCTATCGTCAAGCGGAAGCCTTCTTTCTCACCGCTATCGTTGAAAATCGTGAAGTGAAGGTTTTTCTCTTCCGCTCTTCCATAGCGTTCGAGGTAGATTTTTTCTTTATCCGCGACAGCATAGGTGATGGGTTCCCAACCCGCTTGGGCAATAGAGATTATAAGGGGCAGATATTTCTTGAACAAATCTCGGTCCCTTTCATACCATCTCTTGGGCGATGTCCAATAGGGGTCTTTAGAGGCAGCTTCTTCATCGAAGAAGCCAGGAAAGATGGCGTAAAAGAGGCATCGTTTGAAATATTTCTCCACAAGTTGACGATTGAATTTCTCGTAATTAGTGTTCATAAGCAGGCAGTAGGGTTTTCTATAACAAAGGGCTCTTCTATAGTTCATAATCGCATCGCCGTCAGGTCTGAACTCGCCGCCAGGAAGCCAATTTACCTCTGTGCCCAACACATCCAAGAGATGGGCAGGAAAGGCGAAGTTCCAAAGGACCGCATTTGCGAAGAGAAGCTTACCTTGTTCGTGCATCCTCTTCGCTATTTCTCTTTGGAATTCATATGTCTGGAAAATGAACAGCCGACAGGGTTGATAGGTCATACGATTGAAAACAAGGGGAATATCAGCACAAGGGAAATGATCCCTGCGATAATTCAGTTCCATTGCTCCCATCTCGTAGGAATCAAGATAAGTGCCGTCTATTTCCCCCCTGTTTACCTTTCCTTCAAAGCCTGGGTTTTTGAGGAGGTTGTTGCTGGAGCCAAGTTCTGTAAGGGATACATCATCGAACCAGACCTTACCACTATGAGTTCTTCTAAATAGAAGATGGACAGTTATGGTTGCGATGGGCTTCTCTGGCGTGATAAGTAGTTCTCTTTCCTCCCAGTCATGGCTACCTACGCTGAAAGGAGCAGTTATAGCCCACCTTGGAGTGCCATCAGTGTAATAGAGGTCAACATATATAGAGTAATTTATATCTTCCCCACCTGTGACACCTTCAGCTTTGCTCCAGGCTCTAACTACCAAGGGTTTCGCTTCCTCCTGGTTTAAAACTATGGTTTGAGAGGCACCAAATTCTCCCGGTATATCCGTTTCACAGCGGATAGAACGCTCCCCTGAACGCTTTATTTCCTCGTCTATGCCATAACCTTCCCCATAATTGCTCCACCCTTCCATCTGAAAAGGATGGCGAGAGAGAGCGGATTTAACAGTCCTCAACATAACCTTGGCTTTATTAAGGGGAAGTTCTGAAGTAGTGGGCACATCGGGGTCGGGATTGAGGAGGAATACTGCTCCGTCGCACCAGGGAGCTTTGGTTATGTGGCAAAAGAATTTGCCACCGGGGTCCTTGATTCCACTTGTAAGGGTTGCTATAGCCATATCTTTGGCAGCTTCCCCCCTCTTGCCCTGTAAATCATCTTGCAATACAGCTATTGCTCCCTCGTAGGTTCGGGGAGCCTCGGGAGGCATAGGTAGCCAGTGGCTCGCAGGTTCAACATAGACGAAACTGTATATGCCGTGTTCATCATCGAAAGCGGGATTAGGTGCCCCTTCCTGAAAGGCGAAGTAAAAATCTTCAAACGCTGGGACAGTGGCTATATCCGCAAAAGGCATCCATATACCTTCCTTTTTAACTCTTTTAAGGAAGAATTCTGGGAAGATATCGTAGTAGGTTTGGAGGGCGGAACGCATTCGCCAATTAGGGTCGCTTTGATATACGATGAAGTGGAAGTCAGCCCTTGAGGGGAACTTCTCCGTATCGGGAACGAGAGCGAAATCAAAGACGATATAGAACTCCTTCTCAGTTGAGTCGTAAGCAATTCTGTAAAGGCGTGGCTCATCCAAAGGAATGGCGAGAACTTGCCCTCTCTCCTTTCCACTTAAACAAGCCAGGGGATACCAGGACATAAGCCCGTTAGCACCCACATCAACGTTTATCCCCCTTATATAAGTTCTTCCGGGCTGGACGACCTCCTCGCTACGCATATCCTGGGACCAGAGCCATCCTTCCGCATTCAGGGGAAGGACAAAATAAACGCTCACTGCCCTATCCTGCTTAAGGAGGTCTTCCACAACTCCATCAACTTTGATATAACCCTTACCCTTGGATATACCGCTTTCTATTTGATGAACGGAATACCACGCCGATATTTTCAAGCCGAGTTCTCTATCCACTGCTTCCCAAAGAAGCCTGTTGCCTCTTTTCTTAATTTCCCCCAGGGGTTGACGGAAATAAGAATTGCGCGCCACATCTCGTAGATAGAAACCGCCCCGCCTATTCGCTTCACCGATTATCTCTCCAGTTGACTTATCAAAAAGCAAGGAGAAGCCATCAGGGGTTTTGAGGGAGATCGTCTGATTTGGCATAGAGGGTTTTACGGGTATACTCTCGACGGGTATACCATCAAATAGTTGAACATCTTTAAGTTGAGCGAGGAAGAAGTCATCAAACCATACGGTTCCAGTGTGCCAGCGGAAGAGCCCGTATATGGTAAGTTGTTTTATCGGCTTCTCGGGAAATATCCAGAGAGTAGCCCTTTCCCAATCGTGAGTCCCACAAGAGAAGGTGGCAGTTCTACCCCAGAGGTGGGTGCCATCCCTATACTCTATATCTATGTAAAGAGAATAGCCGTTGTCGGGTGTCCCGCTCACATTCTCCGCCTTGCTCCAACATTGGGCAAGGATTGGGACGGGTTTATCTTGGTTCAGGATGACAGTTTGGAATATTCCTTGTTCCTTTTGAGGGTCATCGGATTGGCACTTCGCGGACCTTTCCCCACTGCGGGATGTGCTTTCATCCGGCGTATAACCTCCCTTCCAGCCCTGCCAACCGATTATAGTGGCATCGCCTCTTTCCAAATCGGGATTTGTGAGTATATTCCTTTGAAGAAAGGCAGAAGGGTCAAGTGTCTTCTTTCTTATCAAAACCTCTCCCCTCCCAAAAGAGATTGGAAAGAATACAAATATTGTCAATAAAAACCAAGGGGAAAACCTTCTCATCCCAATTTTATCCCCTCTCTAGATTTTCTAATTCCTTTTTCAACTCCTTCACCTGGCGAGCCAACTCCTCAACCAACAAGTTAGCGATTCTTTCCCCTTCTTCAATGGTGGCCTTCCTCGGATCATCTCCGCCGATACCGTCTTTTTCAATTGTTAAATCTCTGCCAGTGGGTAAGAGGCTCAGATCAACAAGCTCTGGGCGGAAGAACATCATAAGCGAGGTCTCGTAATAGTCAGCATGCCCACCTCTAATGCCCTTCTCAGAAAGGAAAGCGGGGTCTGGAGCGAAGATACCCTTTGCATCGGGATGTTTTTTCAAAAACTCGTTAGCAACCTCCTTAAGCGCCTCTACATGCCTCGCTCCGTAGTGCCCCATAAGGATGACGAAGATGCGAAATCCCTCATCGTATAATTGTTCCAGATATTCCCTCGCCAAGCTCTGAATGGTTTCCTTGGATACCTCGAGCGTCCTTTTAAAGCCGAGATAGGGTTTCATCGTCTCATAACCACAATATAGGGGAGGGAAAACCACCCCGCCTGTTTTCCTCACCGCCCTAAGACAGAGATGATATACCTTTAAAGTATCTAAACCTATGGGGTTTTGCTCCCCGTGCCACTCTAAAGACCCCCAGGGAATATACACTATGGGAGCTTCCCTAAGCACTTTCTCTATCTCACAGGGTTTCATCTCCTCTAACTTCATAATTCTCTACCTCCTCTTCCAATTTTACTCGTCTAATTAACACGATACAATCGCAAATTATCTATCACCAATGCTCCCCTCCCATGAAGGCTGAAGAAGATGTAGTAGTCGTCATATCCCTTGGGCTCAAGAATTACTATCCTGTGTCCCCTCGTTCCTTTAACCCCATCCCAAAACCTTGCTGTTCCGATATCATAAGCAACGCCCCCTGTAGGAGTGCGTCCTGCAACTGCGAAGGGATTATCGGGATAATCTAAGCCCTCTTCCACTATCTTATAGTCAAACTCGAGTTGATATTTTCTCCCCCGCTCAAGCTTGAAGGCTTTCTGAAGATTCTGCAGTGCCAGATGCCACTCGCCTTCCAGCGTCCGAGAATCGAAAAGCGCCGAACCTTTACCTTCTATAACCTCCTCCTTTTTATGCGTTAAAGAAGCGCATTCCCCCCACACCCAATTGCCGTTTTCCTCCTCAAAATTATCGGAGAAGATCAATTCCAAATTCTCCACAGACTCCGCTAAGATTTCCTCCCACAAGGGAAGCCTTGCCTCCTCTCGCCCCTTTTTTGTTTCCCTCTCTACTATAGTCACTTCCCTACGGAAGGGTTCAAGGTGGTCTCGCCAATGCCCCTGTAGGGGGACATAGGAATGCCAAATCTGGTTCTGTCTCCAGGGAGGCGGTGAGGCTATTTCACATCGCCAAAAGGAGAGGTCGTTGGGATATAACCGATTGGCTATATCCACTACTTTCTCCCAAGCTTTAACCGATTCGCGCAGATGTGCTAAACAAGACGAAGCGGTATCTTCTCCCAGTTTAAATTTAGCCCAGTCCACTGCTGCGCGTATCTTATTCGCGAAATGCAATCCCAAATATGCGTTCAGCTCCAACCTGTCTAAAAGCTGGGCGAGAGCTCCCTTATTTTTTATCTTCTTCCGCACCTCCCCTGTTTCCCTTAAGCATGCAATAGAATGGTCCTCTAAACCATTCGCTATCTGAGGGGGAGTGATTGCCCCTTCTATCACATTCCCCTTAGCATAGTCCCATACCGAGACCACTCTCACTCCCCAATCAGGATTGGGGTAGCACAATCCGAGATTGGGTTTCAAGTATCCCCTTTCATCAGTGGCTTGAACATTTTCAAATATATATGTGTTGATGGTGGGCATTTCCAGATAGAAGACGAGGGGCAAGCCAAACTGGGGCATATAGTGGTCCGTCTGACTATGGACGAGGAGGAGAAAGCGGGGAATTATCCTACTAGCATTTTTCATAGCAGATAGAAGGTTCTTTCCCAGTCCACTACATTTATAACGCTCCTCCACTTTCCTCACCCATTCTTCCTCATTATACTCATCTCCAATATCGTATGCATAACGGGAGAAAGTTTCCTGAGCCAGCCAAGGGTCAGCAATATAGGTTTCGATAAACAAGCCCACGCCGTTCTGCTCCTTCAAACTTTTAATCGTTGCATGTGCCCATTCGGGGTCACCCCAGAAAAGATAACCGTGTGCTGATTTAGGACCACCCAAAGCGATCATGGGCACATTTCCGCATTCTTCGCTGAATTTCTTTATGCGAGGGTCCGCTTTGGGAAGGAAGAACTGTTCGTATTGGAGGTAGTGCATAAGCTGGGTGTTAGGATAGGCTTTGAGAATGCGTTGCGCCTCCCAGGGATAACTGCACCATGTCCAGAAGATAAAGGAAGGGTTGACCCCGCTGTCCTTTATACCCCCAACGATTGCATCCTCAACGAAATCTATACAGCCTGGAGGTGTCTCCCCTGCCATAGTGACCAGGCCGAGGTCCGGGTATAAGCGAAATAACTTAGCTACAGCCTCTCTTGTATAAGAACGAGATAGGGATGTATCGGCACCGAACTCGGGGAGATTATGAGTGAAGGCAAAATTAGGGGGAAGACAGATGTTCCAAGTAAGGAAATAGACCTTTATCCCGTGGCGTTTAGCTTCCTCAACGATCCATCCGAACATCTCCTGATTTTTTGAGAGCAAATCGGGAGGGAAGTAGCGAGCCTCGGGGTATTGTGGGAGGTCGAGGAGGGCAGGGTAAGGATGAGGGTGGAGGAGAAGGACGGCGTTGAGGTGGTATCTTTCCATATCGGAGAAGAGGTTAGTCCAATAGTTCTTATCGAACCACCACCAATCTGTGCGCTTTTCGTTTTGGGCGAATCCCTTCCACATATTTCCATACATAGTTGTTCCCAGCCAGAAAGGGAACATCATAACCCTTCCCCTCAGTTCAAGGGCAGGCGGGGCGGAGGAAACTCCTATACGAACAACGACGAAGGCAAGCAAAACAAGGGTTATCGAGTTCCTCGCATCAACTCGCCTCGCTTCTCCTATATATTTGATTTTAAACCGCGCTATTCGATCTTAGTTTAAGGTGAGGGACGCTCCAGATGCTCCAAATCGGGGTCTATTATGACGCCGCGCGGCAAGCCTCTGTGGTAATCGGCTTGAACCCATTTGGCATGTCCATCGGCGAAGCAAATAACGGAGCCCCCCATATGGCGGGTGTAGCGTTCATCTCTGTTGGGTGGCCAACACCAAGCTCCACAGATCTGAGCGTAGCCTACTTGAAACCTCCCGCATTCAGGAGCGGGGGTGCAACCCCAATAGTTATGAACAAAGAGGTGTGCACATTCCGCTACCGCCACTATATCGGCTGGATGGGGAATCCCAGCCATAGAGCGTCCGCCTTTCCAAATGGAGCACCAAGAGGTAGGACCATCAGAACCTACATAACAATTCATTCCATAACTGTGTCTGATTGTGCCACGCCATTCGGGAGGTATCCACCACCAGAATCCAAAGGTTTCTCCGTACTTCTCACCGTTCGTGCTGGGGCATTCAAAAACCTTCTGGTTCTTAACATAGGGATATAAAGCGGGGAACCAGGAGATGAATGTGCCTGTGGAGGCGTAGTTGGGGTCCCAAAGGAAAGCTGGTGGATACTTTTCATCCCAGTCTTGCACATACATCATAAGGGCATTGCCTATCTGTTTAAGGTTGGATAGGCACGCCGTTTTCCTCGCGTTTTCCCGAGCCCTCGAGAAAACGGGGAACAGGATAGCTGCCAAAATAGCAATTATTGCTATCACCACAAGTAACTCGATTAAAGTGAAACCCTTCTTCTCTCTCCTTAACATCCTTATCTTCGACCTCCTTGCATGAATTTTTAAAAGTTTTCGTCCTCTAATCAATGGAAGCCCCAGAGTGTAGAACAGAGGACGGACATTCTACACTCTTTCTCAACCCTCTCAAATTACATCACCTCCCCTGCTTGTATCTTTCAATCGTAGTATCTTTCTAAGGTGAATACGTTTTTCTACCCTTGTCTGGGGTGTATCTTCCATAACCTGCAGGAGCGTCCTTGCGCCGAGCAAACCCAATTTGTAATGGGCAGTGTTTAGAGATAGAAGGGGCATATCATACAACAAGCCCAGGGGAAGCATATCAAATACC
>CALITO010000019.1 GCA_938041455.1 uncultured bacterium | reverse complement strand
GAAAGGAGCACCGATGAGAACATCTCCTGAGAAAACCTGCTTACCTTCAGTAGTTAATAATTCCAATTTTACCTCTTCCCTTTTGCTTTCTTTCAATGCTTTTATTTGCCAAGAAAGAACATATGTGCTTTGAGGGGCTAAAGAATCCAATTTTTTCTCCGATGTATCAAGCAACTGGAGAGTATCTGGAAGAGCTATGCGGGTAGATATATCCTTAGCAAAGGCTGTGCCCTTGTTCGTTATCGTAAGGGACACAGCACTGTTCTGACCCGGGGCGAGGATGAACTGTCTCAATTTGAGCTCCGCATAAAGGGAGGGAGCGAACTTAAGTTCCGATTCCGCTTCCCAACCTATTTGAGATTTTGCAAATATCTTTATGCTATCCTCCTTGTCCCTCACTCCCTGGACCTTCCAGGTAACCTCCCTGGGGAATTCCTTGATGCCCACAGATTTTAGTTCTTTAGTGAGGGGATCCGGGGTATGTAGATAAGGGGGAAGTGATAGAGTAACTGTCAAATCGCCCACTTCGTCCCCCATGTTTTGGAGCTCGGCTTTAAGAAGGCATTCTTCCCCTTCACTTCCTTTCGTTTCTTCCAAATACAACTTTTTGATAACGGGCACTGCTCCCGCCTTCTCCAAATACTCAACATCATCTATGAGCCAATCGCCCTTTCCCCCGATGATACGCGGAGCGAGCATAACCCACTTGACCTCTGGTTTGTTAGAAAAATTATATGTTACAACCCCCCTATGCCACTTACCATCACCTATATGGCTTTGGGGAACCACATAGGCTTGACGGGGAAGCCCTGTGTCCTCAAGGGGTTTGGAGGACATCGGGATAACGAAAAAGGTTAACTTTGTATCCTTATCACCTGAAACTGCTTTATACCAAAAGGAGATAGCTCCCTTGAGCTCGGAGAGCATAGTGCCCTGCTTTCCGCTGAAGGGTTCAAATACACGGTTCAACCCTGTTTCCTCAGAAGGGACTTCCTTCACTCGTTGAAGGCGAAGGGAATATTCACCCGTATGGGCATCTGTGGAGACGCCGATTTCGCTAGTGGGTGGTCCGCCCACTGCTGCCCAATGGAGGGGGAAACCCTGGCTATCCAGTTCCTCAAACCCACCATTCGTCACGGGATTTTCCTCTCCCAGGGCAAGGGAAAGCATCATCAATAGAGGCACGATAAGTGTAAGGCCCCTGCATAGCATATCGCGAACACCTCCCATATGGAGTTTAGCAAAAATTTTCCAAAAGTAAATTGGTTCTTAACACTTTGTGAAAATGGAAAAATTTATTAAAATTTTCTTAAAAAGAGGCAATTATGGATAAATATGTCCTCACCATCACCCTCAACGCTGCCATAGATAAGACCTATGTGGTGAACCATTTCACTCTTGACAGAGTCCATAGACCACAGGAAATGAAATCTGTGGCTGGTGGGAAGGGGATAAATGTGGCGAGAGTTTGTAAGACCTTGGGCAAGCCGAGCTTTGCAAGTGGATTCGTTGGTGGACACAACGGTAGATTTATAGAAAATCATCTTGCAAAGGAAGGGATCCCCTTTGATTTTGTAAAGGTGAAGGGAGAATCCCGCCTTTGTATAGCGATAGTGGACCTTGTAAATAAAACCCAAACAGAAGTGAATGAGTGGGGACCGGTGGTAAGCGAGGAGGATGCGAGGCGCTTGGAGAGCAAAGTGAGGAAGCTTTTGCCCGGGGCGAGTTTCCTCGTTTTTTGTGGGAGTGCACCTCCTGGAACTCCTCCAGACATCTTTGCTCGTCTTACAAAGATAGCAAAGGATATGGATGTGCCGGCTGTCCTGGACACCAGCGGAGAACTTTTGAGAGAGGGATTGGAGGCACACCCATTCATAGTGAAGCCCAACCTAAGGGAATTGGGGGAGGTAGTGAAAGGTAATTTAGATGATACCAAAGATATTAAGGAAGCGATGCGGGCGATATCGGAGAAAGTGGAAATAGTGGTTGTCACCCTGGGCAAGGAAGGCGCAATTATGTTTGATAAGGAACGGTTCTTGTATACGCCGGGAATAAAGGTTCCCTTCGTCTCCGCGGTGGGCTCAGGGGATTCCTTTTTGGCGGGTTTTCTCTGCGGGTTGCTCGACAAGCGCCCGCTTCAAGAATGTTTAAAGCTTGCTAACGCCTGTGGGGCAGCTAATGTGATAGTAGTAGGAGCGGGGATGGGAAGGAGGGAGGATATGGAGAGATTTTATCTATCCGCTCAATGTTTTGAAATTTAACTTTTAGGGAGGGACGCCCTGGGCGTCCCTCCCTAAAACTTCACCTTTTCTCCTCGGGTTTCAAATCCCCACCACAAACAGGGCACTTCGCCTCTTCCGACAAAGGTTCACGGGAATAAATCCGCTCCCTGCAATTCTGACAACGATACAGATACACCTTTTGCATCCTGAACTTGAGACCTCCTTCCAATGAATTTTGAATGCTTAGAGCACTATCGCTTCACAAACATTCTTATTTTAACAACCTTCTCGTCTTTGTCCACCTGTGGAAGTAATTTTGGGTTATAAATTAGGATGGTGCCACAATATGTTTTCAAGCGACCTGAAAATTTAGGGCGAATATTCTCATAAAAGGCGTTTTCTGGGTTTTGTTGAATAAAGGGAAAAGGAAAACAACATTCTCCTCTTCAGCGGTTTCCTCCCTTTCTTTTGGAATAAATAGCTTTACAAAAAGTGAAAAGAAACCATCTTTTATTAGCCGTTTAACTTGAGAATCTCCTTCTAAAAATTTCTAAATGCTATATTTCTACAAACTTCGTCATCCCTTCAAGGTGGAAGTTGAACGTTCT
>CALITO010000018.1 GCA_938041455.1 uncultured bacterium | reverse complement strand
ATAGCGTAGGAATTTGGCCAGCCCCTCCTTAGAGAGAACGAGGGTCATAGCGGAGGTAAGGGTGGTCTTTCCGTGGTCCACATGACCGATAGTCCCCACATTTACATGGGGCTTCGTTCTTTCAAATTTGGCTTTTGCCATTACTTGACCTCCTCCCTTTTGGAGATGGAGAAACTTCGCAAAAGGCGTTCATTCCTTTTAGAGAAAATATTAGTTCCTTAGCTATGTTATCGGGTAATTCGCTATAGTAGGAGGGTTGCATGGTGTATACACCTCTTCCCTGCGTGAGGGAACGCAGGACTGTAGCATAGCCAAACATTTCTGCTAAGGGTATATAAGCTCGGATGGTTACGGTGTCCCCTGGAGAGAGTTCCATAGATTCCATTTTGCCTCTCCTTGCTACTATATCGTTTAGAACATCACCAAGGTAAGAAGAAGGGGTGACTATTTCTACCTCCATTATAGGTTCGAGTATCTTGGGATTCGCTTTAACCATTGCTTCCCTAAAGGCTTGGGAGGCTGCAAGCTTAAAAGCTATTTCGGAAGAATCTACCTCGTGGTAGGAGCCACCTACAAGCGTTACTTTTACATCCACCAGAGGAAAACCCGCTAATACACCGTATTCCATTGCTTCCTCCACTCCCGCTTTCACCGCAGGTATGAATTCCTTTGGAATGACCCCTTGGGTTGTTTTATCCTCAAAAAGGAAACCTGCACCTCGGGGTAAAGGTTCTATATCTAAGATTACGTGCCCATATTGTCCTCTGCCGCCACTTTGGCGGATATAGGTTCCTTCCTGTCTTACTTTTTCTGTAATAGTTTCCCGGTAGGCTACCTGAGGTTTGCCCACTCGCGTATGGATACCGAATTCTCTTAATAGCCTATCTACTACTATGTCCAAATGCAGCTCCCCCATTCCCGATATAATGGTTTGTCCTGTTTCAGGATCAGTATTGACCTTAAAAGAGGGGTCTTCTGTTGCCATTTTCTGAAGGGCGAATTGTAGTTTTTCTTCCTCCGCTTTAGTTTTCGGTTCTATAGCGGCGGAGATAACCGGCTGGGGGAAGTGGGGAGCCTCCAACATTATCGGTCTTTCCTCGTTACATAAGGTATCGCCCGTGACGGTTGATGGTACCCCCACAACTGCTACGATATCGCCAGCATAGGCTTCTTCTATGTTCTCTCTATAATTAGCGTGCATTCTCAATATCCCTATTATCTTTTCCCGTTTGCCTTTTCCTGGATTATAGACAATGTCGCCTTTTTGCAGGTGCCCGGAATAAATACGGATGAAGGTAAGTTTCCCCACATGAGGGTCAGCCATTATCTTAAAAGCAAGGGCACAAAAATCCTCTTCCTCGCTTGCTATTCTTATCTCCTTCTCTCCCGTTAGGGGATTTACGCCCTCTACAGGGGGAATATCCAATGGGGAAGGGAGGTAGTCGACTATGGCATTGAGAAGCTGTTGAATGCCCTTGTTTTTGAGGGCAGAGCCACAAAGGACCGGCACAATTTTATAAGAAATAGTCGCCCTTCTTATCGCTGCCTTGATATCTTGGATCATGAAAGTATCGTTTAAATACTTCTCCAGAAATTCATCATCTACTTCTGCTACTCTTTCCAACATAAGGGTTCTATGTAAGGACGCTGATTCAAAGAGAGAAGGAGATAGTTCATTTAGAGGGATAGCGGTTTCTTGTCCTTCCTCGGAATAGACGAGGGCTTCCATTCTCACGAGGTCCACGACACCTTTGAAAGAGGCTCCCTCCCCAATGGGTATCTGGATAGGCACAGCATTAGCACCGAGGCGCTCCCTCATCCTCTTAGTTACCCCGAAGAAATCTGAGCCGATTCTATCCATTTTGTTAACAAAGGCAATCCTTGGAACCTTGTATTTATTCGCCTGGCGCCAAACGGTTTCCGACTGGGGCTGAACACCACCAACACCGCAGAAGATCACCACTACACCATCCAAAACTCTCAAGCTTCTTTCTACTTCGACCGTGAAGTCAATATGCCCAGGGGTATCTATTATGTTTATGTTTGTCTCTCCCCAGAAGCAGGAAGTAGCAGCAGAAGTAATAGTTATTCCTCTCTCCTTCTCTTGCACCATCCAATCCATAACAGCTGTTCCTTCGTCCACCTCTCCCATTCGGTGGATTTTACCTGTATGGAACAATATTCGCTCAGTGGTGGTGGTTTTACCCGCGTCTATATGGGCAGCAATTCCTATATTGCGAATTTTACTTAGGGGATATTGCCGCACTTTATTTCACCTTTTTCACTACATTACCATCTGTAGTGAGCGAATGCCCGGTTTGCCTCAGCCATTCTGTGCATTTCTTCCTTCCGTCTAAAGGCTCCCCCTGTTCCGTTAAAAGCATCTATTATTTCACCTGCTAATCTCTCTTCCATTTTCTTCTCTGGACGTCTATAACCGGGCTCCAACTTACCCTCTGGCCCTTTGGCGTAGGTTACCAGCCACCTTATAGCGAGAGATAATCTCCTCGCCTCTCTTACGGGAACGGGCACTTGATAGGTAGCACCACCAACACGACGGGGGCGAACTTCTACTTCTGGCTTCAAGTTTTCTATAGCTTTCTCTAATACTTCTAAGGGGTCCTTTCCCGTTTTCTCTCGTACTATATCAAGTGTCTTATACACTATCCTCTCCGCAACCGACTTCTTCCCCTTTTTCATAACTCGGTTAATAATCCTCTGCAGGAGTTCGCTACCGTATATTAAGTCAGGTGATATTTCACGAGGTGGGACGCTACCTTTGCGGGGCATATTTACCCTCCTTTGGGTCGCTTAACACCGTATTTAGACCTTGCCCTTTTCCTATTATCTACCCCTGCTGCGTCAAGTGCTCCTCTTACGATGTGGTATCTTACACCTGGTAAGTCCTTCACACGTCCTCCTCTCACTAGGACGATGGAATGTTCTTGAAGGTTGTGCCCTATGCCTGGTATGTAGGCGGTAACCTCTGCTCCGCTGGTGAGGCGCACTTTGGCTACCTTACGCAGGGCGGAGTTCGGTTTTTTGGGCCTTGCAGTCCGGACAATGACACAAACACCTCTCCTCTGCGGTGCGCCCGCAAGAGCAGGAACTTTGCTCTTTCTCTCTTTCTTCTTTCTGCCTTTTTTTACTAACTGATTTATGGTTGCCATTTAATCTTTCTACCTCCACAAAGCATTGCCCCTCAAGGAAGAGGGGCAATGCCCTGTTTTTAAATTATACAGGATTTGTCCAAAACAGCAATAATATAATAATACCAACAATCCCTTCATTCGTCAAATCTTCCCCCTAGGTACCGGTGTTAAACCCAGATATTTGGGGAAGCCGGTGCCTGCAGGGATTAGCTTCCCTATTATTACATTTTCCTTTAAACCAATAAGTGGGTCTTCCTTTCCTTCTATCGCTGCCTTCGCCAATACTTGAGGAGTTTCTTGGAATGAAGCGGCAGCGAGGAAGGAATCACTGGACAAAGCAGCTTCGGTTATTCCGGAAAGAATCCTTTCTCCCCTTGCCATCTTTCCACCTTGTAGAGCTACCCTCTTGTTCTCTCTGGTAAAGACTGCTACATTTACCACCTCACCGGGGAGGAAATCTGTATCCCCTGGGTCTATTACCTTGACTCTCCTAAGCATCTGGCGGATGATGATCTCGAAATGTTTATCGTTTATATCTACACCTTGGGGTTTGTAAATGGACTGGAGCTCAGAAAGCATATAATCATATATTCCTTGAATGCCCTGGTATTTCAACACGATATTCAAATCAACCGGGCCCTTAGTTAGTCTTTGCCCAGCCTTCACCTTCGCTCCCTCCTCCACCAACCTTTCCCCCCTATAGGGAATAAGATATTCTTTCTCAGTAACAACCTCAGATATCTCGGGATAGTTACTTAACAAGAACTCTATGTCTTCCTTCTTCAATTTCTTGCCAGCCTCAAGAATAACTATTCCGTTACCAGGTTCTCTCACATCCTCCCCCAAAATTTCCCCTTCCAGTTCCTCGCTAACTTTTTCCCGTGAGTGGATCACTACCAAAGGCAAGCCCTTTTTCTTTTCTTTTATAGCTACGACAACTCCTTCCTTTTCAGTAATAATTGCTTCGCCTCTCAAGGTTTTGCTTACCTCGAATAATCCCTCAACTCTATGAACACCTTTCACTGTTATTTCCAAAGCCTTCAATATTTTTTGCAAAGAGGCGGTAGCTTCTTTACTTGTCATTTTTTCGAGGTCCACTAACCCCCTTTTCATATCCTCACGGATAGTGAGGATAGCTGCCCTTTTCCAGAGGGTAGTGAGTCCACCCCATCTATCCACAAGGGTGCGCCCTGCTGTTCCTCCAGTATGAAAGGTCCTGAGTGTCAACTGGGTACCGGGTTCCCCTATGGATTGTGCTGCTATTATTCCCACCGCTGTTCCCTTTGCTACAAGCTTCCCATTGGAAAGGTCAACTCCATAGCAACGAGCACAAATACCCAATTCCTCCTCACAGGTTATAGGAGAGCGGATCCTCACGCTCTTTATACCCGTCCGCTCTATTTCTTCTGCCATCTCCTCGGTTATTATCTCCTTAGCTCTCACTATTATCTCCCCTGTTTCAGGATGGACCACATTTTCCACGGGAACTCTACCCTTAATTCGTTCCGCGAGGCGCTCTATCACCCTACCTTCCTCATCCGTAATAGCGCTCACTTCCAACCCATTTACCGTTCCACAATCATCTGAACGAATTATCACATCTTGGGCAACATCAACCAGCCTCCTTGTTAGGTATCCCGCCCGGGCGGTTCTTAGAGCGGTGTCCACCAACCCCTTCCTTGCACCATATGTGCTTACAAAGTATTCAAGGATGGAAAGCCCTTCGTAGAAATTTGATTTCACAACGAGGTCTTTTATCAAACGGTCCATAGGGTCGCTCATTAACCCTCTCATCCCTGATAGCTGCACTATCTGCCTCTCGCTACCCCTTGCTCCAGATTTCGCCATCATAACAACAGGGTTGAACATATCTGCGTTCTTTAAGAGCTCCTGTGTAACTCGCTCCGAAGCCAAGCTCCACTGCTGTATTATCTGATTTTCCTCCTCTTCGGGAGAAACGAGTCCCTCTTGGAAAGCCCTGTTTATCTTCTCAACCTCCTTCTCTGTTTCCTTCACTATCTCGTCCCGATTAGAAGGCATATAGAGGTCGTTGACTGAGAAGCTTATACCTGCCTTGGTAGCTATCCTGAAACCCAAGTCCTTCATATCATCTAAAAATTGTGCGGTTCTTTCCTCTCCATATTTCTTATAACATTCCTTTATAAGTTGCCGAAGTATCTTCTTGTCAATCTCTGGTTTCTCCAGGTCCCACCATCGCATCTCCTCAGGTAGTATAGAGCTGAAAAGCAAACGTCCCACTGTAGTATCTATTATCTGCTCTCCATTCACGCGCACTTTTATGGGAGCATGCATATCAACATTACCGAATTCCCAGGCCAAGATAGCTTCCTCTGGGTTGGCGAATATTTCCCCTGTGGATTGGAAGGAACCCTTAGCATCTTTTCTTACTTTACACAAGAAGTGAATACCAAGCACTATATCTTGAGTGGGAGCGGTAATGGGATCACCGTGAGCAGGAGAAATTATGTTATGCACTGATAGCATAAGGGCACGAGCTTCCGCCTGAGCCTCAAGAGAAAGGGGAACATGGATAGCCATCTGGTCCCCGTCGAAATCTGCATTGTAGGGGGGACAAACAAGGGGATGTATCTGAATTGCTTTCCCCTCAATAAGAACTGGTTCAAATGCCTGAATGCTCATTCGGTGAAGAGTGGGAGCCCTATTCAATAAGACGGGATGTTCTTTAACTACCTCCTCTAAAATATCCCAAACCACGGGGTCCATCTTTTCTATCACTTTTTTAGCGCTCTTGTTTGATGTGGCGTATCCCTTTTCTATGAGTTCCCTTATCACGAATGGTTTAAATAATTCCAATGCCATCTCCTTGGGAACGCCACACTGGTGGAGTTTTAGATGAGGACCCACCACGATAACCGCTCTTCCTGAATAATCCACCCGCTTACCTAAAAGGTTCTTCCTGAACCTTCCTTCCTTCCCTCGTAGTATATCTGAAAGGGAACGAAGGGGACGCTTCTGTGGCCCCATTACGGGGCGTTGCTTACGCCCGTTATCTAATAAAGCATCAACAGATTCCTGCAAGAGGCGCTTCTCATGGTTCAATATAGAAGAGGGAGCACCCATTTCCAGCAGGTGTTTCACTCGGTTATTGCGGTTAATCAATCTTCTGTAAAGGTCATTGAGGTCGGCGCTAGCCAGTCTACCACCTTGCAACATAACCATAGGACGAAGGGCAGGAGGCAAAACGGGGATTACCTCCAGAATCATCCACTCAGGGCGCTGTTTAGAACGACGGAAAGCTTCTACTAACTGCAGTTGTTTTATTCGCTTTATAAGTTTAGCTCCCACGGGCTTATATTTTGAAAGCTCCTTTATCTCCTTTCTCAACCTTCTGGATTCCTCTTCCAAATCTATCTTCTTTAAGAGTGTTTGTATAGCCTCAGCACCTATTTGGGCGATGACTATATTCCCATATTGTTTTCCCAACCTCTTTCTAAGCGTTCTATTCACGGCGTCGAGTGCCCTGAACTCAGTATCGGTCAGGAGCATCTTCTCATAAGCCTCTTTGAATATTTTCAAACCCCTCCGCAATTCTTCCTTGTCTGCCTCTTTCGGCAAAAGTTGTATCTCGGTTGCTATTGTTTCCTCTATGAGTTTCGTCTCCTCTTCTCTCTTCTTATAGTCCACCTCCACCACTAAGTGGGCATCCAGATATATTACCTGCTCTACCTGCTTAGTGGGCATATCTAAGAGAAGGGCAAAGGGATTAGGCACCATCTTGGTGAACCAGATATGCGCCACGGGAAAAGCAAGCTCTATATGCCCCATTCTTTCTCTTCTTACTTTGGAAGTGGTTACCTCTACCCCGCAGCGATTGCATATTACTCCTTTATAGCGTATTTTCTTGTATTTCCCACAATGGCACTCGTAATCCTTAACGGGACCAAATATCCTCTCGCAAAAGAGTCCGTCTCTTTCAGGCTTGAGTGTTTTGTAATTTATGGTCTCGGGTTTCTTTACCTCGCCGCGGGACCACTTCCTTATATCATCAGGTGAAGCTATTTTTATTCTTAAAGCAGAAAGTATTTTACGCATCGCTCATCGCCTCCCCTTCCTCAATTTCTTCCTCCCGAGGGGTTACATCAAGCCCCAAGGATTGTAGTTCCCTCATAAGGATATTGAACGACTCGGGTATCCCTCCTAACTCCAAAGTTTCTCCCCTCACTATCCTTGAATAAGCATCTGACCTACCCTGCACATCGTCCGACTTTATGGTGAGCATCTCCTGTAAAGTGTGTGCCGCTCCGTAAGCTTCCAAAGCCCATACCTCCATCTCTCCGAATCTTTGGCCTCCGAATTGGGCCTTGCCCCCCAAAGGTTGCTGGGTAATAAGGGAGTAAGTTCCTGTAGAACGAGCATGCATCTTGTCCTCGGCAAGATGCTCAAGCTTCATTATATACTGATAACCAACCGCTACCTTCTGACTGAACGGTTCCCCAGTCCGCCCATCTATAAGGGTGCATTTGCCTGTCTCCTCATCAAATCCAACCCTGGCATTCACGATCTCCCTTATCCTCTCGCAAATCCTCGTTACTGCTTTCCCTTTTATACCCACCTTCCTTTCTATCCTCAAAACTTCCTCCTGAGGAAGCTGACTCAATATTTCTTGTAACTCGTGAAGAGTTTCCTCAAAGGTATCTCTGGCTTGCAGTTTAGGGGAGATTTCAGGAGCTATCTCTTCGATAACCTCGTAGAGCTTTTCCCTCCGTAATTTATCCCCGACTCTCGCCATGCCTTCTTTTATTTCCTTCTCTTTCGGACCGCGGAAGATAGGGCAGATATAGGAAATCCCCTCGTTTTTCCCTACCCAAGCAAGATGAAGCTCGTAAAGTTGTCCTATATTCATTCGGGAGGGAACACCAAGGGGATTAAGCAATATATCCACAGGCGTCCCATCGGGAAGATGGGGCATATCCTCAATAGGAAGGATTTTAGCAATAACACCCTTATTGCCGTGTCTTCCCGATAACTTGTCTCCAACCATTATAGGGCGAATTTGCGCCACATATACCTTTACCATTGCGTTAATCCCTTGGGGTAAGGTATCCTCTTCGTCCCTTACTACCTCTGCTCCGCAGACCTCGCAGGAAAGCTTCTGTGATTGGGGTTCCTTACTGAAGAAATATCTCTTACCACAGCGAGGGCAGAAATACTTGAAGCGAGAGAACGCCTTCACATCCACCACTATACCTCTTTCTCCATGGGGCATCTTTAGAGAGATGTCCTTGACATCTTCCCCCTTCTTACCAAAAATGGCGATTACTAACTTCTCCTCCGGGGTGAGTTCCCTTTGTGCCTTGGGTGCAATCTTCCCTACTAAAATATCATGAGGTCCTACCCTCGCGCCTACGCGGATTATGCCATTCTCGTCCAAATCCTTTAGTCCCTCTTCACCAACTCCCGGTACATCTCTCGTTATCTCCTCTGGTCCCAAGGGAGTGTTACGAGTAGACACCTCGTATTCCTCTATGTGGATAGAAGTTAACACATCTTCTTTAACTATTCTTTCCGATATGACTATAGCGTCCTCATAGTTATAACCTTCCCACGGCATATATGCTACTAACAAATTCGCTCCCAAAGCCAACTCTCCTTTATCCGTGGATAGACTATCAGCAAGTACCTGCCCTTTTCTTACCCTATCCCCTTTTTCAACTATTGGTCTTTGATGGATGCAGGTCCCCTCGTTGGAACGTAGGAAATTATACAAAGGATAAATGTCTTCACCTCCATCCAATCTCCTCACAACAATCTGCCTTCCATCTACCTTCTCCACAATCCCCGTTGAGTCCGCAATCACTACCGCTTGAGAGTTCTCAGCAACTTTACCTTCCATACCGGTCTTTACAATGGGAGCTTGGGGGATGAGGAGAGGCACTGCCTGTCTTTGATAGTTAGCACCCATCAAAGCACGGTCGGCATCATTGTGTTCCAAAAAGGGAATTAGAGAAGCGGAGAGAGAAAAAACTTGTTCAGGAGCCACCTCCATATATTGAGCCTTTTCCCTCTCTATAATGGGGAATTTGGAACCTTGTCTCGTCAATATGAATTCGTCTTTCAGCCTACCTTCTTCGTCCAATTTGGCGTCAGCGGGAACTATATAGGACTTCTCTTCTTCCTCGGGGTCAAGATAAACGATGTCCCCGGTCAACCTCCCATTTTCCAACTTGCGATAAGGTGTGACTAAAAAGCCATCCTCATTAACCAGCACCCAACTGGTAAGGGAGGTAATCAACCCTACATTTGGACCCTCTGGTGTCTCTATAGGACATATCTTACCATAATGAGAGGGATGAATATTCCTCACCTCCCAGCTTACACCCCTCCTGGTCAATCCGCCAGGTCCGAGTACAGAAAGCCTACGCTTGTGAGTGAGCTCGGAGAGGGGATTTGTCTGGTCCATAAACTGGGTAAGTTGGCCAGTGGCGAAGAACGCTTTTATAGCTCCCTCCAAAGGACGAGCATAGATGAGCATTTCCGGCGTTATGCCCATCTTTTCCCTCGGTATGCTTGCCATTTTCTCCTTTATCGCCCTCTCCAGCTGGAGGAAGAAAGGACGGAGGAAAAGCTGGAGCAGTTCCCCTACTGGTCTCACCCTCTTATTCTTCATATGGTCTATATCATCTGGTTCAAATGGGCTTTCTTCCTCACCAAAGGACAGAGCCACCATATATTTAGTAACAGCAACGAAATCCTGTTTAGTCAACCATCTCACATGCTCGGGTAGGGAAAGAGAAAGCTTCTCGTTGAGACGTTTTCTACCCACTGATCCCAAATCGTAATGGCGCAAGTCCCCTAAATACCCAGTGAGGAGTGCTTCCGCCCCTTTGATATCAGTGTATCTTTCATCGCCCTTCCTCATCACCTTGTAGAAAGCCTTGAGCGCTTCCTCCTCAGATAAAACTTTCCTCAGCGTATCTTCTTTTATGGTTTCTTCTATCTTCTTAGGCAGTTCATATACCACCAGACGTTCTAACTGCAATTTCTCTATTTTCTTTGCCAATTCCTTCTTGTCTATCTTTGTAAAGGCGGGGATTATTACCTCTCCTTGACTTACCACATCCTCCCCTAGCCATTTGTTTAACAGTTGGTCAACCCTCGGCTTTTCTAAAACTTGTTCTTCGCCAAAAATCTTGATCAAATCCCCATTCGTGCTGGAAGGTCCAGGGGGAGCGACGACCTTTATAACATCGTAGCGTTCCAAAGCGATTCTCGGTTCTATTGGAACAGGACCATCCCAGGTAGACCTCCCCATTACTTCCTCGATTCTTTCCGCTATTTCCTCCGTTATAACCTCTCCCTTATCCACTATGACCTCTCCGGTTCCTCTATCCACAATCCTCTCATTAACTATTCTGCCCACCAATAGTTCCTTCTTTATGGGCAAATATTCACTGTTAAGGGCGCGAATCAGAAGAGTAACGGGAAAATTTCTCCCCTTACCAATTGCAACATACACAGCCTCGGAAATCTTCAAACTAGTGCTTTCCTCTATCGTTTCAATCCATCTACCCTCGGTGCGGAACTTTATCCATGGACCTTCAGAGGGAATCAACTCACCCGTGTAGGAGACTACCCCGCCCTTTTTAACCCCCATCGCTGTATCAAAGTAGATACCTGGGGCACGGGTAAGCTGATTGACAACGACCTTTTCCGAACCATTGATGATAAAGGTTCCTCGCTTAGTCATCAATGGGATATCGCAAAGGCTTATTTCGCTCTCCGTGATTTCCTCTCCAAAGGAGTAGTTTATTAAGCGGAACCGTACATAAAGGGGTGCTTCATAAGTTAGTGACTGTGCCTTACATTCTTCCTCTGTATGAAGGGGTTCACCAAGACGATAATCCACAAACTCCAAAACCATTGCCCCTGTGTAATCTCTGATGGGGAAGAACGTCTGGAATAATTCACGCAGACCCTTCTCCAAAAATTTTTGGTAAGAACTCCGCGGGACCTCAAGTAGGTCAATCCGCTCAAAAATAGAGAGTTCCAAAGGTCTTACCATTGAGGCAGTTTCCTTCAGGTCCAAGCTCGTTCACCTCTTTAAGGCTTTGAATTTTTTAAAAACGCCGCGATAAAGTAGACACTTCTGAAAAAGCTGAAAATTCCAACGCTTCAGGGGTCAATACATATGCGTTTCTACCCGAGATGAGTAGGGATAGGTACACACAATTTTAAATTATAAGGAATAAAAGGCATCTCAGCAACTTTTATTATAGCATAATTTTTTAAAAAGTCAAATATACAGTTGGTCATTTAAAGAATTCTACCTGCGTCTATTTAGACTTAAAAAAAGAGAAAAATGTTTCAAAAGTTTTTCAAATAAATCAGATTTATTTACACCAAATTAGTGGGATATTATACTTAACGAAAGACAAATCATATAGCGAGGTGTTTATTAAGCATATGCCTAGAGAGACTCTAACCTCTCGAGAGAGATGGTTGGCAGTCATAACACATCAAAAGCCGGATAGAGTTCCCTTAGACTATTGGGCTACAGGGGAAGTAACCCAAAGATTAATGCAATATCTTCACTGCTCAAGTTGGGAAGAGGTTGTGAAAAGGCTTCACCTGGACCCAGTAATAGGGGTAGCACCAACCTATGTAGGACCACCACTCCCTCCAGCAACGGATATCTACGGTTGTAAGTACGAAGAAGTTGATTATGGCACGGGGGTATATTCGGAGTGCATTTACCATCCCCTCGCCCAATATAATTCCGTTGAGGAGATAGAGAAGAATTATACTTGGCCGAGTGTTGACTGGTTCGATTACTCGGTGATACCAAAGCAGATAGAAGGTAAAGAAGATTTTCCTATCAGTGGGGGAGGTTCCGAACCTTTCCTGATATATAAAAATCTACGAGGGCAGGAACAGGCGTTTATGGACCTCGTCCTAAATCCGGAAATAGTCCATTATTGCTTGGATAAGTTATTTGATTTCGCCTACCAAAATACTCTACGCATCTACGAGACCATCCCTGACAAGGTGATGCTCACCTATGTAGCGGAGGATTTAGGTGCTCAAGAGGGTTTGATGTTCTCTCCGGAACATATCCGCACATTTCTTTTGCCCCGTATGAAGAGGATGATGGATTTAGCTCATCAAGCTGGCGCCTTCGTCTTTCACCATGACGATGGAGCCATCCGGCAGATTCTGCCTGATATGGTAGCAGCAGGCATAGATATACTCAACCCGATTCAGTGGCGATGTAAAGGAATGGATAGAAGGGAACTCAAGAGGGAATTCGGAGAGAAGATAGCCTTCCACGGGGCAATGGATAACCAGTATACCTTGCCTTTGGGCTCAGTAGCAGAAGTAAGAAAAGAGGTAAGGGAGAACATAGATATATTAGGAGAGGGGGGAGGCTATATCCTTGCCCCCTGCCATAACCTCCAACCTGTAACTCCTATGGAAAATATAGTAGCTATGTATGAAGAAGCTTATAACTATGGCTGGTATTGAAGCAACCTTTCAAAGCAAAGTCTAACCTCTTGGCACCGACCTATTTTCCCCACGAGTTCCCTCGTGAGTATCTTCGGCGCTGGAGGGCTTAACTTCCGGGTTCGGAATGGGACCGGGTGTTTCCCCTCCGCTATAGGCACCAAGAGGTTAGACATTTATAATTTTAATCCCTTTTTAGTGATTCGTCAACTATATTGGATTTCGGATTTAAAAGAATTTCTTTAACAAAATTCACCCAAATGCTTCCCTTCGTTAGGGAGCCGGTTTAAAGATTGCTCTTATGAAGAAGTATTCCGCATCGTTTCTGGCCCCCCTATCTTCAAACCAGGTTTTATTATAAGCAAGCACTAAATCTACATTTGGATTTAGGTTATAAATTCCTTTTAGTTCCAACATACTGTTGGAATTCTTTATCGTTTCTGTTCCCTGCCATTTATAGTTCTTCACATCCAATGTGCATACTACCCCGAATTTTTCCAGAGGTTGTCCTCCCACCTGCAAGACAAGGGATGGATTCTCCCCCACACTTTGTTTGAAGCTAGCAATAGCTATCATCCTATCTTGCAGGAATAGTTTGGAAAGCTGGGAGAAGAACCCCTGCCTTTTCTTAGTTTGGAGGTTGGCTGGACTCACATCGTAATACATATCGTAATAGGAAGGCACAAACTTGTCCCCATAAAATAACAGTTGGTTGCTCCATTCCCAAGAACCTTTTTTAAGAAGCGCCCCCACAGATATACCCGCCCCATAGTCCCTCAACTTCGCAAACTCAGCGGTGGCATAAAGCCCTAACCTCTTCAAGGGAACCTCTATGTCTATCCCATATGCTCCCTTTGTTTGACTAAGGGAGGGACCCGCATCATCATCCCATACCACGGTAGAACCTATTTTTATATTTCCCAAGCTCCCCTTTAGCCTCGCTATACCCAATTTCGTAGGTGTAAGGAGGAATTGTAAGTTGTTCTGGGAAGAACCAAAGCGTCCGTAATAACACCGTTGGTCAAGCGATGAATATCGGTTAACCAAAAGCCCGTAGCCGAAACTGGCTCTCACTATGGGACTGTATCTTAGGAAGACATTTTCTTTATTATATTCCACAAACCCAATTCTCAAAAATCCTGCTTTCTTCTCCGGCATATCTCGAGAATCGTAGGATACGTTGAGGTCTATACCCCCTCTTAAAACCCCGAGTTTGAACGCTTGCTTCATAACTGTTTCCAATGCTTGTTTTTCGCCTAACCCTATTTCACTTACTCCTTCAAATTTTATCCCTTCCTTCACAGTAGGATATGCTTTTTCCCCAACGAAGACGATTTCATCCGCCCAAAGGGTGAGGCAAAATAGGGCAAAAATTGACAATATCTTCTTCATAATTCTATTACACCTCCTTTTTCAAGTTTACGCTCGTTTAAAACCGAGTGTTTCATAGAGCCTTATCGCTGGCTTGCGATACTCCTGGGTGTCTAAGATTACTTTCCAAGAGCCCTGACTCCTAAGATAATGAAGAACCGCCAATACTACCGCTTTACCCAATCCCTTCCCCCTATGTTCTTCTTTCACTCCCACCCAGTGAACCCTGCCCATCTCCTTATTATTCACATCGTCAAACCATCCCAATGCGGTCGCTACATACTCCTCGCCCTTAATTATAAAAAACAACCCTTGAGGATCAAACTGAGGCTGGGAGGCAAAAGCTTCCTTGAATTTTTCCACAGTCCAATCGCTTTCAGGGAAGATATTTCTCATCAGTTCAACCCATTTTTCCTCGTCTCCGGGAGAAAAAGTTTTCAGTTTGTATCCTTCTGGCAGTTGAACCTCTTCTAAATCTTCCAAACTATCCTTCATCATTACGACATTTTCTTCACCCATTTTATTCCCTCCTTATTTGCTAAACATCGTCCATATACCGACAATTATGAATAATGCTCCCGCGACCAACTTTACATATTTGGTTGGTAAAGCGTAACCTATGAGTCCCCCTATTGCTACAGAGATTATTGTGGCGATGGATATTCCCAAAACGGCTCCTGTATAGACTAAGAAAGGATTCTGCCTGCTGGCGAAGCTTACCGCCGCTATTTGGGTTTTATCAGCAAATTCCAGAAGGAAAATGGTCCAAACTATTAATAAAAAATTCTTTATCATAAATACTACCCTCCTATTTTAGAGATTTTAATTCGTTGCTATGTTTCGGGGGGGCAGTCACCCAATCTCGGCTCCTGTTAACTGTGTTTGCAAATTAGTGGTTTTTTCATCCAACATTTTGACATTGCCTTTATTTTATTTAGCCTACACTCAATTACGCAATAGGTATAAAGAGTCTAAGCCTTTTATGGGATTGAAAATTTTGGGTTAAAGGTCTTAAATGTTTTAAGATCATGCAACTCACCTCTCTTCGTTGCGAGCGCCCTGCAACTTTTTATACAGCAGAAAGTTTTCTTTACTCATATGTATTTTAACATACTCGCAACCAATTTGCCTGCTAAAGTGTAATTTTTGGAAGCGTCCATTTATTGGAGCTAACATAGTTCAACCTAAAACAACCCCTACTATGCGGGGATGCTCGTAATCACCAAGGTGGTGGGTGCGGACATCCATTAAGTAGACCTGTCCTTGCGAATCAACCTTTTGTGGATGTGGCTCGCGCAGACAACCTATGGTTACTCCCAAGGATCACTTTTTACGAAATAAACGGTTTTGTTGAATAAAGGGAAAAGGAAAACAACATTCTCCTCCTCAGCGGTTTCCTCCCTTTCCTTTGGAATAAATAGCTTTAGGAAAAGCGAAAAGAAACCATCTTTTATTAGCCATTTAACTTGAGAATCTCCTTCTAAAAATTTCTAAATGCTATATTTCTACAAACTTCGTCATCCCTTCAAGGTGGAAGTTGAACGTTCTTTGAATTATTCAACAAAATGAAATAAACACCTCAAATCAAAAGTTTAGACAAT
>CALITO010000017.1 GCA_938041455.1 uncultured bacterium | reverse complement strand
GTTATGCCCGGGGACAATGTGAATATGAAGGTGGTATTGCAGAAGCCTGTAGCTTTGGAGCGAGGTTTGCGCTTCGCTATAAGGGAGGGCGGAAAGACAATAGGAGCTGGTGTAGTCACAGAGGTGTTTGAATAATATGCCTCGTCAAATAGTTGTTCTCGCCTGCACGGAGTGCAGGCGGAGGAATTATACAACTGATAAGAATAGAAACCGCCAAAAGGATAGGTTGGAGCTAAGGAAGTATTGTAGATGGTGTGGAAAGCATACCAAGCACCGAGAGACGAGGTAAAGCAGGCCCGTAGCTCAATTTGGCAGAGCACGGGACTCCAAATCCCGGGGTTGTCGGTTCAACTCCGGCCGGGCCTGCCATATATTGAATCGTGAAAAACCGATGGCAAAAGCGAAGAGGAAAAAAAACTTCATAAAGAAGGTAGTGGACTTCTTCAAGGAAGTGAGGGCGGAGCTTAAGAAGGTTATATGGCCCTCCCAAGAGGAGGTAGCAAAATACGCTGGAGTTGTTCTGCTTATGATAGCCGCATTAGGAGCCTTCATAACTATAGTTGACCAATTGGTCAGCTTCTTGACTAAGAAATTTCTTGGCTGGTGAGAATAAAATGCCGGAAAGACGGTGGTATCTTGTTCGCACAGCTACAGGTAAGGAAGAGAAGGTCAAAACAGCCTTGGATAACAAAGTGGAAGCTATGGGGCTGAGAGAAAAGATATGGGAGGTTTTCGTTCCCATAGAGAAGGAATTGCGCCCTATTAGGGGGAAGAAGCAGATAGTCAAGCGGAAGGTATTTCCCGGTTATATCTTGGTGAATATGGTTATGGAGTCCGATACCTGGCAGCTCGTCAGGTCAATTCCTGGGGTGGTGGGATTTGTCTCCGCGGGTTCTGAAGCCACTACCCTTGAGGAGGAGGAAGTAGAAAAGATAAAGGAGAGCATCGCCCGGGAGAAACCCAGGATATCACTGAGCAAGGGAGAGAACATAAGGGTGACCGCCGGACCCTTCTTCGACTTGATAGGGAAAGTGGAAGAGGTGCAGGCAGATAAGGGTAAGGTGAAGGTGCTTCTCTCCATATTCGGAAGAGAAACGCCCGTTGAATTGGATTTCTCCCAGATAGAGAAAATTTAAGGAGGTCTTAAGGGATGGCGAAGAAAGTAGTAGCTATTGTTAAGTTGCAGTTGCCTGCTGGAAAAGCTACCCCTGCACCGCCGGTAGGTCCCGCCTTAGGTCAATATAATGTCAACATAATGGAATTCGTAAAGAGATATAATGAAGCAACAGCCAACCAGGTTGGTTCAATCATTCCCGCTGAGGTCACAATATACGCCGACCGTTCCTTCACAATTACCCTGAAGACACCTCCCGCAGCCGCTCTTCTCAAGGAGGCAGCTCGTATAGAAAAAGGTTCCGGAGTGCCTAATAGGGAGAAAGTAGGGACGGTTACAAGGGCTGATATCCGTAGGATTGCGGAGATAAAACTCAAAGATTTGAACGCCCGTGATATAGAATCCGCAATGAGGATAATAGAGGGAACAGCTCGCAGTATGGGCATTCAGGTAGTTGATTGAGGAGGTTGAGAAGATGCCGAAGAGGAGCAGGAGGTATTTGCAAAGCATTGCGACTTTAGATAAGCAAGCGAAATATCCACCCCGAGAAGCGGTGGAGTTGGTTAAAAATCTGGCATCTGCTAAATTTGACGAGACAATAGAGGCGGCGATAAATCTGGGAGTTGACCCACGCCATAGTGACCAGATGGTGAGGGGAACAATTCTCTATCCCTATCCTGCTAGTTCCCCCCCCAAGGTCTTAGTCTTCGCCAAAGGCGAAAACGCCGAGCGGGCAAAGGAAGCGGGAGCCGATTTAGTGGGCGACGAAGAACTGGTGAACAAGATAAGGGAGGGATGGAAGGGATGGAAGAAGATGGATTTGCTCCTCGCTACCCCCGATATAATGGGTGTTGTTTCTCGCCTGGGAAAGCTCCTCGGGCCAAGGATGCCCAATCCCAAAGCAGGAACAGTTGCCCAGGATATCGCTAAAGCAGTGAGCGATTTCAAGCAAGCAAGGCTATACGAGTTCAGGGTAGATAGAAACGGAATCATCCATATGCCCATAGGGAAGGTATCCCAACCTACTGAGGAGATACTACAAAATTTCGCCACTCTACTATCCACATTAATGAAAGCGAGACCCTCCTCCTTCAAAGGGCAATATATAAGGGGGATAACCATCTCCTCTACAATGGGACCCGGGGTCAAAGTAGACATCCAAAAAGCAAGGGAGTTAGTGGAAACCACTTGATAATCCTTGAGGGAAAGGAAGTTTAGAAATTGGTGAGAAGCAGGAGAGGCTTTGCGCTACTGGAGATGATCACAGTCGTGCTCATCATCGGGATCCTCGTCAGCGTCGCTCTCCCCAGCTTCTTGAGAGCAAGAGAGGCCTCCCGCCTACGAACTTGCGCCGCTAATATGAAGCAGATCGCAGGGGCTATAGAAACCTGGGCTATGACCACTAAGCAACCAGCAAGCGCTCCCGTGAGTAGTTTCCCCTCGCTCGCCACTCTGGCTGAGGATGGTTACCTCAAAGCACATCTCACCTGCCCCAGTGGTGGCACATATAGCTACACTGGGGGAGACCTCACAAATTACGATGTCAGCTGCAACATCCACGGAACCCTCGCCAACGCTATGGGCTCTCTCTAACACCAGCGTCTCAAGGTAGGCGGGGTTTTCCCTCCTGGGAAAACCCCGCCTCCCCAGATTCAAAGCAGATAAGGTGGAAATGAGAAAAGAGAGGAAAGGGTTGACCTTAATAGAGGCTATTGTGTCCGTTTTATTGGTAGCTTTGCTCATTTTGATATTCGCTTCTGCCTTCCCCGGAGGGCAGGCAATCATTCAGAAAGGCGAGTTCACGAGCATCGCTACCGATATAGCCCAGGAGAAAATGGAGGAGTTGAGGAAGGCGAGATACAATTCCCTCGCTTTCGGCACCCAAACATTCACCGTCAGCCAGCTCCCCAAGGGGCAGGGTATAATCACCGTTTCCCCCTACCCCACCGCCTCCTCTCAAAACCTTGCCAAAGTGGAGATAGAGATAACCTGGCAAGGAACGGGAACCACAAGCGGGAGAGTAAAGATTTCATCCCTTATATCGCTTTATTATTAAAAATGACAAATAAGCCGAAAAGAAAAGGTATGACCTTAGCGGAAGTCCTCGTCGTCTCCCTGGTAATACTTCTTGTCGTTCTCTCTGTGTTAAACATCTACCTCCTTGCTCTACGAGGACGCCAATGGGGAGAGAAGAAGGCTTCAGCAGAGGAAAAAGCGAGATTGGCTATGGAATGGATTCTAAGGGATATAAGGATAGCTACAGATGTAACCGTCCCAGTAGAAGGGGGCTCAACCATCACCATTTTCCAACCTCTTTTAGATTCCAATGGTGATATAATCCATCCCGTAATCCGGGACCCCGAACCCATAGTGTATTATCTCTCCGAGAATGGAAGGATAGTCCGCCTGAAGGGAACAGAGACGAGGACAATTGCAAAGAATATAGATTATCTATCCTTCTCCACAGGCGGAAGTCCTGATATAGTAGAGGTGAAAATAACTGCAAGAGAAGGTGAACAATTATGTTCGTTAGAAGGAAAGGCTTGGGCAAGAAATTGAAAAATAGGGAAGGGGTAGCTTTTGTAACAGCCCTCATCTTCATTGCGGTGCTTGCCATCATCGCGGTCTTCTTCCTCAACTATGCGGTTCAATCCTTCCACTCCTCAACGAGGATATCCCAGACGACGGTCGCTCTTCACCTCGCAGATGCGGGAGTTAGCAAGTGCCTCTGGAATTTAGCTAATAACTACAACCACTCCGCCGAGACGCTCAGAACAACAGGACAATACTCGGAAGACCCTTCAATTGACCCCAACGACCGCTTTGATACCGGCTACTTCCAATTCACTGCAAGAATCCTCAATCCACATCAACCTTCACCCGGTCCTTATTATGTGGAGGTTGTATCCACGGGTTATGCCCCGCGGGGCGAGCAAAAAACCGTAAGGGCTTTATCTGAAATTTATTGGAGCTATCACCGCTCGAAGGTCTTCGACTTCGCTATCTTCAGCAACGGAAGGCTTGATATAGTGGGTAATAGCTGGATAAAAGGAGATGTGGGAGCGAATGCAAATATCTATTTCACCGGCAATTCCGACTTATTTACACTTAGGATAAGCCTAAAAACTTCCAATCCCATCACCTCAGATGCAGAGTGGGTGACCATAAACGGGCTTCAGGTTCCTTTATTAATAGACTATGATGGTAATGGCGCCCAAGAAACCCCTTATGCCATTGATACGAACTTGGATGGAACGCCTGATGCGGTCGTGAAGGACGGGAATGGTGTTCCTTTACTTTATGATAGCGAGGGAGATGGTAAGGTAGATAGCGTCCAAAGCTCGGGACCTTTCATCTATTATGTTGATACAAATGGAGATGGCATAGCCGATTCTCCCTCAGGAAATGCTTCCGCAGGTGGAAGGGTTGTTTATGGAGGGAACAATTTTATAGAAGGGGAGATTTTTGAGAACCAACCCCAACTTCCGCTTCCTGAGATAGATTTGAACTATTATCGCAGTATCGCAAGCCAATACTACCCCGGCGACAAGACCTTCGCCGGCAACATCACACTAAATGGGGTTATCTTCGTTGAGGGTCAGGTGAACATATCGGGGAACATATCGGGACAGGGAATGATAGTTTCCGCTACAGGTATAAAGGTGACGGGTAATGTCAGGTATCAAGCGGGAGACGATTTCATCGCTTTCATAACCGTCGGCACAATAAAGGTGGCAGGTAATGTCACGGTGAATGGGCTACTTTACTCCCACAATGTGGAACTGCCCACTGAGGTTGACCTCCTTGGAAATGTCACCATAAATGGAGCAGTGATAAGTGACCAAATCGTAACGAAGGGAAATGTGCAAGTGACATATGACCCTCGTATAAGGGAAATAAATATCCCTCTTCCCGGGGAGAGCTACGCCTATCCCATAACATTTTTAGCCTGGCAGGAGAAATGATTTTTTGATATTGACATAGAAGAAGTGAACTTCTACAATTAGGGGGGTAAAACAATATGTATACCGGAATAGATTTGGGTTCTCGCTTTATAAGAGCAGTGGAATTGGATGCCCGAGGAGATAAGGTCAATCTCCTACGGGCAAGCATTTGTCCAACACCTGAGGAGGCAATGGGTGAGGGAAGGATAAGGGATATGGACAAGGTGGCGATAGCCCTTGATAGCCTGCTAAGAGATGAGCATTTCGTGGGGGAGAAAGTGGTTATGTCCGTCTTCAATCCCCTCGTCCTCGTTCGAAAGACGAAGTTGCCCGTAATGTCCGACGGACAGATAAGGAAGACATTATTCTGGGAGGCAAAATCACTCGCCTCCCTCCCCATTGAGGAGACAAGTTTGGAATATCAGGTAGTATCAATGGTGGAAGGACAACCACCCCAAATGGATTTGATATTTACAGTCGTCCCAACAGCGATGATCGAGGAAAGGGTTCTCCTCGCTGAAAAATTGGGTTTGGAACTTGTGGCGCTTGATGTGGAACCATTCGCCATTCAGCGGGCGTTAGTGGATTTCTCCCCCCGAAGAAAATCGGAAACCATAGGAATTCTCCATACCGGTGGCTCCTATTCCACTATGCTTATTTTGGAGAGGGGAGAATTTGCCCTCGCCAGAGCTTTACCATCGACTAAGGAAGGAAGAGAAGAGGATAGGGATAGGGTAGCAAGAGAAGTAAGGCGGTTTTTCGATTTTTACAGAGCACAGTATAGAGAAGAAGGAGGTGCCGTGGAAGGGTTGATAGTTTCCGGAAGCAGGAAGGATATAAGCGGATTTGTGCAATTCCTGGAGCAAAATCTCGCTATCCCCTGCGAGGTTGCTTCCCCTGATAAAGAACTACTGAGCGAGAGGAGCAACGAATCTGCTCTGAATGCCCTGATTTCTTCTTTTCCCCTCTTCGTCGTTGCTTACGGATTGGCTTTGAGAGAGAGAGCGGCGATTCTTGAAGGGGTTGTTGAATGAGGGAGAGGAAATACCTCCTTCTAAATCTCGTCGCAGAGAGAAGAAGGCGAGCCAGGTTATTAGAGAGAAGAGGGAGGCAGATGATTTGGGCCTCTGCATTCCTCCTTGCCATCATCATACTCTATTTCCTTTACAGTTCCATAAGGATATTCACCTTGCAGGGAGACTTGAAGGAACTGGGGCTAAGGGCTGAGGAACTTGCTCCCCTTTTCCAGCGTGCTGAGGCACTTCAAAATGAGATAAACTCCCTCACCCCTCACCTCCAATATATCCAAGGCTTACGGCAGAATGTCTTTATCTGGCAGGGCTTATCCCTGGAAATCCTGAGGCTCTTGCCCTCAGATGCTTGGCTTGATAATCTCTCCTTCACCCCCACTCAAGCAAAAAACCTCCAGATATCCCTTAGTGGGAAGGCTTTCAACTATAAGAGTGTAGGAGATTATATCTTAAAATTACAGGGAACAGGGCATTACCGAGCAGTTAGCCTTAAATCAGCCAGCCTGGCGAAGATAGGTGAACGGGAAGTGGTGCAGTTCCAATTGGAACTCCAAACCTCCCCTATTGAGGGTGAAAGGAAATGAGATTACCAGTATTTAAGATAACAAGAAGAACTTTGAGCATAATAATCCTTATTTTAGTTTTAGAATTGTTGCTTTTGGGTTTCATAGTTTATAAACAGCAAGGCATGATAGGGAAACTTAGGCAAGATGTGAAAGAAAAGAAAGAGGAAATAGCGAGATATTCCGAGTTATATAGAGAGATTCCCAAACTGGAGGGGACCTTGAATTCCCTCAGGTATCAACTGGAACTGACTCAGTGGAATCTTCCTTCCCAGGCTTACATTCCTACTTTTCTCCGCGAGATAGAGGGATGGGCTCGTCAGTGCAGGGTCAAAGTTACTAATATATCTCCTCAGCAGGTTCCCACCCCAACTAAAACTATACCAAGGGCAGCCGCTGAGGAAGAGGTAGGGGTAAAAAGAGGAGCATATAAAGAGGAAGCAAAACCCGAGGAAGAGAAACCCCTGACTCCTTACGAAATGATAACCCTAAATCTTCAAGTTGAGGGGAATTTCTATAGTATTCATAAATTCATAGACGGCTTTCGCAGATTTCCCAAAGCACTCTCCCTCGCCAAGCTTGATATAACACCTCAAGAAAAGAAAGAAGGACCGCCCACTGTGAGAGTTTCTCTCCTCTTAAATATATCGGTTTTAAGCAGAGGGATGACAAAATGAGTAATAGAACGAAGCTTATTTTGCTGTGTGTCTTGGCAATTGTGTTAGTAGGGGTTCTCGTTCGCTCTTTCTTGATGCTAAAGAGTGTGTCCCCTCCTAAACCGGCAGAAAAGAAAGAGTTGGGAAAAGTCCCTACCCCCACCACTCCACCCCCCTCTGAGGTTAGTCCACCAACTCCTCAACCTATAAGCGGTTTGTCCCTCGCCTTACCGCCCCGCAACCCTTTCCTTCCCCTCGTTTCAGAGACAACACCAACCCCACCAACTCCCCCTCCGCAACCTTCTCCTCCCCACCTTCCCACTCCGGTTATTTCCCAGGTTCCTCCGGGACAAGCACCGCTTCCCACTCTTAACCTCGTTCTTATGGGCACGGTCATAGGGCCAAAAAGAATAGCCATAATAAAAGTAGGTGAAAAGAACATTATAATAAAGCAGGGAGAGAATATAGACGGCTTGACATTGAAAAGAGTGGAGAGGGGTAGAGTGATGCTTGAGAGCTTGGGAGGAGAAATAACTTTGAAGGGAGGAGAACCTGAATGAAGCGATTATTTTCCCTTTTCCTCGTGATTTTCTCGTTACAGTTGTTATTGGGGAAAAATCTCATAAGTGGTCTCGTGGTGGAGGAAAACAAAGATATTCTGGCGATTGCTCTCAAGGGAGAGGTGCCAAAGAATTATAAATTAACGGAATTGAGCGCTCCCTTCCGCATCGTTCTTGATTTCCCCTCTTCCTTTTATGAGGAAGCCACATTCGTAGAAAAGCCCTCCTTTTACCCTGTAAGGGAGATAAGACTCTCCCAATTTCAGATGGACCCCCCAATTGTCCGCTTGGTTGTGGAGACAGAGGAAAAAGCAGAATATCAAGTAAGCGAAGTTAACGGATTTAAACTTTTGCTAAGGGGGAAAGAAACGCCCACTAACTCTACTCATCAAAATCCTGGAGACCATCCACCCATTTTACCCCTGCCACCTACGAATATATCCACCACAAAAAGTGTAAGAGTTATTTATGATCCTCCTAAGAAGCTTTCCCCTGAGGATAACTCCGAGGTATTGATATCACTTGATTTTCTCAAGACGGATATAAGGGATGTCTTCAAAGCCCTCACTATGCAGACGGGTTTGAATTTCTTCCTCACATCCGAGGTGAAGGGAGAGGTTACCCTGACGGCGGAGGGAATAAGGGTTGAGGATGCGATAGCCCTCATATGCAAGCTTAATAATCTCGTTTTTAAGAAAGAGAAGGAAGGCTATATAATCGCCACTCCCCAAGAAATGGAGAAGCTTTACCCTATCCCAACCATTACTCTTACTCTGCCCCTTAAGAATGCAAAGCCCTCTGATATTTCATCGGTTTTGGAAAAAGCGTTTCCCAAGGGAAGCTTTCAAGCGGTAGGGGGTTCCATAGTTGCGACAATTCCTAAGGGAGACGAGGATGCACTGAGAAAATTGGTAACGGATTTGGACAACATCCAAGCTCCCCCTCAAAAGGAGGAAGAGGTAACGAAGATAGTAACCCTTTCCTATTTGGATGTGGATGATGCTATAGAGATGCTTAAAACTCTATATCCCGAAGTGAAGGCAGCGAAAGCACCAAGTCAGTCCTTCACCGCCTTCGCTGCGATGGCGGGAGGTTATGGAATGGGTGGATGGGGGGCTGGCGGATGGCCGGGAATTGGCGGAGTAGGAGGAATTGGTGGAGCTGGAGGAGCTGGCTTCCCAGGGGCAGGTTTCGGTGTTGGGATGGGCATGGGTATGGGTATGGGAATGGGTTTCTCGCCCGCGATGTTCCAACAGAAACCTGACAAACTCGTCCTTATAGGACCAGCCAGTGCGGTCGAGGGGGCACAATCCGCTCTGAAGAAACTGGATATTCCCCCAAGACAGATACATATTCAAGCTAGGGTAACGGATATAAGCGAGGACGCAGCAAAGAAAATCGGCGTGCAGTGGGGGTTCCCCATCTCCGAAACATTTACGGAGGTGGGGGGCTCGGGATTAAAGGTGGGGCGCATAGAGAGAAGTCCCTTGGAGATTAGCGCTATATTGGACGCAATACTCTCACAGGGCAAGGGAATCCAGCTCGCCAATCCCAGTTTAGCCCTTGTAGATGGAAGGGGAGCTAACATATTAGTGGGTGAAAGAATTATGTATACAAGAAGAACAGGCATAACACCCACGGGTATGCCCATTTATGAGATAGCGGAGGAGCAAGTGGGCGTCATCCTGAGGCTCAATGCTAAGGTAGCAGAAGATAATTCAATAACTCTTTATGTTAGACCGGAGATGAGCTACTTAGCGGGGATGTGGGGTCCGGAGAACCTCCCCTTAATTGCTACCCGCCAGGCTGAAACGGTCTTGAGGTTGAAAAGTGGAGAAAGCATAGTCTTGGGAGGGCTCCTGCAGGAGAAAGAACTGGAACAGATGAGGAAGGTTCCCCTCCTCGGCGACCTCCCCTTCTTTGGCAACCTCTTCCGCTGGCGTAGTAAGACGAAAACCCATAGTGAACTACTCATCTTCATAACTGCCTCTATTTTAGAGTAAAAAAACACTTAAATCCGAAAATTTGGGAACAATTTTTGGAGGGGTAAGATGCGATGTATCCACCCCCCAGTAAGGCATCTATGGTGGGAATACTTACTCTCCTTTTAGGAAGAAAAACATCGTTAAATCATTTGAAAATAGCTTGGGCTATTCTATCGCCCATCTCCTTGGTTGAAACCTGGATCTTTCCCTTACTCATAATATCGGGTGTGCGATAGCCCATTTCCAGAACATCCCTCACTGCTTCCTCTATTGCTTTCGCTTCCTCTTCTAACCCAAAGGAAAAGCGGAGCATCATCGCTGAGGAAAGAATGCTCGCTATGGGATTGGCTATCCCCTTACCTGCTATATCGGGAGCTGAACCATGAACAGGTTCATACATACCGAAACCATCTCCCCTGATGCTCGCAGAGGGTAGCATACCGATGGAGCCCGTGAGCATAGCTGCCTCATCTGATAATATGTCGCCGAAAGTGTTCTCTGTGAGAATCACATCGAATTGGCGGGGATTCCTTATCAACTGCATTGCCGCATTATCAACATAGAGATGGTAGAACTTAACATCGGGATAGCTCTTCGCCACCTCGTTCACGACTTCCCTCCAAAGGCGAGATGTCTCCAATATGTTCGCCTTATCAACGGAATGGAGGAGTTTCCGCCTCCCTCTCGCTATTTGAAAGGCGACCTCAGCTATCCTCTTTATCTCGCTCTCCGAGTAAACCATAGAATCCACCGCTACTCTTTCTCCCTCCAGTTCCCTTCTTTCCTTCGGCTGGCCGAAATATAGTCCTCCTGTTAGCTCCCTCACTATCATTATATCAATCCCTTTAAGAATGCTCCTTTTGATGGGGGAAGCGGAAATAAGAGGAGGAAAGAGGATAACAGGGCGAAGGTTAGCGAAGAGTTGGAAGTTCTTTCTCAGGGCTAATAGCGCCGCTTCAGGGCGAAGATGTGGGGGTAGGTTATCCCACTTTTCGCCCCCCACGGCTCCAAGGAGTATGGCTTGGGAATCCCGGCAAATTTGAAGTGTTTCTTCCGGCAAAGGAACGCCCCTCTTATCATATGCAGTGCCTCCAACAAGGGCTTCCCGGAAAACAAACCTATGTCCGAACCTTTTCCCCACCACTTCAAGGACCTTAACTGCCTCCTCCGTGACCTCCTGCCCGATGCCATCCCCCGGTAGAACTGCTACTTTAAGCCCGGCCACTTATTCTCCTCCTCGCATATTCCAGCAAACCGCCCGCTTGGATAATCTCTTGAAGAAAAGAGGGGAAAGGCTCAGCTCTGCGCTCTTCCCCCTTTGTTATGTTTCTTATAACTCCTCCCTCCAAATCCACCTCTATCTCATCCCCTTCATCTGCAGGAAGACCCTCAGGACATTCCAGTATAGGCAAGCCAATGTTTATCGCATTCCTATAGAATATGCGGGCAAAAGATTTAGCTATAACGCACTGTATCCCCGCTCCCTTAATTGCCCAGGGAGCGTGCTCTCTGGAAGAACCACAACCAAAGTTATCTCCAGCAATAAGGATACTGCCTGGCTTTATGCGAGAGGGAAAATCTTCTCTATAACCCTCAAGGCAGTGCTTGCCTAACTCCTGAGGGTCGGTAGAGGTGAGGTAAACTGCAGGAATAATTTGGTCTGTATCAACATCATCGCCCAGAAGAAGGGCTTTCCCCCTCAGCCTCATTTAGAGCACCTCCTTTGGATGGGCTATCCTTCCCATAATGGCAGAGGCAGCCGCAACCGCGGGATTGGCGAGATAGACCTCGCTCTCCCTATGTCCCATTCTTCCCGGAAAGTTGCGATTTGTTGTGGCAACCGCTCTTTCCCCCCTCCCTAAAACACCCATATGTCCACCTAAGCAAGGACCGCAGGTTGGAGGAGATACCACAGCACCCGCTGAGAGGAAAATCTCTATCAAGCCTTCCCTTAGAGCATCCTCCCATATTTTATAGGTAGCGGGGATTACAATTAAGCGGACATCTGTATGAACTTTCTTCCCTTTAAGAACTCTTACAGCCTCCCTTAAGTCTTCTAACCTTCCGTTTGTGCAGGAGCCTATTACTACCTGGTTTATTCTGATGTTGCCCAGTTCCCAGACGGGTTTGACATTGGCAGGGGAGAAGGGACAGGCAACTTGTGGTTCTATTTGGGAACAATCTATCTCTATTATCTCGTCAGCCTCTCCTAAATCAAAGGGTGTGAATTCCCTTTGAGCTCGTCCTTTAAGGTAATCGTTAGTTGTGCTGTCAAAGGGGATGAACCCTGTCTTGGCACCTGCTTCTATCGCCATATTGGTCATCGTGAACCTTTCCGCCATATTCAACCTACTTATAACTTCCCCTGTGAACTCCATAGCTTTATAGCGAGCGCCATCCACTCCGATTTTGCCTATGGTAAAAAGGATAAGGTCCTTACCTCCTACCCAGGGACGCAGATAGCCCTTGTAGATAAACCTCGTCGTTTTAGGGACCCTGAGCCAGATTTCTCCGAAAGCCATAGCATAGGCGGCGTCCGTGGAGCCGACGCCCGTGGCAAAGGCGGAAAGAGCACCGTATGTGCAAGTATGGGAATCGGCACCTACTACGAGGTCTCCCGGCAGGACTAAACCTTCATCGGGGAGAAGGGCATGTTCTATCCCACCCCTTCCTATTTCGTAAAAAATTATCCCCTGTTCCTTGGCGAACTCTCGCATTAACCTGACATTTTCTGCGGATTGGACATCCTTGCAAGGGGTATAGTGATCAGGAACGAAGACGATTTTGTTGCCATCAAATACCCTCTTCCCTCCCATTTTTTGGAACTCTTTGATGGCAAGGGGCGCAGTTATATCGTTGGCAAGGACGAGGTCAACCTTCGCCATAACGATTTCATCAGCACGCACTTCTCTACCAACCTTTTGAGATAAAATCTTCTCCGCTAATGTCATCTTATGAGAATTTTAGTAGAGAAAACCAAATAGGCAAGGATTATATGTTGCTGGTTCACCACTTCTTGACTCGGCGAAGACGCATTCGCCAAAGAATAGCAACTGTATTTAGGATAAAGACCAACCCCATAAGGACAACTGTTGCTCCATATTGGATGGATAAGGGAGCGTGAGGCACCTGGGTGGAGATTACATAAACATGGTAGGGAAGAGCCATAATCTCATCAAAGGGGGATTTAGGTAGCCGGGGGAGATAGAAGGCTGCGCAGGTGAAAAGAATAGGAGCTGTTTCCCCCGCTGCCCTGCTAAGGGCGAGAATTGCTCCCGTAGCGATGCCGGGCAGGGCATTCGGCAAGACAACCCTCCTTATAGTTTGCCACCTTGTGGCGCCAAGAGCCAAACTTGCTTCCCTGAAAGACATCGGAACCGACCGTAAGCCTTCCTCTGCCGCAGTTATCACTATTGGCAATACCAAAATTGACAAGGTGAAAATCCCAGCAATGAGTGATACACCAAAGTGAAATAGTGTAACGAATAGGGCTAACCCAAAGAGCCCGTAAACAACAGAAGGCACTCCCGCAAGGTTGACAATTGCTATCCTTATCAAACGAGCTATCCGTCCCTTAGGCGCATATTCGTTCAGATATATGGCGGTTATTACACCCAGCGGTAGAGACACAATAGCAGTGCCTAAAGCCAGATATAGCGTTCCCACCAGAGCAGGGAATATACCCCCCGCTCTCATTCCTTCCCTCGGATAGTCTAAGAGAAATCTCAAATTGAGGACAGGTAGACTGTGATATATCAAGAGGACAAGGATGAAGAAGAGAGGCAAAACGCAGAGTAAGGTTATAATCATCAATAGGGCAAAGACGATTTTCTGAGTCCTCATCCGCTCACCCTTTTTTGCCTTTGGATCACCCAATCCGCTATCAGATTCACTGTGAAGGTTATGATGAAAAGGAAAAGCCCTATTGCGAAGAGGGCACGATAGTGCAAACCTCCCCGCACTATCTCCCCCATCTCTATAGCAATAGTTGCCGTCATAGTGCGTACAGGTTGAAGGAAAGAATAGGGAATTATCGCGGCATTGCCAGTTACCATAAGCACCGCCATAGTCTCACCTATCGCTCTACCCAGACCAAGCATTATTGCCGCGATAATGCCCGACTTTGCCGCAGGCAAAAGGATGTGGTATATTGTCTGCCAATGGGTTGCTCCCAGGGCGAGAGAAGCTTCCTTATATTCTCGGGGAAGCACGGTGAGGGCGTCCTCCGAAATGCTCGTTATAGTAGGTAGAGCCATAAAGGCGAGGGTGATGGAGCCCGCCAATGCGGAGAGTCCAGTGGGAAGGTTAAAAACTTGCTTTAAAAAAGGAACAAGAACCACTAAACCGATGAAACCCAAAACAACCGAGGGTATCGCCGCTATCAGCTCCATTAGGGGTTTAAAAATCTCCCTCACCCAAGGGGGTGCTACCTCGCTTATGTAGATAGCACAGGCTATTCCCAAAGGAACAGATATGGCAATAGCCCCCAGTGTCACCACAAGGGAACCCGCTAACAGGGGAAGTAAACCGAACCGAGGTGGTTCACTTGTAGGATACCACTGGGTTCCCCCAAAGAAGTCCTTCCAAGGATATTGAAAGAAAAAGAGGAAGCTTTCCTTAAAGAGAAAGGCAAAGATGAGAAAGAGAAATACTATCCCGCTTATCCCACCTATGAAGATAACTTTCTCTATGAAACTTTCCCAGACACTTCTCTGTTTCATAGAAGACTATTGCAGTGGAATATAACCAACCTTTTCCACGATTTTTTGTCCTTCAGAGGAGGTGACGAAATCCAGATACTCCTTAATTATTCCCGTAGGTTTGCCCCTTGTGTAGTTGAAGAGATATCTAAAGAGGGGATATTCCCCCTTCTTAATGTTATCCATAGTGGGCATAAGAGGAGGAGAATTTTTATCCTTCGCAACCGCTATTATCTTAACCTTACCTGCCTTCGCGAATTCCTCGGCGTAGGCGACACCTACATACCCTATTGCTCCCGCATCCTGGGAAACAATGGTAGCGATTTGATTACTGGAAGGTGTGTTTAGGACGGAAGGAGCATAGTCTTCTCCTCCAAGGACCTTGTCCTTAAAGAACTCGTAAGTTCCAGATGGTGTATCCCTACCAACTATGGTCATCTTGATATCCGGACCGCCCAGCTCCTTCCAAGAACCATAGCGTCCCCTGTAAATGTCTTTTAATTGTTGGAGGGTGATACTTTGGAGGGGGTTTTGGGGATTGACGATTATAGAAATTCCATCAATCGCTACTTTTGTTTCAAGGACCTCTATCCCCAGCTTCCTTGCTCTATCTTCCTCCGAGGGTTTTAGAGAACGGGAAGAATTCGCTATATCGCAGGTTCCATCCAGGAGGGCTGATATCCCCACACCTGAACCCCCGCCAGTTACTGAAATGCTAACACCAGGGTGTCCCCTCATAAATTCCTCTGCCCAAGCTTGTGCTAAAGGAAGAAGGGTATCGGAACCCTTTATAACTAATTTCCCCTTCGGCGCGCTTTCCACTTTCGGTGGGGGCATAGTTGGGGAAACCTGTTTCCCCCGCGTTACGAGCCAAATAGCCAAGGCAATCACAACCAGGATTAAAACTATTATAAGCACTTTTTTGCTTACCGACATTTCGTTCCTCCTTTTTCCTCTTTTGTCAATATTAATAATTCACCTGCAATTGTAAGACGAGTTTCTTCTCCCTTCCCTGATTCCGACTACACATAATAGAAAGGATGGTATTCTTGTCAAGGTAAAACATTGGTCCAAAGATAAATGCTTTTTCCTCCATCCTCCCCCATTTTCCCATCTTGGTGTCAAAGGAGTCGACCCCTTCGTAATACTCGTATTTTATTATATAGGATAGAGAAGGCAAATTATAGCGATATTTGATATACCACCCCTTGCTATCCTCTTCCCCATCTCTTCCCCAGATGACCTCACTCGTAATGATACCCTTTCCCTTATTCAAGATAAAGTCCATACCCCAGCGATTTTTAGTCCAATCCTTATCTCCCTGTTTTTGTTTGCCCAAATACACAGAAGCGCCATAGGAAAAGAACTTGTCTTTATCAGAAAAACGAAGGACCAAGTCCTTTGCATTATCGTTGTCTGGGGTGTTCTCCCCCGTCCCGTTGACAAGAGCAAATTGCATCTTCTTGCCGAATACCCATATAAGCCCCTGATCGTAAGTTTGATTGGGGAAAAGTTTTAGGAAAACCGTAGGGATAGTCGGCGTCTCCAATAAAGCGCCGCTCAAGGGCATCTCGTAACCAAACGGTATCTTGAACTGCCCGAATCGCAATGTTCCTTCTTCTCTCTTAAGCTGAACATAACCTTCCTTCAGCACTACCTTTGAAGTAATATTCAACTCCACAACCAAAGTAGAGAGTTCGGTAACATTAAGCGTGTTCTTCAGTCTGACATCTTTAAGAGAAAAGTCCATTTGGGGGTCTTTTTTTTCGTCCCAGGTGTATCTTATCTTTGTATAGCCGCTGAGGGCAGGTTGAAGAGGCAAGGAAAGTTGTGAGAAAAGAAGAAAAAAGGTAAAGAAACTCATCCTATAAAATTTCAACTCGTTCCTCTCCCTCTTTTAGAGAGTGGTTATGTAGAAAAATGGTGCCGAGGGCGGGAGTTGAACCCGCACGGGCTAAGCCCACAAGCCCCTCAAGCCTGCGCGTCTTCCAATTCCGCCACCTCGGCACCTCAGTGACCTCTATTTCAGTATATAACAATTAAACTTTAAAAGTCAATAGGTAAGGGGGAGAAAAACTTTCTCATCCCTCTGGGCGGATTTGTAGATCGCTAAAATAAGCTCCACTGCCTTACGAGCCTCCTCGCCTGTTATCAAAGGTTCTCTATCCTCTATTATCGCCCGAATTATATCATAGATGTTCCTTGTGTGTAATCCCGCGGGGATGGCCATTGGGTCGGAGGCACCCCAGGCAATGGCGGGCTTCTCCACCTTCGCTTCTTCCTCCTTACCCTCTATCTTAAGGAAAGTTATCTTATCGTCCTCCCAAACAACTGACCCCTTATACCCCCCAACACTAATCCGGGCATAGACCCCAGGGTAAGCGGATGTGGTAGCCTCTATCGCTCCCAACGCTCCATTTTTGAACTTCAGTATTGCAACAGCAGTATCTTCTACTTCTATGTTATGAGTTAAAGTGGTTGTCTCCGCCCTCACCCACTCCACTGGCCCCATTATCCAAAGGAGAAGGTCTACGAAATGGACGCCCTGATTCATAAGACAACCTCCCCCATCCAAAGCCCAGGTGCCCCGCCAGGCATCACTATCGTAATAAGCCTGGCTCCTATACCACTTCATATCCACATTTGCGAGGACTATTTTACCCAGGTTTCCTTCCTCAACCAGCCTCTTCACCAGCCTGCTTTCCTCAGCAAAGCGGTGCTGGAAGATTCCGCCCAATTTGACCTTGTTCTCCTTAGCTACTCTTATCAGGGCATCGCATTTCTCAAGAGTTACATCAAGGGGCTTCTCGCAGATGATGTGCTTACCAGCTTTAGCAGCGAGAATTCCCATATCTGCATGTGTTCCCGAGGGAGTGCATATAGAGACAACCTGGATGTCTTCCCGCTCGAGCATCTTCTCATAATCGGTATACCATTCAACGCCTAATTGCTCAGCTAATCTCCTCGCCCTCTCTTCCCTTGCATCGCACACCGCAACAAGTTTAGCTTCTTCAATCTCCATAACCGCTCTTGCGTGAGTAGGTCCTATGGCACCGCAACCTACAATGCCAACGCCTATTTTCTCCAATTGGACGACCTCCTTTCCTTTTTCCTATTATATATTACTAAGGATGCTTCGTCATTGGAAAGCATCCACCTATCATATTTGTATAAGAAGGGGGGCTACCCCTTGGGGGTAGCCCCCCTTCTACTTATCACTTTTCAAAAGCACTCAAGGGGCTGATATGTAAAGATGTCCCTTCTGTGGATCCCACTGGATCTCCGCTTCCAAAGCATAATGGAAGAATGTAGCAGGAACATAAGTTCTGTTAAATTTTATGAACGCTGCCACTTCCATAAGTATTGTCTGATCGTTGACCTGCGCCCTCCTACTTCCTATCTTCAACCATATATTCTTCCCCTCCTTATGTGCCTCCACCTCTTGGTTCTGAGGATGCCAAATAACTGTCCCTCCCGCCCTTTCAAATACCGCTCGGAAGGGCAGAAGAGGAAGGCCGTCCTGGACAAATGGACGAGCATCGGGGAACAATACCTCGCTATTGTTATAAAGCACTGTGACAGTGGGTATTAGGAGCTTTTGCCCCTCTATTATCAAGTCGGGGTTGCGGATATTGTTTACACTTATCAAGGTTTCCGGAGGAACGCCGTAAGCTCTCGCTATTTTCAGCAAATATTCTCCTTTTTGAATCGTGTGCACCTTGTAATTGCTGCCCAAGGTGAAAATCGCCTGTGAAAGGAGGCTTAAGTTTTCCTCCGGCTTACTCACTATCAGCAACGGTTTCTGTCCACTTATCCCCTTAGCAGGAGCATACTCTCCCTCCCGAGCGCCTGTGCCCACCGCAGGTGAAGGCTTGGAAGGAGAAGGAGGTGAAACGATTGTCTTCCCCCCTGCAGTAACTACGGCACCCTTCTCAGCTGTTAGAGGAACTGGAGGCGCATCTTTAGCTCGTGCTGGAATAACCACGGGAGGCAAAACTGGCACGCCACTCATTTTCTCCCCCCTTGGCTGGTTCTCTTTTACCATTTCCTTTGGAGGAGCTTCCTTAGCTACTGCAACCTGCCCCTTTGAAGGTGTGGAAGGAGGGGTACCTTTGCTCGGAAGGCTAAGAGTAAGGGCTATCTTCTCCCTCTCTGCTTCTATGCTCACTGTTTCCTCTGGCTTTGCCCCTGGGGCAGCAACGGCCTTTCCTTTGCCTGTTGGAGGCACCGTTTTCTCACCAGGAGTAGGAAGGGAAACCCTGAGCTTTTCCTCCTTACCCGCTTCTATGGGCTCACTCTCTCTCCTTGTTAGAACGGTTAACCCTTCCTCTTTCTCTTCCTTAGTTGTGGGAGGTGGAGTTATTACCAAGGGGGGAGTGATTTCCTCTCCTGTGGTCGTTCTCTCCTCGCCTAGAGTAGTTTGCCCTGTTGGATTATCAACGATGACCGTTACGGACTTGGATTCGCCCTTGTTATCAGCAGCATCATAAGCGAACGCTTTTAAAATATATGGTCCGTTAAGATAACGAGTAGTATCCCAAATATCGTTGAAGGGAGGATAGTTCTTGAGGAATTTGAACTTATCGTTTATGAACAGCATTACATACTTGACTGCGTTATTATCCTGCGCCTTTATTTTCACCTCTACCTTCCCTGAGACCCTCTGTTGGTCCTTGGGATATAGTATTTCCACCAAAGGGGGTGTAACATCTCCTACTCCATTATTAACATAAACGGTGATGGCACATTCCCCTACATCATCCGGCCCGCTGTAGGCTCTGGCAAGGAGACTATGGGGACCATTTCCTAATATCAGTGTGTTGAGGAAATACACCTGCTCCCCTGATACAAGGGGTGTGGTCAGAACAGTCTCTTCAAGGAGCACTCTATCAACGAAAAGCTCCACTTTCCTAACAGGATGTTCACCCGTAGCGGAAAAGGCTACGATAAGCTTTACCTCTCCATTTAGCGTTTCCCCATTCTTTGGTGAAAGGAAGGACACCTTTGGTGGGAAGGTGGTAGCATAGGCAATGCCAACCACCATTGCCACCAATATCACAACATATAGGCTTGACCTATTTTTAATCAGTGCTAACATAAATTAAAACACCCCCTTCAAAATTGATTAATAATAGCATAACAAGGTTGAAAAATATGTCAAATGATTTTTAAATTTTAGAACATCCCTGAAAAAGATGCAAGCAAAATATTCCCTTAAAATATTAAATTTAAGCCGAGCAGATTTCCAAGCCAAAAGATCTCTTTTGGTTGACATCTATATCTCTGCCTATCGATCTATGCCGATGTATGCTTATAATAAGCGAAAGTCCGTGAAGAGTTACCTTGACTGGCTTTATAAGGGGGACCCGGAAGGTTTTTTCATAACCGAGGTTGGAGAGGAAATAGTAGGATTCATAGCTTGTCACGCCGGTTGGGAAGACTATAGGGAAGGAAAGGTTTGTGAAATCCATGAGTTCGCGGTTAAAAGGGAGTTCCAAGGCAAAGGGATAGGCAAAACCCTACTTGAGAAGGCTATAGAATATGCCCTATTGAAGAACCATAAGAAGATAACCCTTTGGGTAGGTGAGGGAAATGGAAGGGCTATAAGTATGTATAAAAAGGCGGGTTTCCATACCCTATATAAAGCGGGAATCTGGCTCCGAATGAAGAAAGAAATACCCTAACCTCCATCTTTTTATTATCAACGACACAGAGTATATGTTTATTTCCAAAACTTATACTTTATTATACACATTATTATCCTTCTACTTTATCCGCCTCAGAACATCTATGGTTACTGCTATCACAACGACGCTACCGACAACGATTTCGTGCCAATAGGCAGATACCTTGAGAAGGATAAGGGCATTATAAAGAACGCTTATGATTAAGGTCCCAAGCAGTGTTCCGAAAATTGTCCCTTCCCCTCCCATCAGGCTCGTCCCTCCAATTACCGCCCCCGCAATGGCTTGTAGTTCATAGGCGCTACCAACCCCGGGATGCCCTTGCCCCATATTCGCCGCTATGAGGATGCCGGAAAGTCCAGCTAAAAAGGCGCTTATCATATAGCAGATGATACGTCCTTTATCCACATTTATGCCCGACAACCTTGCCGCTTCTATATTGCCCCCAATAGCATAAATACGCCTACCAAACACCGTGTAGTTCATCAATATGTGGAAAAGGAAGAAAATAAATAGAAGAATAACGAAGGGCAAGGGAAGAAAAGAAAGGCTTGCTCTGCCTAAAAAATTGAAGGAATCGGGTAATCCCGATACCGGCCAGCCCTTGGTCAAGGCCGCGGCTCCTCCTCTCCCTATACTCAATGTCCCCAGTGTAATGATGAAAGGAGGCACACGCAGTTTAGTGACAAAAACTCCATGCCAGAACCCTATTAGAGAGGAAATAATCAACGCCAAAGAGACGGATATTGCCACAGGTAAACCCTGTTTTATGAGGAGAGCCACTACCACCCCAATGAAAGCTATCACTGAACCCGGAGAAAGATCGATACCTCCTGTAATTATGACTAATGTTTCCCCTATTGAAAGCAAGCCGAAGAAAGCCACCTGACGCAAAACGCTCCCTATATTAAAAGAAGTAAGGAACTTTTCGGGGGCATAGATTGACACAGCTATGCAGAGGACTATCAAGGCGAGTAATATATTCGCTTCCCTGAGAGCAAACAACCTTTTCAAAATATCCTTCATTCCGATATTTCCACCTCCGGCGGGTAGGCATAATTAAGAAAATGTTCCCTTATCTTTGCTTCCTGGGCATTTCCCTTGTGGATGAGGAGACGATAACGAAATTCCAACTTTTCTCCCTTCTTTAGCTTGTAATCCCCCTTATTTCGGGGGTCGCTCGTGAAGTGGGAAACTCCAAAGGGGTTGGCGGTAAAGAGTCCATAATCCCTTATATGCCAGTAAGTGGGATGGCGCAGATTTGAAGGATGGTCAAGAATAGCGATACCCATTCTCCTCCCTCTCAGCAAGCCGGAATAATCACACCAGGGAGCTCTCTTCCCCCATATCTCCTTTTCTCCTACCCCCCCAAAAGCGTTCTCTAATCTACCACCCCTCCTACCCTCCATCTCGCTTGATACCCTTATCGATAGTATACCGCCCTCCTTCGTATCGCCGAATACCACATCTCCTTCCTCAGCAAGGAAGGAGATTCGAAAATCCATCATCCTAAGGGGTAAACTAATATTATAAAACAAGATTTCCCGCTCCTCCTTCAGCACCTTTTTACCTTTTGAATCTACCCAGTCCACAACATCTATTAGGCGACCTCTTACCGCCCCTCCCGAGATTTCCCTGAATTCCCTATGCACCTGCTTGCCATGTCCTTCTTCCTCACTCCAGTTATCCACGCCGTTGACATCTCCATAAGCCACCCAAAGGGAACGATGATGCTTGTGGTCTTTGCTTTCTCCCTCTACATCTGCCATCGGGAAATTACGCGTAACTGGTATCCCTTCCGGACCGTATAGAGGATAGAGAAAAGGACGGGGAAAAAGTGGATCTATATGATAGCTGGTGAACAGCTCGCCACAAAGGAGGACATCAACAACGCTATCTCTAATTTTTACCTCAACATTTTCCTCACAATTGTCCTCCTCTATTATAAAGCTCCTCTCCTCCCCTTCTCCAAGAAAGGGCAATAGGAATACTATGCTCTTCCTTTCCTCTATCCTCTCCCATTGAGCGGGCAAGCATATACCACTTTCTTTCTCTCTTAATCGGAAACAAGCAGGTAAATCGCCCTCATATTCGACTTCTAAAGGGCAGAACATCCTGTGATGTGAACCCGCTTTAACTTTCAAGCGCATATTCCATAACCTCCCTCAGGTATTTTAAGCTCTTGATTGCGCAAATCTCGGGCGAAGGATAAGTATCAAACATCTCAACCGAGACAAATCCCCGGTAATTTATCTCCTTCAAAGCCTTCATAATTGGACGAAAGTCTGTATCCCCGAGGCCTGGTCCTTTACCACTGGCATCGTTTGCGTGGAAATGTTTGAGATAAGGGGCGGAATTTCTTATTATCTCACCTATCTCCTTACCCTCAGAGGACATAGCCTTCACATCCAGATGGAGACGAAAATAGGGATGGGATATCTCCTCTACAAGCCTTATAGCTTCCTCCGCCGTGTTTATGAAATTCGTCTCTTTAGGGGAAAGCGGCTCTATGCAGATGAAGACCTTGCTCTTCTCCGCTTCCTCCAGAACCTCAAGGAAAATATCTCTTACCCATCTTCGAGCATCCTTTTCCTCAACATTAGGTAAAATAGCCCGCTGTTTGGGGGAACCAAAGACCATCACCTCGCCCCCCAAACTACGGCAAAACTTCACGAGGTGCTTCAGGTATATCGCGGCGTTCTCCCTCACGGAAGGGTCAGGATGGGTTATGTGGAGTCCCGGAGGGGAAGCCAAAAGCCAATGTAAACCTACTATTCGTAGACGGTTTTTCTCTGCAATATGCCTTATCTCGGCCCACTTCTCTTCCTCAAGTTCCCTTATATCTTCAGCGAAAGTGAAGGGGGCTATCTCCACTCCCTCGTACCCAGAAGAAGCTATGAATTCGCACGCTTTTCTCCAGTCTCGGTCTTCAAATATCTCGTTGCATAGGGCGAACTTCATATTTACCTCCTCGTTAAAAGATAAAAAAGATCATCCCCCAAATTCCGTTAAATTTTTTAAATTTTACAACTTCTCCTAGCGAAGTCCAATTATTTTTGACATTTAGAATTGAGAGGAATATAATAAAAAAGGAGGCTGATATGGCGAAAATAGAGGTCAGAGAAGGAGAATCAATAGAGAGTGCCCTGCGTCGTTTCCGCAAAAGACTGCAGAAATCCGGCATCTTAAGGGAAGCAAGACGCCACGAGCACTATCTTAAACCGAGCGAGAGAAAGAGAAAACGAGGTAAAAGACAGAGATAATCTCTCCTATGAGGTTCCCCTACCCTAAAAAGAAGCAGAAGAAACGGATTGTGCTAAGGATAAACCGGGAGAGGGGGATGAAATTGCTTCTTTTATGTATAGCGGTTATAGCAAGTAGTGTCCTCCTTTCCTTCCCTATGTCCCCTCGTCTGTTATTCCTCCGTGTGGGTAAACCAGCCCCATTTGATATAAGAGCACTCCGCACAGTCCAATATATAGATCAAGGGAAAACGGAAGCCCTTCGCAAAGAAGTGGCTTCCCGTGTCTCTCCCCAGTATATACCTCTTCCCTTCGCCAAGGCGGAGGCGGAGGACACCGTTAGAAAGACCTTCCAAATCTTGAGAGAAGCAAGAAAGGAGAGAGAAACCTCCCCCGGCAAATCCCAGCCTCGCCTTTCCCTTTTGCCCATTCCCTTATCTTACCAAACCATCACCTCTTTATTACAAACGGCGGAGGACCTACACCAACTTGAAGAAAGAACTCTGGAGATACTACATTTAGTGATGCAGGAAAACATAAGGGATGAGGAAAATGACCTTAGGGTGGCAAGGGAAAAGGCGAGAACTTTGGCACTAAGAGCCTTCCCCCCCACCAATGAAACCCTCGCGGTTGCAGAAATTGCTGCTAATTCCATTAAGGCAAACCTCACTATAGATGAGGTAGCCACGAGGAAGCTTAGGGAAAGGGCAAGAAACTCGGTAAAACCCGTCTACGAAAGGATAATGTTTGGGGAAATAATTGCTCGCAAAGGAGAAGAGATAACTCCCCAGATATGGGATAAACTCTCAGCCTTGGGAATCGTCGGTAGCCCTCCACCTTTAAAGGATATTTTGACCATCACCCTTTTGGTAGCTATATCCTATGTAATAATCCTTCTCTTCCTCTCTAAGTATAAGGAAGAAGTTTACCGGACTATAAAACTACAATCTCTCCTATGGCTCCTTTTGTTTCTGGGTTTTTGGGGTTTCAAATTAGGGGTATCCTTTCAATATGCTCCTGCTATAGTTTCCGCTTTCTTGGGGATAGCACTAACCTCTCTTCTGGGTGGAGAAACAGCGGCGATTGTCCTACCCCTCTCCTCCCTTCTTATGGGTGTCTCAGCAGGGGGAGAAATGGAGATAGCGGGTATAAGCATACTAGCGGGAGGTGTAGGTATAATCTCCACCTTACGACTACGGGACAGGTTTGACCTTGTTAAAGCTTCCTTAGCCTTAGCGGGCACAATAATAATCGCCACATTGCTCTTAAGAGGATGGGAATCTATAGAAAGAGATTGGACCATCAGCATTATTTTCTGGGGAGTAGCCAGCGGGATGCTGGGCATTGCCATATCCTGGTTGGGGGTATCGATCTTGGAGAGGCTTTTCGGCATTACTACCACATTTCAGCTTATAGAGCTAACGAACCCGGAGAAACCCCTCTTGCGAGAACTCTTACTCAATGCCCCTGGGTCTTATCAGCATAGCATCATAACCGCGAACCTTGCTGAGGCGGCCGCAACCGCTGTGGGTGCAGATGCCCTGCTCTGCCGGGTAAGCGCCCTCTACCACGACATAGGAAAAACAAAGCATCCCTTCTACTTTATAGAGAATCAATTAGCCGAAAATATCCATGAAACTCTATCCCCTTCCCTCAGCAGTTTGGTCATAGCTTCCCATGTGAAGTATGGGGTGGAAATGGCGAAGAGGGCGAAGCTTCCTCCAAAGGTGATAGAGATAATCGCCCAACACCACGGGACATCCCTTGTCAGTTATTTCTATTATAGAGCTCTAAACGAGACTCCTCAGTCGGTGGAGGAAGAAAGGTTCCGCTATGAGGGACCGAAGCCTCAAAGCAAAGAAGCAGGCATCATAATGTTAGCAGATTCTGTGGAGGCGGCAGTGCGCTCCCTAGCGGACAAATCCCCTTCTAATGTAGAATCTACCGTGGACAGGGTAATAAGGCTAAAATGGGACGATGGACAACTTGATGAATCCGGCTTAAGCATCAAGGATTTAAAGGAGATTGAAAACGCTTTCCTTTCCGTCTTACGAGGGCTTATCCACAAGCGCCTGCAATATCCCTTAGGGGAGGAGATGAAGGTTGCCAGTCAGGATAATTCCCTTACAAAAAAGGGCAATAAAGAAGAGGACACTTCAAAGAATCGTTATAGAAACCTTTAAGGAAGCAGGGATTAAAGGAAAAGAAGTCAACATCGTCTTAGCTAATGACTCCCTTCTTAGGGAGCTCAATCTGCGATATAGAGGAGTAGACTCCCCAACTGATGTGCTCTCCTTCCCCTATCGGGAAAAGGATTTATGGGGGGAGGTAATCGTTTCCCTTGATACCTGCGAACGCCAGGCTCAGGAAAAAGGGCACAGCTTCGACAAAGAATTGGCAACCCTAATAGTGCATGGGGTGCTACATTTATTAGGTTGGAATGACGAGAATGAGGAGGAGTGGAAAAGGATGGTCGAGATGCAGGATAGAATAATCAACAGGATAGGAGAATTATGAGGAAGAGCCTCAAGAACTCTTTCAAGAATGCTTATAAGGGACTTGTTCAAGCTATCTTTCAGCAAAGTCATATGTTTTATTTAATGATAATCATTACCCTTGTAATCGTCTTCTTTCTCAACCTTCGTATTTCTTACACGGAGTGGCTTATTCTTTTCCTCGCTCTTGCGCTTCCTGTTATTACAGAGCTCTTTAACACAGCTTTCGAGGTGATAGTGGACCATCTCTCCCCTCACTATAATCCTTCTGTCAAACTTGCCAAGGACATTGCTGCGGGCGCCGTTCTCGCTAGCCTAGCGACCACCACCCTCATCACAACCACGATATTCCTCCATCGCATATTTCGTCCCGCTCCTTATTTGCTACCTATTGAACATAAAATAATAAAACTGATGAGTGGTCTCTTCTTACTGTTTGCCTCCCTGGGCATACTCAGGGTATTAGGGAATAGGAAAAGAAACATCGGGAAAATAATAGATGGGAAAACCGCCCTTGCTTTTTTCCTCACCCTCTCCCTTTTTTTTCTATCTAATAATCTCTTGATCCTCATAGTTATGTGCTCCCTCTCTTTTCTCCTCTTTCTCCCCCAAATTGGTAACCGTCATCAATTGAGGGAAGCTTCCTTTGGCAGTCTTTTAGGAGTTTTTATTTCCCTCTTTTTATTTTTGGTTGTATAATTTTCTAAATTATGATTCAATTACATAATGTTTTCTTTGTTTATCCAAACGGCACGGAAGCTCTCCATAATATCAATCTGCGAGTAGAGAAGGGAGAGTTCGTCTTCCTGGTAGGTCCCACGGGCACGGGAAAATCCACCCTTTTAAAGCTCATATACTGTGCGGAGCATCCTACAAAGGGAAGGGTAATCGTTGCAGGTAGGGATATATCTCGCCTTTCTCCAAGGGAGATTCCCCTTCTCCGACGCCGCTTGGGCGTTGTTTTCCAGGATTTCCGCCTACTGCCATCAAGGACAGTCTGGGAGAACATAGCCTTCGCCCTCAAGGCTATAGGAATGGGCAGGAAGGAAATCTGCAGGAAATTACCCGAGGTTTTGGAAATAGTAGGTTTGACGGATAAGGCAGATGTCTATCCTGCCCAACTATCGGGAGGCGAACAGCAAAGAGTGGCGATAGCCCGGGCAATAGTCAATAATCCTCTTATCCTGCTCGCTGATGAACCTACGGGAAATTTGGACCCCGAGAGCTCCCTTGAGATAGTAAATCTGCTTGTGCGGATAAATTTGATGGGAACCACGGTGATCACGGCTACTCACGATAAATACATCGTGGATAACACGAGGAAGAGAGTTGTAACTCTTTATAGAGGGAGAATTGTGAGTGACAAGGAAAAGGGAGTTTATGAGCACTATGCGCCTGAGTAGCTTGGAATTCCTCATAGAAGAAGCTTTTAAGAACATCTCCCGCAACGTCGTGATAAGCATCGCCTCCATAACAACAGTTGCCTTCACCCTACTGGTAGTGGGTATATTAGGAATAGCTGTGGCTAATATAGAATATACTTCCCGGAACCTGCCTGGTAAGTTGGAGGTCGCAGTGTTCTTTAAAAGGGATGTAGCATTGGAGAAGGTGGAGAAACTCGCTGAGGAGGTTAGAAATTGGGAGGGGGTTAAGGAGGCACAAGTAGTGAAAAGGGAAGAAGCTTGGAGGAATCTTCAGCAAGAACTTAAAAGGGAAATAGATTTATCTGACATTTCCAATCCCTTGCCCCATACTTTGAGGATAAAGACGGTAGCCCCTGAATATATAATATCTGTTGCTGATGCTCTAAGGAAGGAACAGATTGTAGATGAGGTGCGGGAGGGAAAAGAAGTAGCGGAAAGATTACAAGCCCTTAATAAAATTGTAAAATGGATAGGTATGATAATCGGTGTCTTTCTTTTCGTCGCTTCATTCCTTATAATAGGAAATGCAGTGAGATTGGCGATCTATGCCCGTCGCCAGGAGATAAGAATTATGCAATTAGTAGGTGCTACTAACCTTTTTATAATGGGTCCCTTTGTTCTTGAAGGAACTATTTACGGGATGCTTGGTGGACTATTGGCTTTCCTCCTTCTCTTTTTAGCTTATACTTACCTTTATAATCATTTTCCCCTCCCTTTTCTCCCTTTCCTCCCCTATGAAGGCATTACCCTTCCCCTGTTCCTTCTCCTCTTCTCGCTTGGCATATTCATTGGAATGGTGAGCAGTTTTATTTCCACTCGCTACTTTTTGGGAAGGAAAGGTGAACAATTTGATTAGGAGGATTTTGCCCCTACTTTTGTCCTTTGCACTTGGAGTAGCCCAGGCGGGCACAATTGATGTGCTGAAAGCGAAACTCGCTGAGATAAGCAGAAAAATGTCAAGTATAAAAGCGAACATCAGCAAAACAAAGAAAGAAGAGAAATACGCCTACCAGAGATTAATAGAGACGAGCAGAAAATTAGATATCACAGAAAGGACGATACGAGAGAACGAGATTAAAATCAAAAACCTCCAGAACAACATAGATTCCCTCTCCCGCGATATTGCTCAAAAGAAGGTGCAACTTCGCCAGCGTCAACAAAAATTGGAAGAAAGGTTGCTTGAATTTTATAAGCAGGGAGGTAGAGGTGGATTCCTTGCTGTTTTCTTAGGCGTTAGCGACGCATTCTCCCTTCTCTCTCGTTCCTATTATATGAAACAGGTTCTTCAAGAAGATAAAGCCCTCTTTGAGGAGATAAAGAGGGAGAAGACTCTCCTGGAAACCCAGAGAACCCTTCTGGAGAGGAAAAAATACGAATCTTTCCTCTTGAAGCAACAGCAAGAGGAGAACAGACGACTGCTCCGGCAAGAGAGAGACCAGAGAGCTTCCCTCCTACGAGAAATAGAGAGCAAACGCATAGAATACGAGAGAGCTCTTGAAGAATTAGAGAGAAACTCCCGAGAAATAGAGCAGATGTTGCTTGCCTTAGAGAAAACAGCGGAAGGGCAAAAACGGTTGGCCACCCCCTGGAAGGGAGGGTTCATTCACCCATTAAGGGGAGAACTTTCATCCCGTTTTGGGATGAGGACCCATCCAATCTATGGGATAAGAAAAATGCACACAGGTATAGACATCTCCGCCCCCCAGGGAACACCGATAAGGGCATCGGCGGGGGGAACGGTCGTCTACGCGGATTGGTGGGGAGGATACGGTAAAGTTGTGATAATAGACCACGGAGGAGGTATATCCACTTTATACGGGCATTGCTCTTCCTTATATGTTAAAACTGGGCAAAATGTTTCACAGGGTCAAGTAATCGCCGCAGTAGGGTCAACCGGACTCTCTACCGGGCCACATCTACATTTTGAAGTGAGGAAAAACGGTAAACCTGTTGACCCTCTAAACTATCTATAAAAAAGAAGGGGAATATGCCCTCTCATTTCTATTATTCAATAAAACCAAAAGAGGTGAAAATATGAATAAGAAATTTCTCTATGCCTTTTTAATTACCTGTTTTCTCCTCTTAATGTTGTCCTCTTTCTTGACGGGCTTCATATTACGGGGCTCCCTTCCCAACTCGCCCCTCCGGCTGGCGCAGGAATTTGCTCCAGGTATAAGCCTACAACCAGTGGAGACTATCTGGAGGGTTCTCCAAGTCATCAAAGAGAATTATGTGGAGAAGATAAGCGATGACACTCCTTTAGTGCACGGTGCTATTAAGGGAATGCTTGGTGCTCTTAACGACCCTTATAGCAGGTTTCTGGACCCAGCACAAAGTAGGATGCTCCAGGAAGAGAGCACAGGGGAGTTCTACGGCATCGGCGCTCAGCTCGGTTTGCGGAGAATAGAGGTCAACGGTAAATGGGAAGATAAGGTCACCATAATTACTCCTCTCCCTGGAAGCCCAGCAGAAAGAGCAGGGTTGAAAGCGGGAGACTATATAGTGGCAGTAGATGATAAAGTGGTCAAGGGACTTTCCGTAGACGAGGTAGCATCAAGAATAAGGGGAAAGCAGGGAACATATGTCAAGATAACGGTGGAGAGACGGGGGTTAAAAGGCACCCTCACCTTCAACATTCGGCGAGAATTGATAAAAGTAGAACCAGTAGAGAGCAAACTGTTGCCAGATGGATTGGGTTATATAAAACTACAATCTTTCAGTGAGCACGCCGGTGCTGCTCTTAGAGAAGCTGCAGAGAAATTGGAGAGACAAAATATTAAGGGACTGATAGTAGATGTGAGAAACAATCCCGGTGGCTTATTTGATGAAGCTGTGAAAACCGCCAGCGTTTTTGTCCAAGACAGCCCAATAGTTATAGTTCAGGAAAGGGGAGGTAAAAGGACCCCAGTTAACCCTGATAAATCACTCGGTGTAAAGAAGGACATCCCCCTCGTAGTTTTAATCAACGAGGGAAGTGCCAGCGCCTCGGAGATATTTGCGGGAGCAATTAAGGACCACGAAAGGGGTAAACTCATAGGTAGGAGAACATTTGGTAAGGGATTGGTGCAAACCGTTATACCCTTGGGCGATGGCTCTGCCATTGCCCTCACCACTGCTAAATACCTCACCCCTAGTGGGAAGGATATAAACAAGGAAGGAATCCAACCGGATATCCCCTTTGGTCCAGAGGACGCAAAACACGAGTTCTCTTGGAATGGAGCAATCCTCCGCTGGGAGCAAAAATACCTCCGTATCATATATCTATCCCCTAGTTCCCCCCTATCGAGGGCTGGCTTCCAGGTTGATGATATCATCACCCAAGTAGATAACAAGGTGGTCAGCGTCAATCCTTTCCTCAACATTGCCAACCTACTCTTTGATGAAACTCGCAAAACCGTTACCTTAAAAGCTTTACGAAACGGTAAGTTGTTTAGCAAACTCGTTCCCAAAGAAGAGATAGATGTCCAGCTGGAGAAAGCGATAGAGATTGTGAAAAGCCTTACCAAATAAATGAGAAAAAGACGCTCGAGAAAACCTTCACCTTTACGCTCTTTTCTTAAGGGGAGCTTATTGGCTCTTTTCCTTTGTGCCTTCCTCTTTCTTTTCCTCCTATACATAACCCCGAGAGCCAATAATACATTGAATCGGCAACGAAATACCTTCTTCCTTCCCCCTCATAGAGAGGTGCCATCCCTACCCAAAGAACCCTCCCCTCCACATCCTTCCCCTCAACTTGAACAAAAACCGCCTGAAGAAAAACCGCCTGAAGAAAAACCGCTTGAACAAAAACCAAGAGTAGCCATTGTCATTGACGATGTCGGTTATAACATACAACTACTCCAACAGTTTCTTCAACTTGATGTTCCTTTAACCTTTGCCGTTCTTCCTAACCTCCTCTACTCCTCCTCCTCGGCCAGGTTAGTGACAAGAAGTGGGAAGACGGTCATTCTCCATATGCCAATGCAAACGGGAAGGGTTGTGCCTGTTGTGCCTGAGGGCAAGAGCTTCATAACCGTAGATCTATCCCCTTCCGAAATTGCCGATAGAATAGAGGGAGCATTGAAAAGCGTTCCAGGAGCAGTGGGTATGTCCAACCATATGGGTTCCCTCGCTACGGAGAAAGAGGAGATTATGGATGCAGTGATGTTCACTCTCGCCAAGCACAACCTCTTTTTCCTCGATAGCCTAACAACTCCTCGTTCCGTAGCATATGAAAGTGCCCGCAGAGCCGGCATCCCTGCCCTGAAAAGAGATGTATTTTTAGATAATGACAATTCTCCTCAATATGTCCTGATACAAATGAAACAGCTTGTTTCTTTAGCTATGAGGAGGGGTAAAGCCGTTGGAATAGGGCATTTAAGGGAAACAACCCTTGAAGGTATAAAACTCGCTCTCCCCTATTTAGAGGAAAAGGGTGTGGAAGTTGTTCCTTTAAACGAATTATTGAGATAAAATTTTAAGAAAGCAGGTGTGTGAACTATGGGAAAATTGAGTAAGGAAGAAAAAGAACAACTTCTATCAATTGCGAGGAAGTCTTTGGAGTCATACCTCTCTAAGGGGAGAATTTCCTTCCCTGAGGTATCATCTCCGACGCTCAAAGAAAAGAGGGGTGCCTTTGTCACCTTGAAGAAGGGTGGTATGTTGAGGGGATGTATAGGGTTGATATATCCCCTCAAACCCCTTTATCAAACTGTTGCTGAGATGGCGGTTGCTGCTGCCGTAGACGACCCTCGCTTCCCCCCTCTAACTCCTGAGGAACTTCCCCTTGTGGAGATAGAAATATCCGTGCTCTCCCCCTTGGAGCGGGTGAAGAGTATAGAGGAGATAGAGGTGGGCAAGCATGGGCTGTATATAAGGAGTGCTCCTTTCGCTGGACTTCTCCTCCCCCAGGTGGCCACTGAATATAATTGGGATAGGGAAACCTTCCTCCAACACACCTGTCTCAAGGCGGGCTTACCCGTCGACGCCTGGCAAAAAGAGGATACCGAGATATATAAGTTCACCGCAGAGGTTTTCAGCGAAGGAGAATGCGGGTTCACTCCTTCCCCCGGCTAAATTCTACCCTTCCCCAGAGAGGGTGGATAAGTGTAATCCTCGCTGCCGGAAAAGGAACGAGGATGAATAGCGATAGAAACAAGGTTTGCCATCTTGTGGGTGGGATTCCCGTGATAAATAGAACGATAGCCACCCTTAAAAATTGGGGGTTTCCCCATATTCTCCTGGTTGTTGGGCATAGATATGAAGAGGTTATAGCCATTGTTGAAGAAGAATTCCCCGATGTTAATTTTGTTCTTCAAGAACCCCAGAAGGGGACGGGACATGCAGTGAAATGTGCCTGCGAATTACTCAAAGCTCATAACTTCCGGGGGAATCTACTGATAATCGCTGGCGACAAGATAGTAGATGGCGGCAACTTGAGGGAAATGAAAAAAAGGTTCGAAACACAAGGTTACGACCTTCTCCTTGCTACTTCCCTCTGCGAGGGGAAAAGTTTTGGCAGAATCATTAGGGACGAGAATGGCAAGGTAAAAGCGGTCATAGAAAGCAAAGGACGGGAAAGTAATTTGCCTCATTTTGGTGAAACGAACCAGTCCATTTATATGTTGAAGGCTGAGGCTCTTTACGAGTCCATAGACAAGATAACTCCTGACCTTTACAGTGGTGAGGAACAATTCACCGATATCGTGGCGGTTCTCTATCAAAGGGGTGGGAAGATAGAAACTCACCAAGTTGATAAGGAAAGTGTCCTCACCTTCAATACACCCAAGGAGTTGGAGGAAATAGAAGGGAAGATAGGAAGGGTGCATTTTATCTCGGAAAAAAGGCGCCTGCTTGATGATAGGAATCTGAGACCTGCCGGGGAATGGCTAGCCCTTTTCCAAGGTAAGGAACCGAGGCTCCTCAAGAGCTTGAAGAGAATTTATGGGAGAGAAGAACTCGTCCAAGAGAAAATAAAGGTCTTCCTTCGCCTGCTCGAAGGATTCGTTGTTAAATTTGGAACTGAAGAGCTCGTCTTCCTCGTCCGTTCACCGGGAAAGCTCAACATACTGGGACGCCATATAGACCACAGAGGTGGAAGGGTGAACAGCATCGCGGTAGATAGGGAAATCGTGATGGTGGTTGCTCCCCGCAAGGATGATATTGTAGAAATACTCAATTTAGAGGAACGCTTCCCCCCTCGTTCCTTCAGTATCGGAGAAGAAATGGAGAAGTTCTATTGGGGCAATTGGGAGGAGATATACCCGAGGGAAGATGTTGATGGGAGAGCCTTCCTGCGAGGCGACTGGGTGCTTTATGCCAAGGCTTCTATCCTTAGGTTCCAGGAACGATTCAGAGACATAAAGCTCAGGGGCTTCAGAGCCCTCGTCTGGGGAGATATACCCATTGGCTCCGGACTCAGTTCCTCTTCTTCCTTAGTTGTAGCCTTCGCCGAAGCATTGTGCCTCCTTAACGGGCTCTCCCTCCCTCCTGAGCAATTCGTTCACCTCTGCGGGGAAGGGGAGTGGTTTGTGGGCACAAGGGGAGGTATGGGAGATCATGCAGGAATAAAGATGGGAAAACTTTCCTGCGTTAATCAATTCAGTTTCCATCCTTTCGCCTACATAGATAGTGCACCACTCCCCAAAGGTTTTGCCTTCCTTTTCGCTTATTCCCACGAGGAGGCTCAGAAGGCGGGAAACGCGAGGGATGTATTCAACCAGAGGGTCGCCTGTTACGAGATAGGGACACATTTGCTAAGAAAAAAGATTCCCCATATTAAACACCTCCGCGACCTCCTTAGCGAGGAAATAGGTATGGATGAGGGAGAAATTTTCCGTCTCCTCAAATCGCTTCCTGTGAAGATGCGAAGAGAGGATGTGTTATCTACGCTTGGAGAAGAGGGAGAAGAAATACTCGCCAAACACCACTGCGTCTTTGAGGAGTATCCTGTGAGAGGTGTCTGCCTCTTTGGGATTGCTGAATGCGCAAGGAGTAGAAAAGGCCTGGAATTGCTCTTAAAAGGAGATATCTATGCCCTTGCTGAATTAATAAATATTTCCCATAATGGCGACAGGGTCTCCAAGCTGGCTGATAATGGGCAAATGCTCCCTTATTTCAACGATGTCTCCGATGAATATCTTGATTATCTCATAAAAAATAAAAGGAAAAAGCCCCATTGTAAGGAATTTTCTCTACCCTATCAGCCCGGCGATTATGCCTGCAGCACGCCAAAAATAGATTTTATGGTAGACCTCGCTATGGGAGTGGAGGGTGTTTTAGGAGCACAAATATTGGGAGCAGGATTAGGAGGTTCCATTATGATTTTGGCGAGAGAGGAAGCGGTGGATGATGTCAAACAAGTTATGATTAAGGGCTATTATGAACCTCTTGGTCTCCCACCCCTGATGGGGGTCTGCATCCCCATACAAGGAGCGAGCTGTATCAGTCTGGATAGCTGAAAAGGACACAATCACTTGTAAAGTATACTTTCCCCTTATTGTCCATTTTGAGGGAGGAATTATAATTATATTAAATATGCTTTTAGAGGAAAAACTAAAGCAGGTTCCTACCTCGCCCGGGGTATATATCTTCAAGGGGAAGAGGGGAAATATCCTCTATGTGGGGAAGGCTGCCTCTCTGCGAGAGAGAGTTCGCTCCTATTTCGGGCAATATGATGGCTCCTTAAAGGTCTCCCTCATCCGTCAGAATATAGCGGATTTGGAATGGATTGCTACAGATTCCGAGACAGAAGCCCTCGTCTTGGAACTTAACTTGATTAAGAAATACAAACCTCCTTATAACATTCGAATGAGGGATGACAAGCACTATCCTTTCGTCAAAATAACCCTAAATGAACCCTTCCCTCGCATACTCGTAGTGCGGAGGGTAAAGAGGGACGAGGCTCGCTACTTTGGTCCTTATGCTGACTCTAAATCCCTGAAGGAAGTCCTCAGACTATTGAGGAAGAACTTCCAGATAAGGCAATGCAATCTTCCCCTAACAGGGGAAGAAAACCTTCGCCCCTGCCTTTTTTATCATATAGGGCAGTGCCTTGCCCCTTGCACAGGAGGGGTCTCCCGAGAAAGGTATATGGAGGCGGTCAACGAGGTAATAACTTTCCTTGAGGGTCATAGCGAGGAACTCAGAGAGAGATTATGGAAGCGAATGAAAGAGGAAGCGGAGAAACTGAACTTTGAACAAGCAGCAAAGTTGAGGGACAGAATAAGGGCGCTTGATAGAGTAATAGATAAGCAGAAGGTTGTCTTTACAGAGCCCGTGGATGAAGATGTTATATCCTTTACACAGCGGGAAGATGTAATCGGTGCCCAAGTTTTTATGGTGCGAGCAGGAAGGCTTATCGGGGGAAGGCATTTCCTCCTCCAGGGGGTGGGAGGAGAAAGCAGAGAGGAAATCACCTCCTCTTTTATCCGCCAATACTATCAAGGGGAATTGCCACCTCCCCTTGTCATAGTGGAGGATGTGCCGGGGGATAGAGAGTTAATATCTCGTTGGCTCAGCGAGAGGAAACATAGAGAGGTGGTGATAAGAAGCGCAGAAGGGGAAGCGGAAGAGGAATTAGTGGAGATGGCAAGACGCAATGCCATCCTTGCCCTTCGTGCAAAACTGGAAGAGGGGGAGATGAAAAAGAGAAAAGCGAAGGAAAGTTTGGAATCTTTGAGATTGGCATTGGGGCTGGAGAATCTCCCCCACCGTATCGAGGGATACGATATATCCCATTTAAAGGGTGATCAAGCAGTGGGCTCCATGGTGGTCTTTGAGGAAGGAGAGCCCCAGAAATCTAAATATCGCAAGTTCAATATAAAATACACTGAAAAGTTGCCAGATGATTATGCGATGATGAAGGAAGTCCTTCGTAGGAGGATACAGCGAGGGAAAAAAGGCGACGAGAAATTCCTCCCCCTTCCCGATCTGATAGTGATAGACGGAGGGAAGGGACACCTTTCCGGGGCACTTGAGGTCCTCTTGGAGGAAAATATCCTTCCCCCAACTATTGGCTTGGCAAAGCGTCTGGAGGAAATTTATCTCCCCCATTCCCCCGAACCGCTTCTTCTTCCCTCCGATTCTAAGGCACTCCATCTCCTCCAAAAGATAAGGAACGAGGCGCACCGCTTTGCCCTAACTCAACATAGAGGAAAAAGGGAGAAGGCCGCTTTTATGTCTGCCCTTGAACAAGTGGAAGGAATAGGGAAAAAGAGAAGGAAAATGCTCTTGGATGTCTTCGGAACCCTGGAAGAATTGAGAAAGGCTTCCCCAGATAAGATAGCGAGGCTCGCCGGCGTTCCCCTTAAAGTAGCAGAAAGGCTCCTTCAAGTGCTCAATAAGGAAACAGCAGAGGGAGAGGTAGAAAATGCTTAGTAATTATCAGGGGATTATGAGATATGTTATAAGAACCCCCTTTGGTTGGAGCGAGGTATACGCCAACCATAGAGGATTGATCTCCCTTAGCAAGCCACGAGAGGAAAAAATCGAGGGTCATAGATATGCCGAACTTGAGGAGATGCTTGAACTATACCTCTCGGGAAAGAAGGTGGATTTTTCCCACTTCCCCCTTGATTTATCTGCCCTCTCCTCTTTCCAAAAAGCGGTTCTGAAAGAGGTTAGGAAAACAAAGTGGGGGGAAGTGATGAGTTATGAGGAAATAGGGGAACTGCTTGGCGGAAGGGAGAAGGCAAGAGCGGTGGGGCAGGCTTTGGCAAAGAACCCCCTGCCAATAATCATCCCCTGCCATCGAGTAATCCGCAAGGATGGTAGATTGGGCGGGTTCTCCTGGGGTTTGGAATGGAAGCGCATTCTTTTGCAATTGGAAGGGATACTCTCCCTTTCAAAGGTCTAAATACTAAATAGGTCTCCTATTATCTAAACTTTACAACCAGCCAGTGTATTTTGCCAGAAGACTGGAATATCGGAGGAAATTCTCCCAGGATACATCAGGCGGGACCGCGTGGTCACAAGAAGGGATATAACCACCATCTTTTAGCAAAAAGGGAATAATCCTTTCCAGTTCCTCTTCTAACTCTCTTCCTCCCCTGGCTATTTTCCTCTTGTCTATTCCCCCGATGAACGCTATGCCCCTTCCAAATTTCTTCCTAAGCTCCACCAGGTCATTTCCCGCCGCTATTTCCACAGGGAAGGTGCAATTTATACCACTTTCCAACCACAGGGGAATGAGTTCCTCAATATAACCATCGGAATCGAGGATTATCACTTCGCAACCGCTATTCCTCAAAATCTCGCTCCATTCCTTCCAGCAGGGTGAGAGGAATTTTCTTGCCATTAAAGGGGAAATTAGGCTCTTCCCCTTATAAGCCATATCCTCGCTTATTATTACTGCATCAAATTGGACTTTTTCCACACACCTTCTGAGGATTTGGGAGACGAAAGCCCGCCAGAAATCGCTCATTTCCGAAACGAAATCGGGACTCTCAACCATAAATATGCAGAGATTTTCTAACCCGCACCAATCCCTCATCTGCCAGAAAGGGCCGGGAATGCTGATGGTCAATACCCAGTCTCTACCCCTCAGAAGCTCCGCTTTTTTACTCAACTCCTCGTCTATCCTCTCTGGACTATCGGGATTGAACCTTTCTTTCATCTCTTCCCAATCCCCCCTCGTCTCCACGGGGAACTTGTGCCATTTCCTCGTGACGAAATCCTTGGCATATCTTAAATAGGAGAAATCGTATTTATCCTCTATCTCCACTATGGCACCTTTGTAATCCTGAACAATTAGGTGATTCCCCCTCTTTTCTATGATTTTTTCCTCAAAGGGAGGAGAAAGGTCAAAGGAAATTTTCAAATTTATATAGGGTATCTTAGGCTCCTCAATCTCTATCCCCAAAAGTTCACAGAGATGAGAGAACCAATCTCCCTCGGAAGGTAACCCTTCTTTCCTCCATCTTTGGAGGGTCGATTCTCTTGGGCTTCCCGGTTGGAAGGGGATTTTATCCACTTTTTGGAAAAGAAGTGTTCTTATATATCTTTCTCTGGGCGTCAAGTCCGCTATTTCCTCAACAGCACAATCCTCACTCGGAAAGTTGGCAGAGAGAGGGTTAGTTTTCCCTTTTCGATCGGCAAAGTGGTTGATGTAATGATCTCCCTCGCTTCTCTTGGATTAAAGCCGAGTTTCTTCGCATCCAGCTGGATAACGGTTTCTCTCGCCTCCTTCCCTAGATTAGAGATCACAACTATCGCTCCTTCTCCCTTTTTCAAATAGGTGCTGGCGTAAATGTCTGCTCCCTCGACCTTGACTGGCTTATCCTCCTGCCAGTAGGGAATCCACTGAGACTGAGTTGCTCCGAATTCCTCAAAAGTTTTCCATATCTTACTCGCTATCTCGAATCCTTCACTTCCTAATCCTGGTGGACGGGGGAAGACATCGTGGATTAAGGCTATGGCGAGCCCTTCTTGATAGGTAAAGGGATTATTCTCATAGACCAAGAAGTCGGCGGGAACGCCTATATTGTGCCCCATAAACTCACAGCGGAAAGAGTCCAAGGGCAGGAGCTCAAGTGGATGCTTATCGTCCCTTCTGGCGCCGGCAAATTGCTCGCCGTCCCAATAGGAAGTGACGAAGGCGAGAGTAGGAGCACCCAAATAAAGGGATTGATGAGCATTGACAAAGGGCTCAGAGGGACGATGATGATAGCAGATGGTATATATGCGCTTCATAAGTTCTCTGACAGCAAAGATGGGAAAGGTAGGATGGAGGTTCCCCTTCTCATCATAGTATCCGCAGTTGTGAAGCAAGTTATCACAGTCCATAGGAACAGCGGTGCCATCAAGGTAAACGCCATCTATATCGTATTTCTTCAAAACCTTTTCCATCCCATCAGCAATGAAATCTGCCCAGGGAGAGTTATAACAGACGTCGTAGTCCTTTTGCTCTGGTTGGCGAGTATAAAACCACATTCCAGGACGCCAGCGAAGACATTCCTGACCATAAAAGGGAAACTCAGGTGCAATGTCCGCCATATGGTAACTGAAGTAGACGGCAAGTCTCATTCCCCGCTTATGAAGGGCATCCACTAAAGAGCGAAGCTCTTCTTCGTGAGTCGTCTCAGTATAATTTTGTATATCTGTCCAATGCTCGTGGAACACGATTGTTCTCGCTCCCATTTCCTTCGCTACATCCAACATCAATCTCTCTTCCCAGCTTCTCCAAAGACAAATAGCCTTCCCATAAGGACCCTCCTCAAGATTTACCATTCCCCATATAACGCCCTTCCTCCCCCGCAGTGGCGAGGTTTGGTTCTCACCGGGGGAGAGCTTTCCATAATCTTCCCAGAGAAGGGCGCGCTCTTGGGATAGGTAGGGAGAAAGAGAAAAGTCCTCAATGGGCTCATCGTAGATGGCAAATTGGGAGATGGCCATCTCACAGCGTCCTCCCCCAAGCACTATTTTTCCCCCTTCTAAACTAACATCTTTCCCGAAGAGACCGTTGAATTTTCCCCTCGCCGTTTCAACTCCGTCAACGAAAATCCTCAGTTCCTCACCCCAACTGAGGGCAATATGATGCCACCCTTTATCAAGCTTTGCTGGAGCACCGAGGATAATAGGATAGGTCTTCTGGGAGGCATCGTAAGCGAAGAAACGCATCCCCCTATCATCTATATTCCAATAGAGGCTTGCGGTATCACCATTAGGAAGGTAGATCGCGAGGAAGTTGCGATTGTAATCACCCCGGGGGACCCCTTCCTTCACTTCCTCCTCCGTGTCAAAATCTATTCTAACCCAAGCCTGAAGAGAACCTCGTTTAGGATCGAGATTCCCCTCAGCAGGATAGGTTATGGTTGTGCTTCCCCGGGCAAGGGCTTTTTCCATCCCATAGTAACCCCAGTGGCAGATGCGCTCCTTAAGCCACCAGGCTACGGGAATGGGCCGGATAGGCGTAGCCTCAACTCCAAAGGTCAGAGAGAAAGTGGATGTCTCAAGAGGCAAATCCACAATGTTTATTATGAGAAAGGTCTTGTCTTTCCTTCTTTTAAGCTCTATCGCCCCCTCTGGATGGGCAAGGCGAAAGTTCTGGTCGGATTCGCAGAACCAGGTCAAACCCTTCTCCTCGTCCGCAATAAAGACAAGGGGACGGAAAGGACTTTGCCAGTCGCCCTTTATCCCGAATGAATTGGAACAACCACCCCATATACCCGGGTAATAGTGGAGATACTTTGCATAGGCGGTTTTCAGAGGGATTATTAGACGCAGAGTTTTTAGGACGAAGGGCTTGCCATCAGGGGAACGAATCGAAACATCAAAGCGAACCATACCATCATATTCAACGCTTGTCTTGCAGGTGTAAGTCTTCGTTGAGCGAATCTGGGTATAAATTGAAGGTTTTTGTTGTCCCACACTCTTGTCCCCCTTTAAATCTACCTTCAATCCCTCCGTCTCAATTTCCCAGCGCATCGGGGTTGCAAGGAGTTCCTTTCCCTTGGAAATTATGGAGGTTGGTAGACCATCCTCACCAAATGTGTAACTCCTATTCCATACTTCTACCTTGTCTCCCTGGACCTTTACCGGTGTCCAAGGAGGAAGCACCTCGTCCGTTATCCCTGCTTTTGAGCCAAGCCAGGTGGGTCTTCCGGGAAGGGCGATGCTTTCCTCCTCACTAACAAGGAGGTTGTCCTCTTCATCGTAAGCCTTAAAGAGAAGTTTATAATCGCCCTGGGGTAGATGAGCAACTCTTATATCGCCCTGCGTCCTTCCCCCCTCCACCTTCCAGTTCCGGCGGAGTATTTCTCTCCCTTCCTTGAACAGGCTCACTTCAACCCTCTTCATCTGCTGGGCAAAGCTATCAGAGGAGATGGATATATCAAGGGTTCCCTTTATTAGAAAGCGCCTCGTAAGTGACACATTTAGGAGCGGGGGTCTTTGTATTTCCATTTGGATATCAATCAACTCCTTTCCCAGTGTATTTTTAGCGGAGAGGCGAATTACTGCCCTTTCCTTGGGTGCTAAATGAAAAGAGAGAACTTCCTTCTCCTCTTTAGAGGGCAAATCTATTTCGTATTTTTTCAACTCCTGCCCCCTCATCAGTTCAACCTTGAGCTGAGAGGCTTTCAGGCTCTCCACCCTTACCCACAATTTGCCAACCTCTTTTTGACCAGGTGGTAGTAGAAGATTTTCCAATGGTAGAGGTGAAATGCGAAATCCATCGCCAATACCTCCGAAGGATAAGATGGCGAAATTGTGGGGTTCGTGGAAGGAACTCTCACAAGAGGAAAAGGACATGTTTTCCTTTTTGGGCGCTGGGATGTCACGAGCAAGGTTGAAGCGCCAGGTATCCCCTTCCCCTGGCGTTATGCCCAGGCTGGAGAAGGGGATGGCTATTTCTCCCTCCCAACCCTTATCTTTTATAGATACATTATGTTTCCAATCGCAGTTCCATCTGCCGTCCTTGCCCTCGCTATCCCAAATGCTGTTCTTTGCATTTACTATGAATTGAAAATAGCGAGGGAAAGAAGGAGAGAGGAATATCTCCACCGCATCATCTTCCCAAACATTACCGTCTCTCTCCCTCTCCTGAGCAATGGGCTTGAAGGGAGATTGACAAGAGAAAGCTATATAGAGATTTTGGGAATCGTAGGAGAGGTAGAAGATGGTGGAGAAAGGGAAAAGTTCCTTCCTGCCGAGGGGAACAAAGGCACTTACAGTGCTGGCGTTATCCCATTCACCCATCTCAATTTCTCCATCTATTTGGGGTGGTTGAGATACAAAGGGAATTGTAAGAAGAGGTTGACAAAAGGCAAGTAAAGGTAAAAGGAGGATTAGGCTCATTGTAAATAGCCTAAATTTCATTCTCTATCACCTTTATTATAGAGTTTAACATTGGACCTCTTTCCTGCTTTAGGCCAGCTAAGAGGAAAACACCTACTTTTCCAAGATGATAAGTTGCCATAAAAAGGTTGTCAAAACCTATTTGATATTAACCCTGTTCCCTTGATAGGGACTACCTCAAAGGTGAACATTTTTGGGGTTATTCACCAAAACTTCGCGGAACCACTTGGTTAGAGAAATGGGATTCGTTATTGCGTTGCCAACGACCACTGCATAAGCCCCCTCCAATATTGCCCTCCTCACCTGCCAGGGATATCTAAATCGTCCCTCTCCAACTACAGGCAGGGATAATTCTTTGGTTAACTCCCTTATAAGAAGGAAGTCCGGTCCCTTTCTCTTAGGGGAATAAGGAGTATAGCCTGATAAAGTTGTAGCTATGAGGTCTGCGCCCTCTTCGGCTGCCCTCAAGCCCTCTTCTTTTGTTGAGACATCCGCCATCACTTTTAATCCAAACTCTTGGTGTATCATCTTGACTAACTCGGCAAAGGGAAGAGGACGTTCCCTCAAGGTAGCGTCACAAGCTATGATATCTGCTCCCGCCTCGGCAATTTCTTTCGCCGTTTCAAATGTGGGGGTAATATATACGGGGTAACCAGGAATCTGGACTTTGTAGATGCCGATGATTACCAAATTAACCACCGACCTTATAGCTCTTATATCCTCGGGACCATTTGCCCTTATTCCCACAGCCCCTCCTATCTCCGCCGCCTTAGCCATAGCGCTCATATATAAAGGACCAAATAAGGGACTGCTCCTATCCGCTTGGCAGGAAACTATCAAACCCTTTTTCAACCTCCCTATTACATCAGACATTAATCTCTCCCCCTTTCATAAAGCGATTTCCTTATATTGTCCACGAGGTCAGGGGTTATTTTCCCCCCGCTTTTCTGGATCGCTAAGAGGAGAGCAGCACCCTCGGGAGGTAGAAGGGGAAATGTCAGTTTTGCCTTGGGTATATCCTGTTGGAGCCTCTCTCTTAACGGTCTTATTATCACATCACCGGCGGAGAAAACCCCTCCGAACAAACCCACTATCACTTCCTCCTCTTCCATTTTCAGTTTTCTCAAAACGCTGAGGCAAGCAATTGCCAATTCCTCCCCTCCCCTTCTGCATATATCCAAGGCTATCTCATCTCCCTCCTGCGCAGATTTCAAAACAGCCTGCGCTGCTCCTGCTATTTGAGGACGGCTCACCTGCCCCGAGTAAATCAAGCGGTGGAGGGAATGTAAATCATTTACACCGAAATAGGATAGAATATAGGGGAGGATAAGCGTTTCCCTACCCCGACCATCAACAGCTTTCGTGCAGGCATTTAATCCCTCCTTCGCCAACCAGAAAGCGCTGCCCTCGTCCCCCAAAAAATAGCCCCAGCCTCCAGCAGAAGCGGTCTCCCCTTTTTTATTCATAGCGAAGGCAACTGAACCACCTCCCGCTATTATCACAGCACCTTCTCTCCCCAAAGTGCAGGAGGCAAGGGCAAGAAGGGCATCACCTTCAAGGTAAATCTCTTTCGCTTTTATAATACGCCTTGCTATTTTCAACATCTCCTCACACGCCCCGGAAATTCCCAAATAAGCAGAGATAAAAATAGGCTCCTTTAAACCTGCTTCCTTAATTGCCCCTCCCAGAGAACCAACTATAGCTTCCCTGAACCTCTTCTTTCCCCCTTTCTCCCTTATGTGATTGGAAGGTCCCCCTTTACCCCAACCCAAAATATTTCCCTTCTCATCCCCTATAACTGCGACTGTCTTTGTTTGGCCGCCATCTATGCCCAAATAATATCTCATATCTCCACCCTCGTTTTATTTTCTATCGACTTATGCGCCGCCTCAGCCACCTTCACGGAGAGCAAACCTTCTTCCCCGGATATCAACGGTTCTCTATCGGTTATCAAACAATCCACGAAATGCTCCACCTCCGCCCTCAATATACCGAAAGCCTTATCATAAAGAAGCAGATGGTATGTAGTATCGGGAAACTCGCTTCTCTCTTTATAGATTTGCAAACTTTGATTATCTATTCTCAGATGCACTGCCCCTTCACTTCCCACAACCTCTAACTCACAGTCCAACCCACTTGGTGAGTAATCGGGCAACACCCAAGAGGTCTCGATACAACCAATCGTTCCATCCTCCCACTCCAAAAGCAGAAAAGCGGAATCGTAAGTGTCCAGATGAGAAAGCAGTTTGCTATTAGCAGTAGCAAACAGCCACTTAGGCGGACTTTTCTTCAACCAGCAAAGGATATCTATATCGTGGATAGCAAGGAAGAAAATTGGAGATGTCCTACCCCCTACCCTCTTGGCATTGGAGAGGAGGTTGTTCCTTCGGGCATATAGATGAATGAGTTCGCCTATTTCCCCCTTTTCTATTCTCGCTTTAATCAGGAAATAACGAGGGTCGAACCTCAATATATGTCCTACCATCAGTTTAACCCCTGCCTCCTTACAAGCCCTCACCATCTCTTCCCCTTCCCTTACGCTGGTGGCCAAGGGCTTCTCCACGAGGATGTGTTTTCCCCCTTGCGCGAAGAAAAGCACAGGTTCACGATGGTAGTCATCAGGAGTGGCTATTATTACTCCTTCCGTCTCCTCCAAGGGGACCTCCCGAAAATCTTTAAACCCATCTACAGGAAAGTAAGAGATGGCTCTTTGTAATCTATTCTCGTTTATGTCACACACCCAGCCGAGCTCTCCGTTGGGCAAAGATGTTATAATCTCGGCATATTGCCAACCCATAACCCCCATTCCCACAATTCCTATTTTAGGCTTGGATAAGGATGTTCTATTCATAGTTCCTCCTTGTGGTAATTTTCATAATTATAAAGTCTTCCTAAGGCAAATATAAAATTAAACCAAAATTTGTGTTTTGTTGAATAAACATTTTCATTTAAAAATTATAACCGCCCTGCCTCCTTTCGTCAACATCTGTTTTTAAAAATAATAACCCAAATCCAATATAAAGTCAAGCTTTATAATATGCTTCTCGTCTCATTACCACCATGA
>CALITO010000016.1 GCA_938041455.1 uncultured bacterium | reverse complement strand
AAAGTGAAAAGAAACCATCTTTGAATTATTCAACAAAACTCTATTTTAATAAATTTAACATCTCCTCTTGGAAAGATAAAGCGATAATCGTATAATATGGTTGTTTGGAGGTGTAAAACTATGTTCACTGCTCTCCTCTCTACCTTTCTTATAGGATTGTTCTTTTCTCCTCACTTAAGCAACAGCAAGCTCGGCATACATCTAATAGGGCGATATACCGATGGTGCTAAGAAGATAATCTCGTCAGGTCCAAGGGTCATAAAGGCACTTGATCCCCAGGCGAGTGGAGATATGAGAAAAGCTATTAGAGACTATAAAACCTCATATCCCAAAGGAGTGGTCGTTATGAGGGTTTGGGAGAGAACTCCCGAGGTTCACTACTCCCTGGAAGACGACCCTATAATGTGTGCTGATGATTTCTGGAGAAGGGTTTTAGAACCCGCGGTGAATGCTCTTAGCCCCGAGGAGCGGAAGATGATAGACTATTTGGAGGGGCCGAACGAGGGGGAGACAACACCCACTTGGAACAGTGTGGAAACCGCACGATGGTTCGGTCGCTTTTGGGAGAGACTGGCGCTACACATATCCAGGGCAGGCTTTCGCCCTTGTATAGGAAGCATCGCCGTGGGTAATCCCCCTGGAACCCTTGAAGAGCTACGGGCTAAACTGGAAGCCTTTTTGCCAGCTTTAAAAGCTGCTAAGCAATATAAGGGAGCTTGGAGCTATCATTCTTACTCCCTGGCCTATTCTACAGACCCCGAGGTAGAGAAATGGTATTCTCTGAGATATCGTCTATTTTATGACTTCTTGAAAGAAAAGCATCCCGACTTAGCCAATTTACCGATGATTCTTACTGAGGGAGGAATAGACAAAGCGGGCAATCCTCAAACAGATGGTTGGCAAGCCAGGGGAGACGAGCGCAAATTCCAGGAGTGGTTGAAGTGGTTTGATAAGGAGTTAAGGAAAGACAAGTATATCATAGGTGTGACCCTCTTCCAAATCGGTAATCCCGAGGGTTGGTCATCCTTTGACCTCGAGCCTGTCGCTTTATGGTTAGCTAAATATTTACAGGAAAACAAATAGGTAATAAAATTTTCTCAAAAGGAGAAAAAGAAATGAACTCAAGATCAGAGAAGATAAGGGTGGCTAAGGGCTCGACCGCCATTGTGGCGGGGGGAGCCTTTATGATAACCCTAACTGGCATCACCCTCAATAGTGCAAAGGTGACAGTAGGGGCGGTGGGGCGAGCGAATCAATATGCGGAGGTCAATTTAGGTGAGTTCATCCATTATGATACGGGAGATGGAGTATTTGAGATAAGGCTTTTGTCTGTTTACCTTGCTTATGAGGAGGCAGCGGAGTTCCTTGTAACGAAGATAGGGTAAGCCTTTAAAGATGACCGGTGGGAAGCAAACTTTATGATCTCCATCACATTTATTCATTTACCTAGCAGTGCTTAGGAGGTGCTAAAAATTGATGAAACTTTTTAACCTTCTCATTATATTACCTCTCAGCCTGGCAGGGGCTTTCACCTTCAAGGAAGATTTCTCCTCCTATAAAGAGGGAAGCGACGCTTCCCCTGTTTGGGCGACTTCCTCTATTAACTGGCGGGTAGAGAAGGGAGCGATCGTCAACGATGATGTGGCTAGGTCAACTTTGATATTAGATAAATCCCCCTATGGTAGAGAACTCGTCCTTTCCGCCTCGCTGATTATAGGTGGAAAAAGGGTGGCGGGCTGGAAAATAGCAGGAATCGCTGTCTATCTTGATAGAGAACATTTCTGGCACCTTGCTCTCGTAGAGGCTCCCGAGGATATGGGGAGCAGACATTTCGCTGAACTTGCCCAAATGTTGAAGGGGGAATGGAACACTCAAGGAAGGTTGAGGATGACCAGCGATGGAAGTTTTGACAATTTCGATTGGCAATATAATCAAGCCTATAGATTGGAGATAAGACTTTCGGAGGAAAGAATTGAAGGATTGATATATGATATGGCGGGAAATGTCCTCGGAAAGCGGGCTTACACCTTTGACGGTAATGAAGCAGTGAAATTCGGTAAGGTAGGCTTGACGAATAGCGGTTTTTTCACTTCTTTTGACGATGTGGAGGTGAACATCTTGAAGGAAGAGAAATATTCTCCACCTGAACCTTTTTATCCTCCTTATAAAGGAAGGGGATGGAGCGGGATAAGAGCAGAGGCGAAAGGTTTCTTTTACACGAAGGAGATAAAGGGGGTTTGGTGGCTGATAGACCCCAATGGCAACTCCTTCTACTCCGTAGGCACAGACCATTGCAATTTCTATGTGCACTGGGCTGAGAAACTGGGCTATGCCCCCTATAACAAGTTTATCTCGGAAAAATACGGGAGCGAGGAGAAATGGGGGGATTCGGCTGCTAAGAGATTGCTCGATTGGGGCTTCACATCCCTCGGTGCCAATTCCTCCCGAGGGGTCAGGTATAAAGGCTTGGCACATACCGAGTTCGCCGCTTTGGGCTCCACTTTTGCTGGTATGGACTATATCACCCAACCTATAAATTGGACGGGCTTTCCCAATGTTTTCAATCCCAAATTTGAGGAATATTGTATGAAACAGGCAAGGGAAAGATGTGCTCCCCATAAGGATGACCCCTGGTTGATTGGCTACTTTATAGATAACGAATTAGAGTGGTATGGCAAATCGGGAAAAGAGTGGGGATTGGTTGACGATATCTTCAAATTACCCCCCGGACATAGTGCCAAATCTGCCTTAGTCAAGTTCCTGCGGGATAAATATAAAAATAATCTACAAGCCTTTAACAAGGCTTGGGGGGTAAAGCTCTCCTCTTTTGGGGAAATAGACGCTATGAAGGAGCCCCTGCAAGCAAATACTGAACAGGGAATAAAGGACAAGATGGAGTTTGTGGGAATCATTGCCGATAGATATTTTAGGATAACGACGAAGGCAATTAAATCGGCAGACCCCAATCACCTCGTTTTAGGATGCAGGTTTGCCTGGGATGCCCCAGAACCCGTTTGGGTTGCTGCGGGTAAATACTGCGATGTCATCTCAGTAAATATGTATCCTTGGGCGGATTTGAAGAAGGAGGAGATAAAGGATGTGGAGGAGATGCTCACCAAAAAATATAAACTGACCCGCAAACCATTTATGCTCACAGAATGGTCTTTTCCTGCTCTGGACAGCGGGCTTCCTTGCACTCACGGGGCGGGGCAAAGGTTTGCTGAGCAAAGTGAAAGGGCTAAAGCTTTTTCCATCTTCCAGAACTTGCTTTTCCGTCTGCCTTTTATGGTAGGTTCTCACTACTTTATGTGGGTAGACGAACCAAAAGAGGGAATTTCAAAAGGTTTTCCCGAAAATACTAACTACGGTCTGGTGAATGTGGAAGATGAACCCTATACCTTGCTTGTGGAAACCGCAAGTAGGCTGAACCCCTTGGTCTACCGAATTCATTCGGGTCAAATTCCTTACCCCAAAATAGATGTAGGGGAGGGGAAGATAATCTTGACTAACAAAGGAACGAAGGACGAGGTCGAACTACGGGTAAGTGTGAATGGAAGAGAGGAAGTGAAGAAGATCTCCCTTGCCCGGCAAGCAAAGATAGATTACGAATTACCATCCTCACCAGGTGCTTATCTCGTTGTGGTCAGAATTTACTGGCGTGGGCTCAAGATCGAGGAGGAAAGCAAGATCTTCTATCGCAGAGGAGCCAAGTGGACTGAGGGTGAAAAGAGGGTTCCTCTAATGGTGATAAACCTGGGAGAAAGGGTTGTGAAAAATCGCCCTCTGACAATTCCCCTTAATGGATTGCCCTTCCAATTAACCCAAAACGAGGAAATATCCCTGTATGATGTGGAAGGAAATTCTCTTCCCTCCCAATTCGACCGTTTCCTAAACGAGCTTAACTTTACGATCGGGGAGGTAGCACCCCGATCTGCTCTTCTTCTTTTCCTCTATCCCACCCCAGCCAAAACTACGGCTCAGGAAAAAGAAATAAAGCTAACACAGGTGGGTAATAAGTTCGAGATAGACAATGGGATATTGAAATTGGTGAAGGAGGAGGAGGATGGTGACCTATTAGATGCTATATATATTAAAGATATCAAGTTGGGGAAATACCAAGCTCTGATAAGGCAAGACCTACCTCAACTCCTTTGGGTTGCCCCCAACAAACTGGAGAAGGTGGAAATCAAAAGATCGGGGAGCAAGGTTATAGCAGATATAATCGCTCGCTTTGATGGACAGGATATCATAACTGAGGTGGGTGAGAGGGGAGAATTCGCCCCCCTGAAGATAGCCCCTCTTAGTTATCGGGTTGCCTATCGCTTGATAGTCTATCCAGATGTTCCCTGGTTCATTGGAAAATTCCTTTGGATTGATAACATCTCTTCCCAATCTCTCCCCTTGGGTGCTTACTTCCACTACCTCCTCTCGGAAATAGGGGGAGATGCTGGAAACGATGAGCCAGATAGCGCTCCCAGACGATGGTGTTACATCCATGAGAAAGAGGAAACAGTTCCCGCCTATTACGATGCCCTCCCCGGGGCAGGCTGGTTAGACAAAAGTATTCCTGCTTGGTATGGTGCAATGCCTGCTGGGGGAAGCGATTTCCGCTTCCTCTTCTGGAAAGACGAAGGTGGAAGGGAACATCCCGATATATGGAAAGAGATAGGAAAGGTACTCGCTCCTGGGGAAGTTTTCAAGGAAGGAAGAGGGGATATCTTGATTTTCGGAGCCTTGGGAGAAAAGGGGTATGAGGAACTGGCAAATGAATTAAGGGGTTGGGAGGATGTGAGGTGGGAATTGGGAGAAGTGGAGACAAGATAGAAGGGCTAAAAATGAATGTCTTAATCACAGGAGGTAGCGGGAACCTGGGGAGGTATACGGTGGACGAGATGAGAAAAGAACATAGGGTGATAGTCTTTGATATAAAGGAGCCTCACCAGAAAGATGTTAGTTTCCTAAGGGGGGATGTGTTGAGCATCTCTGATTTAGAAAAAGCTTTAAAGGGTGTAGATGCGGTGATTCACCTTGCTGCTATCCCCCATCCTCTCTCCGATCCACCTGAGAAGGTCTTCATCGTTAATGCACAGGGCACTTTTAATGTATTGGAAGCGGCGAATAGATGTAAAGTCAAGAGGGTTGTTATGGCAAGTTCAGATTCTACCCTGGGGTTCGTCTTCAAAACGAATCCTTCCTTGATACCGGAGTATCTCCCCATTGATGAATGTCATCCTCTGAAACCCGAGGATCCCTATGGGCTGAGCAAGCTTATAGGGGAGGAGATATGCGCTTCCTATACCCGGAGAACAGGAATTGAGACCGTTTGTTTGAGGATTTGTTATGTATGGTTTCCTCATTTGAAGGATGCTTACCGCTCCCTTGTTGATGATCCTGATAAATGGTGGCAGAGCCTGTGGGTTTATGAAGACGCGAGGGACGCAGCCCGAGCTTTCAGGTTGGCAGTAGAAGTTGAGGGTTTGAAACACGAGAGGATGTTCATCTGCGCCAATGACAACGGCACGAGGGAAGAATCTCTAACGCTAATAGAAAGATATTATCCCCAAGTGAAGAAGATAGATAGGGAAAGGTTAAGGGGGAGAGCTTCCCTTATCTCCAATGAGAAGGCAAAACAAATTTTGGGGTTTCGTCCTCGCTACTCCTGGAAGGATTTGTTAGGGGAAGGATGAAGGAGAAGCTTGCCCATTTCATTTCCCTCTTTCTTCATCCCTCAGCAGTAGCAATTTATCTCTTTCTCTCTGCCTCTCTTCTGACTCCGGGCAAACCCATTGCACGCGTCCTTTGGACAATGGTTGCGATTTTCTTCTCTGCTCTTGCTCCGGGAATTGTGGTTATGGGATTTCTCAAAGCGGGGTTGTTATCCGATGCTGATATAAGTGAAAGAAAGGAAAGGCTTGGGCCTTATATCCTTTTAACTCTTCTTTATTCCCTGGGAACTCTTCTTCTCCTTTATCTTCCCTCCTATCCTCTGAACTATGTGTTAGGTGTATTGATGGCTTGCTATGCTACTGTGACGCTTGTAGGCACACTCATAACTTATTTTTGGAAGATAAGTATGCACCTTGCTGGTTTAGCGGGACCGATTACCGCCGCCATCTTCTTTTGGGGAACTCCTGCTCTTCCCTCCCTCCTCGCATTATTCCCCCTCTCCTGGGCACGCTTACATTTGCGCAAGCATAACATCTGGCAAATTCTGATGGGCATCATTATGTCCTCCTTGGTAACCTACCTCACCTGTCATTTTTTAAAGAGATTTTCCCTTTGATTATCTTTGTGATGGGTGCTTCCTTACTTTTCTTGATGTCCAAACAGAGGGGCATTATAGTAGCACCTGGAATCTCTGGAATGATGGCTCCTATGATGGGCAAGGCACCTATAGGTGTGGGAGCCGAGAGGATGGGAGAAGTTCAAACGGCGGGAGCGGTTCCTGAAGAGCTCACCAGTCGTCTACTCATTAAAACGGGAAAGCTTGAAATAGTGGTGAGAAACATTCGGGAAGCGGTGGAAGCGATCTCTCGCTTCGCGGAAAGGAAGGGAGGTTGGGTGGTTTCAAGGGATGTTTATGGGGAAGAGGAGAGCCTCTCTGCACAGATAACCATAAGAGTTCCTGCTAAGGATTTTGAGGAGGCACTCGCCTATATCAGGAGATTAGCTGAGAGAGTCACCTTTGAGAGGGTCCAAGGGGAAGATGTTACGGAGGAGTATTTTGACCTGCAGGCTCGTTTGAGGAATCTGGAGGCAGCGGAAGCACAACCAGCAGAAAAATGGCGACCTGGATATGTTATACAAAGAGCTTGGCGAGGTGCCCTCTTAATCCTCCGTAATCTCTCCTATGTCTTGCTCTGGATTGCTGTATACGGGATACTTTGGGTCCCTGTAAGTGGTATAGTCTGGTGGGTTCACTATTCCTGGAAGAGAAGACGAGGTAAGGGTCCTTCTTAACCTCATTCCCTTATCAAACTCAGAAGGAGCAGGCTGGCGAGAAGAGCCAAGCTGGCGCCCAGGGTGAAAGGTAGAAACGGCCCTTTTGTCCATTGCCAGAGAAAGCCGAAGAGGACGCTGGCAGGAAATGCTCCTACACCAATAGCGAAGCGATAGATTCCATAAGCGGTGGCCCTAAGTTGGGAGGGAACTAAATCCGCCACGAAAGCCCTCTCCACTCCCTCGGTGAGGGCATAGTAAAAGCCATAAAGGATAAAAAGAAGCCATATATAGATTGCTTTCCCGGCGAGGGCGAAGCCGAAATAGGTGAGGGCATAAATGAGCCAACCTAAAACTATCACATATCTCCTACCCACTCTGTCGGAGACGACCCCGGCAGGCATAGAGAAAACTGTCCGAGTGATATCCAGAGTAAACCAAAGTAGCGGGATGAGGGAGAGATGGACGCCGGTTTCCTTAGCCCTTAAGAGTAGGAAGGCATCGCTCGAGTTTCCCAGAGTAAAGAGAATGACAATTAAGAGGAAGACTTTGAACCTATGGTCAAAGGGCCGAAGGGTAAGTTCCACGGGAGGTGTGCCTTCCTCTCTTTGGGGCTTTTTTTCCTTCACGAAGACCAGGGCAAAAAGGCTGAGCAGAGCAGGGATAGAAGCAAGAAAGAAGATGAGCCGATAGCGTTCCCCAAGCCAAAGAACAAGAGAGGTCGCTAATAAGGGGCCTATCGCTGCTCCCAGGTTGTCCATCATCCTGTGGAAGCCGAAAGCATGCCCTCTGAAATTTTCAGGTGTGGAATCAGCTATAATAGCATCTCGGGGAGCTCCTCTCATTCCCTTGCCAAATCTATCAGCGAATCTGATGGCTAATACTTGCCAGGGAGCCTGGGTGAGGCTGAGAAGGGGACGGGCGAAAGAGGCGAGGGAATATCCGAACACAAGGAGCGGTTTGCGCATCTTCCACCTATCCGATAGCCAGCCAGCGAAAACTTGAAGGACGCTCGCTGTCGTTTCCGCTATACCTTCAATAACCCCTATGAAAGCCGTGCTTGCCCTAAGGACCTCCCTGAGGAAAATCGCAAGCAAAGGATAAACCATCTCACTGCTAACATCGTTGAAGAGACTTACGATGCCCAGCAGGAATACATTGCGAGTTACACCTTTGAAAATCGTCCTTTCTTTGGGAGCCTCCATATTAATTAAATTATTCAACAAACCTCATCGTTTGACACTATTGAGGTTTGAGCAACACGATGTCCTTTTTTCGCTCTTCAGGCGTGACTTTTAGTTCCACTAATCTTCCATTGACCAATTTACCCCCGATAATTGTGCGGTAAGGAGCGTGGAGTCTGAAATCCACATCCCACTCTTTGGGCCAAGCGGGAAATAGATATATTTTCTCTCCTTCCGTCTGCATCAACATTGCCTGAAGCGCCTTCATTAAAACTCCGCCGTGGTCTTGGTCCGGCGTCCAGTCATAATTTGGTCCCCAAAAGGCAGGGAATCGGCAGAGGGGGTTCTTTGCCCTTGCCCGCCCCACTATGTATTCCTTTGCCTCGCTTGCTAAACCAAGATAAGCCATAAATATATCGTCCTGGCGCCAACCGAAATTCCCCTTATCCATACGATGTTTCAAAGCCTGTATTCCCAGTTCTACATTCTCTTTCTCGAAGGAAACTAACCTAAAAGGGAAAACTGCATAAAGTTCCGGGTTTTCCACATTGCTCTTATGATCGAACTGCTCCGCGGGCGCCAGCATTTTCACTCCCTCAACTTCCCGCACTGGTAAAGGGGGGATTTTTCCCTGAAATTCCTCCAAGAATTTCCTTATAGGAGGTGGCACCTTTCCCTCGGGTAGAGCGAGGAGGCGAGAAGTTATTGCTTGCAAACCTGCTATCTCGGGCATCGGATTTCTACAATCCCACCAGGTTTCCAGAGCTTGCGAGGGTTCCATAACCAACTTTTCCTCAGGACCTGTCTTATAGAAGTTGTTGAAGAAGAGCAGAAGTTCATAAGCAAGAGGGATTACCTTATCTCTTAGAAAGTGGTCATCCTGAGTATAATCGTAGTAATCGAGCATCATATAGGCGAGTTCTAACCCCCCTACCCACTCATATTTATGCCAGGGAGAAGTTTGAAGTTTATCCTCTCTTTCCACTGCGGGTTTATCCCAGCCATAAGTGTCCATAAAAACCGCTCCCCAAGGATAAATGCATTCCGGATAATAAACACCTTCAAAACCAAAATATCGCCTTGTGCGATACTTTGATACCTCAAAAACTTCCCCCCCATACATCTTGAATAAGGGTTGCATAATGTCAAAATCACCGCTGGCACAGGCGCTTATATAGGGGAGGCGGGTATTTTGCCACCAATAACCTGGACCCCAGCGGCGATAATCCGCATCATTTGGGCAACCAGGCCAGGGCATGACGAAAAGTGAACCATTGAATTTGATGGGATAAGCTCCCCTGCCGGCGCAGGCTGTGATGAAACGCTGAAGAATATAGCCCAAGGTAACATCATAACCCGGTGGGTTCTTGTCCCCGCAGATGAATTCGCCATCCAAATAGACCTGGATCTTATGGGGAGCAAATACTACCAGAAGGTGATGCCAAGCGGATGGTTTTAGGATACCCTCTGCGGAAATGACCCTTTCTCCAACTATGACCCGAATGCTTCTCCCTGGCCAAGTATCTAAAAGGAAACCATCTGAAGCACCTGGGGTGATTTTGTCCAAAATCCTCCCACCCTTGTCATCTTCTGAGACCTTTATCCAAGCCTCGCAGGTGAAGGCGGGAAGCGCCTCAGGCAGGAGGCCTACTGTTGTCCCGGGCTGAGGATTGGATAAGCTTATCAGGACATCCTTTCTTTGAAGGGGTTTGCGGTTACTTCTGGCAATTTTGCGGATTTCATCGGGAGATAATACGCTCCGCAAGATAGAAAGGCGGGCGATTTCTCCCGAAAACGAACTTCCTCCCCATTGGTCAATGCCTATCTTTAAGGGATGTTTATTAGCAGGGATAAAAGCTTTTTCAAAGGCGTTTCCCCTGTCTTTGATAAAAATCCAACTCCTCTCCCAGAAATCCCTCCACCAGGCGATATGCTTCTCCTTTCGTTCGTTAAAATCAATCGCTTCTATTCTTTCGGCAAGTTTCTTTATGTGGGCAAGCCAACTCTCTGGGGAAGAGGGTTGCTCGGAGAGGACATATATGCTGAAGAGATGGCGAGTTTTATTAGGGCTTTGGAGATGTTGGTCATCTATTTTCTTATAGTTGCCTTCGGCACGAATGAAGGCACCGAAGATACGGTGAATTAGTGGGTCGCTCCAGGGAGCTTCTAAAAGGTCTTGGAAACGCATGGTCAACTCTGGTCCCTCCGATTTCCTATTGAAGTGGAACCATCCTATACCATCTGGCTGATTTTGGATTATCACATCGGGTTCAATTATGAGGGGGGGTGGGTTAGGGCAGGCGTTATAGATATCGCTTACCTCAAAGGAAGTAAGTTGGGTGGGTTGTGTTCGCCAGAGTTCAAAGGAAGCAGTAGCAGTTAGGGGTTGTTTGCTTCTAATGTCAACATAGATAACCGGATGATTGGCATCTACCCAGATATGGAGTTCAACAAGGTTTGAGGAACCAGGCGGAATTGCTTGGATGAGAACCTCCCCATAGCGAAGAATAAGCTCTTGGCGAAATTTGCTCCCTTTCAAGAAGGGATTAGGAGAAAGGGAGATACGAACCTTTCCCAGTTTTAAAAGGCGATTATATTCGTCCCAAGCATCGGATTTGCCGATATAGAAGAGCAAGTCGCTGTCCTCCTCCACCCAGAGATTGAGGGTTATGTCACCGTTACCAAGGGGCATTGAGCCAAGAGCATCTTTTGAGGGTGAATCCCACACCACATTGTAATCCTCCAACTTCGGAAAGTAATCAGAGGGCAAGGAAAAGGCAAAGAAAGGAAGGGAAAGAAAAATTGATAAGAGAGTAAGCATGTTTATCTTTTCGCCGTTCCTCCTTATTTAATTAAAAATGGAGCCGACGGTGGGATTTGAACCCACGACCTGGTGATTACGAATCACCCGCTCTGCCGCTGAGCTACATCGGCTCCTGCTAAATAATTATAACATAGTCCTCCGCGCTTACCAATAATTTCAGCAAAAACTTGACATCTGGAATTTTTTCCTTCAAAATAATCATGTGGAAGAAAGGATAACAGAGGAGTATACTGCTGAACAGATAACCGTTTTGAAGGGGCTTGAGGCTGTTAGAAGACGCCCCGCAATGTATATTGGCTCCACTGGTCCCCGCGGTCTCCACCACCTTGTCTTTGAAGTAGTTGATAACTCTATAGACGAGGTTCTCGCGGGCTTCTGCGACAGGATAGAGATAGCAATTCACGAGGATAGGAGCGTATCGGTGGTGGATAACGGGCGTGGCATCCCCGTGGACATCCATCCCGAGATGAAGATGCCGGGTGTGGAGGTGGTGATGACCCTCCTCCACGCTGGCTCCAAGTTCGGGGGAGGAAGCTACAAGGTAGCGGGAGGGCTACATGGGGTGGGCGTTTCCGTGGTCAACGCTCTCTCCGAGTGGCTGGAGGTAAGAGTTAAGAGGGACGGAAAGGTTTGGTATCAGAAGTATCAAAGAGGGATTCCGACGGGCCCCTTAAAAGCGATAGGTAATGCTACCCATACAGGCACCACTGTCCGCTTTCTACCCGATAGAGAGATTTTTGGTGAATTTGACTGGTCCTACGATATCCTTGCCGAACGTTTCCGTTACCTTGCCTACTTAAATCCCGGCGCCAAGATAGTTTTCAAGGATGAAAGGACCGATACTGAGGAGACATTCCAATTTAAAGGTGGCTTGTCTGCGTTCGTGGAGTTCCTCAACCGCAACAAGACCCCTATTCATAAGCCCATTTACTTCAAGCAATCCCGTGATAGTTGTGAGATAGAGGTAGCCATCCAATACACTGATGGGTATCAGGAAACCATCCTCTCCTTCGCCAACAACATCAACACAACCGAGGGGGGAACTCATGTTTCTGGCTTTAAAACAGCACTTACCAGGGTGATAAACCAATACGCTAGGAAGTTGGGTATACTTAAAGAGAAGGACCCGAATATTGGGGGTGAGGATGCAAGAGAGGGTTTAACTGCTATTATAAGTGTGAAATTGCTCCAGCCTCAGTTTGAAGGGCAGACGAAGACAAAGTTAGGCAACAGCGAGATGGAGGGGTTGATGAACTCTGTGGTAGGAGAGGAACTCTCTCGCTTCTTTGAGGAGAACCCTTCCATTGCTCGCAAGATAATAGATAAAGGACTTACTGCCTACCGAGCGAGGGAAGCGGCGCGTAGAGCTGCCGATTTAGTGAAGCGCCAGAGCGCCTTGGAAAGTGGCTCTCTTCCCGGCAAGTTAGCTGATTGCACGGAAAAGGACCCCTCCCTATGCGAGCTCTATATAGTAGAGGGTGACTCTGCGGGTGGTTCAGCAAAACAAGGTAGGGATAGACGCTATCAGGCAATCCTTCCCTTACGGGGCAAGATACTGAATGTGGAGAAAGCCAGGCTTGATAAGGCACTGGAGAACGAAGAGATAAAGGCTTTGATAACCGCTTTGGGAACGGGGATCGCTGAGAGTGGAGAAGAGGATGGTAAGTTCAACATCAATCGCCTCCGCTACCATCGCATAATCATTATGGCTGATGCGGATATTGACGGAGCCCATATAAGAACCCTTCTCCTTACCTTCTTCTTCCGTTATATGCGTCCTTTGATTGAGAGGGGACATATTTATATCGCCCAACCTCCTCTATACCAGGTGAAAGTGGGAAGGGATAGAGGGGAAAGGTATTATGCATATAGCGATAGCGAGCTTGAAGAAATCCTGAAGAAAATAAGACGCAAGGATGTAAGCATTCAAAGATATAAGGGATTGGGAGAGATGAATCCTCAACAGCTTTGGGAAACCACTATGGACCCAGCTACCCGCACGCTAATCCAGGTTACGATTGAGGATGCGATAAAGGCGGACGAGATTTTCACCATCCTTATGGGAGGCAAAGTGGAACCCAGAAGAGAGTTCATAGAAAAGCATGCCAAGGAGGTGCGGAACTTGGATATATGAAGAAACCTCTTACCCCAAATCAAGCCCTTCAACTTATCAATCATGGACCAACCATCCTTGTTACCGTGTTAGGCGATAGGGGTCCCAACATAATCACCCTCGCTTGGAGCACACCTGTGAGCATCCGTCCCCCCCTCCTCGCCATAAGCGTTGCCCCCTCCCGTTATTCCCATAACCTCATCCTCAATTCAGGGGAGTTCGTGATCAATGTTCCCAATGCATCACTCCTAAAACAAGTCCATCTTTGCGGAACTATATCCGGCAGAAATAGGGATAAATTTAGGGAGACTGGCTTGACGCAAATCCCTGCGAGTAAAGTGCAAGCTCCACTGATAGGGGAATGCATCGGGCATATAGAGTGCAAACTGCACGCTCATTACACCGCTGGCGATCATACCATCTTCATAGGTGAAGTTTTAGGGGGAAGCGTTAACGAAGATCTCTACGATGGACACCTAATAACCGAGAAAGTGGAGGGAGAGACGCTCCATCACTTGGGAGGAAACGCCTACGCAATAGCGGGAAGGAGGGTATACGCCCGCTAAAAAGGAAGGCGCTGGCTACACCGCTTCTTCCCTAATTTTTGGTTCGCTTAATCCTTTGTATACCTTGGGAATCTGATGGCCGAGGGAGGTTAAGATTTCATAGGGAATCGTTCCGCTCAAATTGGCTAAATCCCAAGCGGTTATCTCTTCTTCTCCTTGTTTTCCCATAATCACCACCTCGTCCCCTAATTTCACATCTTCGCAATCTGTCACATCTACAACGCACTGGTCCATACATATCACTCCTAAAATCGGTGCTCTTTTCCCATTTATGAGCACGCTACCCTTATTAGAAAGGGCGCGGAAAAATCCCTGAGCATATCCGATACCCACCACCGCCAATCTGCTATCACGGGACAAGATATATGTCCTCCCATAACTTATGCTATGCCCTTTGGGGAGCTCCTTTGCTTGAATGACCTTCGCCTTTACGCTCATCGCTGGACGAAGTCCAACCGAGTTATTCTGGAGGGGATTTATCCCGTATAAGACCAAGCCGGGACGAACCATATCCAGATGAGATTGGGGAAGGGATAAAATAGCCGAGCTATTGGCGGAATGTCTTAGGGGAATGTGAATTCCTTTCTCCTTGAGCTCCTCTAAGACTCGCAAAAATATACCCAATTGGTATTTCGTAAATTCCACATCGTTATCTGAGGAGGCAAAGTGGGTATAGATTCCCTCAACGAAGATGTTTTTATATTTGCTCAGCCTTTGGAGGAAATCCACTGCTGAATGGGGTTTTATCCCCAATCTCCCCATCCCCGTGTCTACTTTTATATGAACCCGAAGGATTTTTCCTTGTCTTTTGCCTTCTTTATCCAAAACCTCGACTAGTTCGCCATCGACGAGGATCGGGGTGATATCTTGATGGACCATCTCCCTTATATCCTCCGGCAGGGGGGGAAGAAGGTTAATAATAGGCGCCTTTATCCCTGTATTCCTCAGTTTTACACCTTCTTCAAGGGAAGAAACGCCAAAGTATATATCATTATAAAAGGATAACGCTCTCGCTACTTCCTCCAAGCCATGTCCATATGCATCGGCTTTGACAACGGCCATAATCTTTATCTTCTTGCCTACGATTTTTTTGATTTGTTGGAGATTGAAAAGAATGGCGTCTAAATCTATCTCAGCCCAGCAGTAACTCATATAAAGAATAATGCCCTAACTCCCCTTCAAAATCAAGATATATTCAAATTGAAAGAAGAGTTTTTGTCTTAAGCGTTGGGATTTCTTCAAGATTAGGGAAGGTGAAATTCCAAATTGGTTGATAAGTCTAAAAATCTCCGTGGGTGAAACACTCGCTTTGTTATATATCTCTCCATTGACAATAAATCTATTGACAAAAAATCAAATTGGTATTAATCTTTATGAACTTTTGAGTAGGTCTTAGTTAGAAGGAGGAACGATAAAATGAAGAGCGTTCAAAGAGGAAAAAGGGGGCTTCTTTTGATAGGGTTAATAATTTTCTCCGCCTATGCTTTAGGAGTTGGGGTTTCCCCTAACTCAGCTAAGGTAGAAGTTGCTAAACAGCAGGGAAAGGAGATCCCCATCTGCACGGAACCTCATAATCAAGAGGGCCCACATATATATGGGAATAGGATAGTCTGGGTAGATTGGAGGAACGGCAACTATGATATTTATGTGAACGGGGATATTTATATGTATGATCTTGAGCAGAAAAAGGAGATACCCATATGTACAGCTCCCCATAACCAGGAGTCTCCCGCAATATATGGGAACAGGATAGTCTGGGAAGATTGGAGGAACGGCAACGCGGATATTTATATGTATGACCTTGATCAGAAAAAGGAGATACCCATATGCACAGATCCCGATTGGCAAGACGCTCCCGCAATATATGGGAACAGGATAGTCTGGGTAGATTGGAGGAACGGCAACTGGGATATTTATATGTATGACCTCTCCACCCCCTCCATTTTTAAATTGGTTGATAAATCGCAAGCCTCCCCGGGTGAAACGCTAACCTATACTATCTCTTGTTGGAACGAGGGAACTGAAAATCTCTCCAATATAACAATAAGTGATACCATACCACAGCAGGCAGAGTATGTTTCAGGGAGCGCAACAGGCAATCCCACCTACGATACCTCCAAAAGGACCCTCACCTGGCAAATAGCATCCCTGAATGCCGGCTCCGAAACAAAGGTCTCATTCAAAGTCAAGGTATTGGGCGGTGAGAAGATATCTAATAAAGCTACCTTTGGCAGTTGCGTCGTTCTTACCCCTAACAAGCTGTGGTGGAGGAGGAAGACGGAACATGAGTTGGATAGTGTAAACGGAGCGGAGGGCTACAAACTTTACTGGAAAGGGGAAAATGAAACCACTTCCCATTTTTTGGCTGAAGTAAGTTCTCAATCCCACACCCATACAATTCCCAAAGACTTTTATGCTTTGGATATAACCTACTTCGTGTCCGCAATAGTGAAAGGAACAGAAGGTGATGAAGAAGAAGTTTCCGCTCCAGCTCCACCTCCTCCCAGCCCTTTCTGAGGGAATAGCCCCCCTCATAAAGACCATTAGTCGGTTTCCCTTCCTTATAGAAGATATAAGAGACAAAAGGGAATCCGCCGGTGGACTTCTTCATTGGTTTGTTGCATAAATGGTATGGAAGAAGATGCCAGGGATTACTAATAAATATATTTTATACCTTTGGTTCCTCTTCGCCCTTTCAAATATCTATGGACATCCCTCCAAGCCATGGCTCTATGTGGATGGTAAATTTATAAAGAATTGGGAAGGGAAACCTTTCATCCTGGGAGCAATAGGAACTGTATGGCAAGCTGAACTATACGCTCCGGAAAATCCCCCTACCATCCCGATAGTGGAGATAGAGATAAGTAAACCCTCCTATAAACGGCTCAAGGAAGGGGAAAATTGGAAAGGGGCGGTCTGCGAACTCATAAGAGATGTCCCGGAGACGAAAATCCGAGAAATGAAAGGAGCCTTTCGTGGGAAGGTAGCGCTCCTGAAGAAAGAGGTGGGGCAGTGGTCCTATTTTGTTGTTTCTTTGCCCTTCCTTTTGGGTCCCGGCGAGTATGAAATTAGCGTTCGTTACTTCTCTCCCCAACAGGGAAGTGCTACCACGGGCATTTACTTCAAGGATTTTCCTCACCACCATCCACTTACCTATGCCCTCCCTGACTATAAGGACGACAAATTCCACCTTTATACCCAACGCTTCTCTGTTTCAAACGAGGTTGGGGAGATAATTTTCAAGAAAACCGATACATCTGATAGGGAGGGGTTGCCGATAGATTTCTTGGAGATAAGGGCTTTGTCATTAAAAGAATTATCTCCCTTTTCTCCTATAAAAATTGAGGCCTCTGATGAACTGCTTTTCAACAACCCTTTTCTGGAGTTTGTGAAAAGAGGGGGTAGGAAAGCAATAACTCTAAAGAGCGAGGCGGAACTCTGGAGTTTCTTCACTTTTCCCATCCATCTACCCCTTAAACCCGGGGAATACGAGCTCACCGTTCGATATATTGGCGACCCAAAGATGACGGGGACGCTAACGATTTATACTGCCGAAGAAGGTTTCCATAGGGAGCTTATAAGTTTACCTCACAAATTAGATGGGAAGATCCACACTTTCAAAGTCAATTTCTATGTTAATAAGTCCTGCGAGGGAATCGTTTTTAAAAAGACGGGAGGAGTGCCCTATGAGAGGAAGATTTGGAACGACGATTTTCAATCGCTAGTGCGTTTCTTCAAGGAAAATGGTTTGAACGCTGTGAGAATCGCTGTAAACGCCTATTTTGATGAGCTTGGTGATAAGAAGTTGAAGGAACTGGGCGGTTTTGAAGGCTTTATAAGAAAGACGATCGACCCCCTCGTCCAAACTTGCAAGAAGAACGAGATGTATGCTATTATAGACCTCCACACCTACCCCCAATCTTTTCCTGAGAGGGACCCGATGGATATTCTCTACAACTGGTATATTCCCTTTTGGCGAGCAGTGGCAAGAATATACAAGGACGAAGGTTGGGTCGCCGCTTATGAGCTTTGGAATGAACCGGGAGGAATCAGCGTCTCAGAACTTCGTAAGTGGTATAGGGATTGCATTAAGGAGATAAGGGAAATTGACCCTCATCATATAATCATTGTGAGCGACGCCTCAGCTGGCTGGGGTGGAACCGAGCTTACCTGGGGCGAGGTCAACTTTGACACGGGCGACCCGCAAAGGCAGGTGGTTTTCACCTTGCATGGAGGAATAGGACCAGGCGGTTTGAAGGATGTGGATTACCTTTGCCATATAACGGACAGATGGAGTGTGCCTATAATGTTAGGAGAGTGGGAATGCGATGACGAATGGGGGAGCAAAGAAGAGGAAAGGGAAAAGGGGAGGCAAATCTTTCAGGAGATACTGAACCGTCTCCGAACTTGCTGTTATCAACACGCGCACAGCTTTATGATTTGGCGCGCTCATAAACCTCCCGCTTACATCCAATACTGGGCTCCCTTCGCCAAGAAATACTGTGGAACGGTGGAAGAGACGAACGATCCTCCCCTCTTGCTCCTCATCTCCGAGGAGAAGAGCGAATTCATCCCCATTCTCAAGGAACTGAACATTCCCTTCCACCACTCCCCCTCTCTTTCCTCCTTAGATAATCTATCCCTTTACTCTTCCCTTATACTTTGCTCCTTAAATTATCCTCAACCCAACATCTTGAGAAAGGATTTAGAGGAAAAGATAAGGGCTTTCATAGAAAAGGGGGGTAGAGCTTTTATTGAATATTCCACATCTCCTACAGGCGAGTTATTTAATATTCGTTTAGGAAATTCCCAGAGGATGCTCCACGAACGCCTTATCGTTTCCAAATCTCACTATTTAACAAAGGGACTGGAGGAAGAAACCCTTCTCGATGAACACAACTCTGCTTTCCTACCTCCGGAGAAGCCTCAAGGTGAGGTAATCTGTCAATATGGCAGGGTTTTGGGAACATATAAATTGTTTCAGCCCCAGGATTGGGTGGAGGTAAACTTGGATTTGGGAGAAATCCATAACATTTTTCTCTTCCGCCAAATATATGGTGCCTCCATAGCGGATTATTGTCCGGAGAGAGTAGAGGTATACATAAGCGAGAATGGGAGGGATTTTCAATTAGGTGGGAAAGCGGAGGGAGACCTCCTTCCCCAAGTGGTGGAGATTTTCCTCGAGGGAAAGAGAGCAAGGTATCTCAAAGTGAAGGTTTATAAATACAAGCGCAGTCCCACCACCGATTGGTTATTCTTGGGAGAGTTAGAGGTTTTAAACGAAAATGGCGATAATGTAGCCCTTCACAAAAATTACACACTTTCCCCTCCACCTTCGGGAGTTTATCCAGAAGGACGCCCTGGCAAATTAACGGACGGGATTATAGAGGGACATTATAGCGATAAGCTCTCCATTGGTTGGGCAACTTCACCACCTTCCTTTCCTCTTCAACCTGCACTTCTTGTTATTCCTATAGGTAAAGGGGAACTCGTTTTTTCTCTTCTCAAGGTAAGCGATTATAAATCTCGTTTCTTCCGCCCAAGCGAGAAATGGGAGAGACTTCTGAAAAATGTAGTCCTTTATGTCCTGCCCCCTGAAGAAAGGGAGGAAATTGAGGAAGCATATATTCCCCTTAAAATCTGGACAGAACCGAGAAAGTGGGTCAATCCAGAAGAGAAGGGTAAACTTTTTGTCCAAACAGAGCCGGCTTTCACCTTAAAGGCAAGAATAAACGGAAAAGAAATCCCCCTTAAAGAAATGGAGGGAGGAAGGTGGGAGGGAGATTTCCTTATTTCTGAAGAAGGCAATTATGAGATAAGCGTTGAGGCGGAGAAAAATGGGATAAAGAGGGTAGAATCGTTGAAAATAGAGGTTAAGGAAAGGAAGAAAAAATATAGGGAGGTATTGGACAGAAACATAAGATGGTTTCTTCGCTCGGGGGTTATGCCTTTACCTGATGGCTCTCAGGGTGTTTACAATCAGAGATGCATAGCTTGGTTTGATGGGGGACTTTTGGAATCTCTTCCTTCCCCCTACAGGGTGGACTGTAATGCAAAGAGCGCCCTCGCTTTCTACCTTTATGGAAAACTGAAGGGTGAGGAGAAGTATCAGGAGATAGCGGAGAACCTCATAGAGTATATGCTTCCCCATCAGATAACCGATCCCAAGCGTCCTTCACTTGGAGGCTGGCCATGGCTTTACGAAGGCATTAATACCATTTACTTCTGGGATGACAATACAAGAACGACGATGTGCCTCCTTTATCTTTACAAGGCTACGGGTAAGGAAAAATTCCTTATCCCTGCCCTCCGCACCTTGGAGCTTTGCCGGCGGGTTGCCCATCCGGATGGTTTGATAACCCGCACCGCGGTGGAACCAAGCGAGTTAGACAAAATCGGTTGTTCAGCATATAGGCAATTTCAACAGGGTATTGCTTCGGATTTCGACCTCCTTCGCTGGTTCTCCGCCTATGCCATAACGGGTGACGAGGAATATAAAAGGCTTGCTGAGACCTGCCTTCGCTGTTGGAAGCACACCTCAACAGTAAGAGGATTGCCCATAGCCTACTTCTACACCAAAGACATAATTAGCAGGGAGATAATCGTGAACTATTGGCGTTCATATCTCGAGATTCCCGATGTCAAAAGATGGGGAGTTTATCGGGTAAACGCTCCTGACTTCGCCCTCGCCTTTGAAGGCGATTGTTCGATAACTACTCAACCCGACGACCCTCTTGCGGATCAACTATATCAAACCTCCTTTCTCTTACTCCACGCCTGGTGGTCCTACAAAGCGACAGGAGAGTCCGTGTGCCTGGAAGCCTTCCATAAAATCGGCGACTTCCTTGCTCGCATCCAGATGGAGAGCGAAGATGAGAGGATTGATGGCGCCTGGGTAAGGGGGTGGGATTTGGAAAGTTGGGAATGCTTCGGTGCTCCCTATGATCCTAACTATGGTCCATACTCCGCCTATACGGGTTGGATGAACTCAATAATAGATATCGCTTATGCATTATATCTTCTTGATGAAAATCCTTTTCCTCCCCTTACAGTGGACGAGAGGGCGAGATCGTTGCTTGCGAAATTGAGGGAGGAGCCCAGAGATGAAATAGGGGAGGAGAACATTGCTCTCCATTGTGCTTATGAGTTGAATCCCCTTCCCCAGGGTAAATATGAGGATTCGCCTCCGGGGAAGCTTACCGATGGGATAATAGATGGACACTATGAGGATGGCTTATCCATCGGCTGGCATATACCAGAGGGTAAGGAAATACAGGTGGAGATAAAGCTGGATTTAGGGGAAAATAGAGAAATTGCTATGGTCGCCCAGCGATATGGGGCGGGAATACAAGGCTATATTCCGGACGAGGTAGTGCTTCTCCTCAGCGAAGACGGAAAAAACTACAAGGAGATAAATATAGCAAAGCCTAAACAAGCAGGTTTTCTTTACATTCCGCTCCCTTCGAAAGTTCAGACAAGGTATTTGAAATTTATCCTCAAAAAGGCCTGCTATTCTCCTACAGAAGATTTCTTATTCGTTGGTGAGACCCTTGTCTATCCTCCTTAATCAGCGGGAAGGAGGATTATCCTATCAATCCATAGAGCTTTGACATTGCCCTCTCCCGGGGAGAGACGCACTGGTCCGGCTAAACCACTCGCTGTTGGAGCTATCCAGATATACTGATCAGGGGAAGCCTCCACTACGCCTATTAGATATGATTTGTAATCCTCGCTTGTATCCTTGATTGGTATGCGGACTTCTGCTAGCCCTTCGCGTTTAGCGGTATGGTAAATTCCCGCCCAGATGGCCTCTTTCTCCGGGTCTACCTCGAGTTTTTGTTCCACCTTTATAATAGCGTATACTTTCCACCTTCCCTTTTGAGCTTTTTGGGGTAGGTTCTTCCAATAAACCTGGCAAGCCCACTCGTGATGCCAACCAGGCAACATTACTGTGAGGTAATCCGAAGCCTGGGAGTCAACTTTTCTGAAACCGAGCCTTCCTTCCTCCGCTATTGACATCTTATCATCTTGAACATCGACGCACTTTTGGGGGTCCAGGTCTGGTATATCCTTGGGGAGGGGAGCTTCTTTTGGGATTCGCTTGGGCAAGCGCTCGAGCTCGGGGTCGTCCTCGCCAAGCGATTCAACGAATCTTTGGGGCGTTAGCCCTCCCTCGTTGACATGGGTAAGGGGAGTCCATCCTTGGGGTCCGGGACCTGTCACCACTTTCAACCACTCCTCCGCTACTTGCTTGCGGGAAAGCGGCAATGGCCATTCTGCCCCTGCCCTGGCGCACTCTATTCTTAATTTAGCCCAGTTATTGAGGAAAGCATACCAAACGGGCATATGTGCCTGACGGACACGCCAATAAATCCCTGGGTCATCCTTGACCGCCTTCTCCGCTTGTTGCCAAAGCTTCTCAGCCTTGCTCAAAGTTTCAAAATTGAAGAAGGGAGCATTAGCGGGAGTGAAACAACCGAGATAATAATCCTTTGCCGCATTGTGCATTAACTCCATATATTGTCGGATATAAGGAGCTGCCTTGCCGTAGTATCCCCTCAAAAACTCATCTATCAGCTTGCGGTCATCTTGATAGGGATTCCAAAGAAGTTGGGCGAGGACCCAAGCTCTCAGTTCGGCGAACTCCGCCCCGTGGGACTGATAAGCTCCCTGCTCAAAAACTCCCAGAACACCGTGTTTGTGGAAGAAACGAAGATTTGGGCCGAGGGAAAACCAGTTAGGATGGGGTTGAACATAATTGACAAAATTGGTTGTGTAATCCCAAATGTAAAGTCTATTGGTTAATTGGGACCAACCCCGGATATCATCGGCGAAAGCTTTGTTGCTCTCATGTTCTAAGGGTTGAGCGAAATTGCACTCTATGGAACAAAGGCGAACGATTACATTCGGTCGAGGTTTTATCGTCTTTGTCGGCTTTCGGGTATACCAGTAAGCCAAAGTGTCAAAGGCAACCTGGGGGAACTCGTTCGCTAATCTCCCAGCTATGTCATTGACCATATCCAAAACAGAAGCTGCGGGAGTTCCCTCCCTTTCATCCAAAGCTCGGCAATTCTCGCATTGACAGTTACCCACCCAGTCATTCTGAGAAATGGATATTATATTCGCCTCTGGTGATTCCTTCAGCCACTGCCTGACCCTCTCTGTGAGGAAATCTCTTAACTCCGGATTAGTGCAACAGAGCTGGGCACCCTCCCATTGGCGCTTGCCATTTATAAGGCTAAACCACTCGGGGTGCTTCTCGAAATACTCCTGAGGAGGCACTAACCAGTAAAAGGTATGAACGAACCCCTTGTAGGTTATTTTACCCCCGTGCTTGGATGCGAGGCGAGCGGAGTTACCATTGTAGTAATTTCTCGCTGCCCAATCACCGTCAAAGGCGGGATACCAAAAGGGTTCTCTATATTCAAAAGCGGGTTTTTCTTCTATGGAGAGAGGAGGGATGGTAAGGGTGCTCTTCTTTGGAATGTGGGATGCCCAGGGAGTCCACCAGCGAACGCCACACTGCTGACTTAGGAAGCGATAAACTGCATATAATGTGCCCCTTGGTCTACCTCCGGCGAGCAGAAGATAGCCATCCTTTGTGCGAATGGTAAGCTGTTCACCACCAAAAGCAGAGCTATCCTTCCTCAGAAAACCCCTTACCCCGGGAAAGAGTTTATCGGTCAGCTCACCGGGACCTATTATTATTCCCACCTTAGGGATCTCACCAGGAGCTATTTCTTTAATCTCGAACTTCGCTCCCGTCATTAATTGAAGGTGATAAGCAAGTTCTTCAGCGGCATATCTCTCCGCTTCCGTCGCTTGGGGTTGAATAATAATCGGCATCTGTGCCTTTCCCTTTGATGCAAGTGTTAATTGGGCATCGGCTGAGAGAGTTGTCGCTAAAATCAGGCTCCCTAATATCAAAGCCAATCTTTCCATAAGCCTTGTCTAAACCTCCTTTCTTTTTAAATTGTTTTCTATGGGTAAAGAATTATCAAGAATTTTTAAAGTGCTTTTCTCTCGCCCCTTATGCATCCTTAATCGTCCATAGTTGATTTAACATTTCTATAACTTTATCAAACATCATCTTCACTCCTTCAGGCGATGGCTTAGCACTTCTCGCTATGAGGGATTCATAACCTCCTGCCTTCCAAGCTTTCTCCGTTACTAAATAGCCTTGATAATCGCAACACAACTCCACTGGAAATGTCCAGGGGAAAGGGCTCTCCTCCTTTATCCTCAGCCCCCATTCGACAAATAGTTCGCCCGGGAACCCAGTGAAGGCGACATCTCCGATCCTCCATACAGCGAGAAGTGTTTTCCCTTCCCTTATCCCTTCCTTTCGCATTATCTCTAATTCCTTTTTGAAAACTTCCTGAACATCCTCCGGCCATTGGGAAGCTCTAATTCTTTCCTCCTGGTCCTGGGTGAAATCCCGATAGGGAACGGTTATCTCGCTTTTAAGGGCTCCCAAAAAAGGTGCTTCATCCACTGGTTTTCTCTCGTAAAGTTTGGGTATTATACTACTTGCAAGCGAATTCCCCGTTTCCTCCATACTTTCGTAGGTGTTTATATCCCCCATTGCCCCGGGCATAAAGAGTGATACCACCTTTTCCCCAAATGCTTCCCTTATTCGCTGAGCTACCACGGCGGGGTAATCTGCGCTGAACTCCTCTCCAAAATGTGTGGTGCAATGAAGGGCGTAATTAAATAGGACAGCTAATAGGTTTCCTTCCGAATCATCGAAGGCGATTATGCCTATCTCGGGGTCAACTGGACCAGCTGTTCCTACACATTGCACATCCTCCCCTCTATCTATCAACCAGTTGTTGATTTCCCTTCCGTCTTTGAAACGCAGTCTACGATTAAGGGGGAGGTTGTAATTGTAGGCACGGAGGAAGCTCATTCTCGCCGGCACCTTGTTTTCATCTGCCTTGGCAACGCACTGGGCAAACTTCTGGGGGAGTGATGATAACCACTCTCTATTAACCACTTCCTCTGCGGTTGAGCCGAAGAAGGGCATCGTATAGGGTCCGGAGTGGGTATGGGAGGTTGCCCACACTATGTTATCTGTAGGGATGCCCGTGAGTTCGCTTGCCCATTTCACTGCCTTATCGCCCACTTGTCTTGTTAAAACGCAAATATCAAGTATGACATAGGCGAACTTTACTCCCCGGGATTCCAAAACGATAGCCTTAGCCATTAGAGGGTCGTGAACTCCCTTAGATACACGGGGATAAATCCCTCCCGCCATAAGAGTGCCCACTTCGGGAGTTATATCCACTTCATAAACTCCGACAAGCAAACCACTCGTCATAATTTTTCGCCTCCCTTTACCAATCAAATAAGGGGACATCAAGCCATTTTCCACCGGAGAGCGCGGATTCGTGAGCCACAAGCCCAGGAACAGTGAAATCCATTGCTCTTATTACATCTATCGGTGGACGGCTTCTTGTCTCCACTGCTTTTAAAAAATCCTCTATCATAAAATACTCGGGGATGCCCTGGGGAAGTTCTGGGTCCACGATTTGGCAAGGGAAGGATACAGGGGCTTTCATCTCTTCAGAAACATAAAATAATCCTCTCTCGCCTTCCCTTGGGCTTTCCAAATAACCCCGGGTACCATAGAGGCTATAATAAATTATGTGTCCTCTTGGGATAACATTGCTGACGAGGACTTTGATAATCGCACCCTTCTGGGTTTGGAAGATACCAACTTCAGCATCGACAAAGCCGATATAATCCTTGTACTGAGGATAGGTGGAGAAATCGCACAAGATGCCCATAGCCCTGACGATTCTATCATTCATAATATGAAGAAGGGGACCGATGGAATGAGCACAATACCAAATAGGAGCTCGGAAAGCCCGCCAACTGAACTCACCGGTTTTTTCCTTAACAAGGAGGGGAACTATTGGGTTCAGATACTCGTTCTCCGCATACACGATCTTTCCGAGCTTGTCTTGGGATACTATCTCCTTCCACTTTCTTAAATAGTGGAAGTAGATATAGTTCTCCGCCATCATATAGACCCTTCCTGTTTTCTTCACGGTATCAACTATCCGCTCGCAGTCAGAGAGAGTGTAAGCGGCGGTTTGTTCACAAAGGACATCCTTTTCCGCCTCAAGGGCTTTTATCGTTTGCTCGGTATGAAATTCTATAGGTGTTGCGATGACCGCTATATCCAGAGGCGCTTTGGTGAGGAAATCGTCAAAGGAAACGAATTTCTGCTCGTCGGCAAGGCCGAGTTCTTTTCCAACAGTCTCTACCAGTTGGTGATTGACATCACAGATAGCGACGAGCTCCGTTTTAGGATGCGATTTGAAAATGTCCGCAAAGACTTTCCCTCTGTTAAGACCCACGATGCCTACTTTCCATTTGGGCATAGTTAATCACTCCTTTCCCAATGTTTTCAACATCTTTTCCGAGTAAAGCAAGGCATTTTCGTAATCGCCTCTTTCAAGGGCAATTTTAGAGTAGATGTAGAACCTTTGTATTTCAAAAATATTGTCCTTCCACTTTTTAATTTCCCTTGCTTTTGGACCATTGAGCCGGGAAAACAGCCCATCTACCAATTCCTGACAAGTATGCCAATTTCTCTTTATCTTCTCCTCCACTTCCAATACTCTTAGAAGAGAAGGAAATGGCACCTCTCCCTCCCTCACCTTTTTCTCTATCTCCTGGTTCAATTTCCTCGCTTCCTCAGCAATTTCCTTGGGAGAGAAGACATCCAAGGGGGCTATTGCAAACAATACCTCCTTTCCCAAGTCTTTCTCCTCTCCCCAACCAGCGTAAAAGTAATTTATACCTTCTACCCACAACTGGAGGAAAATATGCTTTCCCTTCCATAGCCTCTCATAGAAGGGATAGAGAAAGAGGAAACCAGTTTTTAAATGGGGATTGTATAGGGCGAAGAAGGGAGTGGTGGGGTCAAGCGAACCATAGCTTTTTGGACCTCCCCAACCGCCCACCCCTGCATAGCCTGGACGCCCCAACTCCTTGGCTAATCCCCAAATTGTTTCTTCAGGGAGGGAAAAAGCGAAGTGGTTGAATAGTTCTATATCAACTTCAAAGCGAGGTGCCAGCCTCACTATGCTTCTCCTTTCTTCCTTCTCTGCTCTTATTGAGGAGCGGAGAAGAAGGAAGTCATCGGTGATGAAGAAATTCCCCTCATAAAAAGCGTCCTCCTCCAGAAGGGTGAGAAGGTAAATTTGGAAGCCTTCTTTCCATCTTTTCACATCCAGTATATTGGGGCTATTTTTTGAGGAACTTACCTCGCCTCTCGCAGTATTGTAACCGAACCAGGGGCTTTCACCTCCTGGGCGATGTATGGGGCGAAAGTTCCCTTCCTTATCCCTTATGAGGAATTCAAAAGTGCCCTTGGTCTTAAATTGACGAAGTTGGTAATTCCTCCCTGTGAAAAGCAGATAATCTTCGGCTTCCTCCATTTCCACTCCCCACACTAAAAGGGAGATTAGAAGGGTTACCAACAGAGGAAATCCCCTCATTTTGTCTCCCTTATCTCCGCTACCAACCAGGTATCGAAGGAGGGAAGAATGAGGAGCATTTCATCATCTATCCTCGTTCCTCTTATTGCTTGTGGCGAGGCTTCCCAATCGGGGGAATAGCACAAAACCTCTGGTGAAGGATGGAACCCCCTCGGTATCCTGAAGGCGACCTTCAAATCCTCTAATCTCTTAAAACCCTCACCTTCTTGGAATTCGGTATTGAGTATATGTATTATCAATTTCCCCTCCATTTGCCTCATAATCTTGTGCGTGCGTGGTCTGCTACTCAATTCATAGATTGGGAGGACCCACCCTTTTTCCTTCAATGCGCTTATTACATTTTCCAAAACGAGTTCTGGCTTATCCCAGGGACAATCCCTCAACCAAACTATTTTTCCCTGCCTCGCTAACTCATCCCAGATAGGTTCTCCCCGCTTGAGATACCTCTCGTCCCTCACCCCACATTCTTCCAAGATAATCAATTTTCCACCCATCTTCGCATACTCTCTCAGCAAACTCAAGTTTCTATCGCTAAGAGCGTAAGCGGAAGGAACAATTATGTAAGGGAAATCCTTGGGTGAAAGTTTAGAGAAAGCGCCTTTCTCGCAGGTAGCAATATCGTCAGGGAATATTTTTCCCTCCCCAAGGAAGAGCCCGGCCCACTGCACTCCACAATTAAGCAGAAGGTTCCCCAATGTGTTGTAGTTCCTGCTATGGTCAGGAATATCCTTCTTACCCCACCATTTGGGAAACATATCGTATATATTGGAAGCGAATGAATACACAAGATAAACATCCGCAAAAGGTTTAGCATTTCTGAAAAGATGGGCATTCTTCTTTATGAACTGTCCTATCCTTACCAATTCATCAACTGGTCCTGCCCAAAGGGAGAAGCGATGATGTAAAGCATAGAAGCAACCGCTGGCATAAGCCTCTCCCGCAAGCCAACGGAATAATTGTCCTTTTCCCTTCACTGGGAGAGATGAAAAAGCGGGTGGTTCCTCCTGAATATCTAAAAACATCACCACAGGCTTATCATATCCGCAGGCTTTAGAAGCTAAATAACTTGGTATATAGGAAGATTGACGAGGTAGAAAAGGAAGCCCCCATCCTATGTTGACGAAGTCGTAAATGGCGGATTCGCCCAATAACACCGCTGATAGATTAACCATATCAAATTGATTGGCGTTAGCTATGAGTTCTCTGCCCCATTTCTCTCTACAATATCTCTTTCCATTTTCTACTATCTCCCTCTCCTTATCCAATGTGCTATAAAGGAGAAACCTCCAATATTCCTCAGCAAGTGGACTTTCCCAGGGTCTATCTTGAATTCCCCTCTGAGCGAGGAAATCTCGGTAATTGAAATTATCTAAATCCTTAATCTCTAACTCGTCCAGTATAGGGGGTTTTTCCTTTTTCAACCATTCTCTGAACCCCCCTATGCAATAATCGCAGAAGCAGGGCATCGGAAAACTCCAAAACCAATGTCCGTAAGATTCGTCATAGTGGATGCCCCAGATCTTGGCATCTATTGCTGAGCTCGCTATATCCTTTGTGAACTGGGCGAAGCGAGGATTGTTCAGACACCCCTGCCACCAGGGAGCTATCTTGATGACATTGCCGAAGGCGTCCCTATCAGCGTAAAGGGAAACATCTTTTTCGGGGAGTATATCGGGAATTATCGCTGAGGAGGTGATCATAGCGCTCCATAAAATATTCCTCTTATACGCCTCCTCAAGGGCGTGTTCCACCGCCTTACTCCTTTCCCACATATCCTTAGGACTGGCATACCATCCGCAGGATATCCCCCTCACTACCACATCTGCCCCCATCGCTTCTAATTCCGTCACATCTCTCAATGTAGCGGTTCCCTGAGAGATAGCGAAGACAATTGCATTTTTAAGATGTTTCTTCGTATCCGATATCTCTCCTTTGAGGAGGGATAGTGAAAGGAAAAGGCAAATTATCCCTGTGGCAATTTTGCCAAAATTTTCCATTTATGAATTTATTAAGTTCTACTCTCCTCACAGTCAACACTTTTCTTACCCTGCTTTGGGGCCACAACTTCCGGTTCGCCCACTGTCTTGAATTTTATCCAGAGAGCAGGGACTTCTAAACCCCTCACTTCGCAAGAAAACCTAACGAACTGTTCCCCTTTCTCCAAAATAGGAACATCATCCTCGCCTTTGACCTTGTGGAGCAAGTTCCAGTTCCGATCATAAACCAAGCCCATTCCTTCTCCCTCGTATATTAAATACTGGGTGGGTTTTAACTCCACAGGGAAAACCACCTTCCTTCCATTTACTTCAAAACAGGGGTTGGTGACCATAGAGTCCTTTTCTTCGCTTGGCAGAACTCTAAGTATGAACTTAAGAGGCTGGGAATGAAATTTGTTTTCTACTTTCCAAATTACGGGCTCTCTACTATTTGGCTCGCTTGGGTAATTAAATTGAGAGGAAAAAGTTATTGGGAAAAGATGCCAAGAGTTCTTACCTGTTCTTTCCAAGTGCCAATCGCTGCGAAGATCCCGTAGCCGTGCTTTTTGTTCCTCTGAGAAAACTCCTAAGTGTCGAGCTTCTTCCCATTCTCTAATAGCCCTTTTCACCTCTTTTCCTTGTCCGTGGACTTTGAACACCTCAGCAGAGGTGACGAGAGCGAATCCCGCGTCATAACCTGCACATTTTGAAAGCATCCATTCTATCTCGTCCACCGTCGTAGCTTCTAATTGAGGCGAAGCGGAGCGAAACTCAAACCAACCCATCATATGAGGGAATAAGTTCCTCTCAAAATAATCCTGATTTCTTACTCTATATTCCGCCATACCTTCCCTCATAGGCTTACCCCAAGGCTCACCCCAATTCATCCTCGTATGAATATGCCATAGGTAGTGCAGGAGCCCACTTGCATCGCTTATCACTTCTTGTTTCCAGCCATCATGGCATTGTTTTACGAAACGGTGAGCGGCATAAGGTCCTTGGCACTCGTAGTCCCATAAACCTTCTAAACCGTCAAAAGATACCTGTTGCAAACCGCAGTAATTGAAAAGCTCAACTAAACGCTTGGTCATTTCATCCATCATACCATTGGCGATGCCCGGATAAAAAGTTCCGTAAGCGTGGGTAGCCAATCTGCGAACTTCAGCACCTTCCTTATGAGATGCTATCCTGGTCTCAAACATCCCCCTTGTGCACCCTATGAGCCTCGGTGGGTTTGTGTCCGATACCTCTGTGTATCTTATTATCTCCTCGTCCACAAGAACAAATTTTTGGTCCCAACCCCAATTCTGGGTTTTTAAGAAAGGTTCCCTATCAACTATGGGGATTTCAGTAGCTGTTTCTGTGATGTCTTCCACCAATCGGCTTGAGCCAAGTCCCCCAAGGCGTGGGTCAGGTCTTGGCGATACATAGGGGTCGTTTGGGGTGATAAACGCTGTAAGAGTATGTACTCCCACTCCTATACCTGCTTCCTTTGCCTTCTCCACACATCTTCGCAGGCTTTCCTCTCCCTCGGGGAAACGCTCGGGGTCCAAAATGAAATGTCCCCAAGTTCTGAATGGTCCTGGGTGATAAATGTATTTAAATCCAAGTTCTTTGCATAATTCAAGAGCCTCCTCAAAGTTAGCCTCGCTGAAATCGGTTATTAGATAGGGGAGAGTTGCATTAGGGGAAATTTTCGCCCACATTCCATCCAATGTAGGATGAGGTAGCCCCTCTTCGATTTCTATTTCTCCTATAGTATGCAAAGCATCTCTGCTCCTGCAACCGAAAAGGGCAATTGCGGAATTCTCTACCCCGCCTTCCTTCTCAACCGCATAAGCATAAAGCATGCTTCCATAATGGGTCGGCGAGGCTCCGGCAACGGTTTGAATATTGAGGGATTGGATACCTATAGCGAAATCCCCATCACGCACCACTCCTACAGTTTCTCCTATTGTCTTATTGATAATGGTGGGGAAGGGACCCCATTCAATACGCAATGGTTTGGCCCCTCTCAAGGATTTGAGCTGAAAACGGATATGGGTTGCTTTAACCAATATTTCCACTTCCGCCAGCAATTTACCATCCTGATAGTGGAGCGATATTTTCCTATTTTTTGAATTATATGTCAATTTAGAAGGCTCAAATTTTCCTGAATCCAACCACACACTAAGCAAAGGGGAAACTTGCCCTGGGGCGATATACTCCTTTTTATTAGAGATATTGTAAAGACTTATTACGAAACCTTGGGAGTTTATACCTATCCGGAGGGAGCCAGCGTTGAAGCTTGTGGTTTCTTCCCTTTTGTCCTCTTTCATTTCCAAATCGCCTCCTAATATTGTTGAACATCCAATGGCGTAGAATAGTATTAACCAAAAATTTTTCAAGATGATGATTTCCCTCACTATTTAACCTCCCCAGAAGCAATATATTTGCCAATTAAAGAAGATACCAAATATATTGGTCAAACCTCCTATCACGAACTCGCCAAGGATTAAGCCTAAAAAGAATGGCAGGGTCAATCTATAGCCACGCAGTCCGGAGATATTCAAAACGGCGAACTTTATGAACCAGGCTATGAAAATGGGTAGCCATAGGAGCCCCATAGACCAAGAGGATGAAACAGCATATCCTACAGGATGGAAAGGCCACCAAAAGTATTTTCCTCTTATGAAAACCAGGACGAGCGTGGAGAGGAACCCCCAAAAGGTAAAGAGGGCGCATAGATTGTCTCTTTCCTGGGGCATAGTGAGCCAAGAGTGTAGCCGATTAAAGGCTTCCCAACCGTAGCCGGTGACCCAGGGTGCTGCCTTCCCAGTGGCTCCCAATTTGTAATATGTGTGGAGCAAAGCCCAAAAGCTGGCAAGGGAACCGATGAAGCTGGCAAGGAGCATAGCCCACATATATTGACGGGCGTCTACCCTTGTTCTCTCTGCTATCTTCAGTCCCTCTATTTGATGGGGCATTGGGTGCGCCCTATATGCACGATTGAAACACCAAGAGAGGGTGAAGAAAACAAGGTCCCCCTTGGAAAAGGCTTCTACCCCAACTATCCTTGGGAGCATTTGATCCGGACCAGCAAAGTGAAGGTCATGAACGGGTGAGCCAAGTTCCACTCTTATCCGAGCTATTGCGAGGGAGAGAAGAAAGAATATTAGGAGAAAAAAGAAAGCGGTATTCGCCCTCATCCCCGCTTTGGCAAGGAATGTCATAAGAGTAGAGAAGCCCACTATTATCCCTATAAATGCGGTGCGGTAGGACATTGGCTCGTGCTTATCGTCAAGCTCCGAATGTCTGCCGAAAACTCGTTGTATAACCTGCCGAAGATATTTCCTCCCTACCCAAAGGACGAAAAAGGCTATCCCAATGTAAGCGCCAGCGGATTGGTCATTTATGTAAGGCATATCTGGTCTCGCTACTTGCAAATTGAAGGCAACACTTAACACTTTTTGAAGTTTCCAATACCAATAAAAGAACCAGCAAGAGAAAGCGAGGTCTAAGGGAAGAAGATAACCCAGCCCGATGATGCAGGGGAAGAAGTAAAGCGGTGTCCATCCAATGGCGTTCCAGGGAGGCGTCCTTATAAATTGTCCTAAATCGTAATCCCTTATAGCAATATGGGGAAAGAAAGGGTAGTTAGCATTTATGTTGTTTATTATGTCTATTAACGCTGATAAGCAGAAGCCGGTCCACATAAGTTTGCTTTTAAAAAGAGTTAATTTCTCATCAGCAATGGCAAGAGGGAGTTGAATTATGGGGAAAGTAAGACGTTCGTTATCCGTCCACTGCTTCCTGAAAATAATATTCAAGCACATCATCACATAGACCATAAGGGTAAAGAAAAAGGTCCAGAAAATTATCGGTTGGAGCCAAGCCAAAAGATGTTCCTTTGTGTAAAAGGAAGACCATCCATAGAAATATCCCTCAAGTGCTTTCTTGTCGGGGACTATAAGCCATTTTGGGAGATGCTTGAAGAAAAGTATCTCGTATTTGTTCTCAGGAGTGGCAAACCAAACCGGGTGGGTAGCGCAGGCAACTAACACGGGATAATTGTCTATCCCCAGCCAGGCGGAACCTAAGCAAACCATAGTGTAGCTCAAGAGCATTTCTCCACGATTGAGAGAAAAACGAGGCAGATATTTACGAAGAAAAACGTTGAGGAGGACAACGATCAGGAGAGAAAAGACCGCGTGAGCGAAGAGGGACATTGAAGTGGGGAAATTGCCACCTTTCACCTCCTGCATATATACTACCCACAGGTTATTTATGGGTATAAGGAGTATACCGAGGATAACAGCTCGTGGACTTATCCTTGTGGACATAAGATTCTTAAAGATATTTTAGCCCTTATCTATTCAAAGGATAAGCCCTAATAAAAACTTCACTCTATTATCTCTAACATTTGCCCGTCTCCAGCCTTCAGACGGAGAGTAACGACATTTCCCTTTATAGTTTGGCTTTTTCCCTCCCCCAATTTAATGATGCCCTTTATCTTAGGTGAGAAATAGATGGTTACATCCCTTGGAGGGATATCCCCCCAATTTTTGCTTACTCGGCAATCCACCACCATAACTAAGGGATGCTCCCCCGTTTTAGTCAAAACTCCTGCTAATAAGTTCTCCTCCATCTTCTCTATAAGTTCGCCATTCTGAGGCTTCTTCAAGTCTTCTATTTTCTCCATTTCCTTATTATTAGGAAAGGCCGTAGAGAAAACCGTTGAGCAATTCCTACCCATCACCCTGTTGCCCCAGGAGGATATGCGATTGTTAACTTCCTTCACCACTGGATAGAGAGGAGTCAGTGCTCTTCTCACTTCTTGCTCTGTAGAATACTCTCCGTAGCGTTGGATTCCCCCACCATTGTAAAGGAAATACCAGATTCCCTCAGCACCGAAGGCAAGTGCTAAATAAGCGGGAAAGCGCGTGAGTGAATCGGTGGGAAGATAATCAGTTCCAGGTGGGGGAGCAACATTGAACATAGGCCAAAAAATCACACCATATTTCCTACATTCTCTGGACCAATTAGCATAAGTGGAGATGTAACGAATAGCGAGCATATCTGCTGAGAGATTCCACTCATATAGGGTAGGATAAATTTGAGGGTTGGCTATGGGGTTATTATGCTCGGCTAAATTTTTAGGTGATATCCAACCACATAGCCAGGGCATAAGATGGGGTTTCCGTTGGCGAAGGAGGAAATTAGTGCAGGCATCCGTGCGGGGGGTAACCTCGCCTTGGTCGTCGCCAATCATAAAGCCGAGAAGTGCTGGATGGTCGCCTATTTTCTCATAAAGCCAGGCCAATTCCTCAAGGCTTGAAGCGTGGTGGAAGGGATGGTCATAAGGCTCACTCCAAATTTTACCTCCCCAGGGGCGATCGTTTTTGGTATAAGTATCGAACATAACCCAAAGTCCATATTTCCTCGCTAAATCTAATTCTTTCATACATTTCTCTATATCCGCATAGTTATCCAACTGCATATAGCGCCCCACCATCACAACATTGAAACCTGCCTCCTTGTAGATTTTCAATTCAGCCTCATTAGCCGAGGGGCCCCACCAAGCACCAATGATGAATCCTTTATAGCGGAAATCCCATTTATCACGCACTCTGAAAATAGATGAATTTTGTCCATTTGAAAATGGTAAGAAGACCAAGAAAATACTTAACCACTTCAAGTGGGTTTTCACTCGCTGCCCCTCCTTTCTCAATTGGTGATGGTTAGTCTTCGGGTGGTCCCAATAGTGCCCAAACGGAGATTTGGTCGTGGTCGCGATAGGGATAGAGGTGCTTACCACACTCGTTACCCATAGCTTTATAATTCATCCACTTGGCATGTCCATCAGCAAAGACATAATTGGAGCCTCCTGTATGGCGGGTGTTTCTTTCAGTTCTTCCTCCGGGGGTGCACCAGGGTGCGCAGTTATTAGTGAAGACCATTGTCTACGCTTTTGCCTAAGAACTCACGGGGCCAGGTCCATCCTCCGCATCCACCATGAGCGATATTGCGGGCAGGGTCATCTCCAGTAATGGGGCAAGCATCAGCCGAGGGGCAATCAAAGACTGCTGCGTTCTTTACATAAGGGTAGATCTTACCTTGAACTGTGAAGTTGGGAGAGCATCGTTCAACTATGGCATTCGGTGAGCAGGCACACCAATCTAATTGGTAAGGAAAGCTTTCATCCCAATCTTGGACATACATCATCAAGGCCTGACCTATCTGCCTAGCATGAGTTAGACAGGCAGACTTCCGCGCTTGCTCGCGAGCTCTACTAAAGACGGGGAATAGGATAGCTGCGAGAATGGCGATAATCGCTATAACCACAAGCAGTTCTATTAAGGTAAAACCGTGTCTTCTTCTCATACTATCGCCTCCTTAATATTTATTTTCTGGGAAAATTCTAGGGTAGGGGAGAAAGTGCTTCTTGGAAATTATTGCTTTCTACTTTGTAGTATTTTGTTTAATTTTTCTCCTATATTGGGAAGGAGATAATCCGATTTCCTTCTTAAATATTTTGCTAAAGTAAGCAGGATCACTATAACCAACTTCTAACGCTATATCTGTCACAGAGGTATTTCCACTTTCCAAAAGTTCTTTTGCTCTCGTTATCCTTAAATCTTTTATGAATTTTCCTATGCTTATCCCTTCCGAACTTTTAAATAAATGAGAAAGATAATATGGGCTCAGACGAAAAACTCTCGCCAATTCTTTTAAGGACAATTTCTCCATTCCGTAGTGTTGTAGAATATACATCTTGACCCTCTCCAATAGAGATGCTCTATGTTTAGATGCCCCCGTATTAGAGGTTATTGTTCCCCATATGCGGGACTTGGTTCCGGCGGGATCACGATCAAAAGTTTCTAATTGCCTCTTAACCCATCCCGAGAAGTATCTCAAAATCGTCTCTTCACTCGCCCAGTTAAAAAATGACAAGAGTTCCCTTTCTTCTTTAGAAATCCGAAGAATTTGCCACTCCTGCTGAATTAACCATATCTTGGCGTCTACATCTAACACCTTCTTTTCTTTTTCCCTAATCAAAATAGGGGGGATACTTGTCAAGATCTCTTTTAGTGTATCAAATATCCCTTGAGCTATGTTTTCAACGAAGTCCATTGGAACTTGGGGTAGTTTGAAGTATGCTTTCCTTATTTCCTCATAGGGAAGTTCCAAATCCCTCACTTTCTCCCACATCTCCTGGAACTTTTCCTCACCAGACTGCTCTGGAAGAAATTGTCCAAGCATCAAAAAGGCTACAGGCACATCTTCCACAATAAGGGGAATAATTGCGTCTATTAATCCCGCATGACATTCATAAATGAAGGGTTGCTTGCTTCTAATGACAACTTGGAAAGCTTCCCTATCGCTCTTAATACACCTTGCTATCCCTTTCCTGCTATGCTTGATGAGGTCACAAAAAGTGCTTGGTGACTGGAGAGGATAAAGGTTCCAAGTAGGACCCTGTCCACTTGAGAAAAGAGATGTAAAATCGCTTTTCTTCATTATTAGTATTATAAACGTTGTGGTTGAATATTTCATTAAAATTCTATATAATCATAAGGGAGACCGAGGGAAGATGAGGCATCCTTATATCTTTTTATTAATATTCCTATGGGGATTCGTTTTGGGTAAGGAAATCCTTTTGAAAGACGATTTTGAAGGGGAGCGAATTTCCTCAATCTGGCGCTTAGAGATTGGGGAGGGAGAAAGTTTTGCTCGTTTGGAGCCAAGAGGTGAAAGACAATGTCTTCATCTTTTTGGTGATCATACCGCTACAAGCATCCAAAGCCAGGGAAGTATTCCCAATATAGCCTACACTTTGGAATACGATTTCTTCCAACCGGCCGAGGAAGTTGGCGGCTACCAGGCGGTCGTTCATCACTCTCGTCCCCAAGGATATTCCTACTGGTGGTTGGAATACGGTCCCCAACGTTTTTTTCTTTACACTTTAGCGGGAGGTATTTGGTTCAATAGATGGCAGGTTTGGGGAATCCCGGAAAATCGTTGGCTTCACATTCAAATCTGTAATACTCCCAATAGCGTCAGAGTTAGGATATATGATGAGACAGGCGGGAACCTACTTGGGGAAAGTCCGCCAATTCCCCACGATGATGGCGCCCCTTCCCCTTTAAGTTTTTCTGCTGTAGGCGACCAAAGAGGTGTGTGGGGAATGAAGATAGACAATGTTCAATTGAACATAACCCCCATCCCTGAAAGAGACGATTATATCCAACGGAAAACCCTTCTTGATATTACTCGCTCCACGCTAATGAGCGAGGAAACACTAAAAGTTTGGAAGGAAGCAAAAGCGACTTTTCTGGGTCTTGAATCCGCCTTCGAAAAGATAAGCGCAGTTTCTCCTTCTGATTGGCAAGCCTATGTGGAGGCTAACGAATCCTTTGATGCTCTCTTGCAAAAAAGTGGAGAGCGCTACTATAAGGAGGTTGTTTCCCAAGTGGTAAAGGAAAAGAACGGCTGGATTATGCTTGACTTATGGGAGCATTTCAATACAGACGCCTTAAACTTGGGCATTGAATTGCCTTTCACTCAGCCCATAGTCGAGGTGCAAGGAATTCCCTTCCTCGTCCAACCCTTTGGCAGAAATTGCCTCTGGCAAGACATACCCTCTCGCTCTCGTTATTCCATTACCCTAAACTCACAAGCTAAACTAATCGCTCTACTTTTAGTCCCCCAATATGATGAAGAACTCTATGGCCATGATGATAGTTTAATAGATGTCCTTGGAGTGGAACTACTCTATATAGACGGTTTTAGGGAGCGAGTTTTCCCTGTTCCTATAGGTTGGCAATCCCTTCTACCTTATGAAATAGGCAATCCCCCAATGCCAAATAAGAAGCTTAACCCCTATGTAATTCAACCGTCTCATCCTGCTCCCATTTCCCAAATCGCTTTCCAAGACGGGGCAATCCAAGCTGGTTGGGCGCTCTTCGCTCTCTCTTATCAGCCCGGGCTTCCCACACCGATTGGCGCAATATCCCTAAAAACGAGGAGTTTCAGAATAAAACCCTCCCCTCCTGCAATCTTCCAAACTGAGGAAGGTTTGATTTTAGAAAATTCCTGTTTCCGTCTTATTTTTGATAAAGAAAGAGGAGTGCTCAAGGAATTTCGCTCGCCTCTTATAGGAAATCTTATTTCTAAGGAAAATCCCTCTCCCTTTTTCGCCATCCAAGCGAACGAGGGAAGGCTTGTATACTCAGATGAGTTTAAAATGGGGAACTTTTCCTTTGAGAAAAGAGGGGAAGGTGCTATCCTTAGGCTTTCCTACACTATGGGGGATATCCAAGAGCTCTCAGTGAATGTGAATATAGAAGCGGGAAAGGAAGGAGTAATGAAATGGCAAGCAATTCTAAAAAATTCTTCCTCCCAACCTTTGAAAGTTCGTTTGGTTTTTCCTCTTTTGGATGGCTTAAACCTTGGGGAAAGAGTGGGTTGGTATTTCCCCCAAAGGGGTGGAGCGGTGAGCGAGCTCCCTATAGAAGGGCTTGCAAGTTATGGTGGTATGGCTTGGCTCCAACTATTGGATGTCTACCGTCCCCAAGGCGGGGGGATTTACCTTCGCTCAGATGATACAAAAGGAACCTACAAGATATTTTCCCTTCGCTACTCCCCCGATGAGACAAAGTCCCCGAGGCGAGTTAAGGATATACCTGAGCCCGCTCATTCAATTGACCCATGGCGAGTCAAAATGGGTATCCACCTCTCAATCCAATATCTCCCTTATGAAATCCCTCCTCAAGGAAGCTGGTCTCCCCCTTTGGCGACTCTTTGCCTTCATCAGGGTGACTGGCGTCAAGCTCTCGCTGATTATAGGAGTTGGCTCAAAAGTTGGTGGAAACAAGCTCGTGCCTGTCCCGAGCGATACAAGTATGGCTTCTACGCTCTTGTGGGAGGCGCGCCCGCTGATGAGCAAAAGGGGGAAGAATTCGGTTCCTATGATTGGTGGCATCTTTCTCCTTTCTGGACGATAGATTATCCCGACGAACTTAAAAGCGAGTTAGAAGAACTTAAAAAACAGGCGGGGAGGGCAAAAGGATGGGGACAAGCAGTAGGAGTTTACATTGAAGGGATGGTCCTTGAGAAAAAGAGGAAGATAGCAAAGGAGAAAGGCGAGGAATGGGCTATGATGGATGATAAGGGTAGGTATTACGAATATTATTCAACGGAGTCAAATCCTGTATGGAATATCTGTCCAGCGGTGAAGGAATGGCAGAGATGGGATGCGGAAACATACGCTGAAATAGCAAGGCGCGTTCCTCTCTGTGCTATGTATGTGGATTCCACAGGTTCGAGATGGGCAGAGGTCTGCTACAACCCTGCTCATCATCATCCTACGCCTGGCATTTGGGTTCAAGGGTGCGGTGAGCTTTTTGAGACGATTCGTCAGAAGGTTATGAAGGTCAATCCCCAAATAGCCATTCACTCCGAAGAACCGGGAAGCGACTACATGGCTGTGCATGAAGATGGTTCCTGGTCTCACACCCTTTGGACTAACCTCAGCGGGGATATAGAATACAATCCCGCTGGCTTGAATTACTTTCGCTTCGTCCTTCCCCAATTTAAGATGTATGAAATACCGAGCTATCGCCACGCCTTATGGCGGTGTAAGCTCGCCTTCTTTAATGGCGAAGGACTATGGACATCCCAACCCGACGCCCTTAGGAGAGAACTGTTCATTCGTTGGATGCCTACTTTGAGGGAAAACGCTGATGTATTCCTTAGTGAAGATGTTGAACCCGCCCTTCCTATCCTTTCCCCTCCACTTTACATCAACCGCTTCTCCAAAGGAGAACAAACTATTTATACAATTTACAACGCTGGGCTACGGACTCAAGTAGCAAAACTCCGCATCCCATTACCTCAAAGTGGGCATATCTTTGACCTTTTGAAGCTTGAAGAACTCCGTTTCCAAAAGAAGGGGAAAGAAGCTCTGATTGATATATCGGTTGACCCTCACGATGTCCTTTGCCTCCTTGTTGCGCCAAAACTTATGGAGGTAAAGGCTAAGGGAGAAAAACTATTTGTGAAATTGGCAAAAGGAAAAATTGAGGCAAAGGAACTTTGGATAGCGAAGATAGACGAGGAAGGGGTTAGGAAAGATATACAGCGATTTCCTCTAAAAGAAACCGAGTTCATAATTGACTTGAAGAAATATTATACTGAGACAAAGGGACGTTTCCTCCTTCGCCTCCCCCTTCCTCACTTAACCCAGGACATTTTCCTTGCTGAATTACGCTGAATAGATTATGCTCTTATTAATTAATAAAGGAGGAAGACTAAATGATAGAGAGCACAATCCAAAAGAAATTATCTATTCTGTCCGCGGTCAACAGGCTCCATCATGATATAGGAGCACATTTAGGGTTGGAAGAAACGAGCAATAGAGTGGTAGATATATTGAGGGAAATAACTCACTGCGATGCCTGTGCTATCATATTAATAGATGGGGAAAATGTGGAGATTTTAGCCGAGCGTGGTTTCACAACCACTTTGATAAATCTTCGCTTTACTACCGATATGTCAGCCATAAAGCATATAATTGAAACAAAGGAAATCCTCTTCACCAATGATTTGGAAAAGGATGCTTTTTTAGCCTCTTGTATTCCTGAGGGATGTTCTCTCCAATCCCTCGTCTGTGCTCCCATCCTCGTGAAGGAAGAGGTAAAGGGAATTATCCATGTGGATTCAAGGGAGAAGAACGCCTTTGATGAAGATGATTTGGAATTGGTGCAATTGCTTGCCGAGGAAACTTCCTTGATCCTGGAGAGGTCATTACTATATGAACAAGTCAAAGCCCTTACCCTAAGGGATGCCCTCACCGGCACCTTCAACCGGCGGAAGTTGGAAGAGGATTTGGAAAGTGAGATAGCCCGCTCAAAACGCTACCTAAGACCTTTGTCCATTTTGATGATAGATATAGACTGGTTCAAACACTACAACGATTACCACGGACATCAAAAGGGGGATGAAGTGCTGAGGAAGGTTGCCTCTCTCTTAGTTCATAATATGCGGAGCATTGATAGGGTTTATCGCTATGGAGGGGAGGAGTTCGTCGTTATGTTGCCGGAGACCGATAAGCAGGAAGCGATGGCTTGTGCGGAGAGGTTGAGGGAAAAGGTGGAGCGGGAACCATTTGAGGGGGAAAAGGAGAGCCAACCAAATGGTAGACTCACAATAAGCATCGGTGTTGCCTCTTTCCCCTTGGATGCAGATGCAAAGGAGAAGCTTATAGAGGCGGCTGACTTCGCCCTTTATAGAGCCAAGGCCATAGGCAGAAATAGAGTTTGTATATATTAAGTCTTTGCGTAAGGAGGATGATTATGTTGGAGGAAATAAGGAAGGTTTTATATGTGAATCTTTCTATGGGTTTCCGTCACGAGACCACCGCAACTGCTGCAGAAATCATCACTCGTCTCGGCTGGCGTTCTCAACCTCGCTTCTATACTACCGCGACTGAGGACTGCGAACTGATAAATTCAGAGATTCTCAATCGCTATGATGTGATAATCTTCTACACCACGGGTGAGCTCCCTTTGAAGGATGAACAAAAGAAAGCCCTCTTGGATTTTGTAAGGGAAGGTAAAGGCTTCGTGGGCATCCATAGCGCAATTGACACATTTTACCAATGGCCAGAATATGGTGAGATGGTGGGTGGATACTTCAACGGTCATCCCTGGCATCAAAAAGTGGGGATAATAGTCGAGGACAAGGAACATCCCGCAACCAAGCATCTCGGCGATTATTGGGAGATTGTGGATGAGATATATCAGGCGCGGGACTGGTCAAGGGAGAAAGTAAGGGTTCTTCTTCGCCTTGACCCAGACTCAGTTGATATAAGCAAAGGAGCAAGGGAGGATCAGGATTACGCCCTCGCTTGGTGTAGGAACTATGGTAGGGGGCGGGTATTCTACACCGCATTAGGTCATCCCGAGGAACTTTGGCAGGATGAGAAATTTCAAGAGCATCTTTTGGGAGCAATTCTTTGGGCTATGGGTATTCTCCCAGGCGAGGCGGTGCCTCGCCCAAAACCATAGAATATTCATTATATTGTTTAGATTTGGCTCTGGTTTTTCAATATTTGACGGAAATTAAAAAATATTATATAGTGTTTATGTATTTTTCTTTTATAGCGGCAATACTCTTCCCTGTCTTCTCAAGAGCTAGGGAACAGGCGCGGAAAACTGCCTGCCTCTCCAATTTGAAGCAGATAGGAACCGCTCTGCAGATGTATGCCCAGGACTGGGATGAAAGCCTACCCGTAGCTACTACTTGGTGTATCTGGCCGGACTCCCAGAACAACCTTCAGTATTATGTCCGATTGCAACCCTATGTGAAGAACTGGCAGATATGGACCTGTCCAAGTGGCTGGGCAACTCATCATACCGATGGCTGGGACACCTGTGGAGGAACATCCATTCCCCATCATGCGACGCCCCAGATGATATCCGCAGGTTGGGTACCCCCTGACTTCAAGTTAAGTTATGGCTACTCCGAAAATATACAGAATTCCTATCCCGAAAACGTCCAACACGGTGTCAATTGTTCTGCTCTTAATAGGTCTAAGTTAGCTAACATCCCTGAACCTTCTGTTTCCCCTGTCATAGCCGATTGTAGCGGTCTAATAAACAACGGATGGCGCATTGGTTACGCAAAGATCTGCCAGGCTGCCTGCAGACCCGAATTGAGAGTTGAGGGGAACGCTCGCCACAATGGTGGTGCTAATGTCGTCTTCGCCGATGGACACGCTAAGTGGTTCAGCGGTGACCAGTGTGGAACCAACTGGGACACCGGCATCTGGCATGGCGGCTGTGGTTGGTGGGGCAACGGACAAAGATAGTGCTATGGAAGTGGCTCTTGCTGGTGAGGGAGGCTGAAGCCTCCCTCACCATTTTTAAAGGTCTTCAAAATTTTTCTAAAAAATTATTGACGAAAATTTGTTCTTGATTTAAAAATAATTAAAATAATTTAATGGAAAGGAGGTGAAAGAAGATGCGAAGAAAGGGATTCACCCTAATAGAATTGCTGGTAGTGATAGCGATCATCGCTATCCTGGCAGCAATTCTCTTCCCCGTCTTCAGCCGTGCTCGGGAAAGTGCTCGGAAGTCTAACTGTCTCTCCAATTTGAAGCAGATAGGGACGGCAGTAATGATGTATGCCCAGGATTGGGACGAGACGCTCCCCTTAGGAACGCCGGGTTGCATAGCTCCAACTGCTAAACAGTGGTGGGCGCTCATATATCCCTATTCTAAGAACGCTTCCATCCTTCATTGTCCTTCCGCTACCAATCCTTGGACTTGGTTCACTAACCCTGGAGCCGCTGCAGGTTTCCATTGTCCAGGTGCTCCTTCCTGTGAGGAGTTACTGCCGGGAATGCCAGCCGAGGGCAACTTCATTAGTTATGGCGCTGCTATAGGCGTTATGGGAGCTGTGCCTGGATGTGGGGCTTGCAATGGATTCAGGGGCAAGCTATCTGCTATGCTAAGGGTAGCTGAGACTGTTGTAATAGCGGACTCGACTCGGGGAGTGTTCGGCGGGGCAGGATGGCCTGGATGCGCTAGCACACTGGGCGATGGCACTGTAGCGCCCATCGTCTTCGCCCAGAACCCGGGCAACCTTTGCCCTTACGGTCCTTGTGGACGCAATTTCCCTTCGCTTGACGCTGCGCTTCAAGCCCTCGGGAAAGACGAGGACGCAATGGCTCGCCACACTGGCGGCGCGAACATCCTTTTTGCTGATGGACACGCCAAGTGGTTGCAGGTTCGTCAGATACGCTCCCGACCCAGAGGAGGCACCCTCATTCTTTCTACTTATGACCAGTGATGGGAATAAGCTGAAATAAGGACGGGGCTTGCGGGGAGCGGTTCCACCGCTCCCCGCAATTATATGCTATGTTTCTCCCTTTTTACCGTTGATAATGAGGGAGAGGCAGATTCTATCGGATTGTTCAACAATTTTACCAAAATGCTTGCTTCGTTTCTTCATAAGTTATCATAATTTCAAATATGAAAATACTTGTCACCGGCGGCGCAGGTTTTATCGGTTCCCATATAGTGGATTCCTATATTGAACTCGGACATTCCGTGGTAGTGGTTGACGACCTATCAACGGGATTCGAGGAAAATCTTAATCCGAGGGCAATCTTCTATAAAATAGATATCAGGGATTTTGAAGGATTGAAAACTCTCTTTGAAAGGGAGAAGCCCGAGGTAGTTAACCATCACGCTGCCCAAATAGATGTCCGCAAATCTCTACAAGATTTTATATTTGATGCGGATGTGAACATAATGGGTAGTTTGAACCTCCTTAGGTTATCTCTGGAATACAGGGTGAAGAAGTTCATCTTCGCCTCCACAGGGGGCGCCATATATGGGGAGCCTTTGTATCTCCCTGTGAATGAGAAACACCCAGCCTTCCCCCTCTCCGCTTATGGAGCTGCCAAGTTAGCGGTTGAAACCTATCTTGATGTTCTCTACAAGAATTTTTCCCTTCCCTATATATCGTTTAGATATGCCAATGTCTATGGTCCACGGCAGAATCCTCTTGGTGAGGCGGGAGTAGTTGCCATATTCACAAACAAGATGATGAAAGGGGAAAGCCCCACTATCTTTGGGGATGGGGAACAAACGAGGGACTTCGTCTATGTGAAGGATGTAGTCTCAGTCAACATAATAGCTCTGGAGACGAATAAAGTAGGAGTATATAACATAGGGACGAGCAAGAGAACATCGGTGAATGAGGTTTTCCGAAAAATCAAGAATATGTTGGGCACTGATATACAACCGATTTATGGGGAGGAAAGGAAAGGTGAAGTCAAGCATATCGCCCTTGATGCTTCCCTTGCCGAGCGAGAATTGGGTTGGCGTCCCCTCTACGATTTGGATACCGGCTTAAGCGAGACGATAAATTTTTACAGGAAATAATAACGCTATGCCCGAAAGAGCGGTATTCTTAGACCGTGATGGTGTAATAAATCTCAATCGCCCAGATTATGTAAAGAGTTGGGAGGAGTTCATCTTCTATCCTTTCGCAAAACCTGCCCTCGCTATCCTTGCCAAAAGCAACTTCTTGATCATAGTGGTCTCAAACCAATCCTCAATAGGTAGGGGGATTGTGAAGAAGGAAACGGTTGAGGAGATAAACGAAAGGATGAAAGAGGAAGTAGAAAAGGAAGGGGGGAGAATAGACGCTGTTTATTATTGCCCCCATAAACCAAATGAGGGATGCCCTTGCCGGAAGCCCAATCCCGGCTTACTCCTAAAGGCAGCCGAGGAATGGAACATAGATTTGGGGAAATCGTACTTAATAGGTGACGCCTTATCGGATATTGAAGCGGGGAAAAGGGTGGGATGTTTTTCTATCCTCGTCCTCACGGGAAGAGGTAGAGAACAACTTCCTTTGTTTCTAACCTCCCCCTATCAATATGACAAGATAGCGGTGGATTTATTAGAAGCGGTGGAGTGGATAAGGAAGAGGGAAAAGGGATTTTCTTCCTAAGCAATAATTCGTTGACTTGGCACCTTTGCTCTGCTATTCTTTAACTTGATGAGATACGGTATCGTTACTATCATTGGAAGGGTAAATGTGGGTAAATCTACCCTTTTTAATCGGCTGGTGGGCAGGAGAGCTGCTATAGTGGAGGGTGAACCAGGGGTAACAAGGGATAGGGTATATTACCTCTGTGAATGGCAGGGGAATTATTTCACCCTTATAGATACCGGTGGTCTTTTCCCTCCTTTCTTTGATTCCTTAACTGGGCAGGTGATGAAGCAGGTTGATACTGCTATAGAGGAGGCTGATTTAATCCTTTTTGTGGTAGATGTTGTGGAGGGAATAACCGCTGCTGAGGAAGAGATAGCAGAAAAGCTGCGCAGAACTAACAAGCCGGTGCTAATTGTGGCTAATAAATGCGATATAAAGAAAAAGAGGTGGAATGTAGGAGAGGGAGAACTTTACTCACTTGGGGGGCGGGAAATCCTCTATATCTCCGCCCTTAAGGGAGAGGGGATAGGAGAACTTCTGGACAGGATAATCTACTATCTACCTGAGGAAACAATTATTCCTCTCAAAGAGGACCAAATAAAGGTTGCCATTGTAGGGGCGCCAAATGTGGGGAAATCCAGCCTTCTCAACGCTATCCTTCAAGAGGAAAGGGTTATCGTGGATAAAGTTCCAGGGACTACAAGGGATGCTATAGATACACCCTTTCAATGGAAAGATAAGGACTTCCTCCTTATAGATACCGCTGGAATAAAAAGAAAGAGCAAATTGGCAAGTCTTGTCGAATATTTCGCCCTCGTGCGGGCTATGAAGGCGATACAGAGAGCGGATGTCGCTTTTTTGGTGCTTGATGCCTCATATGGGGTGAGGGGAGCGGATAAAAGGGTAGCAGGATACATTGAGGATGCTTATAAATCTTGTATAATAGTGGCAAATAAGTGGGATTTGATAAGGGAAGGACATACTCCGAAGGTGAAGAGGTCGTTCATAAAACTAGTTAGGGAGGAAATGCCGTTTTTGAATTTCGCTCCCATTGTCTTCACATCCGCCCTCAAGGAGGAAGGGATTTACGAATTACTGGACAAAGCTCTTGAAGTGCACCAGAATTATAGTGCTCTCCTGCCAGCGGGGGAGGTGGAATCGCTACTAAGAGAAGCGGTTGAGCGCCATCCCGCGAGGGAAGGTAAAAAACAACTTAAACTTTACGAGGTGGAGAGCGCCGGAACTAAACCACCCACCTTCAACCTCTATGTTAATATTCCATCCCTTGTTGACGACTCCTACCTTCGTTATATAGAGAACTACTTACGCCCCGCTTTCCCCTTGGAAGGAACACCGATAAAATTCAAATTGTTAAAGAAGAGAAAGAAAGTCCCCCTTAAGTTGAAGGAGAAGGCTAAATGAAGCAAACTCTTCTCTGCCTTTTTTCGTTTCTTTTTGGTTCCATCCCCTTCGGCTTGCTCATCTGCAGATATAGTTTGGGAGTGGATATAAGGAGGATAGGGAGCGGGAATATAGGGACGACCAATGTTATGAGGATAGCGGGACCGACGGTAGGAATCTTGGTTCTCCTCCTTGATACTTCAAAGGGGCTCTTCCCCGTCCTTTTGGCAAGAGCCTTTTCCTTCACCCCCTTCTGGGTGGTTCTCGTAGGCGTATTCGCCATTTTAGGGCATATCTTCTCCCCTTTTATAGGTTTCAGAGGAGGAAGAGGTGTGGCGACGGGATTGGGGGTGGTAATAGGAATAACACCCCAAGTTGCTCTTTTTTTGTTCTTGATTTGGGGAGTGGTTGTGCTTATCTTCCGCTATGTTTCGCTTGCTTCCCTTTCTTCTGCCTTCTTCTTCCCCCTGCTTATGAGTTTAACTAACCAACCCCTTCCCTATCTTCTCCTTTCCATCGTGATATCCATTCTCGTCATCGCAAGGCATAAACCAAATTTGGAAAGATTATTCAGAGGGGAGGAACCCAAGATTGGGAAAAAGGTGAGCATCAAATGAAAGAGGCAATGTTTTGGGAACCAATGGCAGAAGGGAAAGTGCGATGTGTTCTTTGCCCACATAATTGCCTAATAGATGTAGGGAAAATAGGGATATGCAAAGCGCGACAGAATATAGAGGGTAAGTTGTTTTCCCTTGTATGGGGTGAGGTATCGTCAATGGCGCTTGATCCAATAGAGAAGAAACCTCTCTATCATTTTTATCCTGGCTCATACATCCTTTCTCTTGGCACATTTGGTTGCAACTTCTCTTGCGACAACTGTCAGAATTGGCAGATATCCCAGCAGAGAGCTCCCACCGATTTCCTACTTCCTGAGCAGATAGTAGCTATAGCGAAGGAGGAAAGGAGAAATGTGGGCATCGCCTATACCTATAATGAACCGCTGATTTGGTATGAATATGTCTTAGAGTGTGCCCGGTTGGCGAAAAAGGAAGGTCTGAAAAATGTCCTCGTGACGAACGGCTACATAAATGAGGAACCCCTGCTCAAACTCCTTCCCTACATAGATGCGATGAATATAGATGTTAAGGCGATGAAAGAGGATTTTTATCGGAAGATTTGCAAAGGCAGGCTCCCTCCCGTTCTCCGCACAGTGGAGCTGGCTTTTAAAAAAGGTGTCCATATAGAAGTTACCAATCTCATAATCCCCACCCTTAACGACAAGGACGAAGATTTCGCAGCGATAACCGATTGGCTTGTTAGCATTGATAAATCCATTCCCCTTCACTTCACCCGCTATTTCCCTGCCTTCCGGATGAACCTCCCTCCCACTCCCATTTCCACTCTTATAAGAGCAAGGGAATTGGCTATGGAGAAACTGGATTATGTATACACAGGAAATGTTCTATTTGAGGAAGGAGAGACGACTTTTTGTCCCAATTGCAAGAGGGCGGTAATAATAAGGATGGGGATGGGAGTTAGAGAAATGCATCTCATAGGGGACAGGTGTTCCTTCTGCAACACTAAGATAAATGTAGTGATATAAAGATGAGAGTCTATCTTGTTTATCCTGACCCTCGTTGGGGGGAGAGAAAGCACCTCAAGGAGCGGACTTCTCTTTTTCCACCCTTGGGTCTATTGCAGGTTGCAGGTCTCACCCCGCCCGATGTGGAAGTCAAGTTGACGGACGAAGCGGTAGAGGATGTAGATGTTGACTATGAGGCTGATTTGGTGGGGATAAGCTTCAATACAGCCTCAGCTATAAGGGCTTTTGAAATAGCGAGGGAGTTCAAGAAGAGGGGTGTTAAAGTAGTAATGGGAGGAGCTCATCCCACGATGATGCCTGAGGAATGCGTCCAATATGCTGATAGCGTGGTTATAGGGGAAGCGGAATGTAGTTGGCCCCAATTGCTCAAGGATGTAAGAATGGGAAAACTTGAGAAGTTTTATCGTTGTAATGGTTTCCCTTCCTTGGAGAATCTCCCCTTTCCCCGTCGTGACCTATTGAACCCCAAGAAATATGCAGTTTTTTGGACTCTCCAAACTACGAGAGGATGTCCCTATAATTGCGATTTCTGCTCTGTTACTCGCTTTTTTGGTAGAACTTACAGAACTCGTCCCGTGAGGGATGTTATTAAAGAGATAGAGGAAATGGACAGCAAATTTATTGTGTTCGTGGACGATAATATTCTTGGCGATCCTCGTTATGCAAAGGAACTTTTCAAAGAACTAATCCCTCTTAGAAAATTATGGCTTGCTCAAGGTTCCCTAAATGCTACGAAGGATGAGGAATTGATAAAGTTGGCGGCGAGGGCGGGTTGCAGAGGGCTATTCATCGGATTTGAAAGCATCTCTGAAGAGTGTCTTAGAGAAGTGGGAAAGAGGCATAATATTGTTGAGGAATACAGAAGGGCGATAAGACGTCTACATGCCTTCGGGATATCAATAATAGGGGCTTTCATATTTGGCTTTGATAACGATGATAAGGATGTATTCAAGCGGACTGTGGAGTTCGTTTATCGAGAAAGGATAGATCTGCCCCAATTTTCCATCCTCACTCCCCTTCCCGGCACAACTTTATATGAAAGGTTTGAGAGGGAGGGGAGGATATTAAGCAGGGACTGGTCCAAGTATACGGGAAACCACTGCGTATTTTATCCTAAGAATATGTCTCCTGAGGAATTGGAGGCTGGGTTGAGGTGGGCTTACAAGGAGGCTAACAGTTTTCTCCATCTCGTTCGTCGCTCCCTTTGTTTTTCCAAAAGACTTCCCGTCTCCATTTTGCTCAACTACTATTTTCATAAAGTAGTGGGGGAGTGGTTGAATAAGAGGTAGCAATGGTGGGCGGGGTGGGACTCGAACCCACACGCCTCGGGGAGGCAGCGGATTTTAAGTCCGCGGTGTCTACCTGTTCCACCACCCGCCCTTATCTGGAGGCGGCGCCCGGAATCGAACCGGGGTTTAGCGGTTTTGCAGACCGCTGCCTTACCTCTTGGCTACGCCGCCAGAGAAATGGAGCGGGCGACGGGATTCGGACCCGCGGCCTTCAGCCCGGGGAGCTGACGCTCTACCACTGAGCTACGCCCGCTAAATGGTGGGCGAAGTAGGACTTGAACCTACGACCTCTTGCTCGTGAAGCAAGCGCTCTCCCTCTGAGCTATTCGCCCTCCTTACACTATAAAATAATAGATCCATAGTGAAGATTTGTCAACAAATTAAACGCTATATAAGAGGGCATAAAGTTGACATAATCTCTTTTCATTTTCATACTTATCCTTGATGATCGATACCCACTGCCACCTTTCCCACCCTAATTTTAAAGGAAAGGAAAGAGAAATCGTCCAAAGAGCCTTGGAGGCTGGTTTATACTGGCTCGTCATCGTTGGCTACGATTTGATATCAAGCAAAAGGGCTATCGCCATCAACCATTACCACTTCCCACTAGCGGTGGGAATTCACCCCCACGATACCGCTGATATAACGGAAAAGGATTTGAAAACATTAGAGGCTCTCGCGCAGACAGAAGATGTATGTGCCATAGGGGAAACTGGACTCGATTTCTATCGCTTCTTCTCCCCCCGAGATAAACAGGTTGAAGCCTTCCTCTTCCATCTATCCTTAGCCCAGAGGAGGGGTATACCAGTAATAATCCATTCCCGGGGAGCAGTAAAGGAGGTGCTGGCTATTCTAAAGGACTTTGCTAACTTGAAGGTGGTTCTCCATTGCTTTGAAGGTTCCAAAGGGGAACTAATGGAGGCAATTGATAGGGGATATTATATTGGGGTGGCGGGAAACATAACCTACTCTCGTTCTCCCGTTCGGGAAATAGTAAAGTATCTGCCAGTCGACAGGATGCTTCTTGAAACAGATTCCCCCTATCTCGCTCCTCAACCCTTTAGAGGGAGAAACAATGAGCCCACTTATCTCCCTTATATAGCAGAAAATGTTGCCTCTCTCCTTGACTTACCTATAGAATATATAAAAGAAACCACATCTTATAATGCAGAAAAATTATTCCAGAGGTGTAGATGAATATGGCGGAGGAGAAGAAAGAAGAGGTCGTTCTCCCTACAATTTGGGATATCTTGAAAGCTTTTATAATAACTTTATCTGATAATGCTTGGCGTTGGATGGGGCTTGTAGTAAACCCCATCACCCAAAAGCCGGAAAGGGATATGGAACAAGCGAGGGTAGCTATAGACTGCGTAGACCTTTTAATCCAAAAATTAGAGGGAAAACTTTCTTGGGAAGAAACGAAGAATTTCAAGGAGATATTAGCAAATCTTCAAATGAACTTCGTTCAACAAACTTTGAAAGGAGGAGAGAAAGGTGAGCAACAACCTTGACATCTTCTTCCAGAGAAGGAGCATAAGGAAATACGAGAAGGGAGAGATTCCTTGGGAACATCTGGCGAAGATATTAGAAGCTGCAAGGTCAGCGCCCTCTGCTGCTAATCGTCAGCCCTGGCATTTCGTGGTTGTGCGGGACCCGGATAGGAAATTAGCGCTTAGTCGGGCTTGCCATGGGCAAACCTGGATGGCGGACGCCTACTGTATCATTTGTGGTATAGGTTTACCCGAGGTAAGCAATAAATGGTATGCGGTTGATGTCGCAATAGCTATGCAAACGCTCGTCCTCGCCGCCACAGCTTTAGGCTATGGCACTTGCTGGGTGGGAGCATTTGACGAGGATGCTGTGAGGGAGGTTTTAGAGATACCCCATAACCTTAAAGTTATAGCCCTCACCCCGCTCGGCATCCCGGCAGAGAAACCTGCTCAGAGACCGAGGAAACCTTTCCCCGAAACATTCTCCTTGGACAAATTCGGTAACCCTCTTCATTTAAGAGATGTGTAAGACAGAAAGGGCGGTCGTCACAGTAATCGGTAAGGACAGAGTCGGCATAGTCGCCAATATCTCCTCTGTTCTGGCAAATCATAATGTAAATATCCTCGACATAAGCCAGACCATTATGCAGGACCTTTTCGCGATGATAATGCTTGTGGATATCTCTCAATCAGATGCGGATTTATCAGAACTGAGAAAAGAATTGGAAAAAAGAGCGGAGGAATTAGGTGTGCAAGTGTTAATCCAACACGAAGATATCTTCCGCTTTATGCATAGAGTGTAGAGAAGAGGGAGCAGGAATATGCCAATATCGCCCCAAGAAATATTGGAGACTATCCGCATGATACGGATGGAGCATCTTGATATCCGCACCGTCACGATGGGCATAAGCCTCCTTGATGTAAAGGGAGATTCTCTGGAGATTTTAGCGGAGAATATCTACAAGAAGATAGTAGAGAAAGCGGGAAACCTTAGGGAAGTAGTAGAGGAGATATCTAACAAATACGATATACCTATTGCCAACACTCGTATAACCGTCACACCTATCGCTTTGATAGCAAGGGCTAAGGAAGATGATGACCTTTTTCTCCTTGCTGAAGCTATGGATAAGGCGGGGGAGGAAATCAAAATTGACTATTTAGGAGGTTTTGGTGCCCTCGTCCATAAAGCGTGTACCGCCTGCGATATAGCTCTAATAAATAGCATTCCCCGAGCATTAGCTCGCCTGGAACGGGTATGCTCCTCAGTAAATGTAGCCTCTACGAAGAGCGGAATCAATATGGAGGCGGTCTTGTTGATGGCGGAGAAGATCAAAGAAACAGCCGAACTTTCCGCTGATAGGGATAGTGTTGCCTGTGCAAAGCTGGTCGTTTATTGCAACGCACCCGAGGATAACCCCTTTATGGCGGGCGGATTTCACGGGGTGGGAGAGGGGGAAACCGCCATTAACATCGCTATTTCTGGTCCTGGCACGGTTAGAGCCGCTCTAAAAAGGCTACCTAATGCCAATCTCGCCGAGATAACAGAAGAGATAAAGAGGACCGCTTTCAAGATAACGAGGGTTGGCGAGCTCGTTGGGCGAGAGATATCCGCAAAATTAGGCGTGCCCTTCGGCATAGTCGATCTTTCTCTTGCCCCTACTCCTGAAGAAGGAGATAGCATAGCTGACATCCTTCAGGCTATGGGATTGGAGGAATGCGGGGCGCCAGGCTCACTGGCTGCCATAGCTCTTCTAACCGATGCGGTGAAGAAAGGAGGAGTCTTTGCCTCCTCTTCAGTGGGAGGGATGTCCGGCACATTCATTCCCGTTACAGAGGATGCAGGGATGGCGAGGGCAGTGGCAAGGGGAAGCCTTAGTATCGAAAAGCTTCAAGCTATGACGGCGGTATGTTCGGTGGGGTTGGATATGGTGGCTATTCCGGGCGACACACCAGTGGAGACGATAGCCGGCATCATTGCCGATGAAATGGCTATAGGTATGATGAATAACAAGACTGTGGGGGTTAGAATAATACCCGCGATCGGTAAAAAAGCGGGTGAATGGGTCGAGTTCGGTGGACTTTTGGGAAGAGCCCCCGTCCTTAGTGTCTCTCCCTTCCGCTCAGAGGGATTTGTGAGAAGGAAGGGAAGGATTCAGGCTCCCCTTATCAGTTTCACTAACTGACCTCTGCGAATGCCCTACCAAAGATATAGGGGCTCACACTGGAGATTGATAAATTTCGGCTGTGCGGTGGCCGCGGTTATAATAGTCTTCACAGCTTTTCTTTACACTATGATCCTTTTGAAAATGGCAGGGGATAAACGCTTCCAAAGGAAGATGGAGCAAGCTGTGAAACTACAGCAGTGCAAGATTAATATGAAGGAACTGGGCAAAGCTATAGAGAGATATAAGGAAGCAACTGGCGAGTATCCCGAGAAACTTGCCGACCTCTTACCACTCTATCTCAAGAAGCCCGACTTCCTTCATTGCCCGAATGACCCATCCTCTATCCAGGAGATAAGCTATCAATACATAAAACCTACTCACTATGACCCCCACTTCGTCATCCTTATCTGTGAGCATCATCCCAATCCCTTAAACCTTCATATGGACGGACACTTGGAAGTAGTATATAGGAAGTAGAAAAAGCCCTACTTACCTTTTGTTTCTTCGCTTAGCCATTGTAGATAGGTATGATTTCCCCTCACAAGGGGGAAGGCAACTATCTCAGGAACCTCATAGGGATGAACTTCCCTTATTGCCCTTTCCACTTCCTCATATATTTCCTCCCTTGTTTTGATTAAACAGAGATACTCCCCGGCCTTCTCTATCTTTCCCTTCCACCAATACCAGCTCATAATTGGTCCTATTATCTGGACGCAACCTGCTAGGCGTTTCTCCAGCAAAACCTTCGCTATCTTCTCCGCAGTTTCTTCTTCATCAGTGGTAGTTATAACCTCTAAGAATTCCATCTCTTTCACCTCGTCATAATTTTACCTTTTCCTAATGAAACTTTCTCTTATTTTAAAAAATCTAAAAATAAAAAGGAGGTTGTGAAGTTATGAGAAGATTTTTGCTAATTGTTCTACCTTTGACTTGTGTTGTATCCTTCACCAGGGAGGTTGAACTCACCGTTTACAATCAGGATTTCGGCTTGGTGAAGGATGTGAGGATTATGGAGCTTAAAGAAGGGGAGAGCATAATTAAGGTGAGCGACATCGCCGCTCTGATAGAGCCGGCAACCGTCCACTTCAAATCCCTCACGGCTCCAGATGCTGTGATAATCAAAGAGCAGAACTTCGAATACGACCTCATCAGTCCGGAGAAACTTCTATCCAAATACATTGGGAAGCAGATAAGGATTCGCCAGTATATTGATGGTAGGGAGAAGGTGTTAGAAGGAGTCCTCCTCTCGGCGCCAAGTGGAGTGGTTGTCCCAAGGCAAGGGGGGTACCCGGCGTATGAGGGTCTTTCCTATCCTGAGATGGGAAGCGGTATCGTTCTCCAGACTAAGGAAGGGATAATTCTTAGACCTGAAGGGCAAGTTGAACTGCCTTCCCTTCCCGAGGGGCTTATCTCCAAACCCGAGCTTCTCTGGAGCATCATCTGTGAGAAGGGAGGGAAGCATACAGTGGAACTTTCATATCTAACGAGAGGGCTGAATTGGAAGGCTGATTATGTGGCTGTGGTGAATCAAACCGATGACAAAGCGGACCTAACGGGTTGGGTAACCCTCACAAATACAAGTGGGACAACCTATGAGAACGCCAAGCTCAAACTCATAGCCGGAGATGTCAGGCGAGTTAGGCCGACCCTCCCTGGATATGCAGCAGAAGGAATGGGACCTGCCCTATCAGCAAGAGCCGTAGAGGTAGGTTTTGAGGAAAGAGCGTTCTTTGAATATCATCTTTATACCCTTCGTTACCCCACGACTCTTAAAGAAAACGAGACGAAGCAGATAAGCTTCATCGAAGCGCCCCAGGTAAAGGTTAAGAAGGTCTTTGTATTTGACACCCCTCGCTATCAAGCTTACTGGTGGATATCTTCTTCTCCTCGCTCCACTGCTGAGGAAAAGGTTAAGGTGAAAATAGAGTTGGAGAACAGGAAGGAGAACAATTTAGGGATTCCTTTGCCGAAGGGTATCGTTAGGGTTTACAAGGCTGATCAGGACGGTTCATTGCAGTTCATTGGGGAAGACGAGATAGACCATACGCCTAAAGATGAGAAACTGAGGCTCTATATCGGAGACGCCTTTGACCTGAAGGGGGACAAAAAAAGAATAGATTACGAGGATTTAGGAAACTTTTTTGAATACGAGATGGAGATTTCCCTACGCAATCATAAGGAAGAGGACGTTGAGATAATAGATATAGAGAAGTTGCCAGGTGATTGGGAGATACTGAAGGCGAGTCACCCCTATGAGAAGACGGATTCACAGACGATAGAGTTCAAGGTAAAGGTTCCAGCTAACGGAGAAGTTAAGATAAACTATAGGGCGAGGGTGAAGAAATAGAATTTAGTTTGGGCGGGGGGCGAGGCTCCCAAATTCATCTATATCTTAATCTCCTTGCCACTTCTCGCCCTGCTATTACCCCGGAAACCGCGGATTGCACCAAGCTCCTCGTTATACCTGCTCCATCACCTATGGCAAATAAGTTCTTTATGGGTGTTTCAAGAGAAGGGGAGAGCTTGAGGCGGGAAGAGTAAAATTTCGCTTCCACACCGTAGAGGAGGGTATGACGGGAAGCCACCCCAGGCACGAGCCTATCCAAAGCGTGAAGCATTTCCAGGATATCAGTGAGGTATCTATAAGGGAGGACGAAGGATAGGTCGCCAGGAGTAGCATCCTTTAGAGTAGGGGTAACTAAACCCTTTTCTATTCTCGCCAGGGTTGAGCGTCTGCCCAATTCTAAATCTCCCAATCTCTGCACAATAACCCCACCCGCAAGGAGATTGGCAAGGGCAGCTATATATTTGCCGTAGCTAATGGGGTCTTTAAAAGGTTCGGTGAAAGATGTTGATATGAGGATGGCGAAGTTAGTGTTCTCCGTCCGCCTATCCTTATACGAATGTCCGTTGACCAGCGCCACACCGTTAGTGTATTCTCTAACAACTTCTCCATGGGGGCAAACGCAGAAAGTTCGCACCTTGTCATCGAAACTTTTGGAGGAGAAAAGGAGCTTCGGTTCATAAAGGGTTGCGGTAAGGGGCTCCATAACTACCGCAGGCACTTCCACCCTCACACCCACATCCACAGGATTAGCAGTTACGGGAATTCCCAGTCTCTTGCACTCCTCAACGAGCCATTCTGCTCCCTGCCTACCTGGAGCAACTATAACGAAGGGAGCATAGAAGCGCTCCCCTTCTTCAAGTTCTACACCTTTCACCTCCTCTCCCTCAACAAGGAGGTGGGAAACCCTTTTGTTAGTTATTACCTCCACCGATTTAAGGGCTCCCCTCATATCCTTCAAAATTTCCCTCGCCTTCTCTGTTCCCATATGCCTTATTTTATTAGGGATAAGGTGCATTTCCGCTAAACTCGCTTTCCTTTGCCATTCTCTAAATACTCCCTCGTCCGCGCCGTAAACCTCTTCGGGAGCCCCGAATTGGAGAAACACTCTATCCACATAATCTATCCCCTTCCTCAACTCTTCCTCACCGATTATCTCGCTAAGCCAACCGCCCACATCGGGAGAAAGGGTCAACTTCCCATCGGAGAAGGCGCCTGCTCCCCCCCAACCGCTTAAAAGGTCACAGGGTTGGCACTTAGAGCAATTCCCCTTCTCCCATCCCGGACAATTCCTTCCCCCTATATCTTTCCCCTTCTCTACCATAAGCACCTTGAAATCTCGCTCCTTGCTCAACTCCAAAGCGGCGAATATTCCCGCTGGCCCAGCTCCCACGATTATAACATCATACCTTTCCAATTTCGCACCTCTCTTTTAAACCTTCAAGCATATCGGTAGTGCTCTCCTCTACCTTCCGTCTTATCAAACCCTGGAGAAGAGCACCGATAAGGGGGATGTGCATCTCGTATTCTATCTTCAGACGGACAAGGGTCCTGTCTCCCATCTTATAAAATGTCCAAACTCCTTCGTATTTGTTAAAATCTCCCTCAATAAGGTGGAAGCGACATTCCCCCTTTTCCTTATCCCAAAAATCCTCCTCCTTCCAACTCATTGTTCTGCCTAATTCCTCCACCCTTGCTGTCCAGCGGGTTATCCGTCTATTTCCTTCCTTTTCTATTATCTCTACTGACTTTATGCTTGGCATAAAGCGAGGATAATCCTCAACATTTTGGGCTATTTCAAATATTTCTTCAAAGGGAGCGTTTATCTCTATCTCCTTCTCCACTATGGGCATCAGCAATACCTCCTTTATAAAGAAAATAAACCTTTCCATTATATTTATCAAGCATATCACTTATAGCTACTTTTAAAAGGAACGCTCAAGAGGGGGATATCGTTCCCCTTTTGCTTTATTCAACAAAGCCAAATTTTTTAAAAAAATATTGACGGTTTTTTTAAATCCTTTATTATGAAAACGATTGCATATGAAGGTCACTATAAAAGTAATAGCGAAAGAAGTGGGTGTATCGCCCAGCACTGTTAGTAGGGCATTGCGAGACTATCCATTGATAAGCTCAACTACGAAGAAGCGGATTCGTGAGGTAGCGGAGAAGCTTGGCTATCGTCCTAATATACTTGCTCGGGGTTTAGTTACCAAACGAAGCTACACAATTGGTCTCATAGTGCTGGATATAAGCAACCCCTTTTATGCCGAGATAGCAGAGGGGGTGGAAGAAGTTTTCTCTTCTAAGGGGTATAGTGTTTTCCTCTGTAACAGTGCATATGATCCCGAGAAGGAAAGAAAATACATATACCTTCTTCAAGAGAGAAGGGTTGAAGGGATAATAATAACCTGCTTCAATGTAAATCTCCCCCATATCCAAGACCTTTGGCATAATGGTCCTCCCTTCGTGCCGATAGATTGGTTTCCTGGTGATAACCCCTGTGTAACAACTAACAATGTGGAAGGCGCTCGTCAAGCTATTGAATATCTTCTTTCAATTGGGCATAGGCGCATTGCTTACCTGGCGGGTCCCTCGCAATTGCCAGGGGCGATGGATAGGGTTAAGGGGTATAAAGAAGCTCTAAAAAAGTATGGGATTCCCTTCTCTGAAGAACTCATAATATATGAGAACTCTTCAGCGAAAGACGGTTACAAAAATTTTATTGAATTGCTCCGGAGGGGAATAAAGTTCACGGCTCTGTTCTGCGCCAACGATATGGTAGCTATAGGGGCGATGCGGGCGGCACAGGAGAAGGGGATAAGGATACCCGATGATGTTTCTCTGGTTGGCTACGACGATACAGAGATTGCTTCTCTCCTTAGTGTTCCCCTTACCACTGTTTGGCAGCCAAGAAGGGAACAAGGAGTGACGGCAGCTTGTCTACTTATGGATATGCTATTGGGAAAGGAGAGAAGTTTGCAAAAGGTAGTGATGGAGCAGAAGCTCGTCATCAGAGCTTCTACAAAACCTTTAGGAAAGGAGGTGAAAAAATGAAGCGGAAAGGCTTTACGCTCATAGAGTTATTAGTAGTAATAGCCATCATAGCTATTCTCGCCGCCATTCTCTTCCCCGTCTTCAGCAGAGCTCGGGAACAAGCTCGTAAGGCTCATTGTCTATCCAACATTAAACAGTTGACGCTTGCCACTCTCTCCTATCTTCAGGATTGGGACGAGTGCTTTCCTCTTACTGACTGGACATATATGACCTGGCCCACTCATATTTACCCCTATGTTAAGAATACAGCAGCTTACAAGTGTCCAACCCGTTACATACCTGATATATGGTGTGGTTATTGCAGCCCTACCTTCAAACAATGGCCGGCGACGAATTATGGGATGAACTCCTGCCTTCACGGTATGTGGGCAAAATGGGGCGTTAGTGGGCCGGTCAGTCTGGCACGCATAAGTAAGCCTAGCGAGATCGCGTTAGTTTTTGATGCCTCTACCACCTTCGGTTGTATTCCTTCCATTCCCTGGACTAATGTGTGTCAGGCTCCCTGCACTCCAGACCTTCAAAAGGAGGAAAATGTGCGTCACATGGGAGGGAACAATATCGGCTTCGTTGACGGGCATGTTAAGTGGGTGCACTGGCAGGAGATGGCTCCCCTGGATGTGCGAGTGAGGATGCTATATGGCTGGGCTCTCTGAGGTGAAATATGCGTTGGAGAGCTGTTCTAATAGGGTGTTTCCTAATCCCTGTGAATTGCTATTGGGTGGCGATGGCAGAGATCGTCTATTATACCCTTCACGCCACCGTTCTCTCCCTCTTCTTCAATGCCATCGCCACCCTCCTCTTTCTTTCTCTGGTTAATTCTTTACTCCGCAAGTTTCGTCTAAATCTTTCCCGAGGGGAACTTCTCACAATTTACATTATGCTCTGTATAGCTACTTCCCTCTGTGCTCACGATATGATGCAAATCCTTATGAGCCTACTCGGTTATCCTCGCTGGTTTGCCACAACAGAGAATCAATGGGAAAGCAAAATCCTACCTTTTCTACCCAGCTGGCTCGTTGTTAAGGATAAAGAGGTGCTTATAGGAATGTATTTAGGTGGAAGTAGCTTTCTACCCTATCTCAAATATTTTCTCCCTCACCTCCTTGCCTGGGGAACATTTGCTCTGCTTCTTCTTTGGAGTTTCCATTGCCTTAACCAAATCTTTAAAGACCAGTGGATAAAGGCGGAGCGTCTTTCCTTCCCCATAGCCCAAGTGCCCTTGGAGCTAACGAGTGAGGGGGGAGCTATATTTAAAAACAAGTTATTCTGGATAGCTTTTGCCTTCTCAGGAAGTTTAGATATCTGGCACGGGCTCCATTTCTTCTTCCCTTATTTCCCTGACTTCAACACGAGATGGGATATCGGTCCCTATATTAGAACTCCTCCTTGGAATGCCATCGGCTGGACGCCACTCTGCTTTTACCCTTTCGCTATAGGACTTGCCTACTTCATACCCTTAGACCTCGCCTTTTCTTCCTGGTTTTTCTATCTTTTTTGGAAATTCCAGCTCGTCTTCCGCTCCGCCTTGGGTGTGGAACCTATGCCGGGTCCTTATCAAAGCGCTCAATCATCAGGAGCCTGGATAGGCATAGGATTAGTGGCTATCTGGGGAGCTCGCAAGCATATAAAAAGCCTTATCCAAAGAGGACAGATAAAACCCTTCCTTGGTCTTATCGGAGGGTTCGTGAGCTTGGTGGTTTTTTGCTATTTAGCTGGGCTGGCAATATGGGTTGGGGTTAGTTTTTTCGTCATCTATTTTATAATAGCAGTGGCAGTGGCGAGGATGAGGGGGGAGTTGGGTCCTCCTACACATGACCTTTATTATGCCGGACCCGATTGGCTTCTAACAACTCTCTTCGGCACAAAGGTATTCGGCGCCCAGAATCTGGCTACCATATCGCTTCTATATTGGATAACCCGCGACTACAGAAATCATCCCATCGCCCATCAACTTGAGGCTATGAAAATAGGAGAGCAGGTGGAAGGGATAAACGGAGGTAAATTATGGTTCATATTTTGCTTAGCGGGGAGCTTGGGCTTCGTTTCCGCATATTTCGTTTATCTCCATATCTTCTACGGTTGGGGTGTAGGGGCGAAACTGCAAAGATTCGGCGTTGGGTTAGCAGCGGAGACTTTTAACCGACTTGACAGGTGGTTGAGCGCTCCAGTGGGCACCGATGCTCCCTCAACTCGGCAATTCTCCCTTGGTTTGGGCTTGACTTTCTTCCTCTTCTTTTTGAAACGCTTATTCCCTTTCTTTCCCTTCCATCCCGTAGGCTATGCCACCGCTGGTTCTTGGACGATGTCCTGGCTGTGGTTCTCTATCTTCTTGAGTTGGTTGGCAAAAGGTATAATCCTGAAACAGGGAGGATTAAAAACTTATAGAAATGCTATCCCCTTTTTCCTTGGGTTGATAATTGGCGAATATGCAATAGGCAGTTTATGGAGTGTAATAGGAATAGTTTTTCGCAAAGAGGTTTACGGCTTTTTTATATAATAAAGGGGAAAGGAGAAAGCGCTATATGAGATTTTTGCTTCTGTTTTTCGCCACGATTGCTTACGCAAACGACCAATGGTTCAGTTATAATGAGGCAATATGGGTCAAAGAGCATACGGGAATATATGTATGGCATAAAGATGCTCGCTTCAACGATTATACACTTCCTGAATTACTGGAAAAAGCGAAGGAATTTGGGACGAGGATAATAAGAGTGCCTGTAGATGCATTTCGTGGAGGGGAGGAAGATTTTACTACCGTTCTCTCCTCTACAACTTACAGAAGAATTTTTGAAGAATTTCCAGTAGTAATCCTAACTATGTGGGATTGGTCAGGAAGGCAATACGATGAGAAATGGACGGAAATGCTCTACTATAACGCGGCGAGATATCTACTCCAAGAATATAAGGAGACAGGGAAGACAATTATTATGGGAATATGGGAAAGCGATAATTGGGCTCCATTAAATGAGCAAGGAATTTCCTTTTTCAAAGCAAGGCAGAGAGGGATAAAGAGAGCGAAAGCGGAGCTTGGAGAAAAAGGGATGAAATTAATAGAGATGATAGAGGTGAATCGGGTGGATTTAAAGGGGGGAGATTGCGTCACTAATATCATTCTACCCCAGGTTAAGCCGGAGATGGTTTCCCTTTCTTCTTGGGCGCATCTTCACAACTTAAGTGAAACTCTTGACTATATCGCCTTAAAAGTTGGACATAGAAACATTATGCTTGGAGAGTTTGGCTTGGAGAGAAAGAACAGCATGAAGGAAGAGGAAGTGAGGAAATTCCTCATTTCCAGGATGCGTGAGGTTATGAAATGGGGAATTCAATATGTAGTCCTCTGGCAAATGAGCGATTGGGCGAATGGGTTCACGGATAATAAAGAAAATGAAGGTAAAAAAATGACCTGCTGGTTTCCTTTCTACAGGGCATTTCATATAGAGGATGAACCATTGTGCATTGAGGATTTTAGAGAAATAAGAACCGACCAGGAAGGTAACTTCCTTAATTTAGTAGGGGGGAAAAGTGGAGAAGGGACATTGCTCTTATATCAAGGTGGTGGTTCCCTCTTCCTTGATAAATACTCTCCATTTTGGACTACTTCTTTGGAAGGATTGGCTTTGGAAAATTACAAGTGGCTCATTATCCCTTTCCAGGGTAGAGGAGTTGTTGTTTTGGAGGATAAAGAGGGAAATAGAGTAAGTGTAGAGCTTAGGGAAGCGATAAGGTTGGAAGAGTTTACAAAAAAGGGGAGCGAGTTAAGCAAAGTTTCTAAACTTACAATTAAGTGGATAAATGGTGCACCTTTACTCGTGGGAGGTGTTTACCTAGCGAAAAACAAATTAGAAATCCATCACAATATAGATGGGAGGAATATAGAGATAGCGACGGTAGCGGAAGGGGGAAAGAGAATTTCCTTACCCGAGGGAAGTTGGCAAATAGAGAGAATAGAGTTGGAAGCTTATGAGGATATTGAAAATGCAAGTCTGAAGGGGGAGGATGGTGACTGCCATATAATTAAATTTTTGCCAGCGGGAAGCAAAATTGTGCTATCTTCAGATGGAAGGGGCTATTTCCTGCTTCCCAACATAAAAACGATGGAGGAGAAGGGATGGTCTCTATTCACGCGGGAAAATCTCCAATGGAACGAAGAGTTTAAGATATTTCTTCCTCTTAAAAGGGAGGAAAACTGCAGATTGTCCCTTTCCCTCTCTCTCCCTTATAATATTGTGGGTGGAGAGTTTTGGCTTACAGGGCAAAAAAGCAAGAAAGGAGATTGGTGGGTAGAGGTGCGGAATTATGAAAGGAATTGGGTGAGGTGTCCTTCTATATTTTATTACCCCGGCGTGCCAGAGGATTTGCGGGCTCATTTACCTCCTGATTTTCCCTCCATTTGGGGACCGGTAAGAAACATAGAAATTGCTTGGGTGATAAGGACGGAGGAGGACGATTGGCAATGGAGCACTTGCATAATATCAGTTCGGGCTAAGCTTTTTCTTGATACCTTATATGCTCCCTTGCCAAAGGGGGAACGAGAGCTCTACTGGTTTCAAGATAAGGGAAAAGGAAAAGTGAAGATTAGATTATCAAAATTGGGAAAGACTATAGATTAAAAAGGAAAGGATACTTCCCCAATTCAATTCCCAAATAGCCACAAAAAATATCAACTTGACTTGCCAATATTATTATAAAGTGTTATTATATATAGTGGAATAAAAAATAAGGAGGTGTTTTCAAATAATGGCGAAAGCGGTTGGAATAGACCTTGGAACGACTAACTCGGTGCTTGCCATTTTAGAAGGTGGCGAGCCCGAGGTTATAGTAAATGCGGAAGGTAGTCGTCTTACTCCTTCCGTAGTTGCCTTTACCAAGAGCGGGGAAAGGCTTGTTGGTATCCCTGCTAAGAGGCAAGCGGTGATTAATCCGGAGAACACTATATACTCAATAAAGAGGTTTATGGGGAGGCGCTATGAGGAAGTGGAGACGGAACGTCAGCGCGTTCCCTACAAGGTTGTAAGTGGACAGAAAGGGGAAGCAAGGGTATACATTCCGGCAGCTGGGCGTGATTTCACCCCTGAGGAAATCTCGGCAATGGTTTTAAGGAAGATGAAGCAGGATGCCGAGTCTTTCTTGGGTGAGGAAATAAAGGAAGCGGTTATAACTGTTCCCGCTTATTTCAACGACGCTCAGAGAACTGCTACGAAGAATGCCGGCGAGATAGCTGGTCTTAAGGTCCTCCGCATAATAAACGAACCCACCGCGGCCGCTATGGCTTACGGTTACGGCAAGGGGAAGAGCGGAAAAATCCTGGTTTGGGACCTCGGTGGGGGAACATTTGATGTTTCCATCTTGGAAGTAGGGGAAGGGGTATATGAGGTGCTTGCTACAGCCGGCGATACCCATCTTGGGGGTGATGATTTCGACGAGAGGGTGGCTAATTATCTCGCTGATGAGTTTATGAAACAGCACGGGATAGACCTCCGCAAGGACCCCCAAGCTCTCCAGCGCCTTATAGAGGCGGCGGAGAAAGCGAAGGTTGAACTATCCACACTCACCCAGACGGTCATCAATCTCCCATTTATCACTGCCGATGCTAGTGGTCCCAAACATTTGGATATGTTGCTTACAAGGGCTAAGTTAGAGGAGCTAACCGCCGACCTTGTGGAGCGATGTATTGGTCCCTTTGAGAGAGCGCTTTCCGATGCCGGGCTCAAGCCCTCTGACCTCGATGATGTTATCCTTGTTGGTGGTGCTACTCGAATGCCAGCAATCCAAAACCTCGTGCGCCGTCTCGTTAACAAAGAGCCTCGCAGGGACATCAATCCCGATGAAGTTGTGGCTATGGGTGCGGCGATTCAAGCAGGAGTGTTAAAAGGAGAGGTAAAGGACATAGTGCTCATAGATGTCATTCCCATAACCCTGGGAGTGGAGACCCTTGGCGGTGTTTTCACCCCCCTCATAGAGCGCAATACCGCTATCCCGGTCCGTAAAAGTGAGATATTCACCACTGCAGCGGATGGACAGACTGCTGTAGAAATACATATCCTCCAAGGTGAGAGACCCTTAGCTAAGGATAACCGTTCGCTTGGAAGGTTCCACCTCACCGGCATACCTCCCGCTCCCCGGGGCGTGCCTCAGATAGAGGTTACCTTTGATGTAGATGCTAACGGTATCCTCAATGTAACCGCTAAAGACCTTGCAACTGGCAACCAACAATCCATCACAATCACCGGTTCTACAAACCTCACGCGGGAGGAAATAGACAGGATGATTAAGGAAGCAGAGGCCCACGCTGAGGAGGATAGAAGGCGTAAGGAAGAGATAGACCTCCGCAACAGTGCTGATAGTCTGCTCTATACACTGCAGAAGACGCTTGACCAACTCGGTGATAGAGTGCCAGCTGGTGAGAAAGCGGAGGTAACAAGGGCTATGGATGAGCTTAGGGAAGCCCTCAAAGGACAGGATATCAATCTCATTCGGCAGAAGATGGATGCTCTTCAGCGGGTTTCTTTCAAGATATCACAAATCCTTTATCAGCAGGCATCTTCCCAGGCCGGTGCTCAAGCCGCTGGTGGCGGACCTACTCAGACACCACCCCCTCCACCGGGAGATGGTGGTGTCATAGACGCAGACTATAAAGAAGAATAAAAACGAGGTGGGAAGGGGATGCCTCCTCAAGCTTGCACAAAAACAAAACACATAGGGAAAGGAGGTGAGCATTATGGGACTGATGCGTTGGAGACCCTTTGAGGAGCTGCTTTCCCTCAGGAGGGATATGGAGCGCCTCTTCGAGGAGATCTTCGAGCGCCGACCCACCCGCCGGGAGGAATTCCATCCCCTCACCGATATTGCTGAGACGGAAAACGAGTTCGTGGTTAAGATGGAGCTTCCGGGCATCAAACCCGAGGATGTGGAGATAACCCTCCACGGAGATACCCTGACCATCCGAGGAGAGAAGAAGGAGGAGAAGCGCACCGAGAAGGAAAACTACCTTCGCCTTGAGCGCTGCTACGGCGCATTCAATCGCTCCTTCACTCTTGGTGTTCCCGTCAAGGCGGAGGATGTGAAGGCTACCTATAAGGATGGAATCCTCGAGGTTAGGGTGCCCAAAGCAGAGGAAGCTAAGCCAAAGCCTATCCAAATAAAGGTAGAGAAGTAAATTGTTTTTTGTCATTACCTATGGGCATCCCCTTCCCATCCCTGAGAGGTGAAAGGAAATGGAGAAGAAGGAGCACTGGACAAGAAGAATGAGGAGAGAATTAGAGGAGAAGGAAAAGGAGATTGAACAATATAAACAAGCTCTTCTTCAGCTGCGGGCTGATTTTGAGAATTACAAGAGGCGGAGCGCTCGCCATTTTGAAGAGGTTGGTGAGTTCGCTAAATCCGAACTTTTGAAGCGCCTCCTTCCTGTTGTAGATAACTTCGAGAGGGCGCTCTCTTATGAGAATAACCCCTATGCCGAGGGGATGCAAATGATATATCGCCAACTGATTGATTTTTTGCAAAAGGAAGGGGTGGAGAGAATGGAGACAGTGGGGAGGGAGTTTGACCCTAATTTTCATGAGGCTGTGGGTTGGGTGGAAAGCGAAACGGAAGAGGGGGTAATTGTGGAGGAAACATTGGCTGGTTATTTGTATAAGGGTGAGCTCTTGCGTCCCGCGAGGGTAAAAGTAGCGAAGAAGGGAGGAGATAATGGCTAAGGATTATTATCAGATTCTCGGTGTTCCCCGTAACGCAACTGCTGAGGAGATAAAGAGGGCTTACAGGCGTCTTGCTCGCCAGTATCATCCCGATGTCAATCCCTCTAAGGAAGCAGCGGAGAAATTCAAGGAGATAAACGAGGCTTACCAGGTTCTCTCCGACCCCGAGAAGAGAAGTCTTTATGATACCTACGGGGAACGCTGGCAGGATTGGCAAAGAGCCGGAGCTTATACCTCTAATGTGGGATTTGATTTCGATCCCTTCGCTGATTTCGGTATAGGAGACCTATTTGATACTTTTTTCGGAACAACGCGCACAGTTGAGGAAAGGGCTCTTGATATAGAAGCTCGTTTAGAAATAGACCTTGAGGAAGCATATAGGGGGGCTACGAAGAGGATTCAAGTGGAAAGGGAAGAGGTGTGCCTGACCTGTGGAGGAAGCGGAGCTCGTCCTAACGGGAGGGTGGGAACCTGCCCTACCTGTGGGGGAAGAGGTAGGGTGCGAATGGGTTTTTCCTTCTTTTCCACTGAGACAATATGTCCCGATTGTAAAGGGGCGGGGAGGAAAGTGGTAGACCCCTGTATGGAATGTGGGGGGACTGGTTTGAGGACAACTCTCAGGACCATAGAGGTGAGGATTCCTCAAGGGGTGGACACAGGAGCTCGTTTGAGGTTGAGGGGAGAAGGGCATTCTTCACCAAGTGGAAGAAAGGGGAATCTTTATATATATCTGGTTGTTCGTCCTCATCCCATCTTTAAGAGGCAGGGCGATGACCTCCATTTAGAGGTGCCCATTGCCTTCTACGAGGCAGGGTTGGGAGCGGAGATAGAGATACCTACTTTGGATGGAAAAACTCTGAAGTTTCGTATCCCAGCTGGCACACAAACTGGACAAACTTTCCGCCTCGCTGGAAAAGGGATGCCTCGGCTACAGGGACAGGGCTATGGCGACCTCTATGTTACCGCCAAAATAGTCCTACCCCAAAACCTTGGGCTAAAAGATAGACAATTATTCCTGGAGTTCAGTAAGCTTCACCCCGAGAACCCGAGAATTGAACTTTTGGGGGAGGTAAAAAGATATGACAAGACAAGATAAGAGAGAAAGGGAAGAGCCTTTGTTCTTCATAGGAATGGCAGCGAAAATAACTAAATGTCATCCCCATACCCTCCGCCTTTACGAACAGATGGGGTTTGTCAAACCACTTCGTAAGGGGGGGAAACGCGTTTACTCTTTCCAGGATATAGCCAGAATAAAGGTAATAAGAACATTGACTCAAGAGTTTGGGGTTAATTTGGCGGGAGTGGAAATCATCCTCAATTTGATGGAGAGGATAAGGGAACTGGAGAAGGAATTTGAAAAGGAATCAACCATAATCTTTGAGGAAGGAAGTGAGCAAGAATGATAGATAGGTTTACGGAAAGAGCACGGGAAACTCTTTACACAGCTCAAAGGATAATGGAGCGCTACCACCACAACCAGTTGGATACTGAGCATCTTCTCCTTGCCCTTCTTGAGCATCCGGAGGGTTTGGCGAGCAAGATAATAAGCAAGGCTGGGGTTAATCCTGACTTCATAAAGCGAGAACTTGAAGAAGTGCTTTACCGTGCTCCCAAGGTGTACGGACCTGCTTCTACCCAAATATATCTCACACCCCAAGCCAAGCATGCTCTTGATTTAGCATGGGAGGAAGCTCAGCGTCTAAAGGACGAATATATAGGCATAGAGCATCTCCTCATAGGGCTCTTGAAGGAAGCCGAGGGAGGGGCAGGGAGGATTCTCCGTAGGGCTGGCTTAGACGAGCAGAGGCTTTATCAGGCTTTGAGGGAGATAAGAGGAGGGCACAGGGTAAAAGACGAGTATGCGGAGGGGCGATACGCTTCGTTAGAGCGATTTGGCAGGGATATAACCCAATTAGCAAGGGAGGGTAAATTGGACCCAGTTATCGGAAGGGACGAAGAAATAGAAAGGGTCATACAGATACTTTCTCGTCGGACGAAGAATAATCCTGTGCTTATAGGGGAGGCGGGAGTGGGCAAGACGGCGATAGTGGAAGGTTTAGCCCAGAGGATTATCCAGGGAGAAGTGCCTGAGCCACTCAAGGATAAGTGTATAATCCAGCTGGATATGGGTGCTCTTCTTGCTGGCTCAAAATATCGAGGGGAATTTGAGGAGAGATTAAAGGGGGTTCTGGATGAGGTGAAAGCATCGCAAGGTAATATCATCCTCTTCATAGACGAGCTTCACACGGTTGTAGGAGCGGGGGCTGCGGAGGGAGCGATAGATGCAAGCAATATGATGAAACCGGCGCTTGCGAGGGGAGAGCTTCGCTGTATAGGGGCCACAACACTTGATGAATACAGGAAATATATAGAGAAAGACCCCGCTTTGGAGCGAAGATTCCAACCTGTGTTCGTTTCCGAGCCGAGTGTGGAGCAGACGGTGGAAATTCTCAAGGGATTGAGGGATAGATACGAAGCTCATCATAATGTGAAGATAAGTGACCAAGCATTGGAATCGGCAGCCAAGCTATCTGCCCGCTACATATCCGACCGCTTCTTACCAGATAAGGCAATAGATGTGATGGATGAAGCTGCCTCAAAAGTAAGGATGAAGATATACTCAATGCCCCCAAACTTGAAGGAGATGAAGGAGCAGTTGGATAAACTGGCGAGAGAGGGACAGGAGGCGGTGGCAAGTAGGGAATATGAGAGGGCAGCAAAGATACGGGATGAATACGATGCTCTATTTCAGAGATTCCAAGAGGAAAGAGAAAATTGGGAGAAAGAGGCGGGGGTTAACAATATTGTGGGTCCGGAGGATGTGGCGGAAGTGGTTTCACGCTGGACCGGTATTCCTCTGTCCCGCTTAATAGAGGATGAGAAGGAAAAGTTAGCGAGGTTGGAAGAGATAATCCACCAACGATTGGTAGACCAGGAGGAAGCAGTTAAGGCGGTTGCGGAGGCGATAAGGCGCTCTCGCGCTGGTTTGAAGGACCCTAACCGTCCAATTGGTTCTTTCCTCTTCCTTGGACCAACAGGTGTGGGGAAGACGGAGCTGGCAAAGGCTCTGGCGGAGTTCCTTTTCGGCGACGAGAGCGCTTTATTAAGGATAGATATGAGCGAATATCAGGAGAAGCACACCGTCTCCCGTCTGGTAGGTGCTCCTCCTGGCTATGTTGGCTACGAGGAAGGGGGACAGCTCACAGAGCCTGTTCGTCGTCGCCCCTATAGGGTAATCCTATTCGATGAGGTAGAAAAGGCACATCCTGATGTCCTGAATGTGCTACTCCAAATACTTGACGAGGGGCGCCTCACGGACGCTACCGGACGCACAGTGGACTTCCGAAATACGGTAATAATTATGACTTCCAACATAGGAAGTTCTTATCTCGCTTCAATCCCCCTTGTAGATGATTTCTTCATTAAGGCAAAGGAAAGAGTTTTGGAGGAACTCCATAGCACGCTTCGCCCTGAGCTAATCAATCGAATAGACGAAATAATCGTCTTCCGCCCCTTAAGCCACGAACACATCCGGCAAATAGTTGACCTCTTTGTTTCGAGAATCAATAAGCAATTGGCTGAGAATAATATGAAGCTTGTTGTAAGTGATAAAGCGAAGGACTTACTCGCGGAGAAAGGATTTGTTCCTTCCTTCGGAGCTCGGCCCTTGAGAAGAATTATCCAAAGGCTATTGGAAAATCCTCTTTCCAATGCAATTCTCAGAGGCGAGTTCAAGCCGGGAGATGTGGTATATGCCGATGTTCAGGACGGGGAGATAATCTTAAGCTTATATCTTGAACCTCTCCGTCAGCAGGATAGGGAAAGCTAAATCGCCTTTTCTATTCTCTTAGGATGGTCTCCACAAGTTCGCTTTCCTTAGAGCACTCGCCTATGGTGGAAACTGCAAAGCGGTTAACCTGCGAGAACCAGTAGATGTCTTGAGGGTAATGTTGGAGGTCTAGGAGGAACTCATAGAGCGGTTTATCGGGTTCATAAGGTAGGGTCCCTATGGGGAACCAGGGGCGGTCATTCAAACCATCGTTGGAAATCCTTCTATATACGCGAAATCCTATAGGACGGTCAAGATACTGCTGTTCTCTCAATGGGGAAGGGGCCGACCAACTAACCTTAAGGTGATTTTCGTCTATTCGCGCTACTTGGACATCCTTTGGAGGCAAAGGGGAATCCACGGAACGGTAAGGAGTTTTCAAAACTATGGTAAAGCGGTCCTTATGTCCCCTGAACCAAGCGACGACGAAGTCATAAATTTCTAGCCAAAAGTAGCAGGGGCGGTCATACTTGGTTACCTTAACTAACATAAGCCCTCTTTCCCCCACTACATTTATGTTGCCGAAAGGATTAGGACATCTGTGGAAACCGTTTAATGTCCGGACCTCTTTAACGGGGCGGTTAGGAAGAGGTAGGATTCCCTCCTCGTCTGTGAAGCCAATAATAACGGGCTCTTTTGAGACAGGATGGGAGAAATCGCCATCCTCTATAACTGGATAATACCAAACCCCTCGGTCTTGAGCCGGTTTTCCCTTTGGGTCTACCACAACTCCTCGTTGGAATATCTCCACCTTTGCTCCACTGACGCCTATCCCGTTGACATCTACTATTCGAAGGTAATTCTCTTTAGGGATAGCGAAATAGTGGTCACCAAAATGTCCCCTGGGTTTATCATAGCTCATATTGAGATAGCCGGCATCTGCTTCCGAGAATATATGAGGACCGTGCCAATGCATCATTGTGAGGGGATGAGTCATAAAATGGGTTACAAGTTCTCCGTTATCGGGCATTCTATGATATTCGCATCCCCCGTAATCGAGAAAATACCAATCTGTCAGGCCAAGCTGATGCCCGAGTTCGTGAGGTAGGGACCATTCTGTCTGTATACGCCATTCTTTATCTGGAGGTTGCCAATTCCCCCTTTTTTCCTCCTCGCTATCCATCCATACCCAACAACCCTGGTGATAGGCAATACCATTTGGAGCAACGAGCTCCCGATGGGCTTTCTCAACATCGTCCGTATAAATAATTCTGTCTAATCTAACTCTTGCTTTTATTCCCTGGGGGGCGGAGGGGAACACACTCTTTTCGAAGAGTTTGTTCATAATATCTATATGCCAGCGGTAGTAATCCTCAAAAGAGAACGTGCCGTAGGCGCTCCTTATCTTATGCCACATCTCCACTCGCTTCTTATTCACAATATATACCAGTCCCCACCCCCATAGGGGGTCGGTGGCGCTATTATTGATGGTAGCTATCTCCCTCTGGTTGCTTATTATTCTGAAGGTAACATTATGGAAGCCCTCCTGCCACCTCCATTCAAAATCGACAGCGGTTTCTTCCATTTCTTCTAAACTCCTCCTGTATTCTCCCTTCCCCACTACTCTTCCATCTATTAACCACTCGTAGCTAAATGTTCCTGAAGGAGCGAAGCCCACATTCTTTATATGGGCAGTGAGTTTTATCTTTTCTCCCTTTTTGTATTTTAATTTCAGGTTCCTCACGATTTTCTCGGGGTTCATCGCCGCTTCTTCAGTGGGGAGCTTCGGTAAGGTGCCTCCTCCTATGATGGGTCTGCCGTATATATCATAGTTAACCCTTCCGTGTAGCCCTGCGAGTTTAGGGTTTATCTCTATGAAGGTTACGGAAAGGTCAGGCAATGGGGGTTGATAATCCCAGGTTTCGTCCCTTTCTATCTTGAAGTTCTTGACAGAACTTCGCGGATAAACTTTTCCCGGTCCCCCTACCTCTTCCATACTTCTCCAGACAAGGATCTCCACACCTTCATCTCGCAGAAAACAATCCTTTAAGACTGTTCCATCCTTCAGGACCAATTCATCTGTAAAGGAGACTATTTCTCCCAGAGTGAAGAAACTTAAGAGTAAAGCAACTCTTATTTTAATCATTCTTCTTCACCCCCTTGATTCTCAAAAAAGTTATTTCAGAGGGGCAGGCGAAACGGAGAGGAAGCCTACTGGTGCCTATCCCTCGGGAAACATATAGATATAAACCTGGGAAATGGGTAAGCCCGCTGGCATATCTACGAGGAAGCCTGCTTTTGGTGAAAATAGCTCCTATAATTGGGAATCGAAATTGCCCTCCGTGAGTGTGCCCACTTACTACTAAGTCTACTTTTCTCCAATCTCCGGGTGAGAGAACGATGTCGGGCGAGTGGGAAAGCAGAATGGAAAGATTAGCTAGTGGTAAGGAACGGAGAAGGGAGTAAATATTTGGGGTTCCATAATCTACGCCACTTATAAGGAGATTTAACGAATTTTTTTGGAGGAAGATGTATTCGTCTCTGAGGAGGGCAGTGCCCGCTTTTTCAAAAAGAGAAGGGAAGAAATCTGCATCCTCCTGATTGCCGAGGACGGCGAATTTGCCCATTGGGGGATTGATTTGGGAAAGCAAGGAGAAAAATTCGTCTACCTTTTTCTTTTTATAGGTGGAAAAATAGTCGCCGAGGAGAAAAAGAAGGGTAGGGGAAAGCATTCTAACCATGGCGAACATTTGCTCCAAGTTCATACTGTGTGTGATATGCAAGTCTGAAAGCAGGACGATGCTAAAGTCGTTGACCGATGGAAGAGAAGAGAAGGACAATTCAACCACTTCCACCCAGGGCTTGTTTTGAGGGAAGCAGAGGAGTGGTCCCTTTAGCATACAAATGTAACCATTACTTCCTTACAAGCTGGCGTAGCTCCGTGCGGTTTGGGGAAGCGGATTCGGCTTCTTCTAAGGTGATAAGCCCCCGGAGGTAAAGAGAAGCAAGGGATTGGTTCATCGTTATCATACCGTAATGGCTTCCTTCTTTAATTGAAGAATAAAGTTCACTTGTTCTCCCTTCTTCTATGAGTTTCTTCACGGTGGGAGAGGCGGTCATAATCTCCACAGCGGGTATACGTCCGATGCCCGAGGCATGCTTGAGTAATCTTTGGGCGATTACACCGATGAGGGTATTTGATAGTTGTTCATAGATTTGGTTACTTTGGTGGGGAGGGAAACTGTGAACTATGCGGTCTACCACGGAGGAAGCGGATATAGTGTGTAGGGTAGTAAGGACAAGGTGTCCCATCTCTGCTGCCATCATCGCAACGCCCATAGTTTCGGGGTCTCGCATCTCTCCAATCATTATTACATCAGGGCTTTCCCTAAGGACGCTCCTCAAAGCGTTCTCGTAAGAAGCGGTATCCTTGCCTACCTCTCTTTGGCAAATCACCGCCTTTTTATCCTCAAAAACATATTCAATTGGGTCCTCTATGGTTATGATATGAGCCTCCCTCGTTTGATTGATGTATTCTATCATAGAAGCAATTGTAGTGGATTTACCTGAGCCGGTGGGACCAGTTACAATTATTAATCCCTGGCGCTGGGAGACGAGGTCTTTGAGAGAGGCGGGAAGATTAAGCTGTTCCATAGTTGGGATGGCAAGGGGAATAAGGCGAAGAGCGATGGCGATGCTTCCTCTTTGCATAAAGAGGTTCGCTCTTATCCTCGCGATGTTGGCAAGGGTGAACACGAGGTCTATTTCCCGTCCCCTCTCTAACGCTTCCATCCTTTCTTCGCCTAATTGTTTTATTCTTTCAGGGGCGTTAGCAGGGTCACGGAATTGAAGTAGCACCTCTCTACTGGCGCTATAGACGATGTTCTGGGCGATATCCCTTATATCCTCCTGGTAGAGGCACTCAAACTCGTCCATAACTCGCAGGTCGCCATCCACACGGGCAATGGGCTTATTGCCCACTTTTAACAAGATATCCGCTGCTCTGAGTTTTACGCCCTGGTCTATTATCTCATATAAGTTATCCATATTGCGACAGAACCTCCTTTGCTTTTTGTAATTGTTTTTCTACAGCTTCTTCTCCTGTTCCGCCCGGGAAATTTCTCTTCTCGAGAAAAGAAGAAAAGGAAAGTGAAGCATAAATGTCTTCTTCAAAAAGAGGGGAGAAAAGCCTAAACTCTTCTAATGTGAGCTCGTTGAACTTCTTACTTTTCTCCCTGGCATAAAGCAGGATACGACCCACGATAAAATGGGCTTTGCGAAAGGGGACGCCTTTTTCCAATAGGTAATCGGCAATTTCAAGGGCGAGAAGATAATCCTCCAAACTTTTTTCCAGCCCCTCTTTATTAAAACAGGCATTTTGTAAGATTTTTTCCATCGCTTTAAGAGAAGATTTTAAGGTATCCACAGCATCAAATAAAGGAGGTTTATCCTCTTGAAGGTCGCTATTGTAGGAGAGGGGTAAACCCTTGAGAATGACCAGCAAGGATATTAAGGAACCGATTACCCTTCCTGTTTTCGCTCTTATTATCTCGGCGGGCGCGGGATTCTTCTTATGGGGCATCATACTGGAGCCCGTGGAAACCGCGTCTGAAAGGCTGAGGAAACCGAACTCCTCACTTGACCAGAGAACTACTTCCTCAGCAAGACGAGATAAATGAACTGAGCAGATAGCACAGGCGGAGAGGAACTCCAGAATGAAATCGCGGTCCGAAACAGCATCTATGGAGTTCTCAAAGACGCGGCTGAAACCAAGCAGATTTGCCTTTACTTGGGGGTCCAATTTTCCTCCCGCTATCGCTCCTGCTCCCTCAGGTGAAATATCTATCCGTTTCAAGGTATCCAGGAACCGCTCCTTATCCCTTTGAAACATCCAGAAATAAGCGAGGAGGTGATGAGAAAGGAGGAGAGGCTGTGCCCGTTGAAGATGGGTGTAGCCGGCTATCTTCCAATTCTTGTGTCTCTCCGCAAGTTTTAAAAGCATTCCCTGAAGAGAGGAAAGCCCTTGGATTATGAGGGAGGTTTCTTCCTTAAGGTATAGTCGTTCATCACAGGAAATCTGCTCGTTGCGAGAACGATAAGCACGGAGAAAACCTGCTTCCTCCCCTATCTTCTCTGTGAGCCAATTCTCCACCAAAGTATGGACATCCTCTGCTTCGTCTCCCTTGACCTTTCTTTTCCCTTCTTTTACCTCTTCCTTTATTTCCTCCAGGGCGTTCACCATTTTATCTGCCAACTCTTCACTTATTACTCCGGAAATTGCTAAGGCTTTAGCATGAGCCTGGTCAGCTATGATATCGTAAAGAACCAACCTCTTGTCAAAGGAGAGGGAAGCGTGAAATTCCTCTATAAAAGGGTCAAGAGGTTCCCTAAATCTTCCGCCCCAGAGCTTCATTTACCTCGCCTGCCCTCTATTTTATAGGGTAGCCCCCACAGCCGAACGAATCCTTCGGCAAGCCGTTGGTCAAACACATCCCCTTCACCATAAGTGGCAAGGGATAGCTCATAGAGACTATAGGGGGAGGAGCGTCCCACGGGTATACAGGAGCCCTTGAACAATTTCAGCCTTACCTCTCCCGATACAAACTTTTCCGCTCCCTCGATAAAGGCATCCAAACACTCCTTTAACTGGGAGAACCATAATCCATAATAGACGAGCTCGGCGTATTTAGTATCTATATAGTTCTGCTTGAAATGTAAGAGCTCTCTGCTTAAGGTCAATGCTTCCAAATCTTTATGAGCTGTTATTAAGATTATGGCAGCTGGTGCCTCATAAACCTCGCGGGATTTTATTCCTACTAACCTGTTTTCCACCATATCTATCCTCCCCACTCCATGGCGTCCTCCTATCTCATTCAAACGGGATATCAAAGTAGGAAGGGGCAGTTTCTCTCCATTAAGTGAGATTGGTTCGCCCCTTGTGAACTCTATCTCTATATATTCTGGTTCATCAGGAGCTTCTTGAGGGGAAACCGTCCAGAGGAAGGCATCTTGAGGGGGCTCTTTTTGTGGATCTTCTAAGGGACCGCATTCTATGGAGCGTCCCCAAAGGTTAACATCTATGGAATAGGGTTTTTCCTTCCTTACGGGAACGGGTATGCCGTGAACTTTAGCATATTCCAATTCCTCTTCCCGTGAGAGGTTCCATTCTCTCACGGGAGCGACAATTTTGAGTTCAGGAGCGAGGGACATAAATGAAACTTCAAAGCGCACCTGGTCATTGCCCTTACCCGTTGAACCGTGGGCAACTGCCTTGGCCCCTTCCTTTCTCGCTATTTCCACCACCTTCTTGGCTATAAGGGGACGGGAAAGGGCGGCGGAAAGGGGGTAGCGTCCCTCGTAAAGGGCGTTTGCCTTCAGAGCGGGTAGGACAAAATCTTTGGCAAACTCCTCCTTAGCATCTATCACATAAGCAGAAACAGCACCTATCCTCAACGCCTTTTCCCTTATCTCTTCGTAGTTCTTCTCTTCTCCCACATCCACTGCTACCGCTACAACATCTACATCATACTTCTCCTGTAGCCACTTTATAGCCACGGAGGTATCAAGTCCTCCGGAATAAGCTAAAACTAACTTTTCTTTCAATTTCCTGTTGCCTCCTTTAGAAAAATATATTTTAGCAAAAAACTTTACACAAGTAAAGCCAAAATAGCTTTTTGAATGTGAAGGCGATTTTCGGCCTGGTCAAATATTATTGAATGAGGACCATCCATTACCTCGTCGGTGATTTCCTCACCCCTTCTTGCCGGAAGACAGTGCATAACCACCACATTTGATTTCGCTAGGCTAAGGAGAGAGGAATTAAGTTGATAGGGAAGGAAATCTCTCTTCCGTTTTTCTCTCTCTTCTTCCTGCCCCATAGAAACCCAAACATCGGTATAGATTACATCGGCATCCTTTATTCCTTCCTCTGGATTATGAGTAATAGAGAAAGAGATGGCGTTTTCCTCTGCTTCCCTTCTCGCTGATTCTTGTATTTTAAGGGGTAGTTCGTAGCCGGGGGGGGAAATGTGGGTGAAGGGAACTCCCAACTTGGTGGAGAGAAGGGCAAGGGAAGCACAGACATTGTTACCATCTCCCAAGAAGACGAACTTCGATTCCTTATGCATTTTCCCTTTTTCCCAGAGGGTGAAGAAATCGCCCAGCGCTTGGCAAGGGTGTTCCCTATCAGATAATCCGTTTATCACGGGAATATTAGCGTATTGAGCGAGTTCCTCAAGGGTTTCCTGTTTGAAAACCCTTCCCATTATTGCATCAACATATCTTTCCAAAGTTCTTGCTGTGTCCGCTATTGTTTCCCCTCTACCCAACTGAAGGTCTTGGTAGGATAGAAAAAGCGGGTAGGCGCCCAATTGATAGGTGCCTACTTCAAAGGAAACCCTTGTTCTCGTGGAGGGCTTTTCAAATAGAAGGGCGATGGTCTTGCCCTCCAGGAGAGGATGGGGTTTGCCTTCCTTTTGCATACCCTTGAGCAATTCAGCCACTTCAAAGAGAAGCACAACCTCTTCCTTGGTGAGGTCGGATATAGAAAGCAGGTCCCTACCTTGAAACTGCTTCTTTATCTTCTTTATATCCGAGTAGTTCATAGAGAACCTCCTTTAAAATGTGGAGTCCTTTTTCTATCTCTTCCCGACTTATAATCAGAGGTGGAAGAAAGCGAATCGTGTAATCGTTAGTAGCGTTTATTATAAGTCCTTTCTTCAAAGCATGGGAGACAACCTCCCTGGCAAGGGGTTGTGAGAGTTCCATAGCCAGCATAAGCCCTATTCCCCTTAATTCTTTTATTGCTGGCAGATGGGTTTTCAATTCCTCTAATTTATTTAGGAGGAACTCGCCCATCTCTTTCGCTTTTTGGGGAAGATTTTCTTCTTCTAAAATGTCCAGGACCGCCAGGGCGGAGGTCGTGGCAAGGAAGTTTCCTCCTGCTGTAGAAGCGTGGTCACCAGAGGAGAAGGCTTTGGCTACATCGGGTTGAGCGAGCATAGCGCCCATGGGAAGACCTCCGCCAAGGGATTTAGCCAAGGTGAGGATATGGGGCTTGATGTCGTAGAGTTGATAGCAGAACATTGCTCCACATCTTCCCAATCCCGTTTGAACCTCATCAAGTATGAGGAGTATATCTCGTTCCTTGCAGATTTGGTATATCCCCTGGAGAAATTCCTTTTTCGCGGGATAAACGCCTCCTTCTCCTTGCACAGGTTCAAGGATGACGGCGCAGGTTTTCTCATCCATCAAGGAGGCAAAGGCAGTAAGGTCATTGAAGGGAGCGAAGGAAACCCCTGGCAGAAGGGGATGAAATTTCTCCTGATATTTTTTCTGTCCCGTAACTGAAAGGGCACCAAATGTCCTTCCGTGAAAGGAATTGAGGGCAGAGATTATCTTATACTTGCCTTTATCCTTGCCATAAGCGCGGGCAAGCTTCATCGCTGCCTCGTTCGCTTCCGCACCGGAGTTGCAGAAGAAAGAGAACATTCCCGTAAGATTATAAAGGCGTTCCGCTAATTTTTCCTGTGGGATTATCCGGAAGAGATTCGAGGTATGGATTAGGAGATTGCTTTGCTTCTGGATTGCTTCCAATAATTTAGGGTGGGAATGTCCGACATTGCAGACGCTTATCCCGGAGAGGAAATCTATGTATTCCTTACCCTCCGCATCCCATAACCTCGCTCCCCTGCCCCGAACGAAGGCAATAGGAAAGCGTCTATAGGTCTGGATTAGAAAAGAAGAGGTATTTTCCTTCATAGAAAATAATTATAAACCTTGTGAGGTTGTAAAACAAAGAGAACAATCGTCTGAAGAGGGGAATGTCGTTTCCCTTCTCCTTATTTAACAAAATCGTCATTTTTCAACTTCTAAAGGGGATGAGACAGCATTCTCAACCAGCTAATGTCCATACTCTTTCCTTCTCCCACAACGAATATTATCACCTTGAATTCCCTTTTTCCTCTCCACCCTGTCGCCCTTTCTATATTGCATTGAAAGACGCCAGTTCTTGAAGTGTCTGGTATCAAGCATATATCTCTCATATCATCAACGGGGCGCACCTTCAAAGCCCAGAGCCCCTGAGAAGCCTTAACATCTATCATCAAAATTGGGTATCTATCTAGATCAACGGATATCGTTCGCTCCACTGCTGAAAAGGGTAAATTTCTCGGGCACTCTATCCGAGCGCCTCGGGGAAGGAGCGAGATGGTTGCTCCACCACCTGGCCACTTCTGCCATTCCCTTAAATCTTCCAATAGATCCTCAAAACCTATTTGTTCCCGCTTCAATAGTTTTATTTCCAATGTTCTTTGCATATTTTTGCCTTTCGCCTTTATTTTTATAATTCCTCCTTCTTCTGCCGTTTCCTTTGCTCGCACCGTCCACTCCGTTTCCTTAATTTCGCCCTTTTTTAGGGAAAACCCCTGCTCCCTGGGAAATATTTCATAATGGGGTGGAATCTCAAATTCCAGGTAATCCTGCCAAACCTCGGAGAAATAATTTCTTAACCTTATCCTAACCTTTTCTTCTCCTAATGGTTTTAAACATATAACTTGAGATTCCACTTCCAGTTGTCCTGCTAATTTAGCAAGGCACATCATCTCGTCCAATCTCACTGCTTTGAACTCATCGCCCAATTCCTCCATTATGGCTTTATAGTAAACCGGACAATTTTCACTAACTCCTCCGTAAACTTCTATGAAAAATGGAGGATTGTGTTTCTTGGCTACTTGCCTTATCCTATCCGCTATATCTTTGGGTGATTCGCTACCCGATATATACCATATAGAGCTATCTGGCTCAACCAAAGGAATACCATTCTCAAGGTAGACAACCCTTCCTTCACCTCGAGGATTTCTAAGCATGCCTTCTACCCCTGATATTTTGGCATATTTAGAATAAAGGGGTAGGGATTCCGAGGTGCTCCAGGCATCTACGATGCTTTCGTCAGCCATCCGAAGATAATGGGCAGTATGACGGGCGAATGAAGGTAAATCGGGTAGCTTATCTATGAAGACATAACCTGCTCCTGAGACACCAGCGAAGAAATAATCGTTTGGTGTAGCAGTGGAATAATAAGCCTCCATCATTGCGGGAAACTCAGCGACAAGGATTGGATTGATCCCCCAATTTATAGCAATCTCGCCTCTATGAGGATTTAGCCATCCACCAGCTTGCCATGCCGCTACTATCTTCGGTGTATCTCCTTCATTTGTTAGGAAAGCTATGTAATACTTCTTCTCGAGTTTTGTGTTCTCCAATGTATATTTGTTCTTTTGTTTGAAGGAAAACCCCTTTCTTACCGGTGCCTTGCTGTGGAAGCTTAGGTTAGCTGCTGCGGAACACATAACATAGTTATTGTGGGAGGAAACCCGGATGGCAAAATCTCCTTCTGGTTCTGCCCAACCCCATACACCGGCGGGTTTTTCCAACTTATCCATTATCTCGTCAAAGAGCTGAGCGTCTTCTGGGTAGCCCGGGACAGGCTGTCCATAAATGGAAGAGGGTTTATCAGCAGGGGAGAGATTAAAGATGAACATCTTCTTTGCGACGGCGAAATCCATTCCAATGATTATTGCTGGGTCGCCTCCCAGATTGATGTTATCGTGAGAGCGCCCAGCGCTATAAGCCATCTTCCTATTGCAAAGAGGCAGCAAATTCTTAATAGCCCATTCATACCACTCCTTGTTGCTCCGCTCTTCCCTCGTTAAATCTCGCTCGATGGGGAAACTTTTGAGAAAGGGCTCTTCGTTCAATAGGGAAGGCGAAACGGGTAGCAAATTCTCAAGACCTGAGTAGGTGCAGGCGATATAACGGGTAGCATCCACCCCGGGGTCGTATAGCGCTAAGCCCCTTATATCCTCTCGGAAAATTTCGAGAAGTTCTTCAATTGACGATACCTGCTGGAAGGTGAACCCCTTTTGGGAGGAATAGTATTCCATCCATTTTTCATCCCAGGGACACCTTGGCCAAAAGAGCTCTTGCGTATTGAGGAAAAGCCTTGGGCCCTTTTTATTAACAATGCCCTGGAGACAAAAAAGAAGGATCTGGTGGTCATAATCGAGATTCCTCAAATCAAACCGATAGGCACTTAGCTCACCCCCGGAAGAGGGGAGAAGGGAAGAGCAGATGAGAAGAAAGGAAAGGAAAAACTTAGGGTATTTCAGGTTTTGTTGAATACACCATTTAAATATCATAACTGCTTTACCTCCTTCTATGATTGCCTTTCCAAACAATCTCTTAGAGAGGGAGATATGCGCTCTTGCGGTTTCACTTTTAGGTTTCGCATTTTTCCTAGGTTTTATGCCCGGATATATTCCCTTTTCCCTAAGAAACAGGTTCTTTCATCAGTCACCTCGAAGGCTATAACCTGCTTTCATATTGGAAGGTTCGAACGAAGAAGGTGGTATAATCTGGTGCGGGATTTCCTAGGACTTTCCCAAGAGATTTAGCTATTCCCTCTAACTGGCGATAAGGTATCCTGAACACAACCCGAAGTAGGGCAAAGACTTTTATAAAATTATTGGGATAGGAAAAAGGTCTTCCCCTTTCTTCTTCCCCTCTTTTAACTAATGCCTCGTTATATCTTGGCCAATTATACTTGTCTCCTATTTTCATATTCCATCAATACTTATCGTAAGCTCTTTGGCTTAATTATTCAACAAAACCGTATCTCATTCTTTACTTAATCTTACGAATTCTATCCCATCAAGGGATTTGAGCTTCTGGGTGACCTCTTGAATATAATCTAAGGAGGGGATATCAACTCCCAATTTCAGAGAGGCTTTTTCTCCTTCTATGGTAATCTCTACATTCTTTATATCTATGCCATAGGTTCCGAGTATAGTTCCTATCTCTCCCAGCAATCCCGGTCTATTTTTTCCCTCGAGGCTGAGTAGGTGTTCTTGTTCTCTATGATAGAGCCTTTCCACTCTTTTCAGGAGAACGAGGACAATATAGGCAAATGCAGTAGCGAGCACGGCTCCCCAATAGAAACCTACTCCAATTGCTATTCCCACACCTGCTATCATCCAGATGCTGGCGGCGGTCGTCAAGCCCCTCACCTCGGTAGGCGTTGACCTTATTATGGTTCCTGCCCCAATAAAGCCTATACCGGTGACTATACCTGCAGCTAATCGCATTGGGTCTGCCCCAGGAATGGAAACGGAAACAAGCGTTAACAGAGTGGCGCCAAGACACACCAACATATGGGTTCGCAAGCCAGCGGGTCTTTGGGCTATCTCCCTTTGCCAACCCACTAAGCCAGAAAGAAGTAAAGCGATGAGTAGCCTCAGAGCAACTTCGTGAAAGGGGATGAACAAATAATTCACCTCGTTAATATTTTAGCACCTAAGCATAGAAGAAAGGAAGGGCTTTGACAGGGAAGTTTAGGTGCAAGATTTGGGAAATTGTTGCTGATAAATCGGCGAATGTCTTGCGGATCCCCAAGCAGGTGGCTTTTCTCCCTCCCTGATAGAAAAGGATGGGCACATATTCCCTACTGTGGTCTGTGGAAGGTGTTGTGGGATCGCAGCCGTGGTCAGCGGTTATGAAAAGGGAATTTTCAGCAACCCGCTCCAATAAAAGGGGAAGGAAATCGTCGAATTCCTTTAGAGCGATAGTAAAGCCCTCGGGGTCATTGCGATGACCATAGAGCATATCAAAGTCAACCAAGTTAGCGAGGAGTATACCATCCCAATCATCTTTTAAAACCATAAGTGTATTTTCCATCGTTTCTCTATTTGTTTGAGATGGTATGTGTTTTGTAAAGCCCTTGCCCCCAAATATATCATAGACTTTCCCCACTGCTATTGTTTCCAAGCCCTTTTCTTTGGCAAAATCGAGAACCGTCTTGCGAGGTGGGAGGAGAGAGAAGTCCTTGCGTCTCGGTGTTCTGTAGAACGAGCATGATTCCCCTAAAAATGGGCGAGCTATTACTCTTCCCACCGCATGCTTTCCTCTTAAGATTTTTCTTGCCTTCCTACACATCTCATAGAGTTCTTCGGGAGGAATTATTTTCTCATGAGCTGCTATCTGAAAGACGCTGTCAGCCGATGTATAGACAATTGGATAACCCGTGCGTATATGTTCCTCGCCTAATTTTTTAATTATTTCCGTGCCCGAAGCAGGAATGTTACCCAGGATATCTCTCTTTATCGCCTTTTTGAAAGGTTCTATTATCTCGGGAGGGAAACCATTAGGGTAAGTAGGGAAGGGTTTTCGCTTTATCAGTCCCATAAGTTCCCAATGTCCCAGCGTGGTATCCTTGCCAGGGGAACGCTCCGCCATCTTGCCAAAAGATGCAAGGGGGTTATCAACCGGTTCTATTCCCCTAATGGGAACGATGTTTCCCAATCCCAATTTTTCGAGATTAGGAAGGTTTAATCCTCCCATATATTCTGCAAGATTTGGAAGGGTGGAAGAGCCTTGGTCTTGAAATAGATGGGCATCGGGCAATTCCCCTACACCGACACCGTCTAAAACTATAACTACAACCTTCATTTTTATGCCCTGGGATGGCTTTCCTTAAATACTTCTCTTAGATGTTTTGTGGAAACATGGGTGTAAATCTCCGTCGTCGTTATGGAACTATGGCCGAGCATCTCCTGAATGGAACGAAGGTCTGCTCCCCCTTCTAAGAGGTGGGTGGCGAAGGAGTGGCGAAAGGTGTGAGGAGAGATTTTCTTTCTTATCCCTGCTTGCTTGGCATATTTCCTAACAATTTTCCACATGCTTACCCTTGAAAGCCTGCCTCCCCCCTTTCTTAAGAACAACCATCTGGTATCCCCTTTGACAAAGGCGAAGCGGGCTCCACTCACATATTCCCTCAGCCATTTTATCGCAATGCTTCCCAGAGGAATTATTCTCTCCTTCTGTCCTTTACCTCTGCATCGCACGAACTCACCCTCAAGGTCTATATCATCTATGCGCAGATTTGAAGCTTCGGATATACGCAATCCACTGCTGTAAAGGAGTTCAAGTAAAGCCTTGTCCCTTACTCCATAGATATTGGAAATATCGGGTTGGGAAAGGATTTTGTCTATTTCTTCCACGCTCAGGACATTTGGCAAAGGCTTTGGGGGCGTGGAGCTTTCCAATACTTCACAAAGTCCTCCCTTTGTATAACCTTCTCTTTGAAGGAATTTGAGGAACCCTCTCACCGAGGCAATCTTGCGCATAACACTTCGAGCATTGAATCTTTTCCTCAAATGGGAAAGCCAGGATAAAAGGGAATCCTCGTTTAAATCCCCCACTTGCAATACTCTCTTTTCCTGAAGGTAAGTTAAGAATTGTTTTAAATCGTTCTGGTAAGAATAGAGAGTGTTATCGGATAGTCCCTTTTCCGTGCGGAGGAAAAGGATATACTCTCTTATCACTTCTTTTGTCTCTTTCAAGTTTATACCCTCCATCTATTATGGAGCCATAACCATTGTTTAGGATATCTGCGGACCCATTCTTCAATAACCTTGTTGAACATTGCGGTATTACTAACCACATCCTGACGGAAATTTCCCTTCTTTATTAAGGGAAGGGGGGGTTGGATGTGGATTATATGATGTCTTCCTACGCGCACATCAAATATGGGTAGCACAGGAGCCCCGCTACGGAGGGCTAAAATAGCTACGCCGGGCGGTGTGGAAACACAAACGCCGAAGAAGGGCACCCTGACTCCTCCCAAAAGTTGGTTCTGGTCGGATAGGACACACACTATTCCCCCTTTTTTCAGAAAAAGTAGCAGGGGGGTAAGTCCCTTATACACTGGCAAAATCCTATATCCACTACTTTTTCTAATTCTTTCAATGTATCTCTCAAAAAACTCCTGAGGGCGAGCGGGAGACATAATTTGAAAACCTTCCAAAGCCAAGCGAGTTCCTATTAACTCCCAGTTTCCCAAATGGGCAGTTAGAAGAATCGCTCCCTTGCCCTCCTTGAGCGCTTCTACAAGGTGTCCTTTTCCTTTTAGAAGACAAAAATTCTTGAGTTCATCCCTCGTAAAGCGGGGAAGGGACAAGAACTCCACCAAGTTCATTCCCAGATTTTGAAAAACCTGCCGAGCGAGCTTTCTCTTATCTTTGCCCAGTGCGAAGGATAGATTTGCTCTTGCCAAAGCTTTGCGGTGAATGGAGAGACAATAAACTATGTCTCCGAGGGACTTTCCCATAAAAGGTAGGAACAAACGGGGGATTATTTGGCACGAGAAATTAATCAAGTGGAGAATGCCCAAAACGAGATAGGCGAGAAATTTCTTCATTTCATCTCTATCTTACAAAGAAACCACGAGAAGGGCAACCCCAAATAAGGAATAACAAAAAGGCAACGGTATATAAATTTGACTATTTAAGTAGGAAAAGGTATAATGTAATTTGGAAAAGGAGGAATATAATGAAAGAGCAGACTTTAAAGGTTCAAGGTATGCATTGTGCCTCTTGTGTCCAGAGGATAGAAGAGGGGCTGAGGAAACTACCGGGTGTGAGGAAGGCGAGCGCAAATTTAGCCTTAGGTAGAGTATTTGTGGAATATGAGGAGGAGAAAGTTTCCCTTGTTCAGATAAAAAGGGTTATAAGGGAGAGAGGGTATATTGTCAGGGAAGATGAAAATGGCGAGGAAGCAGATGAATTGAGGGATAGGTTGTTTTTCGCCCTCTTTCTCGTAGTTCCTTTGTTCTATCTTTCAATGGGAATTCATATGGGTCTACCCTTTCCCTCTCGTCTTTACAACTGGCTTTCTATTTTACAATTTATCCTTACAACGCCCTTATTACTCATCGGCTATAAGTTTTATTACAAGGGCGTGATGACTCTCATACGCAATAAGCAAGCGGATATGGATACTCTGGTAACCTTGAGCACTACCTCTGCTTATATTTACAGCGTAGTGGTTTCCCTCCAAATATGGTTTGGTAGGAAAACCCTGGACGAAACAGAGCTCTACTATGAGATAGCGGGCTTTTTGATGTTCTTTATTCTACTGGGAAGATACTTAGAAGCTCTGGCAAGGGGAAGGGCTGCCCAGGCAATAAAAGGACTGCTTAATTTACAGGCTAAACAAGCGCACTTGCTCGTAAATGGTCAAGAGGTTGACATTCCTGTTGAGGAAATTAAGGTAGGAGATATCCTCCTCATAAAGCCGGGGGAGAAGATACCAGTAGATGGGGTTGTGATAGAGGGGTTTTCCTTGGTTGACGAGTCACTGATAACAGGGGAAAGCTTTCCCCAAGAGAGGAAAGTGGGAGATAGGGTTATAGGCGCCAGCTTGAATACCTTCGGTAGTTTTAAGATGCGAGCTACGGAGGTTGGTGAAGGGACTTTGCTCTCCCAGATGATGAGGGTGATAGAAGAAGCGCAGAGCCGTAAAGCTCCTCTCCAGGAGATGGCCGATAGAATCTCGGCTTATTTTGTGCCGGGGGTGGTGGTGGTAAGCCTTTTGACTTTCTTGGCCTGGTATTATCTTGGAAAAGAAGTTGGTTCTGCCTTACTCCGTGCCATTTCTGTCTTAATCATAGCTTGCCCCTGCGCCTTGGGATTGGCAACTCCTATCGTCGTTGCAGTAGCAAGCGGGTTAGGGGCAAGGGAAGGTATATTATTTAGAAGCGGGAGGGCGATACAAAAACTTTCCCAGATAGAAACATTTGTCTTCGACAAAACCGGGACCTTGACTAAAGGTGAACTCCAAGTCAGCCATATAGTTCCCTTCAACGGTTACTCTGAAGAAGATGTTCTTTTTTGGGCATCTATAGCAGAGAGGGAAAGCGAACATCCTTTAGCAGAAGCCGTTCTTAAGTTAGCGAGGGAGAAAGGGATTTCATTTAATTACCCTGACGAATTCGGTTATTATCCGGGTAAGGGTGTGATAGCGAAATATAAGGGAATGGAAATAACCTTGGGAAGCGAAGAAACCTTAGAAGGGATAGATGACGGAACGATTTTGCGCCAGGTAGGTGAGAAACTGGAAGAGGAAGGGAAGACGGTGCTTTACTTGCTCCTTAATAAAAAGTCTGTGGGGATAATTGCCTTAAGCGACAGCATCAAAGAAGAAGCGAAGGATGTGCTGGAAGAATTGAAGCGTGAGGGTAAAAGAGTGATACTTCTTTCGGGAGATAGCGAAAAGGCAGCGGAGGTAGTTGGGAAAACTTTGGGAATAGACAAGATAATAGCAAGGGTTATGCCGGAGGATAAAGGGAAGATAATAAAAGAGATAAGAAAAGAAGAAGAGGTAGCAATGGTGGGAGATGGTATTAACGATGCGGTAGCTCTTGCAGAAGCGGACTTGGGGATAGCTATGGGGTCGGGAAGCAATGTGGCGATTGAGGCTGCGGAAACCGTGATTTTGGGAGGGGATCTTAGGAGAATTGTGAAAGCAATGCGTATAAGCTCGCTAGCTCTGCGAAAAATTAAGCAGAATCTGTTCTGGGCTTTCTTTTATAATCTAATTGGTATATCTATGGCCTGTGGTCTTTGGTATCCCTTCGCTGGCATTTATCTCAGTCCCTTGGTCGCAGGATTAGCGATGATTTTCAGCGACTTGGTCATC
>CALITO010000015.1 GCA_938041455.1 uncultured bacterium | reverse complement strand
CTGTGAAAAATGAACGAGACTTTGAAAGCTTTTTATCCCTCAGACATCCAATCATCCTACTCTAACCCCCAATTAGCTCTCAATCCTCCTCCCTATAAACTTATTTGGCAATTCATTAAAATATTTGATTACGGATTATGGTCTTGACATCGTTCTTGAAGAATATCATACTATGTATGACTAACCGGGGGTCTCTTTGAGAATATCAGAATTCGAATGGGATGAGGGTAATGCCCTTCATTTTGAACTCCGTCATGGAATTAAACCCGAGGAAGTAGAGGAGGTCTTTGCTTATCGTCCTCTTTTTAGAAAGACGAAAAAAGGGCACTATGTAGCCTTTGGTCCAACTATTGGGGGAAGGTATCTCACTATTATCTTTGAAAAGAAACCCAAAGGGATTGTGAGACCGGTCACAGGTTGGGATATGAATCGATCAGAGGTTCAATATTATAAAAGGCATAGGAGGTGAGATAAAAAATGAAGAGAAGAAGGGATCAATCCCTGGCGAAATACTATGACGAAATTAACATCCTGGATGAGCTTTTAGAAGAACCTGTCGAGTTTCGTTTAGGTGAAAAACTTCGCAGGGATATCCTTTTAAAAAAGAGAAAGAGGAAACTTCAAAACCTGACGATTAAAATAGATCCTCTCCAGGTTCAGGCTATTAAGAAACTGGCGACAACGAAATCGATCCCTTATCAGACATTGATTCGGCATTGGATTTCGGAAGAGATTAAAAATGAATTGAGCCTCCTGAGATGAAGTTATAATTGAATACGAATCCAGTATTTTAAAAATTTGGTTTAAAAAAGTTTCCTACAAAATAACGCGAAAGGTAGGATATGGAGAGGCTCTGGGTCCAAAGCCCCAATGTCATTGAACCAATATCGGATCATAGGAGCCTTTTCTTTAGGCAAATGAGTGAGGACCTGACCGTCTATCACTTTTGGGTCTCCTTTTTAGGAATATTTTCTATCCACGAGAAGGATCGTAGTGTTGGTGGAGGAATATGTTGTTTGAGAGATTTTAAAGAGAGGGTTTGAGTGGTAAAAAAGTAATGAAAGTAGAGGTAGCCAATTGTAAGGAGAGATAAGCGGGGACCTTTATTTTTGGAAGGGAGACGGACATTTGGGTGGCGCATTGCTATGATATGGCCAATTGCAGTCAGTAGAAGGACAGCCAGACCGATACAGAGGGCGAGGCGTGCCAGGGCCTGGGGCGTTTTAATCTGGGTCCAGACCCATTTTAATCCAAAGCGGGCCCCTTTGGTATCTCGGATCTGTTCTTCGATCGCCATTCGGCGGTCATAGAGGGAGGCAAGATAAGAAAGGGATCCTTCCAGATTGGTGGCTAACCACCAGGGTTCCCGTTGACCTCTGGCCCAGATTCCTACGACCCGTAACCGAACCGCCCCATCCTGTCGGAGAAGGATCCAACCAAGATCCATGGCATGGCCTGGCTGCAGACCACACTTCTTGAGGAGTCGTTTACCTTTCTTAAACTCTACGGTAATCTTATCCCCAATCCGAACCAAAAAGGAATGTTCCTTTTGTTCCATCAGGAGCCTCAGGAAACTGACCCGGCGAAAACCTCGATCCGAGAGAAAACAGGCCTTTGCCCTTATCTCATTCAAGAGGAGACAGAGGATCTTGAGGAAATTATTCTCCCAGGTATTCTGAGATCGATGGATCTGGGTTTTGTCAAATACGGAAGCGTAGACAGGAATAGCCCTGGTTCCTCGAATGACGGAGGCCAGTAACATCCGAAGGGGAGGATGCCACTCCGTCCAATCCATCGCAATCAGTAAGGGACCAGGAAGTTCGGCAAAGAAGGAAAGCATCTGGCGGGTAATCAGTAAATCATCGACTCTGGGATTATGAAGGAGTCTATAGAAACGGGTAAGGGCACTCTGGAGTTGGCTTCCTGTGGCCTGAGAAACAAAGGAGGCAATGGCCAGGGAGGCCGCCCGAGCCGTAGAGGCAATCCCTTGAACCACCAGAACGATCATTTTCCTCTGAGATGCCCTAAGAGGTCTTAAAATCTCCCTTATCACCTCTAACCGATCCCTCTCCATCATCTTCGCCCCTCCCTCTGCCTCTCCTCACAGATGGCCTCCCCAATCTCCACCAACCGTCGACAGAGCTTTTGAAAAAGGTGATAGTTTTCAACCTGCTCCTCCAGACGCCGAATCTCATCAGGATCATGAAGCCTTCGGCTGATGGTTTTACCCTTCTTCTTGAAGCTAAAAAGGGCATAAGGCCCACTAAGAATAGGCCCTCGTTTCCCTTTTAACTTGATCTTTAGAAACTGCCGGATTACAGACCCCCTCCTCATCTCTTCGATCAAACTGATTTGCCAGAGGATCTCCTGCCGTTTTTGTCTAAGCTTTTGAAGGATGGACATGGGTAACCCCCTCTTATTAATTGTAGTATTAATACTACAAATATAATAGAAAAAATCCTCTTTGTCAATCAAATAATTTTTATTGAAATATCTATGACTTAAAATTAAGTTAAAAGTGATAGACGGTTAGAGTGAGGACTAAAACACCTGATCAGGATTCTTTTGTCTCCGGATCAATCACTTCAACTAAAACATGGTCTTCCGCCCAATGCAAACCTGATGGCAGAACCATTCCCAACAAAGGTAGGACCCTATCTCAGCCATTCCATAATAATCGTAAGCTTTAATTTCAAATTCCTCTTCAATCTTCTTCCGAGTCTCTGATACCCCTGTACCGGGTTCACCATCAAAAAATCCTATTTTAACTTTAAGTTTAGGTGGATCTATTTTCCCCTTATTTTTTCAGCGATATGGAGGGAAAAGGATAGTGTACTTAGTATCATATCTGACCCATGATTGATTATGTATTCGATCTGCCTCTCACTCATTGCGGCACAAATTAGTATAACAAAGCAACCGATTCCCCATGCTGTCGAGGATCATGTTATATCCCCCCTTTAGAAGGGGTTGGGATCATCTTATTTCCCCCCC
>CALITO010000014.1 GCA_938041455.1 uncultured bacterium | reverse complement strand
GCAGATTTCATATCTTTTGAGGAGCGTTTCAAGGACGAGGGCAAAGATGGCGCAAATCTCGTATCTCCTCAGTTTCCGCTTATTGAGTAAGCGAGTGATTAGAGGGTATTTATCCTTATCAATCACATAATTCCTCCTTTTTGCCGACTTACTATTTAAAAGGAGGGAGAAACCTACCTGACTACCCCCCTCAGCGAAGCGAGTCTTCCGCTAAAATAAGGGTTCGTCTCTGGATGCCACTCGCTTTTTGTTGAGAAGGTTCAAGAGATTCATTATAATCAATATAATTAATCAAAAATTGGAAAGGAGGTTTGTTAAATGGAGAAAATATGGTTCAGTTTACTCCTGATGTGCCTCCTCGCCCCTACATTCGGACAAGTGGTTGGAAAAAGATATTACGCACATAATGTCGTTGAGGACAGGCACGGCGTAATCGCACCTTGGTATAAGGGGCAAGATGGACAACTCAACTTCAGGATCAGGGTTGCGGCCGAGACATTGAAGCGCTATCCCTGGGCTACACCACCCCAATCAATCGTCCCTGCCCCACACTTCGTCTTCAGCGGTGCGTGGGATATAGCGCCTGATGGAACTATAACTATACCCCCCATCAACGACTGGGCTAATGGCGATTTGGGACAACGCGCCGCCTATATAATATCTTCCCTCGTTGACTACTATCGCTACTCAGGCGACGCTTCCGCTATCCCTCTTATATGGATGACCACTGATTACCTCCTCGACTATTGTCTCACATCTCCCGACCACCCCTGGCCTAATTTCTTGATCTCCGTGCCTAACAGAGGCAAACCATACTTTCAAGCCGACCCCCACGGCTTCATCCAATTAGATATCACTGCCGAGGTTGGTATAGCACTTCTTCAAGCTTATAAGATGATTGGCAATAAGCGATGGTTTGAGACGGCGAAAAAGTGGGGCGATACCTTTGCTGAAAAAGCGGACTTGCGCCCTGGCTGTCCCCCCTGGGGGCGCTATGCCAATCCGGAAGATGTTCCCTGGGAGGATATACAAACTGGTGGAATTGTCTTCATACTCACTTTTTTAGACGAACTTGAGCGCCTTGGTTACACTGGGCGCCAACCAGGCAGCATTACCCAGGCTCGCAAGGCAGGTGAAGATTATTTAAGGGAAGTTCTTCTCCCTCGCTGGACGGTTGATGATACATGGGGACGCAACTATTGGGACTGGTCTAACCCCGTGCAGGCGGAGAATGTCACGGAGTTCGTAGTTCGCTATATGATGGAACACCCCGAGCGATTCCCCAACTGGAAAACCGATTGTAGGAATATAATGTCCCTTTTCATAAACCGCACGGGTGTTTCCCCTTACTCCAACAGCGATGTCTATCATGGTGCCTGGGCTTATCCAGAATCAAGCGGATGCTGTGGACGCTCCCTTTGGTATGGACCAATGGAATTAGCCACCGTTTATGCCCAATATGGGGTCCTTGCAAATGACGAGTGGGCTAAGGAGATGGCGAGAAGGCAGATAATCCTTGCCACCTACGATGTCCACCCCACAGGAGTAGTGGAAGATAATATAGATGGGGGGCAAATCGTTGCCGGTGCTTGGTTCAAGATAGCACACCCTATGGCTTTAAAACATACCCTGGGTGTTATGGCTTGGCTCCCCGAGATATTCGGACCCGCAAGGGAAAATCATATAATGCGTTCTTCCTCCGTGATAAGGAATGTCCTTTACAAGGTTGGTGACATTAGATATGAGACATTTGATGCACCACCAGGCGTATACGAGGTTCTTCGCCTTGCCTTCCGCCCTCGGGAAATTTTAGCAGATGGTAAGCCTCTCCCTCAAAGAGAGGACCTTAATGCTCCCGGCTATGTAGTGGAAGCCCTGTCTTGTGGCGACTTCATCCTTAAAATTCGTCACGATGGCAGAAGGAATATACAAATTATCGGGGATGACCCCCAAAAGAGCGAGAGAATCAACTCCCTTCCCTTCACCTTTAAATTCAAGGGCAATCAGGTAAGGTTGATAGGCTCGGTGGGTCCAGAAGGAGGGCTTGCTGAGGTGTATATAGATGGGGAAAAACAATTGGCAAATATAGATTGTTGGAGCCCGATTGAGAGGGAATATCAAGTCCTATACCACAAAAGCGGGTTGCCAGATGAGGAGCACGAGATAAAGGTTATCCCTTTGGGAAAGGGAAATCCTCGTTCAAAAGGAACGGAGGTAATGCTTGAGGCTATCCAGTGGTCGGATGCCAAAGGAGATAATGGGTTTGGCGAAGGTGGGGGACCAAGAGGGGTGCAGAGATGGATCTTTGGCTATCCCAAGAGGGAAGACTATGTGGACAGTAAAGGAAACGCTTGGCGCCCCGCAACAGAGTTCATCATAAGGGCGGGGCACCTCGCTGATGTAGTAAAACTCCACTGGTGGACCGAGCCAAGGCTCCACGCGGTCTCGAATACACCCGACCCCGAGTTATATCGCTACGGCGTTCACGCTCAGGAAATCAGCGCTTACTTCACCGTTGGACCCGGCTCTTATTATGTGATTTTGAAATTCGCAGAAAGCAGGGATTTGCCACCTATATACCGAGTGATAACCATAGAGATAAACGGTAAAGAGGTGTTATCGGGATTTGATATTCTAACAACAGCAGGAGGGAAAGGGAGGGCGGTTGACCTTGTCTTCAACGATATAGAACCCGCCCACGGCGTTATAGCCATCCGCCTATATGGAACTTTTTGTGGAGAAGCCATCATTCAAGCGATTGAGGTTGGGCCGGGTAAAGCGAAGGAAGGAGCAAAGCCTCAACTATTCAAGCCCGTGGAAGAGTTGGGGATAAATCTATTGGCTAATCCCGGATTTGAAGAGACAATCGAGGGAAGTTATGGCAGGTTGGGGGATAGGGCAAACATAGCGGGTTGGAACTACCTCTTCCTAAGTCCATCCCAAAGTTATATCTGGGAAGAAGCGGATTACATCCGTCATCCCGATTGGGGATTGCCCGAGTTTCATAGTGGTCGGCAAGCTCTTCGCACCCACAGCGAAGGGAACGGTCATACGGTAATATACCAAGAAGTCCCCGTTATTCCCGGGGGTGAATACAGGGCTTCGGTTTGGGTAAGGGCGGTAGATTTACGGGGAAAGGGGTTTGGGAGGAGCGAAGGTGATAGAGCATCACTTATAATCCAGGAGATAGGACGTTGTGGGAAAGTGATATATGAGCACGAGCCTGTGTCAATAACGGATGCTGGAGATTATAGAGAGTTAGTGAAGGAGTTCAGGACCACGGAGAAGACCACTTCTGTGCGGTTCATATTGGAGGTAGTGATAGGTTGTAAATACGATGAGGGGCATATAACCTGGGATGATTGTTTGCTTATTCGTTTGAGATAGTTTTATAGAGGCCGTGCCCCTTTTGGGGGCACGGCCTCTGAGGAAAGGAGGTGAAAAAGATGAGGAGGGGCTCCGCTTATTTTAGACTAAAAGAAAGAAAAAATGTTACAAAGGAACTTTTCTAACGGGAACTATCACTCCGCTTGGCGTAAACCCTCACCCAGTCAACGAACATATATGTTGGGCTTTTCACCTTGTCAATCGGCCAGCCACCTCCCAGCGCGAGGTTAAGAAGAATCATAAGTGGCTTGTTATGCTCAGGAGGGGTCCTCACCCTCCAAACCTCCACTCCGTCAAAGAACATCATAATCCACTCAGGCGTAACCATACAGCCATAATTGTGGAAATCATCCGTCACCTCGTTTTCCCGCGTCTTTATCATCACTCCATCGGCGCGATGGGGTTCAGGTTGCCATATGTGGACTACCGATTGATAGGAATCAGGAAATCCATAGTATTCTATAACATCTATCTCTATTGCACCATCCTTACCTGCATCAGGGTCGGTTCTATCGTAACTTGAGACCAACCAGAAGGCAGGCCAGACGCCTTGACCCCCTGGCAGTTTAGCCCTCATCTCAAAGTAACCATACTTGAGGGAAAAGCCGTTTCCTTTGGGGTCATTGGAGCAGAGAAGTCCCGAACGCCAGGGTCTCTTCCAAGGGTCGAGCTCGGCGAACTCCTCTTCCCTCCTCGCCTCGATGCGGAGTATACCATTCTCAATCGTAAAGGGGAAATTAGGAGCAGGGTCAGCGAAGGCGGCATCACCGAAATCACCTCTCCAGGGTGTATGGGCAATCCACCTCGTCCCTGGTCCCCAGGCAGACACATCCAAAGGACCGTCAAAATCCTCGCTGAACACCAATTCATAACCCCTTAAATCCAGCGTCTTTTTACCCTGAGTATCAGGAGGCATAGGACGAGCCTTTGAATCAACGACCAGCGTCCCCACCCTATATCTCATCCCTTCCTCCTCTACTACCCCCTTCCCAGCCTTCAATTTTAGCCTCCCTTCTTTATTGTATAGTCCAACAACGATACGATAGGAACCATCCGCAAGCCCTCTGGGAACCTGGAATCTTTTCTCGTAACTTATTCTGCCCCTCCATTGGGGAAGATTCGTCTGGGTTAGGGGCGGTTCGTGGTCTCCTTGAAAGATTATTTTGTCCCTATTATCAAGGAAATGGACGAATATGGTATAAGCTTTCTGTAGTGGCTCCTCCGCTTCCCAATTGAACCTCACCCTAAACTGGCTACCCGGAGGAACCCTCTTAGGGGTAACTGTCAGGGGGAGAACGGTGGTTAAGGGCTCTTCCATAGAGGACAAAGAGCAAGTTATAAGAGGGACAAGGAGAGAGGAACAAAGGAAGAAACTATTTATTAATCGGTTTTTCAATCTGTTCGGCAACTTCACTCCAAAGGATTAATAAACGAGGGGGAAGCCACATGGCTTCCCCCTCTTATTGCTACTCGCTATTTTAGGGTGCCCAGTTGAGTCCCCTTACCTCAAACCAAGTTCGGCGGTCTTGCTTACGAGGGTCGAAGAGCTGACCACAGTTGTTGGCTATTACGCTCCATTCAAGCCATTTCACATGCCCATCCGCAAAGACGATGTTGTCTCCTCCCGAATGGCGGGTGTTCCTGCTAACACTCCTGTTCCGTGTAGGGTCAGGTGCACAGCATAGACCCCCACAGCATCCATTAGCGAAGATGACCCTCGCTCCTCCGCAGCCGGAGAACATAGGGGCATCGCAGAAAGCGACCGTCTCCGCAGGAGCTACAAGAGTTGCCATCTTCAAGGGTCTTCCCCACCAAGTGCAGCCCAGGTTCGGCATAAGCCTCTCATTACAGCCAATGGTTATATTGACGCCCACGAACTCTATGGGGTAATACCAACCTCCGTCAAAGGAGAAAGCACCCCTTTGATAGGGGCGGGTCCTCTGGGTCGTGGCGGAAGGACATTCCCAAACCTGGGCATTCTTGATATAGGGGTGAAGCTGTGATTGCGGGGTAGTATTGGGCTTATCTTGCTCAACTGAGGGGCAGGCGGTGATGAAAGGAAATGTCTCATCCCAATCCTGCACATACATCATCAACGCATTCGCCACCTGCTTTTGGTTGGACAAACACGCTGTCTGCCTCGCCTTTTCCCTTGCCCGGCTAAACACAGGAAACAGTATCGCTGCCAGAATGGCGATGATAGCTATGACGACGAGTAGCTCTATCAGCGTAAACCCCTTCCTCTTCATCTTTTTTCACCTCCTTTCCATATCTTTTGCCTTTGATCATTTTAATTCTCACTGTTATTTTGTCAACAATTTTTTATTATTATGTCATTTGTTTTGGTTTTGTCGAATAAAGGGAAACGCATTCTCCTCTTCAGCGGTTTTCCCCCTTTCCTTTTTGTAATCCACAACGATATAGTTTATCAACAATCTTCTTTTTTCAACCCTGGCTTCGCTACCCGCTGGGGTTAAAACCAAAACAACTGCGGAATGGGGGGATAGGGCTATATTGGTCTTACCTTCTACATCCTTCTTCACGAACTGATGACTAACCACTTCATAGATGTCTTTCTTACCTCTACCCACATTAACCTCCACCTCCTTTATCTCCCCATAGGGGTTGTAGATTAGATAAGTGGGATAGGCCGGTGAATGGAAGAAATCGGTTGCAAGACAATCCCAGATAACTATTCCTTTTATATTAGTTCTATGAACGATTGATGCAAGAAGCCCGATATGCCCCGAGCCGTATAAACCGAGGTCAGTCTTTGCCCAACTAAAACGGATAGCATCTCCCGTGGCATAAGGGCTTTTCCCTTCCCAATTCTGTCGCAAACCTTCGTAGGCAATCGGCACCTTTCCTCCCACCTCTTCCACCCAGAAAGTGGACATCTGCTACCTCTATCTTTATCTTGCAGACATCCGAGGGTAGAGAAAGGTTGGAGAAGTAGGCAAGCCCCCAGTTCCTTTCAGGGGAAATCTCCACCCGCAGACCATCCTTTAAAACCCTATTTTGGACAACATCACATCTATTATCAAGCCAACTAAATAGGCGATGCCGAACCTTCGGTTATGCCAAAAGGTTCCCGCAACGAACCAAAGAGGCCAGACATCCTCCCTATAGCCATTGGGCATTTTCTTCGGCTTGGGCATCTTGAAAATTTGAAAAACATAGAGAAAAGAGGGAAGGACCAAGAGAACGAGGAGTAAGGCAGGTGAGAAAAAGCGAATAATAACGAGATAAATCACCAAAAGATACTGGGCAAGCATAACCGCAATAGTCAAAATTCTCGCCTTACTCTCGCCCAATAGCACGGGCAATGTCCCTATCTTTCTCATCTTATCGAATTCCCACTTATCTAAGTGCTTTCCCAGAAGAACGGATGCGACGCCCAAGGCGTAGGGAAGGGAAGCAATCACCACCTGCCAATTCCATTCTCCTGAGGCGATGAAGAAGCTCCCCCCTACCATAAGTGGTCCCCAAACTATGAGGACGGCGAGCTCGCCCATACCTATATATTTAAGCGGGAAGGTGTAGAAAAGAAGGAAGAAAGCACCAGCGAGGAAAAGAAGGAGGGCTACCAAACCACGAAGGTAGATTAAGTAGATGCCAATAGCGAGCGGGAAAAGCCCAGTGAAAAAGATGTAGAGAAGGTGGCTTTTCCAACTCATAAATCCGTTTTCAAGGGGCTGGGGACCGTATTGGATCCGGAAGTAGTTTCCCTCATCGACTCCCAGAAGGTGGTCTACCAAATCGTTGAGGAGGTTGTTAGTAGCGTGAGCAAGGATGAGTCCCATTGTGCAAAGAAGCCAGGGGAAAAGTTGAAATTTTCCCACTTTATAAGCTAAAAGTCCGCCGATTGCTGAGGAAAGGAAGGTCATTATAAGGACAACGGAGCGAGTAGCGATGAGCCACTTGGATATACTATCTAATCGCTCCCATTCCCCCTTTTCAACTCGTGGAACGATGGTCAAGGCTTTCAACCACATAAATGGATTGAGCCTTCTCATCCTAATTGAATTATAGCCGGTTTTTAAAGCATTACATCCGCAATTATCAAGCGGAGAAGAAGGAAATACTGGTAAACATAATCCCAATCGCTAAATTGTTTTCTCTTCGTCTAAAACAACGGAGGTAAAGAAACCAGGAACATAGACGAGGTAAAGACCGATAGAAAAATAGAGAAAGGGAAAATCCCTGTTGTAGTTATATAGTTGCTCCTATAACCTTACCTTAAAAATCTTATTCGCTTTCTTTGATTTCCCCCTCTCCTTCCTTCCTCATCTCCTGCAAATCCTCTCTGATGCGGAAGAGGATGACCAATACCTCCAACCCCACACGAGCAGAGAGAATATAAAGGAAAAACAGGAGGGGAGCGCCAACCACGAGCGCTAATAGTCCAATGAAGATGTTTTGAGAGAAAGCTGCAACCAGCCAGAAGAGAATGAGTAGCACTGTGAAGACGATGACCAGGATGTAAAGGATGGGGACGATGTAGGGGAGAGCGAAGCTTCGGAAGGAGAGGTCAAATAGTGATGCCCAAAATCCCTTTTCTTTTCTTTCCATTTATTCTCGCCTCCTTTCTTTTTTAATCTCTGCTATTTTCTCTCCTATCTTGAAAACAATAAAAAGCGCTTCCATTGTTAAGCGCGCTAGAAAAACGCTGAGCAAGAAATAAAGGGGGGCAAAAATTAAAAGGAAAAGCGTCTCAAAGAGGCTGAGAGCAGGGGATGAAGTGAGCACTGGAAACAAAAGGAAAGCGAGTTGACAAAGGGTGGCGCAGACAGCGAGGGCGAGAAGTAAACCAAAGAGAACAGGTATCAAACGAGGAGCTAAGAATCTGCGGAAAGAGAGATCAAAAAGTGTCTTCCAGAAGATTTCTTTTTCTCTCGTCTTACTCGCCTTTCTTTATTATTCTAATAGGCTGGTGAAGATGTCGTGGTGTTCTTCCTCATCTGCAAGTATAGAGCAGAAGAGGCGGGCGGTAACGATATCCTCTTCATCTCGTGCTGTCTTTATTATCTTCTTATAAAGCTCTATTGCCCATTCCTCGTCCAACTTATCTCTCTCCAGCATAGCCCTCAGGTTATCGCCCACATTGATAGGGGAGGGTTCAGTAGTCGGTCTGCCTCCAAGGTAGGCGAGCCGTTCAGCAATCGCTTCCGCATGTTTCATTTCGGTGATGGCTATCTTCTTCAACTCATCCTTCACGGCGAATCCCTGCACGCCTTTACATAGTATATGCTGCCACATATACTGGATTGAAACCTGCAGTTCCCTCGCAACAGCCTGATTTAAGAGGTCCAATAATTCCTTAGAAGCCATGTTCTGCCTCCTTTCCCATAAGTGATATTTATTAATCAAAGTGTTAAAAATTTTTATGTTGTTGAATAAATATTTTTGTTCAAAAATTATAACTGCCTTGCTCTTTTCGTCAACATTTCTTTTTAGGAAGTTATAAAAATAAAACATAAGTTTTATTTAACTCGGGTATCGTTTTCCACTTCCTCGTCAAGATGGCCTCCCTCCATAACCTATTGAAGGCTGTTGCCCCAGGTTTGTCCTCTGGGAAGGTTCCCCGAGCCAGGACGATGTCTCTCCTACCTTGAGGGGAATCCCGAGGGCAGAGGACACTGCATACCATTCCTTATAGGAGGGATGCCTCTTCCAGGAATGGGGGAGGAGCGCCTTTCTCCTGCTCCCGATGAAGATGAGGTTCTCGGAGATAGCAGAGGGAGAGGAACGATGGCGGATAATACCTTCCTCTCGGCGACTATCGACTTGGAGCAACTACTCGGACTTAAAATTATGCCAGCGCTATCACTACTCTCTTCCCGGTCTCCATCTATAAAGTAGATTCTTGCCTCTCCAATCTTCCTCCACTATGATGAGATACTCACCGTTCTTCCTTTTGAAGGCTCTGATCCCATGGGTTATATCCACCCAACCACTGTTCCCGCCCACCTCCTCGCCAGGCACCATCACTCCCAGAAGTTTTCCCGTATCCGCCTGGAAGACGCTCACCATCGCTGGTTTACCCTGCGTAGGCTTACATTGCACGGTGAAGACATAATCCCCCGCCACATCGAAGGATTTGGGATGTAGTCCCTCGTCATCGGTGGGCATATCTATCTCCCAGCGCTTCTTCGCCTTCCCTGCCACCCAATTATCGTAGCGTGCCATCACGCTACCTATTAGCCCCCAAGATTTAGCCGGCTTATCCTTAGTGTAGCCGGAGATATAGAGGGTATCGGTTTCGGGGACATAGCGGATGCGCCCTATCTCCTCGAACCCTGCCGGCCAGAAGAAAACATCGGGTTGATCCTCCTTATAGAGGGGCGTTCCATCGGGGGCGAAGCCGAGGAAAGGGTAGCGATAGATCCTCCTTTCGGGAGCATCTCCCCACCAGATATTCCCTCTATCGTCCACATCCCAGGCCCATCCCTCTTTACCTATTCTCTTTACAAAATAGGCTATCTCGCTGGGAGGTGGTTCGAAGAGGAAGATACTAACTCCACTAGCATACTGCCCGATGGTGAAGAGGACTCTCCTCCCCTGAAGATGGCGGATTATCGCGGTGCAGAAACCTCCTCCTCTATCGCCGAGGCGGGGATCTTGAGGGTAGCGGATAGGATCAAGGGTTATCGCCTTTGCTCGCCATTTTTCTTTCTCTATGTCCAGTGAGAATATCTCGTCAACGCCGTATACCTCCCTTCCATCACTTTTGGGATCCACCGAATAACAATCCAGGAAGGCATGGCTTTCCACCTGCCAGCGAGGGTTTCCCTGCGGGTCAAAGGAGCGTATCGTCGTCCCTGCTCCCTGTTGGGGGCCGATGCACAGGGCTATATATATGTTGCCTTCCACATCCGTGCCCGCGCCTCGCAAGCCGTAGAGTTTATGGGGTGCCACGAGCCCGGGCGTTCCCGCCCGCAAGCCTTCCCTCTCCCCAAAGCGTTTCATCAACTTAACTCCCTCTTGGATATCATAGAAGAGGACCTGCTGATCGGGGCCATCGTCGCAAACTATGAGCAATCCCTTCTGGTTATCTATAGCGAGGGCAGAGGGTTTCCCCACATCGCTTATCTCCCCCTCCAACTTCTCCCCCTGGAGGGAATAATGGAGGACCTTGTTATCCACGATGAACCAGAGGGTCTTCCGGGGATCCACAACGACATCAGTAGCGCCGGGAAGGCGAAAACTATTCCTTAAAGTGAGATCATCAAGCGTCCTCACCTGGACATCCCCCGATTTGAGGAGAAGAACCACCACATCCTCCCGAATGGACATCGCTATTGCTGGATTACCCTTAGCTTTTTCCTCCTCCAGGTAGGTGGTCTGGTCCACATAGGCGGCTGAATTTATGTCGGGGGGATTCCAACGGAAACGGAGGAGCTCGCCTGCCAAGTTGGCGATGAGTATCCATTCCCTCCATGTTGCTACCGCTAAACTTGCCGTGCCCCATCCCCAAGCCTTCTCCTCGTGACCTAATTGCCTAAGGCAGCGAGTGTTCACCCTCCCATCCTTATATAGACCGGTACAGCGTCCCGCTTCATCCCAAGGGGATGCGGTGATGACCACTCCCTCGGGTGTGACCTCTATCTCGTCCACCATGTTCTGCACCCATTGCCCCTCTCCATTGGGACCAGCGCCCTCAAATGTGTTGCCGATCCATAAGGTTTTGTACTCAAGCAGGGGATAGCTCCCCGCCCACATACTGATGAGCAAAAACAGGAGGGAAAAGAGGGTAGCTCGCTGTCCCATCGCGACCTCCTTAACCTGGGTATCCTTTCCCAATTATATCTTGGCCGATTATATATATCAAATGTCAAGAAAAATTCAACTGGACTGTTCGAATAGTAGTTTTAGAATTTATACCAAAAAGAAAAAGGAGGTTTGAGAGAGAATGAAAATAGGCTTTCTGACCGATTACAGCGAGGAAATCGTTCGCTGGGCGAGTGAGGCAGGTTTCGGCAGTTTGGAGCTCTCTGCTGGCCCCGGTTCCTCTCTGGATGCGGAGAAGCTCACAAGCAGGGATATAGACGAGGTGCGAAAAGTATGCGAGAGAAACCGAATAGAGATATCCGCCCTCGGCTTCTATACTAATCATCTGGACCCCGAGGAGAAGATGCGCAGCAGAATCAAGGAGTATTTTATGAAGCTCATAGATGTTGCTGCGGAGATGGATGTGCGAGTGATTTGCACCTTTGCCGGACGAGTTCCCGAACTTTCCATAGAGGAGAACATCCCCATCTTCAAGGAGGTATTCGCTCCCTATGTGGAGAAAGCGGAGCGGAGGAATGTAAAGATAGCCCTTGAGAATTGCCCGATGATGGGGGGACATCCCTTCCGGGGAATCAACATTGCCTTCACCCCGGAGGCTTGGGAGATGATTTTCCAAGCGGTAGATTCTCCCTACCTGGGCTTGGAATACGACCCCTCGCACCTTCTCTGGCTTCAGGCTGACTATATCCAAGCGATAAGGGATTTTGGCGAGCGCATCTACCATATTCACGCCAAGGACACGGAGATTTTCTATCATAGATTAGGTAAGGCGACGATTTATGGAGGTGGCTGGTGGCGCTACCGCATCCCCGGCTGGGGTGAGGTTGACTGGCAGGCCGTCATATCCGCCCTTTTGGATATCGGCTATACCAACAACTTGGATATAGAGCACGAGGACCCCGTCTTTCATGGTCCGAGATTTAGAGAAGGTCTTCTCCTCGGTCTTAAACATCTATCCCAATTCGTTATCTAATCAAAGGGGGGATTGAAATGGAAAAGGTCAGAGTAGGCATAATTGGTATTGGTATCGGTAGAGTACATCTCGCAGCCTATAAAAAGCATCCCAAGGCGGAGGTTCTTGCCCTCTGCGATTTGAGGGAAGAAGAGACAAGGGAGTTGGCGGAAGAGTATGGAGTTCCCTATGTTTTCACTGATTACGAGAAGATGCTGGAGATAGAGGAACTGGACGCTGTTTCCGTCTGCACGCCGAATTACCTCCATATGCCGATGACCGTGGCGGCGCTAGAGGCTGGTAAACATGTTCTCTGCGAAAAGCCGCCTGCCCGCAATGTGAGGGAAGTAGAGAAGATGATGGAAGCGGTGAAAAGGACGGGAAAGAAGTATATGACCGCTTTGGTTCAGCGATTCAGTGCGGAGGGAAGTTACTTGAGGCGGATGGCTGAGGATGGTTTTTTTGGGGAGATATACTCCGCCGTCGCCTTATGGCGTCGGCGGAAGGGCATCCCTGGAATGGGGGGATGGTTCACTCAAAAGAGCAAGGCAGGCGGTGGCCCAGTCATAGACATAGGTGTCCATATACTTGACCTCCTCCTCTACATTATGGGCTACCCCAAGGCGGTAAGCGTAAGCGCAGAAACCTACGCCAAATTTGGACCATTTGGTGAGGGAGCAGGTGAATGGGGTATAGCGGAGCCAGGGGGCAAATTCGATGTAGAGGACTTCGCTAACGCTCTTATCCGCCTGGAGAACGGTGCCACAATCCTGCTCCAGACAAGTTGGGCTTCCCATGTGCCGGAGGAAAAATTGGGCGCCTCTATTCAGGGAACCAAAGCAGGCGTTGAATGGCCTCCCCTCCGTCTCTTCACCGACATCAACCGCCGGCCAGCGGATATTGTTCCTTATCTACCCCCTACCGATGCCTTCTACGCGGAGATTAGCCACTTCATAGAATGTATTTTGGAGGATAAAGAACCAATACCCAACATAGAGCAGGCTATAGCTATCCAGACAATCCTTGACGCTATCTACAAGTCTGCGGAGAAGCACAAGGAGGTAAAGATAGGTTAAGAGTGGGGGGACGGCGCACATCGTCCCCCCTATTTACTCTCCCATTATCAGAAAACCTCCTAAGAGGGAAAATCTGTTTGACATAGAGGGGGAGAAGGGCTTATTATAACTTGGAGACTGCTGGAGTAAGGAACCCGGTAGCTTCTCAAAAGCGGAAATGTATGGATTAGGTCCTCTTTTGGAATCTCTTTTCAAAAAGATAGGAGTGCCCACTTTCTGGGCGGAGCCCTTGCGCGCGATAATCGTGAGCGTTGTCATCCTCGCCTTCATAATGGTGGTGGTGATGGTGCTTCTCTGGCTTCTACGCAGATTTATCGCCTATATGCAAAGTAGGCTTGGCCCAAATCGGGTTGGACCGGAGGGCATCCTCCAGCCGGTTGCCGACGCAACGAAACTCCTCATAAAGGAAGATATAACTCCCGCTGCTGCCGACAAGGTTATGTTCAGTGTTGCTCCCGTCCTGATTTTTCTACCTGCCTTCCTCGTCTACCTTGTCATTCCTTTTGGGAAGGGGATGGTCGCTAAGGATTTCCATATGGGGATAGTCTTCGTCTTGGCTGTGGGTGGTGTAACCTCCATCGCTATAATCCTTGCCGGATGGGCGAGCAACAATAAATACTCTATATTGGGAGGGATGCGCTCTGCTGCTCAGTTAATCGCCTACGAGGTTCCTATGGTCATCTCGCTTTTGGGCGTGGTTATGCTCGCCGGCACATTCAAGATGGGAGGGATAGTGGAGGCACAATCGGGAGGATTTTGGGGCATCCTGCCTCGCTGGTTCATCTTCTACCAGCCCATCGGCTTCCTCGTATTCTTCATCTGCGTTCTGGCCGAGCTCGGGCACCTTCCCTTTGACCTACCGGAGGGAGAGTCAGAATTGGTAGCGGGTTATAATGTGGAGTACTCGGGGATGCGCTTCGCCTTATTTTATCTCTCGGAATTTTCCAATGCCTTCGCCTTCTCAGCGATAATAGTAACGCTTTTCTTGGGCGGTTGGAAACCTCCCCTTGCTTTCATCCCCGATTGGTATATCCTCTCCCCTATTTGGTTCCTCTCGAAAGTGGGGGTAATGGTTCTGCTCCTTATGTGGCTGAGGGCAAGCATTGTGAGAACGAGGATAGACCAGCTCCTCGCCTTGGGTTGGAAGGTGCTTCTACCCGTTGCTCTCTTTAATTTCCTCCTCACAGGAGGATTGATGCTGGTGTGAAGAAGCTCTCCAGGGCGATTTATCAGATGCTCCTTACCCTTTGGAGCGTGCTCAAATCTTTGACGATCACTTTTCTTTATTTTTGGAGAAAGAAGGTGACAGTCCAATATCCCGAGGAAAGGCTTGAGCACCCGCCTCGCTTCAGGACACTGGTGGATGTGGATGTATCAAAGTGCATAGCCTGTGGGATTTGCCAGCGGGTTTGCCCCAGCGATGTGATAAAAATAGAGGTTTGGAAAGTTAAAGAAGGAGATAAGGAAACCAGCAAACCTCGCAGTTTCATATTGGATCTGGGGCGATGTATGGGGTGTGGACTTTGCGCAGAACACTGCCCCACCGCAGCGATAAGGATGACACAGGAATATGAACTTGCGGATTACAGTAGGGAAGCGCTGATCAGGAGGCGTTCATAGATGACCCTTACGAGCTTCGCACTATACTTCGGCTTCCTTATCTCCGCCCTCCTCACGGTAGGAGGAGCATTTGGGGTCGTCCTTCTCCCAAACCTCGTCCACTGCGCCTTTTCCCTGGCGCTTTCCCTTTTGGGTGTCGCTGGCATATTTATGCTTTTGGATGCCCCCTTTTTAGCAGTTATCCAAGTTCTCGTCTATGTTGGGGGTATTGTTGTCCTGATATTATTTGCCATTATGCTGACGCATAGGATGATGGGCAAGGAGGAAAGGCAATTCAATAAGCAAAGCCCCATCGCCCTCGTCTTCGTCATAGTTTTTCTCGCTATCCTTACAGCCTCGCTTTGGATTAGTTGGGAAACCCCCAAGCCCCTTGAGGATACCACTACCCTCATAGCAAACGAGGTCTTCCACAGATATTTCCTCCCCCTGCAGATTTTAGCAGTCATCCTCTTGCTCTCCGCAATAGGAGCCCTGGTGCTGGCGAGGGATAGGAAATGATAGATACGAAGCTGGTGCTCGTTGTTTCCGCACTAATCTTCTCCATCGGGTTATATGGTGTGCTGAGCAGGAGGAACGCCATAGGCATCCTTATGTGCGTTGAGCTTATGCTCAACGCAAGCAATCTCAATCTCGTCGCCTTCGCCCGTCTTCACCCTATCCCCTTGGGGCAGACCTTCGCCCTCTTCGTCATCGCTTTAGCAGCGGCCGCAGTAGTGGTCGGTTTGGCCATAGTCATCCTCGTCTACCGCCAGTTAGAAGATGTCAATGTTGACAGGTTTAATTTGATGAAATGGTGAGGATTGAACACTTAACCCCCCTGATACCATTTTTCCCCTTTTTAGCCTCAGCGATAACCGCCTTCGGGGGTCAGCGTCTACCGGGCAGGGGTGCCTACATCCCCATCGCTTCCCTTTTCCTTTCCACCACCCTTTCTTTCTACCTCTTCTTTAGATTCTATCCTTTATTCCCCTCTTACTCCTTTGAAGCAAGCGCCTCCTGGCTGGTAAGCAACGGGGTAGCAGTGAATGTGGGTTATAGGTTGGATGCTCTTTCTCTGAGCATGGGTTGTATGGTAACCCTTGTCTCCCTGCTCATACACATCTATTCCATAGGATATATGGCGGGAGATAAACGCTACTCCCTTTACTTCTCCTATTTATCCCTTTTCACCTCCGCTATGCTCACCCTTGTTCTTTCCAATTCCCTCTTTCTTCTCTACATTAGTTGGGAACTTGTTGGTCTTTGTTCCTATCTTCTCATAGGTTTCTGGTATGAACGCCCTCCCGCCTATAGAGCGGCCATCAAAGCATTCCTCACAACAAGATTGGGTGATATAGGCTTTTTCATCGGGCTTCTTTACATCTTTTTGAAAATCCATTCCACCGCCTATGTGGACCTGGAGAGGGACATTGCCCACCTTGGGGAGCATTTCGCCCTCATAGCAAGCGTCCTTCTATTCATCGGGGCAATTGGTAAATCCGCCCAGTTTCCCCTCCACATCTGGCTTCCCGATGCTATGGAGGGACCCACTCCCGTCTCCGCCCTAATCCACGCCGCAACGATGGTTGCAGCGGGCGCCTATATGGTAGCCCGATTGTTTCCCTTGTTCTCCTATTCCGAATTGACGCTCCTAATCGTGGCTATAATTGGGGCGATAACAGCTATTATGGCGGGTTCCCTCGCCTTGGTTCAGAACGATATAAAGCGGGTTTTGGCTTACTCCACTATGAGTCAGCTCGGTTATATTATGCTCGCTTTAGGAATGGGGAATATGCAGGCGGGGATGTTCCATCTTCTCTCACACGGCTTCTTCAAAGCGCTCCTTTTTATGTCAGCGGGCTGTGCTATACATCATCTGCATACTAACGACATCTGGAAGATGGGTGGGTTAGTGAAAAGAATGCCCATAGCGTCTTTTACATTCCTCATTGGGATGCTCTCACTTGCAGGAATACCCCCTTTTGGGGGGTATTTTAGCAAGGAGATGGTCATAGCTTCAGCATACTCTAAGAGCTTTCCCTTCTTCACCCTCGCTCTCCTCGGTGCCTTCTTGACTGCGGTCTATATGGGTAGAGTCTTCATCGTTGCCTTCCTCCGCCCTTCTCAAGGGGAGAGGGGAAAAGAAGAAGCGGTTATGAGCATCCCTATAATAGTCCTATCCTTCGTAACGCTGAGTTTTGGCTTGATAGGTAAACCCCTTATCCATCTCCTTGCTGGAAGGGAAGGACCCCACATTCCCTTCTCTCACCTCGCCCTCCTATTCCCTCTGGGAGGTTTCCTCTCAGCCTATGTCATTTATGCCATCCCTTGGGATAAAGAGAAGGTTATGACGGTTTTGAAGCCGATTCATAATGCCCTCCTACACCGCCTTTACATAGACGATTTCTTCATAGCGGTTTTGGTGAGACCCATTTTCTTCCTCTCCCGCCTATTTGCTGACTTCGACTCGAGGGTTGTTGATGGGGCTGTAAACAGCATAGGGAGGATAACGCTGATTACCTCCTCTCTTCAGAATTGGTTTGACAATTATGTTGTAGATGGTTTCGTCAACGCCACAGCCTGGATAACAGGAGCTTTTAGCTATATCCTCCGCTATCTTCAAAGCGGGCTTGTGCAGTTCTATATTCTCATAGCCCTTTTAGGGCTTATAATCTTCCTTTTCTTATAAAGGAGTGATGGGAGGATGCTGAGCATACTTTTAGCCATCCCACTAATTGGAAGCCTTTTTGTCCTTTTTCTACCCTCGGGGAACAGGAAATTGATAGAGCAATCGGCTCTTTTCTTCTCCGGGCTTGCCCTCTTCTATTCCCTTGCCCTCCTTGGGGCAATGGATCTGAAGGAAGGGATTATGCAATTAGAAGAGATATATCCCTGGATCCCCAGCATAAATGTCCGCTATCAAGTGGGCGTGGATGGAGTGAGCATGCCCCTGGTCATCCTCACCACCCTTTTGACCTTCGTTTCAATCCTTTACTCAACGATTGATATAGATAGGAGGATAAAGGAATACTATTTTCTCTTTCTCCTCTTGGAGTTCGGCATGTTGGGAGTATTCGTCGCTTTGGATTTCTTCCTTTTTTACCTTTTCTGGGAGATAAGCCTCGTCCCTATGTATTTCATCATCGGTATCTGGGGAGGACCAAAAAAGGAGTATGCGGCGATAAAGTTCTTTCTTTATACGCTCTTTGGTTCCCTGGCGATGCTTCTTGCCATCCTGCTCCTCTATTTCAACTCTTCGCCCCACACTTTTAACATCCTTCAACTCTCACATCAAAAGCCTCTTCAGGATAGGGAACTACTTTCCGCGCTTGCCTTCCTCGGTTTCTTCCTTGCCTTTGCTATCAAGTTGCCTTCCTTCCCCTTTCATACCTGGCTTCCCGACGCCCATGTGGAAGCACCGACAGCTGGCTCGGTGATCCTGGCGGGTATCCTTTTGAAGATGGGGGGCTATGGCTTTTACCGCATTCTACTACCTATCCTTCCTGATACCTGCGCCCGCTACGCTCCTTGGGTAGGGTTTCTTGCCCTTATAAGCATCATCTATGGCGCCCTGGTAGCTATGGCGCAGAGCGATTTCAAACGATTAGTCGCCTATTCCAGCGTGAACCATATGGGCTATGTCCTTCTCGCTTTTACGGCTGCGAGCCTCACTGCAGAGAATTGGGCGGATGATGCCTTTCTCGCCCTAACGGGCGGTGTTATGGAAATGGTAGCTCACGGGCTTATAACTGGTTCCCTCTTCCTCCTCGTGGGGATGATATATGTGAGGACGCATAACCGGGATTTGGACAAATACGGTGGACTGGGTGCAATAATCCCTCGCTACGGGGGATTCCTCAACTTCTTCTGCCTGGCTTCCCTTGGGCTCCCCGGCTTAGCTGGTTTCGCTGCGGAGGTCACCATATTCCTGGGTTCCTTCCCTTCAGCCAGGGTATTCGTTCTCATCGCTATTTGGGGTGTGCTACTAACCGCTCTCTTCTTCCTTAGGACGATAAGGAGAATCCTTCACGGTCCTCTAAATCCCGCTTACGAAGAAACGGAGGACATAGGCAAGATTGATACCCTATCCCTTGCTCCTTTAGCCCTTGGCACATTCCTGATGGGGATTTATCCATTTCCACTCATTGAATTCATCCGGTCAGCTATTAAAACCACTTTAGGAGTGATGTGATATATAATGGAAAGGTTCCTTCCCCTCCTACCCGAAATGACTCTACTCGTTGGCGCTATTTTTTGCCTTGTTCTTGATCTCCTCGGTAGGGAGCGGGAATATATGTCCGCAATCACCATAGGAGCCCTTTTGGTCGCTTTGGAAGGTGTCATCGCAGGGGTATCGCTTCTCCCCATTTATTGGGGAACAATCTTTGGGTGCTTCGCCTTTGATGGCATTGCTCTATTCGTAAAGGGAGTTTGTATAGTGGGTATGATGCTCATAGTGCTTATATCTGAAAGGTATATGCGTGGGCGGGAATACGAGGGGGAATACTATGCATTCCTCCTCCTCTCAACGATGGCCATGTGTTTACTTGCCTCCGCCTACGACTTCCTTTTCCTTTATATCTCCATAGAGTTCTTGAGCATTGTAAGCTATATACTCGCTGGATACCTAAGGGATAAACCGAAATCGGGGGAAGCAGCTCTCAAGTATTTCCTATTTGGTGTTGTCCTCTCCGCCACTATGCTATATGGTATAAGCATTCTTTACGGAATTAGCGGAGGACTGAGCTTTTCCTCTGCCTTTCCCAGCTTGAAAGAAAGCGATTTAGCCAAACTCGCCTTCGTCCTTGTTCTTGCCGGTTTTTGTTTCAAGATAGCGGCTGTGCCATTCCATATGTGGGTTCCCGATGTTTTTGAGGGAGCACCAACGCCCGTCTCCGCCCTCCTTTCCCTTTTCCCCAAACTCTCCGCTTTCCTCGCCCTCTTTCGTTTCCTCACTACCTGCTATCCCGGAAGAGATTGGGTGTTGCTGATAGCTTGGCTCTCCTTCCTCACGATGACGGTGGGAAACCTCGTAGCTATTCAGCAAAGGAATATAAAGAGGCTTTTGGGTTATTCCACCATAGCTCATGCAGGCTACCTCCTCATTGCCCTCGCTTTATCTCAAAGTTATTGGGGGAGATTCTCCCTCTTCTTCTATTTCCTTCCCTATCTCTTCGCCAACATCGGAGCTTTCGCGGTGGCTATAGTCGTGAGTTTGGGGGAAGGTAAAGAGGATTTGGAGGATTTCACAGGGCTCATTTATCGCTCCCCTCTCTCCGCAACCGCGATGACTCTCTTCCTTTTGTCACTCATCGGTATACCGGGGACGGGTGGGTTCGTTGGTAAACTTTTCATATTTGCCACCGCTATAAAGGAGAATATGGCTTGGCTGGCGATAGTATTCCTTTTGAACTGTGTAGTGTCCGCATTCTATTATCTCAAAGTGGTGAGGGAAATGTTTCTAAGGGGGAATGGAGGAGATAAATTGAAGGAGCCCCTCTCTCTAAAATTAGCCTTGGGGATTTGTCTCGCCTTCACCCTGCTCATTATGTTTTACCCTCACCCCTTCATCCTCCTCGTCCAAGCAAGCCTTTCCTCTCGTTAGGGTTTCAATCCTCTGACTTTCGGGAAGCAGAGCAGAAAAGGAGAAAGCCGTTTGAGGGTGCACCCCCTATCAGCCATTCTACATTTTCCCTTCGGGCTAATTCCTCCGTTGTCTCTTTTATCGCCCATTCTTTACTTATAATTATTGGGACAGCATCAATGCCCAAGGATTTGAGGAAATCCGCTCTCTTCTTAGCCCGCATTATATCCTCTCCATTGGCCTTTAGAGAAATCTCAACCACCGCTACTTTTTCTCCCTTCCACCAAATGAGGTCGGCTAAAAAGGGGTCTACCTCTTCCGATACCTTTACACCTTCTTCGTAAACTTTCTCTAACCACCGGCTCAATTTTTCCCTTACAGTTGGCTCCTCTGGTGAGCCTCCATATCCCCCATTGAAAATGGAGGGAGCTCTCCTTATTACCTGCCTCTCGTATCTCTCACCTTCCCGTCTCCCACCCTCACCTCTTTGCCATTCCTCTAATTTTGCTAAGGAACCGGTCAGGAGCTCAATTTGAATTTCCACTCTTTCCATCTGCTGGGCAAGGCGTTGAATATGTGTTTCCACTCTCTCCATCTGTTGGGCAAGGCGTTCAATATGCGTTTCCACTCTTTCCATCTGTTGGGCAAGGCGTTCAATATGTGTTTCCACTCTTTCCATCTGTTGGGCAAGGCGTTCAATATGTGTTTCCACTCTTTCCATCTGCTGGGCAAGGTGTTCAATATGTGTTTCCACTCTTTCCATCTGTTGGGCAAGGTGTTCAATATGTGTTTCCACTCTTTCCATCTGTTGGGCAAGGCGTTCAATATGTGTTTCCACTCTTTCCATCTGCTGGGCAAGGCGTTCAATATGTGTTTCCACTCTCTCCATCTGCTGGGCAAGGCGTTCAATATGTGTTTCCACTCTCTCCATCTGCTGGGCAAGGCGTTCAATATGCGTTTCCACTCTTTCTATCTGTTGGGCAAGCTGTTGGGCAAGGCGTTCAATATGTGTTTCCACTCTTTCTATCTGCTCGGCAAGGCGCTTCAGCACCTCCTGGGTCGCTAATTGTGCTCTCGCTATCTCCTCTATCCATTCCCTCATACCTCCCACTTCTTGCCAAAGAGCTTCCTGTTTTGAAGCGGATTCACGCACGATATGGGGCAACTCCAGTAATTCCTCCGTTAAAAGGAGGCGCCTTAATTCCGCCCGCCATTCAGGATGCTCCTCCAGTATCCTTATTAAATCATGAAAATCTCTTATAACGAACATTTGTGTTTATATTTTACACAATACTATTTAATTGTCAAAGGGTTATCCCTTTCTATTCATTTCAATTCCCCCAGCATTTCCAGGAGTTCTTCTATAGAATGAAATAGCCTTCCCCCCTTTTGTAAAAGTCTCTCCACCATTTCCCCAGCCTTGCCCTGGGTGAAATCCCTTCTTTCCCAATCGTTTCCCGCTATGAAAACTTCTTTGCCCTCATTTTGGGCAATTTCAGCTATCTCCAGATTTTTGATGTTTCCCCAACCGAAGGGAAGGGGAGCGATCACCACCGCCTTTGCCTCCCTAACTAGTTCCAATGCCCTGTTATATGCCTCCTCTGATATGGGAGCGAAGGGTGCTTCCTCAGCACACTCTATATCCAATCCCTTTGCGGTTTCATAGTCGCTATCGCCCACATTGACAACTCCCAAGCTGAGCGAATAACCCTCACTTACCAACCTCTCCATTATTTCCCTCCCGCTACCTCCTCCCGCTATGAGATGAACCTTTGGACCTTTAACCTCCCTTCTATGGATAACGCTTATATAAGGACGGGCACTTAGAGGATTATTCCTAACAATAGCATAAATATTGAATACTTCCCTCAGATTATCCTGGGTTATCACCTCTCTTGGCTCACCCTGAGCGAATACTCGCCCCCCTTTCACTAAGAGCAATTTATCCGAAAAATAGGAAGCGAGGTTAATATCGTGAATCACGCATATAATGGATAGGTTTTGTTCGTTTTCCAATCTCTTGAGGAGGAAAAATACCTCCAGTCGATGAGAGAGGTCAAGGTGGACCACTGGCTCGTCAAGTATAAGGAGGCGCGGTTGTTGGGCGAGGGCACGGGCTATGAGCACCTTCTGCCTCTCTCCCCCGCTCAACTGCCCCAGCTTCCTGTTTTGGAAATCCCCCATCCCCACCATCTCTAAACACCTTCCTACAACTTCCTCGTCTTCCTTCCTGGTTCCCCAAAGGAGGGAAAAATAAGGAACTCTGCCAAGCATAACCATCTCCTTAACTGTTAAATAATCAACAGGGGGTTCGTTCTGGGGGAGCACCGCTATCTTCCTTGCTCTCTCCTTGGGAGGTATTTTCCCAAGATTTATTCCTTCAAGGAGAATTTCCCCTTGAAGGGGCGGCAGAATTCCCGAGATAACCCGTATCAGGGTTGTCTTGCCAGCTCCGTTGGGTCCAAGAATGCCAAGCATCTCCCCTTCCCTAACCGAAAAGGAGACATCCTTTAATATCTCCCTTCGGTTGTAGGCAAAGGAAATTCCTTTAACCTCTAAAATTTCTTTCTTCACAACTTTGTAGGATACAGCAAACGACGCAGTATTTCAACTGCTTGAACTAAGCGAGGTCCCGGACGGTCTATTATATCCGCATCAATTGCATAAACCCTTCCCTCCTGCACAGCCTTCAACTTGTCCCAGTTCGCCCTCCTTTTCACCTCCTCCAGGGGATTTTTAACTTTCGTCATATGAGCGAGCACAATTACATCGGGTTGCTTTTGAAGCAGGACCTCAAGGCTTATCTGGGGATAGCCAATCTTACCCTCTTCAATTATGTTCCTCCCCCCTGCAAGCTCTATAACTTCGTTTCCTATGCTATTCTTCCCAAAAACTATGAGGGGTTTGTCCCATAGCTCTATCATAACCCGGGGACGCTTACCCCAGGGAATTTTAGCAACTTCGCTCTTCATTTTCTCTATCTTCCCCCTCAAATTGTTCACGACCTTCTGAGCTTCCCTACTCCCTGTAAGTTTCCCCAACCTTTCCATCCCACTGAGGACATCGCTCAATTTCTGAGGATTTAGAGCGAATACTGGATAACCCATTTTCTCCAGTCTTCCGATCAAGTTCAGAGGGTTGCCTCTAATAGCAACGATTAAGTCGGGGCGGAGGTTGACGATGCTCTCCAGGCTGGGGTTGATGAATCCTCCTACCTTTGCAAGCCCTTTCACCGCAGGAGGATAGTCACAATAGGAGGTGACGCCGATGACCCTATTTCCAACACCGATGGCAAATAGCATCTCCGTTGTAGCGGGAGCGAGGGAAACTATCCTCTGAGGAGATTTACCCAGGACAACCCACTTTCCCCTATCGTCCTTAGCTTTTAGTGAGGCAAAAGCAAGAGAGAAGAAGGCAAGGAAGGCGAAAAAGATTTTTAACGAAGAGATTCCTCTCATCAATAGATCACCTCCACGGCGGGCGTGCAGGTTTGAGACTACTTCATAAATAGACTGTCATCCGCGCAAGGCTCTCCAAGCTCAGGATAATCAGAGTCTCTGAGGAGAGGCTTCAGCGCTTTGATATGTCCATCGCAGAAGGCAGCGTTTGCGGTGTCGTTATGGCGAAAATGCATATCATACCAACCCCAGGTGAGGGTAGGGGGGGTGATGGCAACGCTCTCCATCAATCCCACTCCCGTCATCCAGTTCTTGACAGCGGAGTCAGCAAAACAAATTGTTTCTGGGGGATGGCTTAACTCTGCATCGGATGCAGGAACGGGCACCCACCAAAAATTGGGGTCGGGTCTACCTCCGATGTAAAACCAGTTGTAGCCATAACCCCATCCACCCGCAGGGGGATAAGGAGATGTGGCGGACCAACTGGGACAGGTCCTTATATCCTTGTTCTTAAGGTAGGGATAGATGAGCCCTCGGGTTAGGTCAACTGTTCCGTCATTCCGACGATAGCCATACCAGAAATAGCTCCCATCAGCATCTTTTCCTGCCCAGAAGGGAGGAAACTTGCCATCCCAATCTTGCACATACATCAAGGTAGCAGTGATTATCTGCTTCAAGTTGCTTTGGCAGGAAGCTTTCCTCGCCATCTCCCTCGCCCTTGAGAAGACGGGGAAGAGAATCGCTGCCAGGATAGCGATTATCGCTATCACCACCAGCAATTCTATGAGAGTGAACCCTTTCTTCTTCACAGAATCACCTCCTTACAAAAAATATGCCCATCGCATGCGGAACAAGCGATGGGCATTCCAAAAACAAAGCCCTCCCGCACGCCCGCGATGCGGAGGTTAGGGCTAAAGGAGATGGATCGGTCTTCCGGCTTCCGGCTTGAGCCTACTCCCTGCGCCTTCCCAGAAGATATCCTCCCAGTGGCTATCGCAGGTTTCGTTCCGGTCACGGCTGCGGGGCAGCGGCGGACTTACACCGCTCTTCCCGGCATCCATCCCCATAAACTATTCAGTTGACTACAAATAATTTTACCCACATATCTCAAATAAGTCAAACAATAATAATTAAAATTAATTCGTATAGTTTTGTTTAATAAAAGGAAAAAGGGAAACAACGTTTCCCCTTCAGCGGTTTCCTCCCTTTCCTTTTCTATAAACTTCATCATTCATTGAAGGAGGAAGGTGAATATTCTTTGAATTTATTCAACAAAATTCAATAAACCTAAACATCATTGATAATCCCTATCAATTCATTAGGCCTTTTATGTTGGGAAGATCATCTCGAGACAAGGAAATAAGAAGGTTCTTGCTACTTCCCGGGGCTTATAATCCACCTGATTGAGCGTTATGCGAGGGAGAAAAGGGGGAGAAAAAGGGAAGGATTATTAAGAGAATGGGAGAAATAGAGCGACGCAGATGTAGGTCCTAATGTTGTCAAAAGACGGTTATAATTTTTAGGAAGGGAAAGAGTTTATTCAACAAAACCATTTGTATAGAATGTTTAATAGCTTGAAAAGGATTCCTTTTTCTCTAACCTTTATATTTCTGCTGGGGCAGAGTTTCTGTGCAACTCCCAAAGTAGCTATATTCTCTCACCCCCTTTTTCCTCGTTTTGGCGCTACCTCTAATTTTCATCCTCGGTCCATATATCAATATTTAAACCACCTCGGCATCCCCGCCGATTTACTGGATGCCAACCAACTCGCTGACCCCCAATATTTGAACTCCCGAAGGTATTCCATCTTAATTTACCCTTACGGCAATACCTTCCCTTTGGAAGCGGTTGACAATATAAAAACCTTTCGCTTGGGGGGAGGCAGCATAATCGCTGTTTCCGTTCCTTTTTGCCATCCTTGCGAAGCCAAGGGGGCGAAAGATTGGCAATTCTTTCTTGGGGAGGGCGACTCCGCTGAGAGAGCCCCTCAACCCCATAAGGGGAAATATGCCCTTCGAGTGCAAAAGCAAAGCAAGGGGGTTTGGACGATTATAAAATCAACCTATCTGGATAAAAGAGCGAATGTCTACACCCTCTCCGCTTGGGTAAAGGTGCTGAGTGGGAATATAGGGGAGGATAGGGAAGGAGACAGGCTCTTCCTCCGCTTTTGGGGTGAAGGGGGCAAGTTTTTGGGACAGGATGGTCCCTCCATACCTCCAAAACAGGGTGAATGGCTCTTCATCAATGAGGATATCAAGGTTCCCTCGGAGGCAAAAAGGCTGGATGTGATACTGGCGCTCTATAAATCCTCAGGAGAACTCCTTTGGGACGATGTCTCTTTAAAAATAAAGGGCGCAAAGGAAGAGCTTCTCCCAAACGGTGGATTTGAACTTATGGATGCTCCCTGGGTTGACCTTGGGCATAGGGATGATTGGCTACTCCACAATGGACTGGGCCTAGGTGGCTTCTATACGCCTCAGGGAGGTGAATTAGCTTATTTATGGGGAAGTGATCCCCTGGATTTAGGATTTATAAATTGGGAAAGATATAAAAACGCCTTTAGCCAAACCTTGGAGCCCCACAGTTTGCCGAAGGAAGACACCCTCATTCCCATCGCTGGCTACTATGAAAATGACATATTCTATCCCGCCATAGCGTTAATCAAACATAATTGTCCTCAATTCAAAGGAGCGATAGATGTGTGGTTGGGGCAGGTTTTCCAATTCCACAGCGAGGGGCAAGGACTTTTAGACCTCCGAGAGGTCTACCTTCGCTCTACGCTGTATATCCTTTCTGAGAAAGGCATCATATCGGAAAGAAAGAGAAGAGAAATAATGGAATTGGCGAGAAAAGCGTATCTAAAGAAAGCGAGAGGGAAGATAAGGGGAAAGCTCGTCTTTTTCCCCAGTGTTTTCCCTCATAGTCCTCCACCTGCTAAGCGGCTCCTCGTTTGCGATGTAAGGGATTTACCCGACGATGAAAAACTCCTCCTTGTTTCACTCCAGGGAATTGTAAATCGCGAATCGCCTCGTATATACTTGATTTTCAATTCCGTGGATGAAAGGTGGCTTAGCTGGATGAAGGAAAGGGGAGATATAGAAGAGATAGAATGGGTTAAGAACCCCCGCACCTTATTAGGGCGCTTTAGAAACAAATTGAAAGGAATGATAATAACCGACCCGGAGGTGCCCGCCAGCATTGATGGGGCAACGATGCTCGCTGGCATCGAAAATGGAGTCATCGTTTCTCCCAGATTAATTCCCTATCTATCACTCCCCATTCTCCGCGATTTGAGAGGGAGATGGAAGAGGAACTATGAGGTATATGATTGGGCTTTAAAGAACCTCTGGGACAAACTAAACCACCAGTTCATCGTTTCCCTTCCCCCTAATTGGGTCGTTATGAGGGATTATGCTATACAATTCAAGGCTTTTACCTTCTGGATAACGGGAGAAGTGGATGGAAAACCACCTGTTGCTGACCCTTTGGAGGAGCAATTAGTCATAGAAGATTTGCTGGGAAGAATGCCCCCTAATACTGGTGTTTTAGGCATTCCCTATGCGGGGAAGGGGATAGGGATTCAGGAGGAGGGTGGGGTTGCCCTCTGGAGCAAGTATGGTAAATTCCTTGCCTGGTCCCACATCCCCAATCTAAGCGTCCACAGTGGGACGAGGAGAAAAGAATTTCGTCAAACACCAGCCCCGCTTCCGCCTTTAGGGCACAAAATATATGTTACCTTCTTGATATCCGATGGTGACGCCCCTGTTAACTGGTATGACTTTTACCTACGGCGCTACTGGGGTGACCCACAGAGGGGTAAATTCCCTCTTGCCTGGACGGTGGGGCCAACTGTCTACGACCTTATTCCCGACATTATGGACTACTACTACTCCCGAGCGAATGAGAACGACTACTTCGTCTGTGCTTTCGGGGTAGGTTACGCCTTTATGGACATCTATGGAGAAATATTTGAGGAAAGGGAGGAGATATGGGGGCGATTCTTGGACTTGACGAAGGAGTATATGTCCAAGATGGGTTTGGATTGCCTTTGGACGCATCATGAGGGGGAGGAATATTTCAGAATTTACGGGGAAAAGTTGAACTTAAAGTGCATATTAGCCGATTATGGACGTCAATATGGGGTGAATGCCTACGAGAAATCCCATATCCTCTTGCCATCTGATGTTCCTGTTTTCCGTTCCCTCACCTCTTTTGACCCCGAGGGTGGGGAGAAGAAAAACTTCTCTCTTCTTTTGGACGATGTGAGGCGTTTTACTCCCAGGGAACGCCCTGCTTTTATGCACATATTTGTCCAGTGCTATCCTATGTCTCCCAGCCTTTTGAAAGAGTTATGGGAGAAATTGGGCGAGGAATATATCCCCCTTCGCCCGGACCAATTATCCGAACTTTACAAATGCTCTCTTATCCTTGCAAATGGAGAGGGAAAACTTATAATAAGGTAAAGGGGGAATGCCAAATTGAAGAACTTAAAGTTATTTTTAAGTTCTTTTACCTTTTTAGTCTTATCCGTCGTTCTCGCCCGGGAGCAATCGCCAGTTTTTGAGTATTTCGCTTTTCCTACCACCGTTATCGGCACTAAAGATTGTAGTTCTGCTTTTGAGGTCACCCCCGAGGGCTATATATTCTCGGGGAGGGCAGAGATGGCCTTCCTTTGGGGGGAGAAACGGGAGCCGATAGAGGAAAGGGTAAAAACCTTATTCGGGGGATGGCTACCCATCGTGCAATATTCTACTACGAAAGAAGGATTTGTCATTTCCTTCACTCTATTCGCCGATAATCCCCTCGCTTACGAGGATAACCCCCTCGCCTTTGCTGATGTGAAGATTTCTAATTCTCAAAAGAAAGATAAAGAAGGACTATTCTGGATAGGGGTAAGATTTATGGGCGTGGGGCATAGGGTTGCGAAGGAAGATTTTTCCCCTTCTTCCAAATATGAATATCTTAATGGATACATATTGAGGGATGGCAAACTTCTCTCTATTGTTCCTACACCTGATGAGGTGGTTGAGGGAGAAGTTAAAAATCCAAGCGATTTCGCTCTCCTTTTGGGTTACAAGATGAAGTTGAAGCCTGGGGAGAAAAAGCGGCTCGTTTTCAAGATGCTCTGTTTCCCCGCACCGAAAGAGCGGGCAAACGAATTCGATGTAGATGTAGATACCGCGAAGAATAGGGTGGTTTCCTTCTGGACGAACTTATTGAGGAAGGGTGCTTGGTTGGGGGTGCCCGAAAAGAAGGTGGTGGATACATATAGGGCGAACTTGGTGTATCTTTTTATCGCCAGAGAGAAAAGAGGGGAAGATTACATCCAAAAGGTGAACAAGTTTCAATACGATGCCTTTTGGATAAGGGATGGAGCATTTATGGTAAGAGCGTTGGATGTTTGGGGGTTTCCATTGGAGGCTGAGAGGTCGGCGCTCTATTTCCTTAAGTTCCAAAGGACAGATGGGCTTTTCATATCCCAGGAGGGACAGCTGGATGGTTGGGGGCAAACGCTCTGGACATTTGGTCAGCACTTTCGCCTCACCAAAGACACCCTTTTCGCCAGGCAGGTATATCCAGGGATAAAGAAGGCAATGGAATGGTTGATAAGGACGCGGGAGGAGAGCAAAAAAGAAATGGGTATAGGGAGAGGGTTAATACCAGCCACTCATCCTCACGATAACGAGAATGTTTATGGACATATAATAGGTAACGATTTCTGGGCTTATCAGGGGGTAGTGGAGGCGGTAAATATGGCGAGGGCTTTGGGCTATGAAGAGGATGTAAAGAGGTGGGAAGCGGAGGCGAGGGATTACCGGGAATTTATTTTGGAAAATTTAAAAGAAGTAACTTCTGCCACCAGGGGTTATATTCCCCCTTCCCTGGAAGGGGGAGGATTTGACTGGGCAAACCTGAAAGCGGTTTACCCCTGTAGGGTATTAGAACCTATGGATGAGATGGTTACGGCCACACTTAAGAAGGTGAGGGAACAGAATTTTAACGAGGGATTAATGACTTATGCGAGCCTTGATAATCTCCACGGATACATCGGAATAGATGTGCCCCAAACCGAGTTGATAAGAGGGGAAAAAGAGAAGGTTTTGGACGCCTTCTATTCCCTCCTCCTCCACACAACCGCTACAAATGCGGGATTTGAGATGTGCTCAGCAAGCTCGAGGGATTTCGGAGGGAACCTAACGCCCCACGGCTGTTTTGCCGGCAAGTTCCTTGACCTCCTCAGAAATATGTTGGTAAGAGAGGAAGGCGAGGAGCTTCATCTTTTCTCCTGTCTCCCGCCTTCCTGGATAAAAGTGGGCGAACTTATCTCCTTACTTAACGCCCCCACCGAATTCGGCTCCCTATCCATCTCCTTGAAGATTCTTCCTCAGGGTGGAGAACTCTACCTGCGGCCACGGTGGGCAAATCCACCCCAGAAAATCGTCATCCACGCGCCCGTGGGCTATCGGTTCCCCCACGGTGAGAGGATGGAGATATCACCTGATACGAGATATGTGGGGCTGATATGGGAGAAGGAAAAGAATGTAGAGATGGATTATCTACACAAAGTAAAGGAATACGAAGAAACGAGGAGAAGGGAAGAGGCGAGAAGGGAAAGGGAGTGGAGGGAAAAGATAGAGAGGGCAAGGATGGAGGATAAAGAGAACCTCGCCTTAGGTAAACAAACCTTTGCTACCTCCTTCGAGCCCGGCTCCTTCCCCCAAAATGCTGTAGATGGAGACGATACCACCTACTGGGGTGCTTCTCCCTATCCTCAAAGTCTGATAGTCGATTTAAAGAGGTTAGAAAGATTTTCTCGCATTTTAATAAAGACATTTTGGGATGGGAGCAGGTTCTACAATTACGAAGTGGAGGTCTCAAAAGATGGGAAGAAGTGGGTCAAGGTGGGCGAGAAGAAAGACGAGAGGGTGGCCACTTCTCGGGGCGAGACTTACACATTTGAGCCGAGGGAGGCGAGATATATAAGGGTAAATATGCTATATAATTCCGCCAATATAGGCGTGCATATAGTGGAGTTGAAGGTTTACAAATGAATCGCTGGAAGGATTGGATTGAGCAAGGGAAGTTGAATTTAAGGGCAGCTAAAAACAGCCTCAAGATGGGCGATTTCGCCTGGGCCTGCTTCGCAGCCCATCAGGCAGGCGATTCCGCCTTGAAGGGGTTGCATCAATGCCTGGGACAAGTTGCCTGGGGGCATTCCCTTGTGGATTTGCTCAAGGGCTTGCCGGAAACAGTGGAAGTGAGTGAGCAACTCCTTGAGAAAGCAAGGATTTTGGATAGGTTCTATATCCCGACCCGTTATCCCGATGCTCACCCCTCCGGGCCAGCGGGGATTCACTATAGCGAGAAAGAGGCGAAAGAGGCGATAAGTTTTGGGGAGGAGATTGTGAGGTTTTGTGAAAGCGAGAGTATGGAGAATAGATAGGGAAGATATTTTGAAGCGATTGAGAAGTTGGGCGGAGAATTTAGGGAACGAGCCAACGGTTTTGGCAGTGGTCCTCTTCGGTTCCTTTGCCAGAGGGGAAGCCACACCAATGAGCGATGCGGATGTGCTCATAATTCTCTCTCATTCACCCCTTCCCTTTGAAGAAAGAATTGTTAGATATAAACCGCTTGGATTAGGAGTGAGCGTGGAGGTCTTCCCCTATACATTGGAGGAAGCGAGGCGGGGATTGAGAGAAGGGTGGGGGATGGTCCCACCTGCCTTACAGGAAGGTATCTACCTCTTCAAAAGGGGAGATTTCAAAATAGAGGATTTGCTCTAAATCGCCATCTGCTTTAAGAGTTCTATCCTCTTTTGAATGGGAGGATGAGTGCTCCAAAGGTCTGCCCAAAGCCCTTCATATTCCCCTATAGCTCTTCTCAAAGGGTCCGCTATGAAGAGGTGTGCGGTTGCTTTACTCCCAATGTTAACAGCTGGTGCCTTGGATATCTTCTCAAGGGCATAGGCCAACGCTAAAGGATTTCGGGTGAGCATAGCGCTGTGAGCATCAGCAACATACTCCCTGTTTCGGGATACCGCAAGGAATATAAGCCTGGCAAGTAAAGGAGCAACGATGAGAAGAACAAGATAGAGGATTAAGACGATCCCACCAGCTCTACCTCTTCCTCTCCCTCTCCTTCCACGCTCATAACCCCCCAGATATTGAAGACGCCATCCGATCTCGCAAAGTATAATTATCGCACCCAAAAGGGTAGCGGTTATCGTCATCGTCAATATATCCCTGTTCCTTATATGGGCTATCTCGTGAGCTACAACACCCTGTAATTCCTCCCGGTTGAGAGTATCAAGAAGGGCGCTTGTAACGCAGATTGAGGCGTGTTGGGGGTCCCTGCCCACAGCACAAGCATTGGGCGCTTCGCTATCAATCACATATACCCTCGGACGGGGGATCCCCCCCGCTAAGGACATCTCCTCTACGACATTCAAAAGCGCATGTTCCTTTATACTCTCTAAATCGGGAGGACGAGCCCCAAGGGAACGGAGGACAAGATTGTCACCCTGATAATAGGCTACCAGGCTCTGCACCAAGGCGATGGCAACGGCTATGGAAGTAGAAAGGGGGAAGGGAAAACGCTGGGGGAAATGGAGATAGAGGTAATCGACGAGGAAACCCACCGTGGCAAGGAGGATGAAGAAGGAGAAGAGCAGGAGGAATGCCTTCTTCCTGTTTGCCTCGACTACGCTATAGAAGGTGACGGCCATGCTTTGAGGAGATATCTCTTTATATTCTCAAATCAACCCTGGGCGGTTGTGCTTCCTCTTCCACTTCCATATAGAAGAAAGGCCTCGGCTGGAAGTTGAAGAGGGTGGCTATTAGGGAATTGGGGAATATTTGGATGAAAGTGTTATAGTCCATAACCATATCGTTGTAGAATTGGCGGGCGAAAGCTATGTTGTTCTCCGTGTGGGTGAGTTCCTCCATCAATTTCGCTATGCTCTCGTTCGCCTTGAGCTCGGGATAGTTCTCCACCAAGGCGAAGAGTTGGCGGAGGAACCTGCTAAGCTCACCTTCCGCCCTTCCCGCTTCCTCAGGTCCCCTTGCGCTTATCGCTCTGTTTCTCGCTTCAACAACCCTTTCCAGTGTGGTCCTCTCATATTGCATATAGCCCTTTGTGGATTCCACGAGATTGGGGATAAGGTCATGCCTTCTTTTAAGTTGAACATCTATTTGTCGCCAGGCATTGTCAACCCTGAATCTCTTCCCTACTAACCGATTATAGATTAGAATCGGCCAGACAACGAAGATGAGGAACACCAAAATACCAACCACGACGAGCATATCTTATCACCTCTACCACTATTATAACAGAGAACGGAGGAATGTGAAATTAGGTTTTGTTGAATAAGCATTTTGTTCTGGTTCATTCTTTCCAACTCTCTTCCCCCTCTTTCAACTAATGCCTCGTGATATCTTGGCTGATTATACTTATTCGCCTACCTTAAGGATACACCTGCCTCTTTTGCTTTAGTTCTGATGTATTCTCCCGCAAGTAAATATTCCTCCTCCGTCTCCAGGTGTTCCATCATCAAGGGGATGTTGGGAGAAACTTTTTCCAGTTCCCTTATCAGGGTTGTGTAATCCAGTTTACCGATGCCTGGACGCACCTGGTCTATATGAACATTGAAGGTCTCGGACATAAGGACATCCTTGGCGTGACAGCTTTTTATATAAGGTCCCAACTTTTCTATACAGTCTTTTATGAACTCCCTGTTGAAGAAGTAGCGCCAGGGGGTGTTTATCATATTAGCGATGTCCAGGTGGACGGCGAACTGCTTCCTATCTATTGCTTTTATCAAGCGCAGGTAACTATCAGGAGAATCAGGATACATCCAGGGCATCGTCTCAAGGGTATAAAATGTGCGGATGGGCTTAACTGCATCTATGATTTCCCGCACTGTTTCAACGATTGCCTCAAAGGTCTCTTCTGTCAAATCCTCCTCGCAAGGTCCGTCCCATTTCTTTCCCCTGGAACCCGCTATATTGACACAGCAAAGGGCTCCTATCCTGTCCGCCAAATCCAACTGGGCTTTGCAGAACTCCAGAGCTGAACGCCTGACCTCCTCCATAGGGCTCAACGGGTTGCTCCAAGCTCCTACTTCCGCTATCACTATGCCAGCTTTTTTCCCTGCTTCTTCATAACTCTTGATCGTCTCCTCGTCCGCTGAACTATCTACTGGGCAATAAGCGGCGCTATAGCCGTACTTTCTCAGCAGGGCAAGCCATTCCTCAGGTCCTGTATAGCTTCCAAAAAGAGGTCCTCCCAATCGCATAAAGGCAACACTCCCTTTACTCTTTTTTTACTTCCTTTAGGAAATCTCTGACCGCTATAGCGGCAATTGTCCCCTCTCCACAGGCAACCGCTATTTGCCTCACCCTCTTTGAGCGCACATCTCCCACCGCATATATGCCGGGAAAAGAAGTCCTCATATTCTCGTCCGTTATTATATAACCCTCCTTGTCCATATCCACCAATCCTTCCATAAACTTGCTATTGGGCAAGAAACCCACATAGATGAAGACCCCGTCCACTTTTATCTCTCTTTCCTCCCCCGATTGCCTATCTCTGATGGTGATAGACTCCACGAAATTCTCCCCATTTATGGAGGTGATGATTTGGTTGAGGAAAAATTTAACCCGGGGGTCCTCAAGCACCCTTTCTTGGAGGATTCTCTCCCCTGGTATATAGGGGAGGAATTCAACGAAGGTCAAGCTCTTCACATATTTAAGCAATGTTTCACCCTCTTGCAATCCGGAGTTTCCGCAACCTATGACCGCCACATCCTTATCCTGGTAAAAGGGAGCATCACAAATGGCGCAGTAAGAAACACCCCTTCCTATGAACTTATCCTCTCCCGGGATATTCAGTTTTTTGGGAACACTTCCCGAGGCGACGATTATAGAATAACCCAGAAATGTTTCGAGTTCCGTCTCCACTTTGAAGAGTTTACCCTCGGGCTCCACCTTCTTCACCTCGTAAAACTCCTTTATCTGGGTGCCGAATTTTTCCGCTTGTTCCTTAAAACTTCTCATCAGTTCCGCGCCCCCGATGCCCTGGGGAAAACCCGGGTAATTTTCTATCTTCTCCGTTGTAGCAGGTAATCCCCCACAAATAGCTTTATCCAAAAGGAGAGTTTTCAGCCTCTCTCTTGTGGTATATATTGCAGAGGTCAAGCCTGCTGGACCGCCGCCGATTATGATGACATCGTAGATACTATTCTCCAAAGCGCTATTCACCTCCCTTCAGGACATTAAATCCTCAAGGAGGGTTCGACATCGAACTCCTCCTCGCCCTTTCTTTGCCAGTCGTGATAGCCAAGGGCAGCTATCATAGCAGCGTTATCCGTGCAAAGATAGAGGGGAGGAATGAAAATCTCCCACCCCTCCTCCTTCGCTCTGCTTCGGAACTTCTCCCTCAACCTGCTATTTGCGGAGACCCCCCCTCCTAAAAGTACCCTCTTTATTTTGAATTCTTTAGAAGCCATAGCGGTTTTCTCCACAAGCGTGTCCACCACAGCCTCCTGAAAAGAGGCGCAAATATGGGGGACGGGGATTTCCTCCCCCTCTTTGAGCCTTCTCAATTCTCTTAAAACAGCTGTTTTGAGCCCGCTGAAAGAGAAATCCCAGCTATCAGGAAGGAGAGGGCGAGGGAAATTTATGAAATTGGGGTTTCCTTCTTTTGCCAGGTTGTCTATTATTGGTCCCCCAGGGTAGCCGAGGGAAAGGAGTTTCGCTACCTTGTCAAAAGCTTCCCCCGCCGCATCGTCCCTTGTTCTTCCCAAATGCCGGACATTCTTATCCTCATAAAGAAGGAAGAGGTCCGTGTGCCCACCGGAGACAACCAGACATATAGCGGGGAGCGGGATGTCTGAATAAGCGAGGAAGTTAGCATAGATGTGGGCTTGGATATGGGAAACGCCCGCTATTGGCTTTTTGAAAGCGAAAGCGAGAGCCTTGGCGCATACAACCCCAACGATAAGGGAGCCGGGAAGCCCCGGCCCTTTTGTAACAGCTATCAAATCTATATCCTCTATTTTCACATCGGCTTTCCTCAATGCCTCATCTACGATGGGAATGATCGTTTCCAAATGCTTACGGGAGGCTATCTCGGGAACCACCCCACCAAATGTCCGGTGGAACTCCACTTGGGAAGCAACCACATTGGAGAGAAGCACCTTACCATCACTAACGACAGCAGCTGCGGTCTCGTCACAGCTCGTCTCTATACCTAAAACAAGCATCATCCCCTCAAATCCTCTGGGATAAGAAATCTTCCACCTCTTCTCTATAAGGGAGGGAAGGCTGAGCACCCAAGCGGGTGGCGCATATTGCTGCACAAGCACTGGCGAACCTAATCGCTTCCTTTATCTCCTTCCCCTCAGCTAAAGCGACCGCTAACGCTCCGCAGAAGGAGTCGCCAGCGGCGGTCGTGTCAACCGCCTCCACCTTAAAGGCAGAAACCTCAAATTGCTCTTTCTCGCTTAGGTATATAGAACCCTTGGCACCAAGCGTGATTATCACCTGTTTAACCCCCTTCTCCAAAAGCAAAGAGCCGAGCTTTGGGGAAGGTATGTCCTCATCGGGAGGGAATCCACAAAGGATTTTCGCCTCCGTCTCGTTTGGGACGAGTATGTCTACATTGGATAGGACGGACTGGGGAAGGGGACGAGCGGGAGCTGGGTTGAGGATTACCGTGGTCCCCTCCTCTTTAGCGAGGGAGACAGAAGCCTCCACAGGCTCAAGTGGTATCTCTAGTTGTAGAAGAAGGGTGGAGGAAATCCTAAAAGCCTCCCTGGCTCTTTCCACATCCTCTTTGCTTAGAAAACTGTTGGAACCAGGGGCAACCGCTATCATATTCTCGCCCTTTTTATCCACGAAGATGAGAGCTATGCCCGAGTGATGTTCGCTGTCCCTAATTATAAAAGAGGTATCTATTCCCTCTTCTTTGAACTGTTCAACCGACCTGTCACCGAAGGGGTCCTCGCCTATTCTGGCAAGTAGGATGACGGGAGCACCGAGGCGGGCACACTGCACCGCCTGATTAGCTCCCTTACCCCCTCCCGCCGTAGCGAACTCACTGCCTATAAGTGTCTCCCCGGGCGTGGGGAGACGCTCCAGCTTTATAATCATATCTGTGTTTGATGGTCCCACTACAAGGATTCTATCCTTCATAAAACTTTCCTCCCTTTAAATCGTTTTTGCCCGCAAGCTTTGGGCGCAGTGTATGAGGGCGTCCCAGACGGGTGAGAAGGGGGGAGCATAGGAAAGGTCTAGCCAGGCGACCTCGTCAACCGTCATCTGGGCGTGTAAAGCCACAGCGGCGGAATCTATCCGTTTCGCCACACCCTTTCTCCCCACCATTTGAACACCCAAAACCTTCCTCGTTTCCACATCCATAACCATCTTCATGGTTATAGGCTGGGCACCGGGATAATAGGAAGGATTGGAAGATGTTCTCGTAGTGTGGCTCGCTGTCTCGTAGCCAAGCGCCCTTGCCTCCTTTTCCGAAAAGCCCGTTATTCCCACCTCCAATTCGAAAACTTTCGTTGTTTGGGTTCCTACTGTGCCAGGGAAAAGGAGCATCCCTCCTGCCATATTCTCACCCGCGATCCTCCCCTGTTTATTGGCAAGAGTAGCGAGGGGAAACCAATAGGGCTTACCACTTACGATGTGCCTTGTCTCAGCGCAATCGCCGGCGGAAAAGATGCCAGGGATCTCCGTCTCCTGATTCGGTTTAGTCCTTATCGCTCCCGTTGTCCCCAGAGGTATTCCTGCCTCTCTGGCAAGATGAACGTTAGGTCTTACCCCGAGGGCAAGGAGGACCAAATCGCAATCCATCTTTCTCGCAGTCGTCTGCACCCTTAACATTTTACCATCTCCTTCCAACCCCAAGAGGCTCTCCCCTAAAAAGAGCTCCACTCCCTTCTCCCTGCATTCCCTTTCCACTATCGTCGTTATTTCTTCGTCCAAATTGGGGAGGAGGTGTTCCTTCATCTCCACAAGAGCCACCTCCATACCTATCTGTCTTAAAGCGGTTGCCATCTCCAAGCCTATATAGCCTCCCCCCACGATTACAGCTTTTTGGGGTTTCTTATCCTCTATGTATTTTTTAAGGGAGAGGGCGTCCTCCATAGAACGCAAAGAAAAGACACCCTCGAGATCGATGCCGGGCAGAGGGGGAACGACGGGAGAGGCGCCGGTGGCTATGAGGAGGGAGGTGAAGCTCTTCTTGAACTCCCTACTGTTTTTCAAATCCACCACCTCCACCGTTCGCTCACCCACATTTATCTTTCTAACCTCGTGATACACCTTTACATCAACTTTTCGCTGTTCTGAAAACTGTTCAGGGGTGAAGTGGATGAGGTCCTCAAGTCTTTTAACCTCTCCGCTTATGAAAAAGGGGATTCCGCAAGGAGCATAGGATATATAGCTTCCTTTCTCATAGATAGTTATCCTTGCTGAGGGGTCGACTCGGCGGGCTTGAGCAGCTGCGCTCATTCCTGCTGCACAGCCACCCACTATCACTATATCCCTTTCCAGAGGCATAAACCTTTACTTAAAGAGGAGTTTGCGAATAACCTTCTGCGTCTCCACTGCGTCCATAGTTTGCTGAGCTTTCCTCAACTCTTCGAGGTCTATTTGATTGGCTAATTCCCACATTGCCTCAATGTTGCGGAGAGCCATCTCCGCCGCGGAAACCGCATCCTCCCTGTAGGGGAACATATCAAGCGTGAACCAACCTTGATAATTGGTTAGTTTGCAATAGAGGAGGAACTCTATTGTTTCCCAAAAATGGATTGTTCCCACGATCATATCGTCGTCCCAGAGCCCGTAAGCATCGTTGAAGTGAACATTGAAGAGTTTACCATAGCGATTAAGAAAAGCGACGGAGTCAGCGGGATTTTCTCCACTCATCAGGGCGTGTCCGAAATCTATCACCACGCCTACATTGTCCATCTCCATAGCGAGGACAATTGCCAAAGCCTTACCAGCGTCGGAGATGCTCATATGGGTGCGCGGTTCCTTGAGCTTATATTCAATGCCTACTTTGATGTCGGGAGCAGCATACTCGGCGACTTCCCTTATAGCATCTATGAGGAGGTTCCAGTGGGTGATGTAATCAACTTGGAAAGGATAATCAAAACCATCGGAGCCGAGCCAGAGCCCAGCTGATGGAGCGTCGAGCTTGCGGGCATAGTCAACCGCCTTCTTCCCCTCCTCTATCGCTTCCCGCCTCAGCTTGGGGTCCCTTTGGGTGAAGGCACCGTATTTCCATTTGCTACTTCCCCAAACATTGAGGTTTACCGTGGAAACCTCCAAACCTAAATCCATCAGCTTCTTTTTGAATTCCTCCACCTCTACTTCCTCAAAATCGCTCTGGTGAACCTCTATCCCTCTTAGACCTTTGACCTTCCCCGCTAATTCCAGCATATCCATAACTCCCACAGGCTCCTTGTAGCCCTTGGTGCAAAACCTGTCCATCGTGTTGCCAAAAACCCATAAACCTGCGCCAAGCTTAAGTTCCATAAAAAGATGCACCTCCTATAAACTGTTCTGACTCTTATTTTACACCTCCATCTCCTTAAGAGCAATCATTTTATGTCGTTTTCCCCTTTTTAGATTGTTTTTACCTCGCACTATTCCTTAAAATGAAAGAAAAAAGGAGAGTGATGTATATGCGATTCGCGGGAAAATTCTGGAAAAAGGAGGAGATTTTGAAAAGGGTCGGCGATATCACCCAGATAGGAGGCACGAGATTGGTTGAATTGGGCGAAGGGAAAGAGAAGGGGGTGATAGCGGTAGATTTCCGCTGTGGCAACGGCTTCAATTTCACCGTTCTCCCCGATAGAGGGATGGATATATCCTATGCGGAGTATCAGGGCAAGGCGCTGGGCTGGATATCCCCAACGAAACAAGTGGCTCCCTATTACTTTGAACCCGAGGGTATGGGATGGCTTCGCTCCTTCTTCGGCGGACTCCTCACCACCTGTGGATTAACCTACGCGGGGGCAGCTGGAGAAGACCCCGAGGCGGAATGCCTCGTTTCTTGTGTTCCTTGCAAGGAAACGAATAAGTGTTATCTCGGCTTACACGGTAGGATTTCCAACATCCCAGCGGAAGGGGTGGTCTGTGGAGGAAGATGGGATGGAGAAGATTACCTCATCTGGGCGGAAGGACATATGAGGGAGAGCATCGTCTTCGGAGAATGTCTGGAGATGGAAAGGCGGATTTGGAGTTATATCGGTGAAAGAAGGCTCTTCATAAGGGATATCATAAGGAACATTGGCTTCATCCCCTCTCCCCTTATGCTCCTCTATCACATAAACATTGGCTTCCCCTTAGTTGACGAGGGCTCCTATCTCTTGGGAGCGGTCAAAAATGTTATCCCCCGTGACGAGGAAGCTCAAAAGGGTTTGGAGGAATACAATCACTTTTCCCCTCCTATACCAGGCTTCAAAGAGCAAGTGTTCTATCTTGAATTGCAAGAAGACGATAAAGGAATGGTGACAGTGGGTATAGCGAACAAAGGGTTGATGGAGGGGATGGGTTTCTATGTTACCTATAATAAGACAAGCCTTCCCTTCTTCACAGAGTGGAAAATGATGGGGGAGGGTGTATATGTTGTGGGTTTGGAGCCTGGGAACTGCCATGTGCAAGGGAGGGCAAAGGAGCGGGAAATGGGGACACTGGAGATTTTGAAGCCGGGCGAGGAGAAGGTAGTAGAGTTGGAGATGGGCGTCTTATTAAAAGGGGAGATAGATGCGATGGAACGAAAACTTGCACTTTAAAGAGGATATTTTCACTGGAAGAGGCGATGGATATCGAAAAGGGTTAGAATTGCCAGCAGTCCGAAGAGGAAGGCTATCCCGATGGAGTTGACAAGCATTATCTTACGATAATCTAAATTTCGGCGAAATATCGCCGCATAGAGGGAGTTTATCAACATTATAAAGAGGAGTCCTCCATCTAGGCCGGGGATGGGAAAGAGGTTGAAGACCGCGAGATTGACGCTTATCATGGCTATCCGCTCCATAAGAACGCTAAAGCCAAGCTGTGCTCCCTCCCCCGTTATCTTTGCTACCGCCACGGGTCCACCTACCTCCACAGGCACCTTCCTCTTCGCCGCTAAATAGGGGTAAAGGATTATCAAACGGGTCAGATAATAGGTATCTCGCAAACCTGCCCATACCGCTTCCCCGAAGGACATCTTCTCTGTCAGGCTATGGAAGAGTATCCCTATCCTCCCTACCTCTACCCTTTCCACCTTTCCCTTAACGCTTCTATATGATCGCTCTGCCTTTGGTGTCACATAAAAACTCAACACTTGCCCATCCCTTTTTATCTTTATCACCACGGGTATATTGGGGTGTTTCTCTATCTCCTCGCGTAATTTCTCGGGTTTGTTGCTCTCAACTTTGCCCACCGCTATTATCTCGTCTCCACCCCGCAATCCTATTTGTGCCGCTGGGCTGTTGGGGAGAATTCTCTCTATCTTATTTGTAACTCCCACAGTCTTACCTATGAATATTCCCAGGCAACCGAATACCACTATGGCTAAAAGGAGATTCATAAGGGAGCCGGAGAAGAGCACGAGAAGTCTCTGATATAATGGTCTCTGCATAAAGCCCTTACCTTCTCGCCAGGTATCCGCGTCCATCTCCATCTCGCTAATATTCACATAACCTCCGAAAAGGACGGGGCGGATGGAATACCTTGTTCCCCTTATCATAATTGATAAAGCGGGCTTGCCGAAGCCTATGGAGAACTCCTTCACCTCCATACCGAAGGCTTTGGCAAAAATTAGATGTCCGAACTCATGGACTATGACCAATATACTTACTGCGAAAATAAAAGAGACAAAACTTAAAAGCAAATCACATCGTCTCCTTCAGGACTTCTTCCTTCGCCCATTCATAGGACTGAAGGATATCTCCTAAGGTAGGTTCCTCTTTTCCCTTGTGTCTTTCAAGGGCTTTCTCAACGAGGGTAACTATATCGGTGAACTTTATCCTACCTTTGAGAAACAGCTCCACTGCGGTCTCATCCGCGCCGCAGAGGACAGCGGGAAAAGTTCCTCCTTTTTCACCCGCCAGTTTAGATAATTTTACCGCGGGAAACCTCCTCTCGTCAAGCGGCTGGAAGGTGAGCATAAACTGGGTTAAATCTAAGGGAGCGATGAGCGAGGGGAAACGCTGAGGGTAAAGCAAGGCATATTGCACTGGCAAACGCATATCGGGGAGAGAAAGGTGTGCTTTCAGGGCTCCATCTACGAATTCCACAAGAGAATGAATTACACTTTGGGGATGAATTACCACTTCTATCTGGGATAGAGAAAGATCGAAAAGCCACATTGCCTCTATTATCTCCAATCCCTTGTTGAAGAGGGTGGCAGAATCTATAGTTATCTTCTTCCCCATCCTCCAAGTGGGATGTTGAAGCGCTTCCTGGGGGGTTATCTCGGCAAACCTTTCCAAAGGGGTATTAAGAAAAGGACCACCCGAGGCGGTGAGGATTATGCGTTTTATCCCTTCCTCGCCTCTCAGCAGTTGAAAAATCGCCGAGTGTTCACTATCCACGGGAATAAGTTCTCCCCCCGCTTGCTTCACCAATTTTCCACCGCATACCAATACCTCCTTAGCTGCTAAGGCAACCCTCTTGCCAGCTTTCAAAGCAGTAATTGTGGGCTCTATGGCGATGGGAGAAGGGATAGCAACCAATAGTATATCAACATCGGGATGCCCCGCTATATAAGATAGTCCCTCCCCACCCCATAAGATCTCCTTCTCCGGGAATTCTTTCCCCAAGAGAAGAAAATGTTCGTGGGACTCTATGTGAAGGATTTTGGGGTTAAAGCGAAATGCTTGTTCTCGGAGGAGGGAATAGTTCCTACCAGCGGATAAGGCAAGGACGGACAACTTATCCCTATGCTTTTCTATTACCTGAAGTGCTTGCTGACCTATTGAACCAGTGCTACCTAAAATAGCTACTCTCTTCATTATCCCAAACCGCCGAACTTCCTCTTCCTCTTTTTATAGTCCTCTATAGCCAAAAGCAGATCGTCTTTTGTGAAATCTGGCCAAAGGGTATCGGTTATGTAGAACTCTGTGTAAGCAATTTGCCAGAGAAGGAAATTGGAAACCCTTTTCTCCCCCGCCGTGCGAATGAGGAGGTCGGGGTCGGGAATGTCCTTGGTATAAAGTAAGGAGCGAAAAACATCTTCATTTACCTCGTTGCTTTCTCCCCTCTTGACTTTTTCTATTAACTTCTTGCAAGCGTTTACTATCTCCGCCCTACTCCCATAATTTATCGCTAATATAAGATTAAGTTCACTGTTTTGAGAGGTCTCTTCCTCTGATTGCTTTATCTGCTCCTGCAAATCCCTTGGCAGCTCTTCCCTTTTGCCAATCACGATAACTCGCACACCTTTCTCCTTTAGCTCCGGCGTCTGAGAGCGCAGTTGCTCCCTGAGAAGCGTCATCAACCCCTCCACTTCCTCCTTTGGTCTGCGCCAGTTCTCCGTCGAGAATGTATAAAGGGTAAGGTAGGGTATGCCGAGGTCGCGGCAAGCCTCGACCACCCGCCTTACCGCTTTTACCCCCGCAATATGACCCTCCAAGCGGGATAATCCCCTCTGCTGTGCCCAGCGTCCATTACCATCCATAATTATGGCTATATGGCGGGGAAGATTTTCCATCTTATCACCTCAGAGATATTTTAAACGATTTTTAAGAAAGAGACAAAACATCCCCTTTAAAAGATGTCTTGCTCTTTCTCCTCTCTTCAACAGAACATATAATTTAAAATAATATGGAGAAAAGAGGGAGATTTTTTCTGATAATTTTACAGTTGATCGGGATTTCGCTCTTCGCTTCAGATTTGCCGGATCTAAATTGGGAGGAGCGCTCCGATTGGATAAATGTCAAAGTGGACATCAACCCTCCCGCCAAAGGAGATGGGAAAACCGATGACACGGAAGCGTTGCAGAAGCTCTTCTCCAACCTCCGGGACGGAATGGTCATCTACTTCCCCCCAGGGGTCTATCTCATCACTCAGACGATAGAATTTCGAGGACCTGCGGTAGGCGTGAGCATAATAGGACATGGTAAAGGAACGCGGATAATATGGGGTGGAGAGGAAGGGGGAAGGATGGTATGGGTGAATGGCTTAGCCTATTCCACATTCCAAGGCATAGTGTGGGATGGGCGCAATAGGGCGGGAGTGGGGATGGATTTCGCCTCCCAACTCCGCTTCAACACCGAATCACTCCACGAGTTTGAACATTTCCGCAATTTCAAAGAATGCGGCATTCGCGTAGGCTACAACGAACAGTTGGCATCCGCCGAGACTACCTACCGCTACTGCATATTCGAGAATTGTAAAATAGGCGTCGCTATGTTTTCCTTCAACGATTATAACCACACATTTGATAAGTGCGAGTTCCGGGATTGCGAGATAGGAATAAGCGACCTCCACGGGAATTTCTATGTGCGCAACTGCCACTTTGAATTCAACAACACGGATATCCAGTTTCTCAGCGAACATGGCAATTCCGTCCGTCGCTCTACCTCCTTCGGTTCAGGAACATTCCTGCGTGAACTTGGCACCATCTCCCCTCTGACAATAGAGAATTGCCACATAAGGGGATGGAAATCCCCAGAGGGAGCAATCATCTTAAACGGTTCTCCTGTCCTCATATTTGATTGCGAATTCTCCGAACCTCCGGAGGACTCGGTCGCGATAAAAGTCGTAAGGGGAGACCAGAGGTTGATATTGAGTGGGAACAAGGTCAAGGGTAAAGCCTCCCTACTGGATGCTCCCAACACAGCGGTTGTGATAGAAGTGCCAGCGGGTAAGGAAAAGCCTCTCGCTCTAAACCCTCGTAGGAGGGTCATTCCCCAAAAGGTTTTGCTCCCCACAAAAGTATTTGACGCCAAAGCGGATTTTGGCGCAAAGGGCGACTGCCTCGCGGATGATACCGAGGCAATACAAAAAGCCATTGACTCCGCCCGCTCCTATGGAAGATTTGCTATCGCTTACCTACCCACAGGTTGCTATAAGGTGACAAAAACACTCAAAATCACTGGCTCTAATTATTTCTTCGGTGGCACCGGCTTCAGAACAGGGATAATCTGGGGTGGGGAGAAGGGAGGTGTGATACTTTCTCTGAGGGACGCTCATAATGTCATAATAGAAAACATTTGCATAGGACATCACGATTTCCCCCAAGCGGAGAACGCGGATGATATCCTACATACCTCCTCCGGCAAAGGCTCCTATGTGCGCTACAATAGAGTCTTCCTCTTCGGTTGTTATCAAAAGCAACCCTTCATAAAGGGGCTCCATCTAAAGGGATTGGGGAAAAACGACCTCGTCGATGTCTGGCACCTCCAGGGAAACATAAGGATTGAGAACTGCGGAGAAGCCAAACTTCTCTTCAGAAATTCCTACGAAGGCTCGGTTGTGATAAAGGGACAAGGAGGGAAGAACGGTTTGATTGCTTTCCTCACGCGCTTGGCAACACTCGTTCCTTACAGCCTCTATATCTACGATAGCAATTCAGTTACTTTCACCGACTTCTATAATGAGCAATCAGACCAGCACATATATCTTGAAGGAAAGGTCGGCGACCCCCCAGGGCTCGTCGTGATTACGGGTGCCAAGTCCCACTTAAATGAGGAGAAATCCTATGCCGACATAGTGAATTATCACGGCTCCCTGATATTAGGTATGAACCAGTTTTACATTAACCCAAAGGTCTTTGTCTTCACTCAGCGAGGAGAAAATCCTTTCTCCCTTCTCCTCTTCGGACACTTTTTCTATAATACACAAACTAATTTCCTCTCCTCCTTGGGCAAGTTCTACACCCTTGCCAATTATCCCGAGGAAACAAGGAGAGAAGTCTCTGCCGAGGCTCTGAGCCTTCTGTCATTGGCACTGGACCGGATGAGAAGGGTGGGGAGCTTAGATGTAAATCTGGATGTTATTCCTCTCTTTCAGAGGGAAAAAAGATGAGCAAAGGTATAGTGATGATTTTTCTTCTCTCGTTGGTGCCCTTTCCTATCCCCGCTTTCCCTCCAGGAGAAAATAACTTCTTTGCCATAGCCCCGGGCGCCGAGACTGCGGGGTATTATCCCCAACTCTTCCCCTTTCTCAAAGAGGTAGGGGTGGGCTTCGTCCGCGCCTTCCCCGAATGGGCGAATATTCAGCCCAGGGAAGGGGAGTGGAATTTCTCACTTGCCGATGCTATCCTTAAATCCGCCAAGGATAACGGGCTCCAAATCCTTGCCCTCCTCCACTACCTCGCTCCCTGGGTCTCCGCTAAACCCCCTTCAACCAGGGCTTTCCCTATAAAAGATATCCGCTACTGGCGGGATTTCGTGAGGGAAGTGGTGAAGCGTTACCACAAGGACATCAAGTATTGGGAGGTCTACAACGAGTTCCCTTCCTTTAGCGAGAATGGGACACCAAAGGATTACGCTGAACTGCTGGTAAATGCTTATGAGGTGATAAAGGAAATCGCCCCTCGTTGCCAGGTGGGAATGAATTGGAACGAATTTGATATGAGTTCCCTCCAAAGGGTAATAGAGCTTGGAGCGAGCGGACACTTTGATTTCGTCTGCGTTCACCCCTATGCCATTCTGGACAGGGTTATGAAGGGGCGAGAGGAAGCTATGTTAGGAATGATGAACAACTTCAAAAAGATGTTAAAGCTGACCGGTCAAAAAGGGGACATCCCCCTTTGGGTAACGGAAATCGGCAGACCCGCAAGGGATGAGCCCCTTTCCGAGCAAAGGCAAGCGGAGGCTTTGGTTAAAGCCTATATCCTCTGCTTGGTCCAAGGGATAGAACGGGTCTTCTGGTTCGAGGGCAGAGGACCCTCCTACGGCGAGGCCGGGAGCTTCGGGATACTTCGGTGGGATTGGACCAAGCGTCCCTCTTACTATGCCCTACAAACACTCACTCGCCTTCTCGGTCCTCAACCGAAGTATTTGGGTTGGTATGAACTCTCCAAAAACAGTCACAGTTTCGTTTTCCAGGGGGAGAAAGGGGCTGTTCTCATCGGCTGGGCTATGAAAGAGGGCGACAAAATTCACCTCCCCCCAAACGCGAAGGCGTTGGATATAACGGGTAAGCCCATCACTCCCCAGAAAGGGCGGGAACTCCACCTGACCACAGCTCCCATATTCCTCACCAATCTTCCCCAAAGTTGGGTGAAAAGGGCAACGAGCAATAGGGAAAAACCCTTCCCTTGGCAAAAGGATTATAGCACAGCGGACGAGGTCTCTTGGAAGTTAGGAAAGGATGCTAAGGATGAGGAGGAGGGCTTATATCATATAGATTGGCAGGACGGGAACAACATAGTCGAGGTGGATGGTTCTTATGTAAGGCGGACGGATAGGGAGAAAAAGATTTTCTACCTGGAGTTCGATGTTGAGGATAGCTTTGCTTGTCTGGGGGACAGGGAATTGGAGATAACGGTGGTCGCACGGCGATTGGATGCAGGCCAGCCAGCGGGATGCAACATAGATTATGAATCATTAGATGGTTATAAAACGATAAACGATTGGTGGCACATTCCCTCGGAGGCGGGTTGGCACCAGCATACATTTAGCATTAAGGACGCGAACTTCGCCAACTGCTGGGGTTGGAACTTTCGCATAAGCGTTGTCGCCTCACCCGGCGATATATATGTAAAGGAAGTGAAAATTCGTAAGCCAAAAATAACTAACTAAACTAACTAAAAGGAGGAGAAAGATGATAGGCAAAGAACTTAGAATGGCAAGATTGTTCAACCGCAAAAGTGGGAGGATGGTTCTGGTCACTATGGACCACGGGATATGCATCAATCCGATGAAAGAGATAGAGGATCCCGTGGAGGTAGTTCGCCAAATAGTGGAAGGTGGTGCGGATGCCATTCTCTTAACACCGGGCATAGCTATGAGGGTTTACAAGGAGATAGCGGGCAGGATAGCGCTTATGCTACGCATAGACGGCACCGCTACCTCTATAGGACCCGATTTGACGAACGACGAGCTCATCTTCACTGTTGAGGGAGCACTTAGGATGGGAGCGGATGCGGTCGCTACATTCGGAGTGATAGGCGTCCCCCGGGAAGCCCAACTTTCCCATAAGATTGGGATGGTCCACGATGTCTGCGAGATGTGGGGGATGCCCATGCTTACCGAGATGATACCAGCCGAACTTTTGGAGCACCAATTCAAAAGCAGGGCGGAAAGGAAATGGCCCTCCGACCCCGAGATAGTGAAATATAGTGCAAGGGTTGCAGCTGAGCTTGGGGCAGATATAGTGAAGGGCTACTATACAGGTGACCCGCAAAGTTTCAAAGAGGTCATCGCCTATTGCCCCGCTCCCTATGTCGTTTTGGGCGGTCCTTCCTCTGAGGACCCAGATGTCTTCCTCAACTTCATAAAGGAAGCTATGGATTGTGGGGCAAGGGGCGTTTCTGTGGGGAGGAATGTCTGGGCTTTTAGGGACCCCACCGCTCTAACAAGGGCAATCTGCCGAATCGTTCACGATGGTGCCTCAGTGGAAGAGGCAATGGAGGAACTCAAATGAATAGGGTGGATTGGACGCACAATGCGGAATTGAAGGAAGAGAAAGAGGAAATATTAACAAAAGCGAGGGAGGTGATTCACAACTGGGGCTTGAAGATGCCGGAGGGAATAACCCTCGTCCTGGATTTCGGTTTGGGAGATTTCTATAAATGGGGATTGGTTGAATTCTGGGTGGCAAACGAGGAGAATGAAGGATACTGTGGTAAGTTTCTCTTCCTCTTCCCCAACCAAACTTGCCCCGCCCATCATCATAAATTCAAGCACGAGACATTCTTCGTCGTGAAAGGGAAAGCAGGGATGAAGATAAACGATGAGGAAAAGATTTTGGGCGAGGGGGATTCTTTGCCAATGTCCCAGGGGACAGTGCACTCCTTCTGGGCATTGGAAGGTCCCGCTCTCCTCTTGGAGGTCTCCAAGCCCTGTATCCCCAAAGATAGTATATTTGTAGATGAAAGGATAGGGGTGCTTTGAGATGGAGGTTTCTTTTTATTTTGTGGATAAAACTTGGCCAGAGTTAGAAGAGGCAATCAGGCAAAATGCTCTGCTTATTCTCCCCATAGGCACCATAGAGGAGCACGGAAGACACCTTCCCGTCTCCACCGATTATGTGATAGTGAGCGAAGTGGCAAGGGGCGTGGCGGAGAAATTGAAAGGGGAAATCCCCATTCTCGTTCTCCCCACCCTTTGGACCGGCTACTCAGCGAGGGAAGTAGCCCGCTGGCCGGGGACAATCCGCATCCGTCCCCTCGTCTTAATCCAACTCATCCACGACCTCCTCGCTTCCCTTATAGAGATGGGCTTTAAGAAGATAATCGTGTTGGACGGACACGGGCACCACAAGGGGATAATAGAGGTCGCCCTCCGAGAGATAGGAGACGAATATGGAATATATCCAGCGAGTGTTAGCCCAGCGAGCTTAAGTGCTGAGCTCTATAGTAGGATAAGGAAATCCCCCATCGGAGGAAGCATACACGGAGGGGAGTGGGAGACATCGCTTATGCTCTTCTTCAAACAACCTGTGAAGAAAGAGGAGTTTACAAATGAAGATATAATGCGATATCATTCAGAATTCGTCCCCGGCGATAACTTCCTGGGGAGCAAAGGTGTTTTCTGGTCAACCTGGGGAATTCAGAAAAGCGAAACAGGGATATACGGTGACCCTACATCGGCGAGTGAAAAGACGGGAAGGGCTATTTATGAGGAGATTTTAGAGAAACTCTCTCAATTCATAAGGGAGTTCTATTTCTATGAGCCCGAAAGCTAAGTTCATAGGGGTGGATGTGGGGACGAGTAGTTGCAAAGGTTTGCTCCTGGATGAAAGGGGGAAGGTTTTGGGAGAAGCTTCCCTTTCCTATCCCCTTCTCTTTACCCCGCAGGGCATAGAACAGTCGCCTGCCCACATTTGGGAGGGGGTAAATATGATAATAAAAAGGCTGGCGGGACAAGTAAGGTCAAAGGAGGAGATAAAAGGGGTAGGGATAACATCCCAGGGGATAACATTCATTCCCGTTGATAAAAGGGGGGAGCCGATTGCGAACGCTATTTCCTGGTTGGATACCAGGGCAAGGAAGGAGTTGGAAGTAATCCTTCGGGTGTATAGCGAGGAAGAACTCTTCAAACTCACAGGCAAGAGGGTTGAGGCTTACTATGTGCTCCCTAAACTTATGTGGCTAAGGGATAACCTTCCCCAAATTTATGAAGGGGCTGATAAATTTCTTATGGTTGCCGATTTCATAGTTCAAAAATTGACGGGGGAGGTTGCCACTGACCACACTTTGGCGGGAGGGACGCTATTATACGATGTGGTGAAAAATCGCTGGGCGGAAGAAGTGATGGAGAGGTTCGGGATATCCCCCTCAAAGTTTCCACCCCTCCACTGGGGGGGAGAAGTTATAGGATATGTGAGGAAGGAAATGGGATTTAAAGGAGCGTTGGCCGTTATCGCTGGTCAAGACCAGAAGTGCGCCGCCTTCGCTGTGGGCATAAAGAGGGGGAAAGCAACCGTTTCTCTTGGCACAGCATCCGCAATTTCCTGTCTTTCCGAGTATCCCATTCTTGATACAAATAAGAGAATCCCCCTCTTCCCCTTCCTTTCACCTAATAAATGGGTTCTTGAGGGCGTCGTCTCCACAGCGGGAGCTTCCTATGATTGGGCGAGGAAGGTGCTTAAAGGGAAAATCAAAGAGCTTCTCCCCCCTGAAAGACTTCGTTCCCTGCCCTTCTTTCTTCCCCATCTCTCCGGTGCCTCCTCACCACTATGGAAAAAGGGACTAAGAGGCAGTTTTCACAACTTATCGCTCTCAACAACTTCCGAGGATATGCTATTAGCAGTTTTGGAAGGGGTGGCTTTTGAGATAAGGAGGAACATAGAGGTGATGGAAGAGTTGGTGGGGAGGGCGGAAGAGGTTGTGGTTTTCGGGGGAGGTGCAAGGAACAGGGTTTGGCAAAAAATACTTGCCAACGCTTTGGGGAAAGCACTTTTATTCCCCAAGATACAGGAAGCCCCTGCACTTGGCGCAGGTATTCTGGCGGGTAGGGCAGAGGGCTCTTGGGAAGGTAGCCCTCTCGGGGGAGCCATTGTGGAACCTCAGCGAGAGCTTCAACCAATCTATGAAGAAAGATACCTTCTCTATAAATCTCTGTTTTGTTGAATAGAGTGAAACGACATCCCCTCTTTAGCGGTTTTCTCCCTCTCCCTACTTTTAGATATTTATCTGGACTTTGCAGTTCTTCTGGGCACGGAGGAGGAAAAAAGTTTCTTTAAGGGGGGCGAATAAATTCGCCCCCCTATTTTCAAGAGAGAAGCTTCTTGAACTTCAAAGTAAGATAGCCCAGGGATAAGAACAGGAGAGCTCCCCCTGAAAGGACATCTAAATGGCCCATCGTTCTACTTTTTGGTTTCAACTTCTCTTGTTGTCCTTTCTTAAAAG
>CALITO010000013.1 GCA_938041455.1 uncultured bacterium | reverse complement strand
TTCGGAAGGGGGTGCTTTCCTTATGGGCTCCGATTGAACGAAACCACCTATCCACTCCACCTCCTTCCAGCATTCCTCATCAAATACACTATCCAGACGAGGCGGGTTTGATACCTTCTTCAGATTTATGAGTTTGCCATTACCCAAGGCGAACGAACAGCTCAATAACAAGACAAGGAGGGAAAAGCATCCTACTCTCAACATACCAATGGAAAATTATGGAACAAAAAACAAATATAGCAAATTTTTGTTTCGTTAAATGATGAGAAAAAGGAAAGTATATTCCACGCTCTTGCTAATTTTCTCTGGAGAAAATATAATATTTATTAAAAAGGAGGTTTGATATGAGAAGAGACCCGGTTATATCTGTTTTATTGGTATTGTCGCTTTTAGGTTTACTCGGGATAGTTAACCTAACACTTGGCGGGAAGAAGCTTCCGACAACCTCGGGTGAGCATACCCAAGAGCGAGCTCATAGTCTGAGCATTTTAGCGAGGGAAGCAGAGCAGTCTATAACCCCTTCGTCCCTGGGCACTTTAGCTTCCCTTATCCCAACGAAAAGCCTTGGTAATCTCAGGGGCAAAGTAGTTGTGGATGCCTTCGTTTCACTTTCTGATAGGCATCAATCTCAACTTGTTTCCGTGGTGGAATCGTTGGTTAAGGAGTATCCCCAGCTTATGGGGTTGAGGATTTTTGATGCAGATACCCCCGAAGGACTTAGGGAAAGGACACGGGCGGGGATAGCTGCGCCGGGGATACTGGTCAACGGCGAACCTATAGCTTATAAACCGATAGCACAATATACACTCTCCGAGGTAAAGGAGAAGGTCCTCGCTGCTTTAAAGAAGTAGCATTCTTATTAGGAGGGATAATCCTTAAGGGAAAGCAAGTGGATATTCCCCAGCCTCACCCTTGTTAAGCCGGCTTCTTTTGCTATGTTAAAGCATCGCTGGGCGTGCTGGCGAGAAGTGGTGGGAAGGTCTTCCATTTGGAAGCAGGGATAAAAAGCTAAAAGAGCGTAGGGAATATTCCTGTCAAGAGAAGCAATAAACTTCGCAATATCTTTGACTTCTTCAATGTCCACATAGCCGGGAACCAAGAGGGTGCTGGCGACGAGAAGAGGAGGTTCTGGGCGTTTCTTGATATATTTTGCGATGAAGGCGAAATTATCAAAAACCCTATCCCTTGCCTCTGTGCCCGTAAGGGCGAAATACACTTCTTTGCTCCATGCCTTTATATCAACCTTTATACAACCACCGCTTATTAAAGAAAGCTCTACCATCTCTTCTAACTTGTCCCTTGACATACTCCCATTGGTTTCCCAACAGATTCTCAATATCCTGCCCTCTCTTTTCTTCAAGGCTTGCTGAGAGGCTCTTATAGCAAACTCCAACTGAGGGGTAGGGTCGCCGCCGAAGTAGCATATACAGGTAACCCTCTCGGTTAAGTCTTCTAACAGTTCCTCAACGCTTCTTCGGCGAGAAAGCGTTCTATAATGCCAATTTTGGCAGAACAGGCAATTAAAAGTGCAAGCACCGAAAAAGACAGCGAGATTGTAGTAACCTACCTCCGCTCTCGGAGATAGAGCAAAACGAGGGTATCCACTGCCGCTACCTCCTGGGCAAACCCAATCCGCTACGCAATTTGTGGGTAAAGGGTCTTTGTACCAATCCACAAAAGCAGCTTCCCCTGCGATGGGGGCAACCTCTCCGTTATTTGCCTCCCTTGCCCTACAAACACCTTTCTCCCCCTCCCTTAAAACACAGGCATTAGCACAAAGCTTGCAGGTTGTATCCCCTTCCCTTTGGGGAAAGGGAGGAAATCCATAAAGGGCACGGACCCGGTTGTGTCTCACTCCTATCTCCCTAAGGAGAGGAGGATTGGCGATGAGACAATCACGACAAACTCCTATGACCCTTGATACAATTTTCTCTTTTCCACAAAGCGGACACCTCATATCCAAATCCATTATAGCAAATAAAGCCCGCAATGTGGATTCAACCCCCGCGGGAATCTCTATAGCGAGTATGACAGTAATTGTCCAAGCTCTACTCATTCGGTATAATTTTTGATAAATAAGGAGGTAATAATTATGGAAAGGAAAAGATTTTTTATAAACCCTATTGACCTTTTAGCGCTGTTGCTGATAGTGGCTTTTTTGGTATTTCTTGTCTTGGAGAAGACGGGCAAACACCCTGTTGCGGGGGAAGGACAATTGAAAAGAGTGGAGATAGATGTCATTGTGAAATCCTTCCCCTGCACTGATACGAATTGCGTAAAGCCGGGGGAGAAGCTTTTCATAAGGGTCAAGAATCAGCCATTCGATTGGGTGATTTTAAAAGATGTGAAATTTATCCCTCGCCAGGCGGTAGTGCCCACAGGCGATGGGAATTATAAACTTATACCAAGCCCTTCCGAGCCCTATACTGTTGATATTTTATTTACCCTACAAGCACAAGGATATGTGCGGAGCGACGGAATCATCGTGGGAACAAAGTTGAAAGTGGGGATTCCCATAGATTTAGAGGGAAAGATGATAGATGTAAAGGGACAAGTGGCAGGCATAAGAATGCTTTAAATGGAATCTCTGGCGATCTGGGAGAAAAGCTTCCTTTATAGAACTCTTAAGAAGGTAGGGGATGGGCTGAGGAGGTTGCTACAACCTTATGCTCTCACATCTATAGTGACAGGCTGGCTTGAACCTCTCCTCCAGCTTTCCCTTCTCCTACTTCTATTTCTTATGCCTTTCATATCCTCAGGGAAAATCGCTCTCCTAACCTTTATATCCCTGGTGCTCTGGATAGGGAAAGGCTTAACGAAAAGGGAGGAGTGGCTTCCCAAGTTAGACCTTTTCTCACTACTCTTTCTTATCTGGGTAGGTCTCTCCCTCCTCTCAACTGGCGCCTCTCCCTTTGTTCTCCCCTCCCTGAAGGGTTTAGCCAAATTCTTGGTTTATCTCACCGCGTATTTCCTATTCCTTTCCAATTTCGACACAACTGAGAGAAAGGAAAGAGCAGTTTTCATAGTCTCCCTCTCAGCCCTTATGGTTTCTCTTTATGGGGTATGGCAGGAATTAATAGGCGCCCCTCCCCTCGCCCTTTGGGAGGATATAGAAGCAATGGGCGAAAATGTGGTAAGAGTTTACTCAACTTTGAAGAATCCAAATCTTTTAGGAGGATATCTCATTGGAGTAATACCATTATGCCTGAGCCTTCTCATTATGCGAAGGGATTGGAGGAGACCACTCCTCGCTCTGGCGCTCACCTCTTCCCTATTCGCTTTAGTTTGGAGCTATTCCCGAGGAGCTTACATCGGTTTCCTCGCTTCTATAATTTTCTTCTTCCTTTTGCTTATGCGCCTTGCCTGGCAGAGGGGAAGAAGGAGAACACGAATCGCCATCCTTTTATCCCTTGTTTTCTTCTTTTCCCTTGCCTCCTTTGGGGTGGTGGTCTCTCCAACTATTAAAGGAAGGGTTAGGAGCATCTTTTCCATCTGGGAACATACATCCAATGTGACGAGGTTCACGATTTGGCAATCCTCTTTAAAGATGTTTAAAGACCACTTGTTTTTGGGCATAGGCCCCGGAAACGATGTTTTCCGAAGGGTATACGCTTTCTATATGCGTCCTCGCTTCAACTCCCTCGCTTCCTATAATGTGTTCTTAGAAGTGGGGATAGAGAACGGCGTGATAGGGCTTATCTGCTTCATTGCTATGCTTTATGTTCTTTTCTCTACGGGATTAAAACGCCTTTCCCAGGAAAGCATACCGAACGCAATCCTGTTAATAGGGGCTATTTCTGCCTGCTTAGCCCCTTTATTCCACGGATTAGTTGATACAATCTGGTATCGCCCCCAGCCCCAGATGCTTTTCTGGCTTTCTGCCTCCCTAATAGTAGGGAGACCGAGGGAAGTAAGGAGCGTTTTAGCCATTAATTTCGGGGGTATAGGAGATGAAATCCTTTTCTTACCCACTTTGAGAGCCTTACGGAATTGTTTTCCTAAAGCTCGCCTCGCGATTGTAGCGGAACCTCGGAGCGTTTGTGTATTGGAAAGAGAAGCAGATGAGGTCATTCCCCTGGATGTTAAAGGTGGTTTGAAAGCAGGTAAATTTCTCAGGTTTCTCTCCTATATAAGATATCTAAAGCCGGATATCGCTTTAGCATCGGGAACATCCCCTTATATACCCCTAACCCTTTTTCTTTGTGGGGCAAGCCAAAGAGTTGGTTATAAGCAAAGCAAGCTATCCTTTCTATATACAAAGAAGGCCGATGGAACAAGGAATGATTATATGGCTTTCGTCCATTATAGGTTAGCCCAGGCTTTGGGAATTAAAGACCCGCCTTCCTTACCCAGAATAGAAGTCCCTGCCTACGCAAGAGAGTGGGTAGATAATTTCCTCAAAGAGGTGGGCTTAGATGACAGTTTTATACTTATCCATCCCGGCATAGGGAAGATGAGCATCAAAAGGGGAATAGATAGAAGGTGGGAGAACGAGAAATGGGTTCAATTGATTAGAAAATTAAAGGACAGCGGGCAAACAGTGGTGGTGAGCTTAGGTCCGGATGAGAGGGATATGAAGGAGGAATTGGAAGAAGCTTCTTCCATCTTCGTAGTTCTTGAGGATATTTTCAAACTCGCTGCCCTTATAGAAAGAAGTTCCCTACTTCTTTGCTTGGATTCCGCTCCTATGCATTTGGCTGTGGCTACCGGGAGCAAATTGTTAGCGCTTTTCGGACCCTCAGATGAGGAGGAGGTTCTGCCGAAGGACGCGAGGTTTAGACCCCTCTACGCCAATATAGACTGCCGACCGTGCTTATGGGATAAACGGAGAACTTCCTGTCCCGAGCTGACCTGTATGAAAATGATAGAGGTTGAAGATGTCGAACGAGCAGTTAAGGAGATGCTTATTGTTGGAAAAGAGCCTTAGTAAATGTAACGGGGTCAAAACTCATTAAATCTTCCAGATTTTCCCCTGTCCCCAGTAGTTTTATGGGTATCCCCAGTTCCTTCCTTATGGGTATTATCGCCCCTCCCTTGGCTGTTCCATCGTATTTACAGAGCACGATTCCCGTGATATCACAGGCTTCCAGAAAAACCCTCGCTTGCTGGATAGCGTTCTGTCCGATTGTAGCGTCGAGAACGAGGAGCCTTTCGTCCGCTTTCCTTTCTATCTGCCTCTCGATCACCCTGTTGATTTTCTTCAATTCCTCCAGCAGGTTAACCTTGGTGTGCAGACGCCCTGCAGTATCTATTAAGACGAAAGGGATATCTCTTGCTTTGGCTGCGGAAATAGCATCAAATACAACAGCAGCGGGGTCCGCTCCCTCCCTCTGTTTTATAACATCCACGCCCACTCTTCTGCCCCATTCCTCAAGTTGTTCCCCTGCAGCGGCACGAAATGTATCACCCGCTACCAATAACGATTCCTTGCCTTCCTTCTTCAATCTATGGGCGAGTTTAGCGATGGTAGTAGTCTTGCCTGTCCCATTAACGCCCAGGAAAATATAGACAGTAGGAGGAATGGGAGATACTTTCAAGGGCTCAGTAGGGGAGAGAATCTCTATTATCTTGTTTTCAAGTTGACTATAATCACCTCCTTTTATAAGAGGAAGTAGTTCCTTGGTCATCGTTACCCCTACATCAGCGGTTAACAAGATTTCTTCTATCTCTTGAAGGAGGTTAGGGTCAGGTCTTCCCCCTCGGAGTATCTCCCTTATACGAGCAAATATTCCTCTTATTCTTGCTTACCTCCTTCCCTTGCCTCTCGTTCCTCTAAAAATTTCAGAACATCCGAGAGGCGAAATCTCCTCTGATTTCCCGCGGTCCGGAAAGAGGGCAATATACCTTTGTTTGTATATCTCCTCACCGTCATAGGACAAACATTGAGAAGGCGGGCTACCTCTTGGAGGGTTAACACAGGGTCCAAGAGACGCTGAAGAAACTCCTCTCGGCTTTCTTTCTTTGTCCTCTTATATCCTTTTATAGCTCTTTCCTCTCCCCTGACACCCTGTGGCAATCTAACAAACGTCACCCCTTTACCCCCCGCAGCTTCTCCCTTCCCACCAAGATAAATCTCATCAAAGACAATACCTCTTCCCTTGGGGGTTTCCTCCCTTTCTTGAGGAGGCTTCGCCTCCGCTTCCTTCCTTTTCTTTTCCAGTTCCTTTGCTTGCCTTTCTACATATTCAAACCATTCTCTCAAACTTCGCATTGAAGCTCACCCCTTTAGATTTTATAAGTTTTATCAAGTATTATGAGAAATTTTATACTACATCGTTATTCCGTCAATACTTTTAAAGGGTTAGCGGGTATTCACTTCAGGTTATGAACATAGCGTCCCCGAGGCTGAGGAATCTGTAACCGAGCTTCTTCGCTTCCTCGTAAGCCCTGAAGACTAATTCCTTACCGGCAAAGGCACAAGTAAGGAGCAAAGGAGTGGAGGCGGGGAGGTGGAAGTTAGTTATAAGAGCATCTATTATCTTAAATTGATAGCCGGGATAGATGAAGAGAGAGGTAGATTGCTTGACCGCTCGCACTCTATTAACCTCCGCACTGCTTTCCAAAGCCCTCGTGACAGTCGTCCCCACTGCTATTATGCGTTTTCCTCTCTCCTTAGCGCTATTTATCTTCTCCGCTGTTTCCTCACTTATCTCGTATTCTTCCTCCTCCATTTTGTGCTCCTCCACATTCTCTACCCGAATAGGTTGAAAAGTCCCTAAACCCACAGTTAAGGATATGAAGACTATCTCCACACCCTTTCTTCGTAAAGCCTCTAAAAGCGAAGGGGTAAAGTGAAGACCTGCTGTAGGAGCTGCAAGTGAACCCTTTCGTCTTGCATAAACTGTCTGGTATCTTAAAGGATTTTTTAAGGGCTTCTTTATGTAAGGAGGAAGTGGTAACTCTCCCAGCGAGAAGGGGGGACCACCCGAGAGAACTCGCAACCTCCAAAGTTTCCCCGCCCTACCGACCACCTCGCAAAGAAGCTCCTCCCCCTTTTCGGACAGAAACCTTATCCTCCTTCCTACATCTATTCTTCTCCCAGGGCGGAGCAGGACCTCGTATATGTTGGGCTCCACCTCCCTCACAAGGAGCGCTTCTATCTTCCCCCCCGTATCCTTCTCGCCCCTTAATTTCGCTGGGATGACCTCGGTATCATTTAAAACCAACACTTCACCAGGTTCTATTAAATTGATTATCTCTCTAAATGTGGGAAGGTGCTCTATCTTTCCCTCTTTTCTCTGTAGGAGGAGCAAACGGGAAGCATCCCTTGGCTCAACACCGTTTTGGGCAATGAGGTGAGAGGGTAGCTCGTATACGAATTCCGAGACTCGCATTTATTTTCTCAAAAGAATAGAGAGAAGTGTGAAAATAATGGTCAGGATGAAGCTTAAAAGAATACAAGTAGCGATGGGGAAGAAAAAGGTAAAGTTATCCCTTTGAACGAAAATATCACCTGGTAGAGGCTTCCACCTCCACCCCACGGTGGATAGAAGGAAAAGGACGATGCCGAACAAGAGGAGAAAACCTCCCATCATTATGAGGCATTTTGCCATAAACGATAGCCAATTCATATGTCCTCAGTAGAAAATATTAACATTCTTATTAAAGGTGTCAAATTGAAACATATATAATGAAGGTATGGACACTCTCTCTAATGAAGCCCTATCATAGTAATGAAAAAGGAGGAGATAATGATGGGTCGGATTTTATTGCTCCTTTTTGTTCCCTTGCTTCTCCTCGCCTACACGATTTCGCCGAACCCATATTTATTGATTAATAGGACTAACTCTCCGCCAGTTATAGACGGCATTCTCAACGACGAATGTTGGAAAACCGCAGACTGGCAACTTGCCTCAAATTCCCTGAGTGGAACAGTTGGGGGTGACGAGCTTTCCTTCAAACTTTTATACGACGACAACAACCTATATATTGCTGGGAAAATAAGGGAACAACAGCCCCGGGTTTCGCATCGCAAGGACGATGACCCCGTCTGGCGGGACTCTTGCGTTGAAGTTTTCCTGGATAATCCTTCACCTAACCAACCACTCAATACTTATCGTCATTATGTCGTCAATGAAGAAGGCTATAAGTTCGATGAAATTGGCAGTAAAGGAGCGGAAAGTTGGAATGGCAAGTGGATAGCGAAGACCACAAGAAGTGAAGATGGCTGGAATGTTGAGATGTGTATACCTGCAGAGGATTTATCAATTTCCCACTTTCAAAAGGGTATGGTCTTCCCCTTCAATATTTGTGTTTCCCTCTATCATCCTTCCCACGTCCTTGTGAGTTTTTCACCAGTCAAGGGTGGGTTTCATAACCCCGAAAATTTCTCCCTAATCGCTTTAGAGGAAAAGCCGGAAATAAATGGTGAATTAGTAATAGCCACCCGCAGATATGATAAAGCCCTACCACCTCAAAAAATTTCACTAACTGAAGAAGGGCTATTACAAAGTCTCCCTGCCCTTAACTCTCTTAATCCCGGAACTTACGCTCTTGATATTTTCAAGGAGAACCATCTGCTTTCCCGTCTAAAGGTATTCGTTCCTTATTTTCCTGAGGATTTTGGGGCAACCCTTTATGAAGACCCTCTATTAACCGTTTGGACTGCCGATCCTATGTATAAAGTTTTCAAGGAACAAGTTCCCCCTCCAAGGAAAACGGCAAAAATTTCCCTCTTTGCTGGAAGGAACGAATGGGAGCCATTCCAGATAATCTTTCGCCCCACCTCAGACCTTACCGATTTCCGCCTTGAGATTAGCGATTTAAAGGGACCAACCATCATCCCCTCCCACCTCGTAGATATCTATAAGGTTGAATATGTCCCTATAACCATACCTACTGACCCCGATGGGGTGCCTGGCGATTATCCCGATCCACTTGTAAAGGTGAACCACATCCTCTACCTGGAGGGGGAAAGGAATCACCCTTTTTGGTTGGAGCTTCGCGTTCCCTCAGATGCTAAGTCAGGTATATATAGGGGCGAGGTCATCGCCTATAACGGAACTACAAGATTGACTTCTATCCCTTTGGAGTTGCGCGTCTTCAATCTCTCTCTCCCCTTAAAGCCCGATGGATTCCACATTCATACCGCTTATGGAATGGGTATAAATTTGGACTATCACAAAGCGGCGCTGGAAGATAGGGCAAAAATCCTACCACTCTACCTCCGACTGCTTGCCGACCATCATATCAGCCCCTATGGCCCCTTCGTTTCCCCCATAAACTATACCCTCAACTTCAGTGGAATATCGCTCTCCAATGGAGAACTTGACCTTTACTTCCCTAAAGCAGGTCCCTCTATCGCCAAACTCTCCCTTGGGGGTGTTCCTCTTGCTTACCTCCACTTCTGTTTGGAGCAGAGAGAAGGTGAGATTATTTCTTGGCCCAGTCTGGAGAGGGTCACTCCCCAGGTGACGATAAAGGGGCCTCTCCGCTGTAAGATCAGGATAAAGGGAGAAAGGATTAGCTCACTACCTGCTAATAGGTCTTTTGAGACGCTGGAGGAGATAGAGGTATTTGCTGGTCAGAAGTGGATTGCCCGCCGCCTTTTATCGTTAAAATCAACAGATTCTAACCCCTATTTCATCGCCTGCTACTTTCTCCTCCTCGGACCAATTCAAGCAGGGGCTCAACCATTGAACGGACCAGATTGGTCAGCCTGGAAAATGCCTCAGGGAGTGGCGAGTGGTTTCTCCACCTTGGGAGGAGAGTTCGGCTTTGGCTTCTGGATTGACGCGGGAGGTGGAGCACACGGGGATATAACAAGAAATATAAATTCGGGGATGGAAAAGAGCAAGCCCGCCTTTGAGGAATCCCAACCACCTCTTTTTCTTGCTATGGTGAGAAGCGAGGAGGAAATGCAAGCGATAAAGAAGGGGCTTTCCCATCCTTTGGAAGTAGAACTTGAGAAGCGGGGTAGCGATTTGCTTCTTAGTATCAGGGAGAAAGCAGGTATAAAGCGGGAGAAGGAACCCCTTGTGGTATCTTTAGGGGAATTAGCCAAGGATTGGAAGTATGCAAGAGCTTGGATGGGTGATAAGGAGATACCATCCCAACTTGATGGTGAAGAGCTCACCCTCCTTGTTGATTTGCCAGCAAATGGTAAGGCTGTGATAAGGGTTAAGAGGGCGAATTCCCCGTGGAAGGGCGAAGGGCTCATTATAAGAGAAATCCCTCCTTCAGTAGATATCGATTTTTCCTCCTTCACGCCCTCCGCCCGTTATGCTCTTGATGAGTTGGGCTTCTCCGATTACAACATCTCATCTGCTTTAGATATGAGCTGGCTATGGCGAAACGAGGCGCTTGCCGAGGAGGAGAAACAACTTTATGCCCAACTGGGAAAAAAGGTGGAAGATTTCTTAAGAAAGCAGGGCTGGTTGAAAAAAGCATATTGCTATTGGTATGATGAGCCAGAGGAAAGCGCCTATCCCTTCGTGATAAAGGGAATGAGGCTATTGAAAGCTACCTTCCCCAGTGTCCGGAGATTGCTCACGGAGCAACCTGAACCTCCGCTTTATAGATATGTCGACATCTGGGTGCCCGTATTTCACTTATATAATGAGGAGCATTGCAAGGAAAGGCAGAGAGCAGGTCAGGAAGTATGGTGGTATGTGTGCTGTGGACCTCGCCATCCTTATCCCAATAACTTCATAGACTATCCGGGAATAGAACATAGGATAAGGTTTTGGATGAACTGGAAATATAATGTAACGGGCGACCTTTATTGGTCCACCACATACTGGCATAGGAATCCCTGGCAAACACCTATGTCATACACCCCTGACGATAAAGGGATGTGGGGAAACGGTGATGGTTATCTTCTCTATCCACCCCACAGGGGCGAGGCGACGGAGAAAGTGATAGAGGGACCTGTAGCTTCAATAAGAATAAAGTTAATAAGGGAAGGCATAGAGGATGCGGAGTATCTATGGATGTTGCAGGAGAAGATAGCCAAGATGAAAAACCCGCCAGCGGATGCACTTGAAGCTCTAAGCCTCGCTAAATCACTCGTCCCAAGCCAGACTGAATTCTCTCATTCTCCTGAAGAACTTCAAGCGGTTCGCTTGAGAGTGGCCACAGCCTTGGAAAAACTCTCAAAAAACTCGCTACAAAAACGAAGATAAACACGCTTTAATCCACGTTGAAATTAAAAATTTCTTGCAAAGGAGGTTGGATATTTATAAAACGAATCCAGATATGGGACTGAATAATTTTTTGGTAATTTCCCTACTCAGCGTTGCTCTTTGCTTTGCGAAAGAATGGACGACGCTGAGGGGGGACTTGGAGAGAACAGGTTATTTGACCGGCAGTCTCCGCCCACCTTTCCGCCTTGTTTGGGTCAGACATTTTGAAGGGGAACGAATATCCACCTGCGTTGAACCCATAATAGCCGATGGTAAGCTCTTCATACCAACACACAACCGCAATCTCTATGCCCTTGATGCACGGACGGGGGAGCCCATTTGGCGCTTTCAAGCCCACGGCGCATTCCTCCACTCCCCCGCGTTTGCCCGAGATTTGGTCATAGCGGGAAATACCGACGGCTTCCTCTACGCTTTAGAAGCTGGGAGTGGAGAGATGCGCTGGCGGGTATTTGGAGGCAGGGGCGGCTTCTCATCCTCTCCCACAATCGCCGAAGGGAAGGTGTTCATAGGCTCAAGAAGTGGAAAGTTCATCGCGGTAGAACTCGCCTCAGGCAAAATTATTTGGCAGAAGGACATAGGGGTTCCTATCCGCCAAACAGCGAGCTATTCCGAGGGAAAACTATTTGTCACTGCTGAGGATATGCGTGTGCGTTGCTGGAAAGGAGAAACTGGCGAACTTCTCTGGACATCCCAACCCCTTATCGGGCAAACTGCAAGGGATTATTATCCCATCATCGTGAAAGTTGGTAACAAAAAATTCCTCATTATCCGCACCAATCCTATCCTAAATATGGCTCAACTACTATCCCGGGACCGCGGGCTTATCTGCCAGAACGCCGGTGTAGATGACAGCGATTGGCGGAATATAGATGCTTGGATTAAAAGCGAAGAGTCAAGAGGTAGTGAGGAGCTCTGGGAGAAGGAACAGGAAGCCATAATCCGTTATTTAGAGGAACATCCTGAGGCTCGCACCTTTTTCGTCCTTGATGCGGAGACGGGGAAGGAAGTAGGGCAACCGCCCATCCTCTGGACGGGTGGTTGCCAGGGAGTGGGGAATCTTCCAGTAGCACTGCCCAATGGAACACTCCTCCTCATCTATCGCACTGCCTACGGAAATTGGACCCTCGGTGTAGCCCCTCTCGTATCCTTAGGAATTTTAGACCTCACCAAAAATCGCATAACTCCCCTCTTTCATAAACAGGGACACCAACCACCCTGGAATACCTTCTGGGGCACAGCGGATGAAAGTCAGAACTTCCTCCTCATCGGCGATGAACTCCTTATCATCCATCAGGGAACCCTCAGCGGTTTTGATTTAAGGTCCAAAGAGCTTTTCCCAATCTGGGGCGAGCGAGACAGCTGGATGGGGTTTCGCAATCTCCCCTGGGCTCGCAATGAATGGCACGGTCCCTCCAGGGGCAGTGCCGCTGTAGTTGATGAGCGTATATATCTCCAGGTTGGAAGCAGGGTCCTCTGTATAGCCATGGGTGAGGAGGGAGAACCCGGGCAAGATATCGGCATTAAAGGTGAAAATGTCCCCACTAACCTCGCTCCTCCCCCTCCTCAAACAGAGCTTTCCCAACTGAAAGAACTTCTCTCATCCTCTGTTGAAGGGTTTCTATCAACCAATTGGATGCCCCTCTACATTGAGCCCGGGCTTGCTGGAGGGGAACTGTTTTTCAGACGAAGTAGTGATGTCTTTGAAACGCTGTCCTGGGCATTCCCCCATCTCCCACAAGAGTTCCAGAAACGCGTCAAGACTTACCTGGCAAAGGAATGGGAGGAACATCCTCCCTATTCCCCTTCCTACGAATACAACTTTCAACAAGGGAATAAGAGGGAATGGGCAGATATCCCCCTCGATCTTCGAACACCTCAAGAAGACGGTCCACACCCTTTCGGTAATATATACGCGGTTTGGCTTTACGCCGAGCGCTGCGGAGAATGGGAGAGAGTTAGAAAAAGCTGGGAGGAGATAAAAGCAAGTTTTAAGGATTTCTTAACGAGGGGATGGCAGCTTGATGAGAAGGGAGATTTATGGGCTAATCGCTACCTCGCTTCCCTCATAGCCTTTCAAAAGATAGCAGAGAGGATAGGTGATTCTGAGGCAGTTGAAGAGGCAAGAAGGATGGTGGAGAGCACGAGCTCTGCCCTAATTCGCTGGTGGCAGAGGAGTGAGGAGAATTTGAAGCTTCCTATATTCCAAAACATCGTGGAATGGGACACATTTATAGGGAAAGGCGATTTTTTGTTCCTCTCAATTCGCCCTCACAAGGCGAAGCTCGCTTTGTTCCACGATTTAACCCCTGAGGTTGCTTCCCTACTAAAGGAAAAGGTGCCCGATGCTTTAAACAGAATTTGGCAGATCTTTCAACTCTTATGTCCTACATGGCATTTAGTGGGAGAGGAAAGGCAAGTTCATTATGGTGAGAACTACTTGGATCCACCCGATTTCTCCTTAGACGCCTTCAAATCTCTAGCTTGGCTAAAGGACGCATCTTGGAAGGAACTAACAGGGAAATTGGACATTCCCTTTTCCCAAGCTGACCTCTTTTTTATAGTAAAGTTAGCGACTATTCTGGACAAAGCAGGCAATTACTCGCGTAAAGAAACGGAGAAACAAGGTATATAAAGCTTCTTTATCACCCCTTTACATTACTGTGAGTGGTATATTTTCTCCACTGCGGAGAGGTCATCCGCCTCTTCGGGTCTTTTGTCCTCCCTAATCCTCAATATACGGGCGAGGCGAAGGGCATAGCCACATTTATAACGAGGACTCCTCTGTATATCGTTGAAAGCTACCTCCACAACAACCTCCGGCTTAACATACACCACCTTCCCTTCCTCCCTAACCTTTAAGGACAAAAGCCTCTTCGTCATCTCTTCAAATTCCTCATCGGTTAACCCCTTGAAAGTCTTCCCCACCATCAGAAGTTCTCTCTTCTCCCTATCCCAGCAGGCTAAATGATAATCCGAAAGCCAATTATGCCTCCTCCCATATCCCCATTCTGCCCCTATGATAAGCAAATCCAAGGTGGCGCTTTTCTTCACCTTTAGCCAGAGCTTTCCCCTGCTCCCTGGGGTATAAATCCCCTTCAAGGCTTTCGCCATCACTCCTTCCGCTCCACTCTCCAGGGCTTTTCGGAAGAACTCCTCCCCTTTCTCTACATCTTCGGGCACAATCCTCTCCGCAAGGGCAATTCCTCCTTTTATCTCCCTCAACCTCTCCCATCTTTCTTCGTAACTTCTTTCTATCAAGGATTCTCCATCCGCATAAAGGCAATCGAAGAGGAAAAGTTTTAAAGGAATCTCCCTCTGCATCCTGGTTATCTCCCTTTTCCTTGTTACTCGGCGGAGGATCTCTTGGAAGGGCATAAACCTTCCTTCTTTCACCGCCACCACCTCTCCCTCCAAAATTGCATCCCCTTTTATATTACTCTTTACCTCTTCCACTACCTCAGGGAATGAAGAAGTCAAGTCGTTGAGGTGGCGGGAGAAAATCATCACCTTGTCTCCTTCCTTATGTATCTGCACCCTCGCTCCATCGTATTTGAACTCCAGAGCTAAATCCCCCTCTATCTCCTCAAAAGCCTCCCTCACCGAGTAAGCCATCTGGGCAAGCATAGGTTGGAGAGGTTGGAATGGTTTGAGGGAAAGAGAGAGAAGTGCCGTCCTCCCTTTTGAGAGAAAATTCTCAACGGTTTTCCCTATATCACCATAAAGCAGAAAGCCTTTCCTCACCTCACCTATGGAGATGCCAACCGCATAGGCAAGCCCCTCCAAGACCATCCCTTCCTTCACCCCTATCCTCATCTCTCCCACTATGGTCTTCGTAAGATATTTAGCTTCAAGGCTATCCATCCCTACCAAAAGCCCTTTTAAAATCGTCTTTCTCTTGCGCATTGCTCCTTTACCTTCCAACTCGGCAAGACTTGCCAGCTTTTCGTAGATTTCCCTTATTGTAATTCCCCGTGATTTATATCTTCCCCATCTTTTATATATTCCTTCCACCATTTCTCCTATGTCCACAGCACTTTTCCCTATCTTTTGGAGGTCCTTAGGAGAGAGGGGAAACATTTCGCCCAGGGTATCCATCAGGGTATTCCAGGAGACGAAGATTCGTCTTCCAGCGGGAAAGCTTCCCAGGAAAAGGTGGGAAGCTATCCTCCCTTCCTCTGGAGAAAGCTGGCGGAGAAATTCACCTATTAATCTGGCTTTCTCTTTTTTTCCACTCTCTTTTTCTATTTCCTCACAAAGCTGGGCAAACTCCCTGAAAATTGCCATTTAGATTTATATCCTTAAACTCTCCTTATTTCCTTCAGTCTATCCAAGAGGACAGCGGCGAGGATTATCACCCCCTTCACAACCCATTGGTAGAAAGTAGAAACCCTCATAAGAACCAGCCCATTATCTATAATTCCTATCAAGAGCGCTCCAAGGAATGTTCCCATAATGTTTCCCCTTCCACCTGCGAGACTCGTTCCACCTAAGACGACAGCCGCTATAGCGTTGAGCTCATACATTTGCCCCGTCTTAGGGTCACCTGAGCCGAGGCGAGCGGCGAGGATTATCCCCGCAAGGGCGGCGAGGAATCCGCTTAGAGTGTAAACTATCAACTTGACACGGCTTATATTTATGCCAGATAATCGCGCCGCCTCCTCATTACCCCCGATGGCAAAGACATAGCGTCCCAAGGTTGTGCGGGTGAGAATGTAGTGCATTAAGAGGGCAAGAAGGAGCATTATGATTACGGGCAGGGGGAATGGACCTATATAACCGGTCCCAATGTAGACGAAAGAGTCTGGTAAGTTCGCAATGGGGAAACCACCAGTATAGATGAAAGCCAATCCTCTCGCGATTGTCATCATAGCAAGAGTGGCAACGAAGGGGGGTATATTAAATCGAGTTATGAAAAACCCGTTGCATAAACCGAGAAATGCTCCAACGAGTAAACCACTCCAGATGCCCAAGGGAAGACCTAAACCGGTGGACGGATGCGAGAGAATGGTATGACCAAAAAGGGTTATGCCATTCATCATAACCCCAGTGCAAATTACCGCGGATAAAGCGACTATCGAACCTACAGAGAGGTCTATTCCAGCGGTGATTATGACGAAGGTCATTCCCAAAGCAACTATAGTGTTGATGGAGATTTGCCTGAGAACATTTAGAAAATTATCTGTGGTGAGGAAGTTGGGAGCGGCTATAGCGAAGTAAAGGGAGAGGAGGAGAATGAAAAAGGGGATACCGTAGCGGAGAAGCAAGTCGATAAAGGGAAGGGGAAGGGCAAGCTCGGGGGATTTTTTATCAGATGGCAAGGCTTCCACCAGTAGCAAGATGCATTATCTTCTCCTGGGTGGCTTCTTCTCTTGTTAGTTCGCCGGCTATCTTCCCTTCGTGGATGACAAGGATGCGGTCGCTCATACCCAGCACCTCGGGAAGCTCGGAGGAAATCATTATTATCCCTACCCCCCTTTCCGCCAACTGGTTCATAAGTTCATATATCTCCACTTTAGCTCCCACATCTATACCCCTTGTAGGTTCATCAAAGATCAAGACCTTGCTCTTAGTGAATAGCCACTTAGCGAGGACAAGTTTCTGCTGGGTTCCCCCCGATAAGTTACGGGCTATTTGTTCTATAGAGGGTGTTTTTATCGCCAACTCCTCCACAAATCTTTTAGCTACCGCTCTTTCTTTAGGGAAATTGATGAACCCCCGGGTTGCTACTTCCATTAAATTTGCAAGGGAGGTGTTCTCCCGTATGGTCAGCGGGAGGACCAAACCATAGCGTTTCCTATCCTCCGTGAGAAGTCCTATGCCCAGCCTAATTGCATCCTGGGGGCTGCGGATGCGAACCTCTTTTCCTTCAAGGTAAATCTTTCCCCCATCAAGGGGGTCGGCGCCAAATATAGCTCTTGCTATTTCCGTCCTCCCCGAACCAACCAAACCTGCCAATCCCAGCACTTCCCCCCTATGAAGAGAAAACGATATATCGCTGAAAACTCCCTTCCGGGTTAAACCTTCCACTCGGAGGATTTCCTCCCCTATAGGAGCTGGGCGTTTGGGAATTTTCTCCTTTATTTCCCTCCCTACCATCATAGTTATTACCTCGTCCCTGTTCGTTTCCTCTATTCTCTTCGTCCCCACATATTTGCCATCTCGCAGAACGGTGATTCTCTCCGCTATTTGGAAAACCTCTTCTAAACGATGAGAAACAAAAATTATTGCCACTCCTTCCTCCTTTAGACCCCTGATTATCTCAAAAAGATGTTCTACTTCCCTTTCCGTCAGGGCAGATGTAGGCTCATCCATAGCTATTATTTGAGCATTTTGCGATAGGGCCTTCGCTATCTCCGTCATCTGCTGCTGGGCTACTGAGAGACGGGATACTATTTCTCGTGAGCTAAAATTAGCACCTATCCTGTCAAGGATGGCTTGTGCTTTTGTATGAAGTGTTTTGAAATCGACGAAGCCATTGAACTTCCTCGGCTCCCTTCCTAAGAAAATATTCTCCCCAGCTGAAAGGTAAGGAACGAGGTTGAACTCCTGGTATATTACCGCTATGCCCATATTTATCGCATCAAGGGGAGAAGAGAAGTGGAGGGGTTTACCATCGAGAAGAATTCTCCCCTTATCCATCGCGAGGGCGCCGGCGAGGATTTTCAGAAGGGTGGACTTCCCAGCGCCATTCTCGCCTACGAGAGCGTGTATCTCCCCTCTCTCCACCTCAAAATCTACATTATCCAGGGCTAAAACCCCGGGAAATTGCTTCGTTATCCCAATCATCTGTAGAATAGGCATACCTTTAACCTCTTTCTGCTAAGGACTTGAGAAGAGCCGGTTTAGATTTATCCACTATATCTACATCTATGTAGATTACCTTCGGTATATCCACCGTTTCCCCCCGTTTCTTCGCCTCAAGATATTGAGCAGCTACCTCTATCACCTTCTGCCCTATTTTCTTTGGATACTGGATGACATCCGCTTTGAGATTTGTATCATCAAGGATAGCTTTGCAAGCTTCAGGAGTGGCATCATAGCCAATTATGATTATCTTATCCTTATTAGGAACTTTGCTCCCCTTTATGGCAGAGAGAGCGCCTAAAGCGGAATCGTCGTTTATCCCAAAGACCGCATCTATATTGGGATATGCTTGAAGGAGGTTCTCCATCACTGCCATTGCCTTGTCTTTTTGCCCCTCCCCCGATTGGCGGGCGATCAACTTAATGCCTGGGTATTTATTAATCGCCTCTAAGAATCCCTTTACCCTCTCTTGAACGGATGTGACGACTGGATGGTCTATTATCACTATGTTTCCCTTACCATTGAGGAGTTTGGCTAAATATTCACCAGCAAGCCTTCCTCCCTGCACATTATTTGAAGCAACATGGCAGATAACATCTCCTCCTTTAGAAGCTATATCAGCGGTGAATACGGGCACCCCTTTCTGATTAGCCGATTTAATCGCTTGAACTATTCCCTCGGAATCTGCAGGGCAGACAATTATCGCATCTACTCCCATAGTTATGAAGTTCTCTACCTGGGTTGTCTGCTGGGCATTGTCAAACTCCGCCGACTCTATGGCAAGCTCAACTCCCCTTTTCTCCGCTTCCTCCCTCATCCCTTGCTCCAAATCCCTATAGAAAACATGTTGTTTCGTGAGCAGGCTTACCCCGATGAGAATCCTCTGTTTCTTTCCCCGCTGGGAATACCAAATCCCTACCCCGATAAGAGCGATAACTATCAATAAGCCTATAAATATAGCTAAGCCACGACGCATACTTTTTTCCCTCCTTTTTGCTTATTTATTTTAGAGGACCTTCCACATTTGTCAATTATTCCTTCCTCAGAGGCGATGTATAGCGATGTATAAGAGAAGCGGTTTTTACTCCCCCGCTTTTATCGCCAGTGGTGTCTTCTGATGAAGTATGCTATAAAATAGAGATTTCCCCTTGCTAATTTTGGCAAGGAGTAGCAAAATTCTTAAGAGAACTTGTAAACGTTGAAGAAAGGGGGTAACCCTATTGGAATTGGAAGGCTTCATTCTCGCAGCTCAGGGTTTTACAATTTTATCATTAGGCCTAGTGATCTGGGTCTTAATATTGATATTACGAGTGCAGGTCTATGTGTCTCCCCGTAGCCGGGTCACTGCTCCCAGTATCGTCCTACCCGTTATCCTGATGGCTTTTGGGCTTCTTTTCTTCGGCTACGGACTCTATAAAGCCCTTTTGCTTCTCATAACACAAAGCGGTTGAAATCAGAGAACGGCTTCTTGAAGAGGGATATGATATGGCGAGTGATAGTGCTCGTTATATGTTTTCCTTCGATCTGGATTTCTCTCTATGCTGAAAATCTCCTCCCCAATTCCAGTTTCGAATTTCCTTTAAGAGAAGGAGTTCCTCCCCTCAAATGGTATTTTAACCTACCTATGGAGGGCGAAGCGTTAACCGACTGGAGCGTTTCCCACTCAGGTAGGGCATCACTACGCATCTCAATATCTCCCGATGCCCCTCTTGGTTGGTATTCCGTCTACCAAGAGTTCCCCCTATCCCCACGCAATCAACATCTTACCTTGAGCGTTTATGTAAAGACGAAGGATGTGCGGGGAGGAGCCGGCGCCTATTGTTCTCTAAATTTCTTTCAAGGTGATAGGAGGATTGCTTTTCAAGACAGCGAAGAGAAGCTGAGGGGCGACAACGATTGGAAACGCATTGAAACTAATGCCATCGTCCCCCCTGGAACAACCCGGATGAGGGTCATCCTCCTCATAAACGGCCACGGCACTGTATGGTTTGACGATGTCCAACTCCAATTCGGCGATGAACCTACCCCTTATGCTCCTTCCCTATATGATGAGGAACTTTTGGTAAAACTTGAAAAAGGCAAAGAGGAGGGAAAGGAGTTCATAGAGAAAATGAAACAAGGAAGGGAAAAAGGCAAAGATATAGCGATTTTCTTTGAAGAGAGTTTTCCCAAAACCAAAGGGACTCCTTCAATAGAGGATATGTGTGATACTCTTCGGGAAGCAGGCTATAAGCCCTATCTTCTCGGGCGAGTGGAACTCACTAATCCCTTCATCCTTTCTCCTACAAACTTCGACCTTCTCATTCTCCCCTATGGTCCTTATTTCCCTGCCTCCGCAACCCAGGCGATAAGGCAATTTCTCAACGGTGGAGGTAGTATGATAACGATTGGTGGATATGCTTTTGATACACCCCTTTTCTTCGCGGAGGGAAGATGGTATGAGAAAAGTGACATACCGATACCAAAAGGGGAAAAACATCTCCTTTTTCCCCTTCAGGCTGGGGAAAAATGGTGGCTTAGTTTCCCCGCGGGTAAGGCGGGATACGAAATTCTTAAGGACAAAAGCGGCGAAAATTTCCTTCAAGTGAATATTGAGGAATTGCGAGGTTGGACTACCATCGCCTCTCCTCCCGTTGACCCTTCCCAATTCCCTGCCAAGTATATCATCACCACTTTCAAAGCCAGAGGGAAAGGGATGGATAAATTATTCTTTGAATGGCAGGAGAAGGACGGTTCCCGTTGGCGCACAGCGGTTAGCCTAACCCCCGAATGGAAAGAATATTATATCTCCGTCGGTGACCTTGAATACTGGCCTGATAATCCCTCAGTGGGAAGAGGGGGCAGTGGGGACCATTTCCGCCCGGAGAACGCAGACCATCTCTCGTTCGGAATATCTGTAGAGATAGCTCAGGAAGGGAAGAGCTATGAATTTGCAGTGAAGGATATAGGGGTTATGCTCGACCCAAGGGGTGAAGAAATGCTCTTTCAGGAAGTGGTAAACACTCGTTTGGGTAGGCTTCAGGATGCTATGTGGCCGGCTCCCGAGCAGATAGGTGTCTTTGACCCTTCGCATCCTCTGGAAAACGCTGAAATAGCAAAATCCGCAGAGGGGCAGACAATTATACCTAAAGATTTCAGCCTTAAAGGACCCTTCGCGGGCTTCGCTGCAGTTGGACCAATCGGAAAGGGAGCAGGGCATGGATTCGGTCCCAATGTCGCCCGTCTCATCCCCTTGCTCAACTCTTATGATTCCCAGGGACGCTTCAGAGGATACCTCGCCAGCATTATTCACAATTACGATGGCTACTTTAGGGGCTCGAGCTGGGCTATCTTCGGTGTGGATAATAAAGATATCTTCGGAAAAGACGGACTCCTCCCTTTCCTTCCTCGTATTGTAGAGAGCCTCATAAATAAGTTATATCTCTATGGGGGCGGAACTGAATGGGCTTGCTACCGTCCGGGGGAGAGCGCTAAATTGAGGGTTTGGATAGCCAATATGGGAAACGTGGATAAAAGGTGCAAGGTCAGGTTCGAGTTGGGCTTTGAGAAAGGGAAACAAGATTGGAGTAAGGAGATAGAAGTAGAGCTCAAAAGGGGAGAAATAAAAGAACTCGTCCAAGATTATCCGATAGAAGAAAAGGAAAGAAGGGATTTCTGCTATTTAAGGTATGAACTGTGGGAAAATGGAGAGAAAATAGACGAGATGGATAACGCCTTCGTCATCTGGCAGGAAAATCTTATGCGAGGAGAAAGACCCAGGATAAAGGATTCCTATATCTACTTTGGGAACAAGCCCCATTTTCTAATTGGTGCTCAAAGTTGGTGGGGACAGATAGATAGCGTAACAGCCTGCTCTCCCCTCGCCTGGGAAAGAGACTTTCAACTTATGGAAGATTGGGGCTTCCATATATCAAGAGTTTTTTGGCCTTTCAGTCAGAGGGAAACGGAGAGAGCAAAGAGGGCAAATGATGCCCTCGTCTATTTAGCCCAGAAACATAATGTGGTCTTCTTCGCTTCCCCAAATCTCTGGAACTCCCTTGATAGAGGGGCTCTTGAAGAAGAGGAGAAAACTGCGGGAGAGATAGCTCTTAGATACAAGGCGGTCAAGCTGTTTATAGTAGACCTCTGTAATGAGCCGTCCCTGAGGAGGGAGGACTCTCCTCCGCATAGAGAGGAATTCCAAAGATATCTCAGGGAGAAATATGGAACTTTTGCGGCGCTTAAAGAAGCTTGGGGGGAGCAATTGAAGGAAAAAAGTTTTGAGGAAATAAAAATTGGTCCTTTATCCTCAGATCTAAACGATGTGCGAGCAAGGGATACCAATGAGTTTTATCTCCGCTGGCAGAAGAATTGGTATGATAGACTTTATCAGGCGATGAAGAGCAAAGACCCCTCCCTTCTGATAACTGTAGGATGCCTGCAAGGCTTCGGCTGGGACGATGTAATCCACGACCCAGTCCTTCTCTCTCAGGATATGGACTTCACAAATCGCCATTATTACGGCGATTTGAAGGTCTTCCCCCTCGAGTTAAAGGAAATGGATATGCAATGGCTGGGGAAACCTTTAAGCATAGGGGAGTGTGGAGCGAGAAACCATCCCGGCTTTGAGGGATATGGACACGAGCCCACAGAGGAGTATAACCGTAGGTTCCTCTTTCTCACCCATTTAACCTTCGGGCAAGGTGCCTCCTTTCTCAATAGCTGGCACTGGAGAGACCCTATGGAAGGTATCTTCCCCTTCGGGCTCCTCCACGCCGATTATGCCCCCCGCCAAGCAGGCTATGTGATGCGGGCGATGGCGCTCCTCTTCGGCTCAGTCCATCCGAAATATCAGAAGCCAAAAGTATTCCTCCTCGTTCCCCAAACAGGCTACAGTTCAGGGGAAAGAACAAAATTCCACTCCGCATTTCGCAGAGCTATTCAAGCTCTTCTTCAGTTAAAAGTAAATTTTGAAATCGTCACAGAGGACAAACTTCCCCTGCTAAAAGATGCCTCACTTGTCTTATATCCCTCCCCTTATGCCATCTCCCATAGAACATTTTCCTTGCTTTTGGATTTTCTCCAAAGGGGAGGAAATCTTTACATAAGTGGTGAGATTGATAGAGACGAGAACTTTAAGGAGAAAGGGGAAAGGAGGAGCATAGTAGTAGGTAAAGAGGAAGAGGGCATCATAAGGAACATAGTTGGCAAGGGAGAAGTTTTCTATGTGCCTGAGCCAGTGGAGATGAAGGGCGAGGTTTACGAGCTTTACAAACGAGTCTTGAACATGGCGGGAATAAAAGAATTGGATATAAAACCAGAGAGCAAAGACCTTCTTGCTTTCGCCATTCCCACCCTTGAGGGCGGTATAACTTTGACCCTCGTCAACTACGGCGAGTCTCGGAGCCTTAAATGGAGAAATGTAGAAATAGAGCTTGCCGAGAGGTCAACCGGCTTCCTCCACTTATCTTCCAAAGAGGGATTGCTCGGGGTTGAGGGGCAGGGAAAGGTGCGACTAAACGGGAAAGAAATAGTGAAGGGTAATGGGCACTTCATCCTTCTTTCCCTCGATCAAAGAGGTGTTGAGGAATCGCACTCCCTTCTAATCATTCCCTTGCAAGAAGGGAGTATAGAGATTAAAAGGAAAGACAGGACGAAGCTTGAAGGAGAAAGTGGAGAGATAGAAAACGGGAAATGGAGAAAGATATCCACCCCACTCATAAAGCAAACAAGCGACCACATAACCATAAATATTTCCTCAACCGAGCGGTGGACTTTGCTCCTTTTGAGCGACGACCTGGATAGGGCGAAGGGGGAATTAAGTGGGCTTATGAGATTGGAAAAATAAGAAGCAAGGTGTTGGGATATGATTTATAGATTAATGCTTTTCTTTCCTATAAGTGTAACATGTTTGTCAAGCGAGATGGTTATAAGGGATATCGGTTCACGCTGGGAACTCTTTGTGGACGATTGGCTTATAGAGCGGAAGGAAGGTGTTCATTTCAAACTCCACCATCCCATACCACGAGAAATTGCGATGACATTTGATAAACCCTGGGAGGGGAATACTTGTGGCTATGTAACGGTTTTTGAAGACGAAGGCATCTTCCGAATGTATTACCGAGGCTCCGACCACGACCCCGAGAGTTGGAGGGAAACCCACCCCGAGTTCACCTGCTACGCGGAGAGCAAGGATGGTATTCACTGGGCCAAACCCGAGTTGGGTCTATTTGAATTCAACGGCTCAAAGCGAAATAACATTATTTGGCAGGGGATCGGCACCCACAACTTCACCCCTTTCAAAGACAAAAACCCCGACTGCCCATCAGAAGCTCGCTATAAGGCGCTGGGACGGGGAGAAGGAGGACTCTACGCCTTCCAATCCCCCGATGGCATACACTGGGAGTTAATGAGAGACGAACCTATCATAACCAAAGGGGCTTTTGATTCTCAAAACCTTGCTTTCTGGGATGAAGTAAGGGAATGCTATGTTGTGTTCTATCGGGAATTCCGTGAGGGCTATAGGGACATTATGACTTCTACTTCCAAAGACTTCATTCATTGGGCTGAGCCTCGTTTCCTTGACTATGGAAACGCTCCTTTGGAACATCTTTACACAAACGCCATAATCCCCTATTTCCGTGCCCCCCACATCTACCTTGGCTTCCCTATGAGGTTCTTCCCTGAGCGAAAGAAGGTAATTAGCGGTGGATTGTCCGATGGGGTGTTTATGACGAGCAGGGATGGCATACATTGGCACCGCTGGTTGGAAGCCTTCATCCGCCCTGGTCCAATATCCGAGCGCTGGGTCCACCGCAACAATATGACTGTTTGGGGAATTTTACTCACTAAATCTGATCTCCCTGGTGCTCCAGGAGAGCTCTCCATTTATTCAAGTGAGGGATACCCAGGAAAAGACAATAGGCTCCGCCGCTTCACATTGCGCATCGATGGCTTCGTTTCGCTCTATGGGGATTATCAAGGAGGCGAGTTCATCACCTATCCTTTGAAGTTTAAAGGTAAAGAGCTTCTGCTCAATTATTCTACATCAGCTGGAGGCAAAATACTCGTTGAAATATTGGACGCAGAGGGCAAACCAATCCCTGGCTTCGCGCTGGATGATTGTCTTGAGATTTACGGTGACGAAATAGAGGGAAAAGTCCAGTGGGCGAACAATTCGGATTTAAGCAAACTTGCCGGAAGGGTGATTCGCATGAGGTTCCTGCTTCAGGATGCCGACCTTTATGCCCTGCGTTTTCGCTAAAAGGGAAAAAGACTGAGGTCTTTGTTCACCCCTTACTAGAGGGGTAAGATACAATGTATTCTGCCCCCCGCGATTCCCGAATTTTTTATCTTTTGACTTTTTTCTTTTTTAGGTTATAATAATACACAAAGTTTATCAAAAAAATAAACTATTAGGAGGAGAAAACCAATGAAACTATCCACAAGGGTGCGCTACGGTATGAGGTTGATGTTGGAGATAGCCCTCCACTGGGGCAAAGGCCCTGTGAAGTTGGAGAAGGCCGCTCAGCGTCAATCCATACCCCTAAGATATATGAGGCAGATAGCATATGCCCTTGAAACAAGCGGATTCCTGATAAGCGTGAGGGGTCCGGGAGGGGGATATGTCCTCTCCCGTCCTCCTGAAGAAATTTCCCTCTTGGATATAGTGAAGAGTATGGGAGGTTCTCTCTCCCTTGTCCCCTGTCTTGACCATCCCCATTACTGCAAGAGAGTCGCTTTCTGCGGGGTAAGGGAACTTTGGAAAGAGGCTTCCCTTGCTTTAGAGAAGGTTTTTAAGAATAAAACTCTCGGCGAATTAACAAGGAGACAGCTCGCCTTAGGAGGTGTTTAAATTGATTTATATGGATTACAATGCGACTACTCCCACCGATGAGCGGGTTCTTGAAGAGATGCTTCCCTACTTCAGCCAGGAATATGGCAACCCCTCTTCAATCTATTCCCTCGCTCAAAGGGCAAGAAATGCAGTTGAGCAAGCCAGAGAGAGAGTGGCAAAACTGCTAAATGCCGACCCACGAGAGATAATTTTCACCTCGGGCGGCACGGAAGCAGACAACTTCGCCTTGAAAGGCGTAGCTTACGCTAATCAAGACAAAGGGAAGCACATCATAACTTCCCAAATAGAACATCATGCCGTCCTCAATGCTTGTAAATTCTTGGAGAAACAAGGCTTTCCAGTTACCTATCTACCTGTGGATAGATGGGGAGTAGTAGATATAGAAGCCTTAGAAAAGAGCATCACTCCCCAGACGATTCTTATCTCCATAATGCTTGCTAATAATGAAGTTGGCACTATCCAGCCCATCAAAATTATAGCAGAGATAGCAAAAAAACACGGTGTCTATTTCCACACTGACGCGGTTCAGGGAGTGGGGAAAATACCAGTTGATGTCAATGATTTAGGGGTTGATCTCCTTTCCCTCTCCGCTCATAAATTTTACGGGCCGAAAGGTGTGGGTGCTTTGTATGTTCGGCGGGGAGTAAGAATCCTTCCCTTTATCAATGGAGGAGAGCAGGAAAAAGGCAGAAGAGCGGGCACCGAGAACGTTCCCGGCATTGTGGGTTTGGGCAAGGCAGCAGAGCTTGCTCAGAGGGAGATGGAAGAGGAGGAGAAGAGAGTTAAGAAGTTGAGGGATAAACTCGAACAGAAATTGGTTCAAAAAATTCCCGAGATAATAGTAAATGGGCATCCCCAAAAAAGGCTATTCAACACCCTCTCAATTTGCGTCAAATATGTGGAAGGGGAATCCATGTTGATGAACTTAGATAAAGAGGGAATTTGTGCCTCCTCCGGTTCCGCCTGCACCTCCGCTTCTTTAGAGCCTTCCCATGTCCTACTCGCTATGGGTATCCCTCCGGAGGTAGCCCATGGCTCCTTACGTTTCAGCTTGGGGAAATTCAACAGGGAGGCAGATGTGGAGAAGGTAAGTGAGGTCCTCCCACCTATAGTTGAGGAGTTGAGAAGGGTATCCCCCTTCTGGGAGGGATGAACCGGTGGAGCTAATAGATAGGATTTTATATTTAAAGAAGGAAAAGGGCGCCTTGATAGTTGCCCACAATTACCAACTTCCCGAGGTGCAGGATGTAGCGGACTTCGTAGGTGATAGTCTGGAACTTTCCAAGAAGGTAGCGCAGATGGAGAATCGGTTAGTGGTCTTCTGCGGGGTTAAATTTATGGCGGAGACGGCGAAAATCCTTTCCCCGGAAAAGACCGTTCTTCTTCCCCGCCCCGAGGCGCTCTGCCCCCTGGCGGAAATGATAACAGTTGAAGAAATAAGGGATTTCAAGAAGAACCACCCAAGAATAAAGGTTGTCGCCTATGTTAATACGAATGCGGATGTAAAGGCAGAGGCGGATGTGTGTTGCACTTCCGCTAACGCGGTTAAAGTGATAAGGAACATAGATGGGGAGGAGATATTATTCGTCCCGGATAGGAACCTCGCCCTCTGGAGCGCCCGCTTCGTCGATGGGAAAAAGGTCATTCCTTGGGATGGCTTTTGCTACCTTCATAAGAGGATAAAGCGCAAGGAAGTAAAGGAAGCAAAAAATAGACATCCTGACGCTATTGTCCTCGCCCACCCTGAATGCGACCCCGATGTCTTGGATTTGGCAGACGCAGTCCTCTCCACTTCTCAGATGCTCCGATATGCCAAAGAAAGTGAAGGGAAAAAGTTCATAATTTGCACAGAGGTGGGGCTCCTTCATCGCTTGAGAAAGGAAAACCCTCAAAAGAAGTTTTTCGTTCCCCGCGCCCTTATGTGCAGAAATATGAAATTGACGAGATTGGAGGATGTCTACAACTCCCTGCTTTACGAGAAATATAAAATAGAGCTTCCCCAAGAGATAATATCTCGCTCCAGGGAAGCTCTGGAGAAAATGTTGGAATACGCATGAGGTGATACAGGATGTTGGAATATACCGAGAAGGTTTTGGAACATTTTCGTAACCCTCGAAATGTAGGAAAGATAGAGGACGCAGATGGAGTGGGGAAAGTGGGGAACCCTATGTGTGGAGATGTTATGGTCATATATATAAAGGTGAAGGATGAGAAAATAGTGGATTGTAAGTTTCAAACCTTTGGCTGTGCTGCCGCGATCGCCACATCTTCTATGGTTACTGAGTTAGTGAAAGGGAAAGATATAAACGAGGCTTTGAATATAACCAACAAAACGGTAGCAGATGCCTTGGACGGCTTACCAGCGATAAAATATCACTGCTCCCTATTAGCTGAGCAGGGTATCAGAGCGGCCATAGAGGATTACCGGAAAAAGAAAGGAAGTGATGACTAAATGGGAATGGAGAACTCAGGATCTGCCCTCGTTGTGGCGAGCCCCTTTTCTTATCGGAGGAGGAACCAATAGGGGTTTGCCCCTCATGTCAGGGCCTCGTCTCCCTTTATTGGCTGGAGGAGGAAAAGATAGCCCTAGATATCCTTCCTTAAAGATGTCAAAAAATATGTGAACAAAAACGCCGCCTTACTCCTGTGTATCTTGTTCCTTCCTTTCTTCCTCTTTAGCAGACATCTTCTTAGCTCTGCTGTGGGCTTCCAAAGCGAAACCGATGTTGAGAAGAAACCAAGCGATGAGAAACTCGGGGCGTTTTAGAAGAAATGGTAAGGTGAGGAAGAGGAAGGAGAGTATTACTCCCGCTATTCCCTTTGAGATGTCTCCATTGTAAAATTGCCCCAGGCCGGCGAAAACCAGGGAAAGGAATCCCGAAAGAAGAGGCAATTTCTTTATGGGTTCTAACTTGAGGTCAAATTTACCTTCCTCTTCCGCGATGCGCAGGATCGTCCTTGCTATCTTCTTCTCCACCTCCCCAGGAGAGGGATTATTTTCCTTTGCCCTTTTATAAAGCTCCAGAGCTTCCCGTAGTTCCCTCTGACCGGCTTTTATATCCCCTAATAATTCCAAAGCAGCGGGGTTATGAGGGTCCGCTTCTAAAATCTGCTCACAGGCAGAAAGCGCTTTCTTTATCTCTCCTCTTCTTAAATAGAGGAGGGCGAATCGGAGTAATTTCTCCTTTTCTTCCTCAATCAACCCATAACTCCTCCAGGTTATAATATTCCCTTGCCTCAGGTGAGAGGATATGCACTATCACATCACCGCAATCTATGAGGGACCATCTTAGGGGTCCCCCTCCCTCAATCGCCACCGGTCCGCTCTCGTTCCTTTTCAATCTCTCCTCCACCGCTTCTATCAACGCCTTCGCATGAGTATCCGAGTTAGCCGAACAAATCACAAAATAATCAGCCACTATAGTTTTACTTCTTATATCAATGAGCACTACATTCTCCGCCTTTTTCTTCTCTAAAACCTTTGCCAATAAGTTCGCTTTACTCTTGGGGCTTCTACCCCTTTTAGATTTCTTCTTTTCTTCCAGTTAATTCCCTCCTTTCTTTGATTTTTGATTAATTTTAGCAGGAACTAATCAAGGGGAAAAGTCCTTCCCTATTATAATCGTGAAATCGCTTCTGGAAGAACTATTATCTTCTCTGGTCTCTCCACAACCCAGTATCTCTCGGATCAGCCTTGCCGACGCATTCATTCCTTCCCTGTGGATTAATATGAGGGTCTTGTGATTGGAAAATGTATCCGCATTGCCTATGTAGGAGATATTGAAACCAAGTTGGGATAGTTTCTCCGCGGCCTTAGCAGCTGCTCCTGGCACACCGCTTCCATTCAGAACTTCTACTATGGGACCACTCTCCTCGGAAACGGGGTTCAAGAGGCGTTGGGCGATGAATTGCAGATTATCAATATCCGGTTCATAATAACTTATGCCACCTATTGTCCGGGGCTCGCCGGGCAAGATATCCGTTTCCACGAGGGGCATCTGGTCCTTGAATTTTTGGGCAAGGAAAAGAAGGTCGCCCAGCGTGAAGTTAGTCTCAACATTTTTGTAAATCTCCCTTAATAAAGAGGGGAGATGAGAAAGGACTGAGGGAGAGTAAATTTTCTGGATAAGGGCAAGGATGAACCTCTGCTGCCTTTTTACCCTTGCTAAATCCCCCAATGCCTCATGGCGGAAACGAACAAAACACATTGCTTGATAGCCATTCAAATGTTGGTATCCCTTTTTCAAATTTATATAAAGCTTCTGAGTTTTATCCACATAATGCATATCTCTGTCCACATATATATCTATCCCTCCCAAAAGGTCCACTATTCTCTCAAACCCCTCCACCCTTACTTTAACATAGTAATTTATCGGCACCCCTAATAAGTTGCTTACTGCTTTCTGGGTTGCCTTTATGCCATTTACTACTATCGCCGCGTTTATCTTATCCTCGTGTCCCTCATCGGGAATATAAAGCCGTGTATCTCTTGGGATAGAAAGTAAGAAAGCTTTGGAATTTCTCAAGTCAAGAGAACCCACTAATATTGTATCGCTCCTCCCTTCGCCCTTGGGCATTCCTATGCCCTGGTCCATACCTACTATCAAGAATGTAATTGTCCCCTCAGGAGAAAAAGAAGTTGGCAAAAGCGAAAAGGTATGATTGCTCTTCCCCAGGTAAAATCCTGCGAAGAAACTCGCGGGCATCAAAATCAAGATGATAATGCCTGTCCATAAAAGCTTCCTCAATTTCATTTCCCTCCGCTATAGAGACCATGCTTGTAGATGTAGTTTTCCACGGTGTCCAGAACAAGGTATTTGATGGGTTTCCCTTCCCTTACCCGCTTCCTTATCTCGGTTGAGGAGATGTTTATTTCTGTTATCTTAAGGAACTCCACTTTATCATCAAGAGGGCGAAGTTTTTCCTTCACTCTCTCTATATCATATCCCGGACGAGTAACCGCTATGAACTTACAAAGCTGGAGAATTTCTTTGCCTTCCTTCCAGGAAAGTATCTCCGCTATAGCATCTGCTCCCGTTATGAAGTATACCTCCGCTTCAGGGTAAAGTTTTTTGAACTCCCTAACGGTGTCAATAGCGTAGGAGGGACCGCCACGCTCTATCTCTATTCGGGAAACTTCAAAGTAAGGATTAGTATAGATGGAAAGGAGCACCATGGCATAGCGGTGCTCGGGATCGGTTATGGGAACACCCGGCTTATGAGGAGGCTGATAGTTGGGCACGAAAATAACCTTATCCAGCCCGAAGACTGCTCTTGCCTCCTCGGCAGCTACAAGATGCCCTATATGAATGGGGTCGAAAGTTCCGCCCATTATCCCGATTTTCATCCTATTTTTAATTATTCCTTTTCCCCCTTTCCTCGTCAACATTTGTTTTGTTGGATTTTGTTGAATAAAGGTGAAAGGTAAACAACATTCTCCCCTTGAGCGGTTCCTTCCCTTGAATTATTCAACGAACTTTTTGTTGACAAAAAAATAAGCTATGTTATTATTATTTATGATTAAAAATGGAAAACCCCTTCATACCTGCCATCAATTGGTGGTGGCAATGGATGAAGGGGGCATATCCGAGGGCTAAATAGGTGAATAAACAGCCACGGGTATGCCCCCCAGCGGGCATTACCCGTGGCTGATTGCGGGTAAGCCAGAACTTGCCACCTCCATATAAGCCACGGGTAAAAGCCCGTGGCTTCTTTTTTAAGGAGGTGATAGTTTTGGAACCCACCGAAAAAGAGTTCCAAAACTTGGCAAGTAATTACAGGATAATCCCGGTCTGGGAATCTTTCCTCTTCGATGAGGAAACCCCCATCTCCCTCTTCCGCAAACTGTGGGGGAGGGAAAAATATGCTTTCCTTCTGGAAAGCGCGGAGAGGGGAGAAGTGCTTGGCAGATACTCCTTCCTCGGTTGCAAACCCACCGCCGTCTGGGTTACCCAAAACGGTGAAGACCCCATCCCCCTACTGCGCAAGAGGGTCCTCAACAAAAGAGCACCACTAATCAGGGACTTACCTCCTTTCATGGGGGGTGCTGTGGGCTACATAAGCTACGATGCGGTGCGAGCTTGGGAAAAACTCCCTTCCTTCCAGAGAGATGACCTCCGCTTGCCCACATCAATAATGATGCTTTTCCCGACTATCCTGATGATAGACCACTTAAAGAGGGAACTGACCATAGTCCATATGGCGGAAGTTAACGAGGGTGCAGATAAGGCCTATGAGGAAGGGAGAAGGAAGATAGAGGAAATTAAGGCGATGCTGACAAACATCGCTTCCCATTCCCCAAGGGGCTCCGCTCCAGGGAGAAGCTACTTGGGAGACCTGGAAGTGAGCATAAGTGATGAGGAGTTTATATTGGCGGTAGAAAGGGCAAAAAGATACATAGAGCGAGGCGATATCTTCCAAGTTGTCCTCTCACGCAGATTCTCCCTTCCTTTTGCCGGCGACCCTTTTGATGTGTATCGCATACTCCACAGCATAAATCCTTCCCCTTATATGTTCTATCTCAAAATGGGCGACTTGGTTATGGTGGGTTCCTCGCCCGAGATTATGGTGCGAGTGCATAACGGTGTTGTATTTCAACGACCCATAGCGGGAACGAGGCCAAGGGGAAGAACACCAGAGGAAGACAAAGAACTGGAGATGGATTTGCTGGAGGACGAAAAAGAGAGAGCGGAGCATCTTATGCTCGTTGACCTTGCGAGAAACGATGTGGGGAAAGTGTGCGAATATGGAAGTGTGAAAGTCCCTCAATTTATGGTCACAGAACGCTACTCCCATGTTATGCACATCGTTTCCTATGTGGAGGGCAAACTACGAGAAGATAGGGACGCCTTGGACGCCCTCCAGGCTTCCCTTCCCGCAGGAACCGTCTCGGGAGCCCCCAAGGTGAGAGCTATGGAGATAATAGAGGAGCTTGAACCAGTGAGAAGGGGACCATATGCTGGGGTTGTAGGCTACCTCAGTTTTAACGGTAACTTAGATTCCTGCATAACTATAAGGACGGCTATCTTCTATAAGGGCAAGGTGTTTATTCAGGCTGGAGCTGGTATAGTGGCCGATTCCCTTCCTCAAAGGGAATTGCTCGAAATAGAGAACAAGGCGAAAGCACTGCTCAAAGCACTCCACCAATATGAGGAGAGATATCTATGAAAATCTTGGTGATAGATAATTACGATTCTTTCGTCTATAACCTTGTGCAATATTTGGGGGAGATGGGATGCGAATTGGAAGTTTTTCGCAACGACCAAATTTCCCTTGAGGATGTGGATGCTATGAATCCCTCATCTATCGTGATATCCCCTGGGCCTGGGAGACCAGAAGAGGCGGGGATATGTGTTGAACTTATAAGACATTGCGCGGGGAAAACACCTATACTGGGTGTTTGCCTCGGGCATCAGGCAATTGGCTATGCCTTTGGTGGGGAAGTGGTAAGTGCCAAAAGATTGATGCATGGGAAGACCTCTCTCATTTATCATACCGGCAAACATATTTTCAGGGGAATTCCCTCCCCATTCCAAGCTACTCGCTACCATTCCCTGGCGATAAGAAGGGATACATTACCTTCCTGTTTGGAACTTCTCGCTTGGGCGGAGGAGGGAGAGGTGATGGCGGTGAAGCATAAGGATTTCTATATAGTGGGATTACAATTCCATCCGGAATCCATAGCCACCCAGTATGGCAAGGAACTTTTGAGAAATTTCTTAGAAAGGAGGTAGGAAAATGCTTAAGGAGATTTTGGAGAAGGTCTTGGGAAGGAATACCCTTAGTTCAGAAGAATCTTATGAGGTTATGAGTTTCATAATGGAGGGGCAAGCCACTCCAGCCCAAATAGGAGCATTCCTCATCGCTTTGCGTATGAAGGGTGAAACTGAGGAGGAGGTTTCGGGATTTGCGAGGGCAATGAGGGATAAATCGCTTCGCTTAGATTACTCGGGTGAGCTTATAGATACCTGCGGAACAGGTGGGGATGGAATAGGAACGCTGAACATTTCCACCCTTTCCGCCCTCGTGGTGGCTGGGGCAGGGGTCAAAGTAGCCAAACATGGGAATCGTTCCGTTTCCTCCCTCTGTGGAAGCGCTGACCTTATGGAAGCTCTTGGAGTGAAGATCGATATGCCCCCTACCCTCGCTCACAGAGCTCTGGATGAATGCAACTTCGCCTTCCTCTTCGCCCCCCTCTACCATCCGGCGATGAAAACTGTTGCTGGTCCGAGAAGAGAACTAGGGGTGCGAACTGTCTTTAATATTTTGGGGCCCCTCACCAATCCCGCAAGGGTCAGAAGACAACTTCTGGGCGTTTTTTCCCCCACTCTTACTTCCTTCATCGCCTCCGTGCTCCTCAAATTGGGCGTTGAGAGGGCTATGATCGTAAGTAGTATGGAGGGAATGGACGAGATCTCCCTCTCCGCCCCTACAAAAGTTAGTGAAATAGTGGATGGTGGCATCAAAGAATACCTAATAGAACCTGAAGAATTCGGGATTCCTCGCTATCCCTTGGAGTTGCTAAGGGCGGGAAACAAAGAGAGCAATGTGGAATTAGCCCAATTAATACTTTCTTTTGAAATAACCGGTCCCCCTTTGGATGCCGTCCTCCTCAACTCATCTGCCGCTCTGGTAGTAGCCGGCCTCGCCAGAAACTTGAAAGAGGGAGTAGAGATAGCAAGAGATTCACTTAGGTCAGGTAGAACAATGAATGTATTGGAAACCCTGAGGAGAATTAGTAGGGAGGTAGAGAGCGATGGGAATTCTTGAAAGGATTCTGAAAAAGAAAAGGGAGGAGATAGAACTTCTGAAGAGGCTCCCCATTTCATTATCATCTTCTACCCTTCCCCGACGAGATTTCAAATCCGCCCTCCTCTCCCAGGACCCAGCCCTTATATGTGAATTGAAGAAATGTTCTCCCTCAGTTGGCATAATAAGGGGGGATTTTGAACCAGTGGAATTGGCTCAAGAGATGGAGGCTGGGGGAGCCTCTGCTTTGTCCGTCCTCACCGATAAAGATTTCTTCTGTGGTTCCCTTAACTTTCTGCCAATGATTAAATCCAAGACCAATCTTCCCATCCTTATGAAGGATTTTATAATAGATGAATTTCAAATAGAACTCGGAGAGAAATTTGGAGCGGATGCTATCCTTCTCATAGCCCGCTGCTTACCTCAGAAAAAGCTTGCCCAATTTTTCAATATAGCAAAGGAAAAGGGGCTTCAATGTCTCGTGGAAATTCACGATAGGGAGGATTGGGAGAAGATCAAAGGTTTACCATTAGATATGGTAGGGATAAATAGCAGAGATTTGGGCAATTTTCAGGTGAATATGGAAAGGATTTTCCAGCTCAAAGAAGAGCTTCCCCCCCATTTGTTGGTTGTCGCAGAGAGCGGGATAAAGGAACGGGGACAGATAGAAGAGTTGAGAAAGGCGGGGATAAGGGCTTTTTTAGTGGGTGAAGCGATAATGCGGGCTAAAGATGTCAAGAAAAAAGTGAAGGAACTTTTGGGTTATGCTAAGGGTTAAAATCTGTGGGATAACCAATTTGAAGGATGCTATGCTCTCTGTAGAACTGGGTGCAGATGCTCTCGGCTTCATATTTGCTCCCTCTCCCCGAAGGATAGAACCCCTGATGGCAAGGGAGATAATCAAAAGGCTTCCCCCATTCATAACAACCGTCGGCGTATTCGCAAACGAGGACATCCAAAAGGTAAAGGAAATTTCCTCGCTTTGCGGTATTTGTGTCCTTCAGTTCCATGGGGATGAACCTCCCCAATATTGCAAACTTTTCTCAGGGAAGGTGATAAAGGCGTTCAAAATCGAGGACAAAGGGGATTTGGAAAAGTTAAAGGAATACGAGGCATCAGCTTTCCTCTTAGACAGCCCAAAGAGGGGACAACCCTTTGATTGGAATTTATTGAGGGATTTTCGTTGTGATACACCCGTTATCTTAGCCGGCGGACTCAATCCTTATAATCTGGAACTTGTGCTCAGCATATTTCGTCCCTACGCTGTTGATGTATCAAGCGGAGTGGAAGCATATCCGGGGAAAAAGGACGAGACCAAATTGAGAAGGTTTATGGAGGTGATTAGAAAATGGAGAGAAAAGGATACTTCGGTCCCTTCGGGGGACGCTTTGTTCCCGAAACCCTGATTCCCGCTCTGGAGGAGCTTGAAAGAAGCTATCAACGCGCCAAGAACTCGAGAAAATTCAAGGAGAAACTAAACTATTACCTCAAAAATTATGCTGGAAGACCCACTCCCTTATATTTCGCCGAGCGGATGACAAGAGAACTTGGAGGTGCAAAGATTTACCTCAAGAGGGAGGATTTACTTCACACGGGAGCGCATAAGATAAACAATACTTTGGGACAAGCCCTTTTGGCGATGGAAATGGGGAAAAGGAGGATAATAGCGGAAACGGGAGCTGGTCAGCATGGAGTAGCCACTGCAACTGTGTGTGCTCTCTTCGGCTTAGAGTGTGTAATTTATATGGGCGAGGAAGATATGAGAAGACAGAAGTTGAATGTCTTCCGAATGGAACTTTTAGGGGCGAAGGTAGTCCCTGTTTCAAGTGGTTCAAGGACCTTGAAAGACGCAATAAACGAGGCATTGCGAGATTGGATAACAAATGTTGACACCACTTATTATCTTTTGGGCTCCGTCGTAGGTCCCCATCCCTACCCTGCAATAGTCAGGGATTTCCAATCGGTCATAGGTGAAGAGACGAAGAGGCAGATTTCAGAGATAGAGGGAAGGCTTCCCGATTATTTAATCGCCTGCGTGGGTGGGGGGAGCAATTCAATGGGTTTCTTCCACCCCTTCTTTGAGGATAAGGAAGTCAAGTTCATAGGGGTAGAAGGGGGAGGCAACGAAAAAGGAAACGCCGCCTCCCTTTGTGAGGGCAAGATAGGTTTTCTCCATGGTAGCAAAACCTATATACTTCAGGACGAGGAAGGACAGATAAGGAGCACCCATTCGATAGCTCCGGGACTTGATTATCCTGGGGTTGGTCCCGAACATTCCTTCTATAAAGAGGTTGGACGAGCGGAATATGTGAAGGTAAACGATAGGGAAGCTTTGGAAGCTTTTGAGATACTTTCCCGTTTAGAGGGCATTATCCCCGCCTTAGAGAGCGCCCACGCAGTTGCCCACTGCTTGAAGCTCGCCCCTCGCTGTCCAAAAGATACCATTATCATCGTTAATCTTTCCGGCAGGGGAGACAAGGATATAAGCGAGGCAATGGAGGTGCTGAGAAGTGAACAAACTTGATGCTCTCTTCTCTGATGACAAACTTGCTCTTATATTTTACCTAACAGGGGGGGAGTTTCCCTTGGAGGAAACGCTGAAAATCGTTGAGATATTGGTAGAAAGTGGAGCGGACTGCCTTGAGTTAGGAGTTCCTTTCTCAGACCCCCTCGCTGATGGAGCAACAATCCAGGAAGCAATGCAGATCGCTCTGAAGAGGGACACCTCCCTACGGGATATATTGGAGTTGGCGAAAGAGATAAGCAAAAGGTTTCAAATGCCCCTTCTGTTGATGGGCTATTACAATCCATTTTATCAATATGGCTTGAGTAGACTTTGCCAGGAGGCGAAGGAAAGGGGTGTGGATGGGCTCATCGTCCCCGACCTCCCACCCGAAGAGGCTGAAGAACTAATTGAAAGTGTTAGAGAAAACGATTTGCGGACTGTGTTTCTCTTAGCCCCAACTAGCGACGAAAAGAGGTATAAAATAGTGGGTGGGGTAACGACTGGTTTCATTTATTATGTCTCGGTAAAGGGAATTACTGGGGAGAGGGAGGAATTGCCGAAGGATATAGAGGAGAAGGTGCCGAGGATAAAAGAGGTTACGGGAAAACCTGTAGCGGTAGGATTTGGTATCTCCAAGACCTCTCATATAAGGTGGCTGAGGGATTTTGCCGATGGAGCGGTGGTAGGTTCCGCCTTACTGGGGCTTCTTAGAAAGTATGAAGGGGAAACTCGCTTTAAAGTAGTGCGTGATTTCGTCTCCTCACTCTCCAAGGAAACAATTAAAACGATTGGTTTAAAAGGTTTTGTCGAATAATTAAGCCAAAGAGCTTATAACACGAAATTTGACTTCGCAAAGGGGACAGGGCAGTTATAATTTTTAAACGAAAATGTTTATTCAACAAAACCAATGCTACAAAAATACTTGCACAATTTTAAATATTATGTTACTATTATGATTGGAAACCTTCCCTTCTTGGGTGGGTTAAAAACAAAGAGGAGGGATTAATATGCTAAGGAAGTGGTTATCGGTGTTGTTGGAGAGGCTACTCTCTCTCTCTCTCGGAGGGAGTATTGTAGCCTCCTATTGAGCTTGGCACTTGGGGTCTCCCTTTCCTGGGCGGACCCCATTGCGGTGGATTTGCACGCTCGCTGGTGTCCCGACTTAACCGCTTCTCCCCAACAGTGGCAGTGCGTCAAAAGTGGAACAGTTGCTGGAGGGGTAGAGTTCCATATCATCGCCAATTTCAGTTCCCCTGTAACGGGATTCACTGTGGACTCAGTTGACATAACGGAGCAGACAAATGTCCACGAGCCCCAGCATTATCACTCCGATGGTCCATTAAGCACGACAACTTACAGTTCACCCCCTTATAATGTTTGCTCCTCCCCCCCACAGGTTATCAAGTTTGGGTAGTCTGCCCGCTCAATCCCCCCTTCTCCACCTTCTCCTATCACAACACAGATTATCTCGTATCCGTCAATTATCACTATATGATAATGAGGGGTCCCTTTCGACCACCCTCAAGGGTAGATGGCAACCTGAGCATAACCGTGAACTTCC